>NZ_BAABBO010000001.1:0-1045649 GCF_039538005.1 Allohahella marinimesophila
GAAGACCGCTCTTTAACATAGATATCAAGCAATTTGTGTGGGTGCTTACCGGTACTGTTCTGATAAGAATGGTCAAGGTAAACACTGAAGCAATTCAGTAGTTTTAAACTTGCCATTGATGAAGTTATTTAGTTTTGATGATTTAAACTGAAGAGTTTGATCATGGCTCAGATTGAACGCTGGCGGCAGGCTTAACACATGCAAGTCGAGCGGTAGCAGGCCTTCGGGTGCTGACGAGCGGCGGACGGGTGAGTAACGCATAGGAATCTGCCTGGTAGTGGGGGATAGCCCGGGGAAACCCGGATTAATACCGCATACGCCCTACGGGGGAAAGGATGGGATCTTCGGACCATTCGCTATCAGATGAGCCTATGTCGGATTAGCTAGTTGGTGGGGTAAAGGCCTACCAAGGCGACGATCCGTAACTGGTCTGAGAGGATGATCAGTCACACTGGAACTGAGACACGGTCCAGACTCCTACGGGAGGCAGCAGTGGGGAATATTGGACAATGGGGGCAACCCTGATCCAGCCATGCCGCGTGTATGAAGAAGGCCTTCGGGTTGTAAAGTACTTTCAGTGGTGAGGAAGGGTGTTGTGTTAATAGCGCAACACATTGACGTTAGCCACAGAAGAAGCACCGGCAAACTCCGTGCCAGCAGCCGCGGTAATACGGAGGGTGCGAGCGTTAATCGGAATTACTGGGCGTAAAGCGCGCGTAGGCGGTTATACAAGCGAGATGTGAAATTCCCGGGCTTAACCTGGGGACTGCATTTCGAACTGTATGGCTAGAGTTTTGGAGAGGAGAGTAGAATTCCCAGTGTAGCGGTGAAATGCGTAGAGATTGGGAGGAATACCAGTGGCGAAGGCGGCTCTCTGGCCAAAAACTGACGCTGAGGTGCGAAAGCGTGGGGATCAAACAGGATTAGATACCCTGGTAGTCCACGCTGTAAACGATGATCACTAGCCGTTGGAAGATTTAATCTTCAAGTGGCGCAGCTAACGCGATAAGTGATCCGCCTGGGGAGTACGGCCGCAAGGTTAAAACTCAAATGAATTGACGGGGGCCCGCACAAGCGGTGGAGCATGTGGTTTAATTCGAAGCAACGCGAAGAACCTTACCTGGCCTTGACATCCTGCGAACCCTTTAGAGATAGAGGGGTGCCTTCGGGAGCGCAGAGACAGGTGCTGCATGGCTGTCGTCAGCTCGTGTTGTGAAATGTTGGGTTAAGTCCCGTAACGAGCGCAACCCTTGTCCTTATTTGCCAGCACGTAATGGTGGGAACTTTAGGGAGACTGCCGGTGACAAACCGGAGGAAGGTGGGGACGACGTCAAGTCATCATGGCCCTTACGGCCAGGGCTACACACGTGCTACAATGGGGCGTACAGAGGGATGCAAAGCCGCGAGGTGGAGCGAATCTCACAAAGCGTCTCGTAGTCCGGATTGGAGTCTGCAACTCGACTCCATGAAGTCGGAATCGCTAGTAATCGCGAATCAGAATGTCGCGGTGAATACGTTCCCGGGCCTTGTACACACCGCCCGTCACACCATGGGAGTGGATTGCACCAGAAGTAGGTAGTCTAACCTTCGGGGGGACGCTTACCACGGTGTGGTTCATGACTGGGGTGAAGTCGTAACAAGGTAGCCGTAGGGGAACCTGCGGCTGGATCACCTCCTTAAACGAACGTCGGTTCGGTGCTGGTTAAGTACCCACAACAAATTGCTTGATATGTCGTACTTCAAGAGATGGTCTGACGAGTGAAAGGCCTGGACAGTTCTGGGTCTGTAGCTCAGGTGGTTAGAGCGCANCTATGTAGACCTTCTGGTTTGTCCCAAGTGGCTTTCGAGCTATTTGGGTCAACCCACGGGTTGATGCTCTNACCCCTGATAAGGGTGAGGTCGGTGGTTCGAGTCCACCCAGACCCACCAGAATTTCCCGATACGGCGTTGCAGAGCGCCTCGCATAGCACGCTATGCGTCGACCCTCTGCGCCTTGTCTCGGAAAATTCTGCGGAATTCCGTAAGTCAGCGGATTTTTCCACAGTCAGTTATCTACCTATCTTTGCCTTGGCAGTATTTAGCTAACGCAGGATTGGTTTTGCGAATCAAGGCGCAGATTGAGCAAGTAAGGGAGTGACCGTCTGGTCATGACCGCAGCGAGCGAAGACTGCAACGCCGAGTCGCGAAGCCAAGACAAGTTAGGGGCTATAGCTCAGCTGGGAGAGCGCTTGGTTTGCATCCAAGAGGTCTGCGGTTCGATCCCGCATAGCTCCACCATTACTGCAACTCTTGAAACACTACGACAACCACTGGTTTGACCAAAGCAGCTGACGGCTTCTTTGGTCAACCCACGGGTTGATGCTCTTTAACAATTTGGACAAGCTGAAGTAAACAACGAGTGAATAATCTGACTTTGGTCAGATGAGATTCACGCGGAGTTTTACTGTAGTTGTACTCAGACGCAATACCGGCGAGAGATTGAGCGGAAGCTTGATCAATCGTGTTTGTGTCAGCAGAGAATCAGCAATGACGAAGGACCTGTAACAGGGTGTTCTGCAAAGAACGCGTTTGTTTTGGGTTATATAGTCAAGTGAATAAGCGCACAGGGCGGATGCCTTGGCAACTGGAGGCGATGAAGGACGTATGAGCCTGCGATAAGGTTCGGGGAGCTGGCAAACAAGCTTTGATCCGAACATTTCCGAATGGGGCAACCCACTGCTTTTGAGCAGTATCATTTCCCGTACGGGAGATGAGGCGAACCTGGAGAACTGAAACATCTAAGTACCCAGAGGAAAAGACATCAATAGAGATTCCCCTAGTAGCGGCGAGCGAACGGGGAGCAGCCGATGTTATTTGTGTTAGAAGAACGACCTGGGAAGGTCGACCAGAGAGGGTGATAGTCCCGTATTCGAAAACACTTTTGACACGCATCAAGTAGGTCGGAGCACGTGGAATTCTGACTGAAGACGGGGGGACCATCCTCCAAGGCTAAATACTCCCAGTTGACCGATAGTGAACCAGTACCGTGAGGGAAAGGCGAAAAGAACCCCGGAGAGGGGAGTGAAATAGACCCTGAAACCCTGTGCGTACAAGCAGTCGGAGCAGACTTGTTCTGTGACGGCGTACCTTTTGTATAATGGGTCAGCGACTTACGTTTGGTAGCGAGCTTAACCGAATAGGGGAGGCGTAGGGAAACCGAGTCTGAATAGGGCGATATAGTTGCTGGACGTAGACCCGAAACCGAGTGATCTAGCCATGGGCAGGTTGAAGGTTGAGTAACATCAACTGGAGGACCGAACCGTAATCTGTTGAAAAAGATTCGGATGACCTGTGGCTGGGGGTGAAAGGCCAATCAAACTCGGAGATAGCTGGTTCTCCCCGAAAGCTATTTAGGTAGCGCCTTGGACGAATACCACCGGGGGTAGAGCACTGTTTGGGCTAGGGGGTCATCCCGACTTACCAACCCCATGCAAACTCCGAATACCGGTGAGTACTATCCAGGAGACACACGGCGGGTGCTAACGTCCGTCGTGAAGAGGGAAACAACCCAGACCGCCAGCTAAGGTCCCCAAGTACTAGTTAAGTGGGAAACGATGTGGGAAGGCTCAGACAGCTAGGAGGTTGGCTTAGAAGCAGCCATCCTTTAAAGAAAGCGTAATAGCTCACTAGTCGAGTCGGCCTGCGCGGAAGATGTAACGGGGCTAAACTAGTCACCGAAGCTGCGGATGTATCTTAGGATACGTGGTAGGGGAGCGTTCTGTAAGCCGATGAAGGTGTGTTGAGAAGCATGCTGGAGGTATCAGAAGTGCGAATGCTGACATGAGTAACGAAAAGGGGAGTGAAAAACTCCCCCGCCGGAAGACCAAGGGTTCCTGCGCAACGCTTTTCGGCGCAGGGTGAGTCGGCCTCTAAGGCGAGGGTGAAAACCGTAGTCGATGAGAAACGAGTTAATATTCTTGTACTTGATTTAACTGCGATGTGGTGACGGAGAAGGCTAGGCCAGCGCACTGTTGGATGTGCGTTTAAGGTTGTAGGCTGGAGGTTCAGGTAAATCCGGATCTCCTCAAGGCTGAGGACTGAATACGAGCTCTTTTTTGAGCGAAGTGGTTGATGCCAGGCTTCCAGGAAAAGCCACTAAGCTTCAGGTTAAATCGAACCGTACCCCAAACCGACACAGGTGGTCAGGTAGAGAATACCGAGGCGTATGAGACAACTTGGGTGAAGGAACTAGGCAAAATGGTGCCGTAACTTCGGGAGAAGGCACGCTGGTTTTGGTGAAGGACTTGCTCCGTAAGCTGAGACCAGTCGAAGATACCAGGCCCCTGCGACTGTTTATTAAAAACACAGCACTCTGCCAACACGAAAGTGGACGTATAGGGTGTGACGCCTGCCCGGTGCTGGAAGGTTAATTGATGGGGTTAGCGTAAGCGAAGCTCTTGATCGAAGCCCCAGTAAACGGCGGCCGTAACTATAACGGTCCTAAGGTAGCGAAATTCCTTGTCGGGTAAGTTCCGACCTGCACGAATGGCGTAACGATGGGGGCGCTGTCTCCACCCAAGACTCAGTGAAATTGAAATCGCAGTGAAGATGCTGTGTATCCGCGGCTAGACGGAAAGACCCCGTGAACCTTTACTATAGCTTCACAGTGAACTTTGAGCCTGCTTGTGTAGGATAGGTGGGAGGCTTTGAAGCGGCAACGCTAGTTGCCGTGGAGCCATCCTTGAAATACCACCCTGGCATGTTTGAGGTTCTAACTCCGGTATAACGGTACCGAGGACACTGTGTGGTGGGTAGTTTGACTGGGGCGGTCTCCTCCTAAAGAGTAACGGAGGAGCACGAAGGTGCGTTAAGTACGGTCGGACATCGTACGGTTAGTGTAATGGCATAAACGCGCTTAACTGCGAGACGGACAGGTCGAGCAGGTACGAAAGTAGGTCATAGTGATCCGGTGGTTCTGAATGGAAGGGCCATCGCTCAACGGATAAAAGGTACTCCGGGGATAACAGGCTGATACCGCCCAAGAGTTCACATCGACGGCGGTGTTTGGCACCTCGATGTCGGCTCATCACATCCTGGGGCTGAAGCCGGTCCCAAGGGTATGGCTGTTCGCCATTTAAAGTGGTACGCGAGCTGGGTTTAGAACGTCGTGAGACAGTTCGGTCCCTATCTGCCGTGGACGTTGGAAATTTGAGAAGAGCTGCTCCTAGTACGAGAGGACCGGAGTGGACGAACCGCTGGTGTTCGGGTTGTCATGCCAATGGCATTGCCCGGTAGCTACGTTCGGACGGGATAACCGCTGAAAGCATCTAAGCGGGAAGCCCCCTTCAAGATGAGATTTCCCGAATCCTTGAGATTCATAAGGGCCCTTAAAGACTATGAGGTTGATAGGTTGGGTGTGTAAGTGCTGTGAGGCATTGAGCTAACCAATACTAATTGCCCGAATGGCTTGACTATATAACGCCAAAGCAAAGGCGGTCAGTGATTTTCTCTGACACAAACAGGTATTGCGAGCCGCGAAAGCGCTACCTGGTACGACTACACAGCTTGTCCGATTGTTGAAGACACCAAACACCGCTCTGGTTGCGTTGATCATCGCAGCCAGGGTGTTGTCGGAAAAACGGGTACAGAACGTCCTCTGCCATGGATGGCAGAGGGAGCCTACAAGGATGTATATACGGCGCTTCTGTACCCGTCATTCCGACAACAGCCTCTACGGAGGCAACCAGTTTTGCCTGATGATCATGGCGGACGTGAACCACCTGAATCCATTCCGAACTCAGTAGTGAAACCGTCCAGCGCCGATGGTAGTGTGGCATTTGCTCATGCGAGAGTAGGTCGTTGTCAGGCATCTATACCGAAAGCCCCGTTGCGAAAGCAGCGGGGCTTTTTTTATGGCACGGCTTTGGTAAGCTCAATCGCTAGTGTGAGTGGGCTTGAAGCTCTGAAGTTGATCTGGTTCGGGAGGGTTGCCGTGACGCTTGATACCATAATGATTCTCTCGGTGTGCTTTTTCCTTTTCAGCGTATTGGCGAAGCGAATTGATGGAAGCCTGATAACGCCACCAATGTTATTTCTCGGCTTTGGCCTCCTGCTTGGTCGCCTGGGGCTCGAGTGGTTCGAAATCGAAATTGAGCTCACAGCACTTCATTTTCTTGCAGAGCTCACCCTGGTCGTTATTCTGTTTCATGATGCTGCGCGCATCCCCCTACGGGCTCTGCGTCGCGAGCATACCTTGCCCGTGCGAATGCTGCTTGTTGGAATGCCGCTTATGATAGTACTCGGCGCTATCATGGCTAGTTGGCTTCCACTTGGGCTTTCGTTTTGGGAGGCGTGTCTTCTCGCCACGTTGCTATCACCGACTGACGCGGCACTCGGACTGCCTGTGGTGGAGTCCAAAGCATTGCCAGTGCGTATGCGTCAGGCGGTCAATGTGGAGAGTGGCCTTAACGATGGCATTGCTCTGCCGCTTGTGTTGGTTTTTGCGAGTCTTGCCACCACTGGAGACGAGAGAACCGCCACAGAATGGGCTTGGTTCGTAACCAGGCAGCTTAGTCTTGGACCCTTGGTCGGCGTATTGATCGGTGGTATGGGCGGATGGATCATTTGTCGACTGTACACTCATGGCTGGATGGGGGAGAGGGCCGAAGGTATCGCAGTTCTGTCTATCGCAGCCCTTTCATTTTCAGTCGCAGACAGTGTTGGAGGCAATGGTTTCATCAGCGCTTTTAGCGCTGGCCTGATGTTCGGACATTTTTTGAAACGTCCTGCCCCATTTGTGTTCAAATTTGCTGAAACTGAAGGCCAATTGCTCACACTCTCAATCTTTTTCTTGCTCGGGGCAGTGCTCCTAGCGTCTCAGATTTCAAACATAACCCCGTGGGTGGTCCTCTACGCCCTGCTCAGTCTTGTACTGATACGCATGCTTGCGATAGGAATTTCGCTGCTAGGCACTGGCTTGCACGGTTGGAGTTATGTCTTTCTAGGCTGGTTTGGTCCTCGTGGCCTGGCTACCTTGATTTTCGTAGTGCTGGTGCAGCAGGATAAAGCCTTTGAGCACAGCAGTACGGTAGGCGCAACTGCACTATTAACGGTCGTATTCAGTATCGTTCTTCACGGGCTCACCGCAGCGCCCGGAGTACGGCTATACGCTCGCTTTTTGGACAGTTCGGAGCACAAGGCGGAGCGGCAGGCTGTTCCTGAAGTGCCCACTAGGAAGGGTGAATTCTCGCGGGTTGAGAGCTGAACAATACAAGCAGTGGTCTGAGGAAAAATATGTACGTTCCCAAGCATTTTGATAACAGTACAGAGTCTGAAGTCCGGGCACTGGTGCGAAGCTATCCTCTGGCCGCTTTAGTCATCATGGATCAGGATCAGGTTCTCTCCGCCAACCATATTCCGTTTGTTTTCGAGTCGGATCATATTGCGCTAGCAAGCGACGGCGCCGTCCTGAGTCGGGGAGAGCTGCCAGGCTTACTGCAGGATAGGCTTCAGGGTCACATACCTCGAGCCAATAAACTATGGCAGGATCACAGCGCTGATGTAGAGGTTTTGCTGATCTTTCAGGGAGCGCAGGGCTACATCTCACCGAACTGGTATCCGAGCAAGCAGGAGAGCGGCCGCGTTGTACCGACCTGGAATTACGAAGCAGTTCATATTCGGGGACGCTTACGGGTGGTGGACGATGCGTCGTGGGTGCTGCGTCAAATGACGACGATGACCCAGCTGGCAGAAATGGATTCTTCGCCGGCCTGGCAGGTCAGTGATGCGCCTGCGGATTATATTCAGAAGCTGTCCGGTGTTTTGTTGGGGATAGAGGTCGAGATTACTCATGTGGAGGCGAAGTCCAAGATGAGTCAGAACCAACCGGATGCCAATCGGGCGGGTGTGTTGTCAGGCCTTGCCAGACTTGGCACGCCACATGGACAAGTGCTGGCCGAGGCCATACGCCGGAGAAGTTAAGCGGCTGGTGTCTGTAACGCTAGATTATCGTCTACGCCCGTAAGCTACGCCCTGAAAACTTTCTGCCAGTGGGATGTGTATTTTCCTCACCTGAGTGATTCTGATTCAAACAACAATATCAGGACATGCTCATGGGAACTCTTCTCCATATCCTCCAGTGGCAGGCGGCCAAACTCAAGGCCGCTGCGCTCATCGTTTTGGCTCTTTCAGTGCTGACCGCCTGCAAGGAACGCCCGATACAGGATGAAATCTTCTATTTCGTTCTTCCAGATCGCTTCAGTAATGGCGACCCTACCAATGATACGGGTGGCCTGGCCGCTGACAAAGAGATCAGCGGTCTGGATCCTGCTGACGCGAACTATTATCACGGCGGTGACTTGAGGGGGCTGTACAACAAGCTCGATTATCTCAAGAACATGGGCGTGACCTCGATCTGGATGACACCCATTTTCAAGAACAGGCCGACCCAGCCTGGCAGTGCCGGCTATCATGGTTACTGGACGCTGGACTATACCTCGGTCGACCCTCATCTCGGCACCAATGAGGAAATGGCTGCCTTCATCAAGCACGCGCATCGCAAGGGCATGAAGGTCTTTTTCGATATCGTCATTAACCACACCGCCGATGTGATTGCCTACGAGGAGTGCCACAAGCCTGATGGCTCACTGCTCGAAGGCATGAGCACCTGTCCTTATACCGATACCAACAACCCTTCGTATACGCCTTTCATTCCTGCGGGCCTCGAGGATGCGAAGACGCCTGACTGGCTGAACGATCCATCCGTTTACAACAATCGTGGTGACAGCACCTTCGCTGGAGAGTCCAGCATTCTCGGGGACTTTTATGGTCTCGATGATCTCAATACAGCAGATCAGCGAGTGGTCAGTGGCATGGGGGAGATCTTCAAGTTCTGGATCAGGGAATTCGGCATCGATGGTTTCAGGCTGGATACCGTCAAGCACGTGGATCTCAGCTTCTGGCAGCAATGGGCGCCTGAAATGAAAGCCTATGCCGCAGAGCTCGGAAACGATGACTTCTTCATGTTCGGTGAAGTTTTTGATGGCAGCCCTCGGGTGGTGTCGCGCTATACCACAGTTGGCAAACTACAGAGTGCGCTGGACTTCGGCACTTACTTTGCGAGCAAGGATGTGTTTGCGGGAACTGCAGGTACCCAACGGCTTGCCGATCTCTTCCAGGAGGATGATTGGTACGCTGATGCTGACAGTGATGCCAATAGTCTCCTGACGTTTACCGGCAACCACGACGTCGGCCGGATCGGTGGCGATATACAGCGGGCGTTCCCGGATGAGTCGGATGCCGAGCATTTAGCGCGTCTGCAGATGGCTTATGCCTTGAATTACTTTGGCCGTGGCGTGCCGGTGGTATATTACGGGGACGAGCAGGGCTTTACTGGCGCTGGGGGCGATGGTGAGGCTCGTCAGGATATGTTCCCGTCTGAGGTTGCCGGTTATAACGACGATGACCTGATAGGGACGGACCGCACAACCGCGGACGACAATTTTTCGACCAGGCATCCGATGTACAGGACGCTGCGCGCCTACGCCAAGGTGCTCAAGCAACACAAGGCTTTGCGGTATGGTCAGATGACCGTGCGCAGTGCGTCAGGTGAGCCAGGTATTTTCGCGTTCTCACGGGTATGGCAGCAAGATCCAAACGAATACCTCGTGGTGATGAACACGTCGACAGAGGTGAAGGCATTGACGATTGCCGGTACCAGTGGCCGTTATGATCGTATCTTCGGAGAGGATATGAGCAGGCGTATCAACGCCGATGCGGCAGGTGAGATCGTCATTGAGATGCCGGCCCTGTCGGTCGCCATCTACCGTGCAAAAACTGAAATTAACGCAGCAGCACCGGAAATGCTCACGCTTGCTCTTGATGAGAGCCGTAAAGTGAGTGGCCGTTTTGAAATACCGGTCATCGTCGAATGGACTGACGTGCCAGTAGTGCCGATGACCGCCGTCGAGCTTCAAGTGCAGATCGATGCCGGTGAATTTGTGACTGTGGCGACTGATTCGGCGCCGGACCGGGTTGGTGTGGATGGTGAGACAGCATTGAGATATCGGGCGATCTATTCGGCTGACGATTTGGAAGGAGGGACAATGCTGACCTTCCGTGCGGTCGCTGAGTCTGCCAGAGGTGAAAAGCTGATCTCTGAGACATCAACGGTCGAAGTCGGTACAGAACCGGGCCTCACAGTTCGCTTCCAGAAGCCAGAAGCCTGGGGCGACGAGATCAATATCTACTATTGGAATGCTGACCCCTCGCCCGCGGTTGAATGGCCAGGTGTGCCGGTAACGGCGCTTGGCGGTGGCGTATATGAGTTCCAGTTCGCCGAGGGCACCACTGCTGCGAATCTGATCTTCAACGATGGTGCTGGAAACCAGACTGCTGATCTCTTCCGTGATGCCGACGGCTGTTTTGCTGGTGATGCGTGGGTGACTAGCTGCGAAGATGGCGGCGGTGATGGCGACGGCTCGTTCGCGGTTTACTTCCAGAAGCCGGCGTCTTGGGCAACGCCCCGAGTCTATTACTGGAATCCTACGGGTTCGGCGGATCCGGTAACCTGGCCTGGTGTAGAGATGACGCTTATCGGTGAAGACTGGTACAAGTTTGTCTTTCCTGCTGGTGTGACAGCTTCGAATATCATCTTCAATGACGGTGATGGCGCTCAGACATCTGATCTGTTTCGTGAAGGTAGTGGCTGCTTTGATTTTGCGACGACCGCATGGACAGATACCTGTGATTATCCTGCGCCGGGCTTGCGGGTTCGCTTCAAGCGACCTGAAAGCTGGGGTGCTGATGTAAACATCTACTGGTTCAATGCGAATGGCGAAACACCAGCTATCGAGTGGCCAGGGGTGCCAGCTACGTCGCTCGGAAATGACTGGTATGAATTCCAGTTCCCCAGCAGCGTGACGGCCAGTAATCTGATCTTCAACGATGGTCAGGGGAATCAGACGACAGATCTCTTCCGCGACAGTGATGGTTGTTTTGGTGAGACCGGCGAGGAATGGACTGATACCTGTGATATTCCTGAGTTCAGACCAGTCGAAATTATCGGTGCCAGGGCGCACTGGCTCGAGCCTGGTCGACTGGTCTGGCGAACTACGTCTGCAGATATTTCAAGCGTTAGATTATTGAGTTCGGACACGGCAGCGATCTCCGTGGTCGAGCAGGATGGTATCGAGACCATTGGTGGCGAAAGCCAGGTGGTGACAGTGACTTCCGGCGGCGCTCTGATGGCCAGCACACTTGAGAAATTCCCGCATCTTGCAGAGGCGCCAGTGTTCAGCCTAGACCTCTCAGATGAACAGGCTAAAGGGCTGATGAATACGCAGTTGGTGGCGGTGGCCTACGATGAGGCTGGCGGCTTTGTGGAAGCCACTCGAGTGCAGCTGCCTGGTGTCATAGATACGTTCTACACGACCGAGGCTCAGTTGGGGCCGGTCTTTGACGGCGGCTTGCCTTCGATCCGAGTCTGGGCACCCACGGCGCAAGCATTGAAGCTCAAGTTCTACGATGCTGGAAAGAACCTGATTCAGACTTTGCAAGCTGACCAGGTGGAAAACGGCGTGTATACCTTTGATGGTAGTAGCGACTGGACTGATCGCTTCTATCGATTCGAAGTCACTGTGTATCAGCCAGCTAGTGGCGCTATCGAGACCTATGAAGTCACCGATCCGTACTCGCTAAGCCTGAGTACTGACTCGGCCTACAGTCAATTGGTGGATATTGCCAATGATGAGAGCCTGAAGCCAGTTGGCTGGGATGCGCTCGTGAAGGAGTTGCCAGCGTTCAGGGACATCACCCTCTACGAAGGACATGTACGTGATTTCAGTGCGACTGATGAATCAGTGCCTGAAGCGCTCAGAGGCAAGTACCTGGCCTTCACCTACAACGGTCGGAATGGCAAGCCGAAGTCGGCTGGCATGCAGCATCTGGAAAATCTTGAGGCTGCGGGCCTGACTCACTTCCACGTGCTTCCGGTAAACGACATCGCTTCGGTCAAGGAAAACCCAGCTGATCGAGTCGATCTGAATGATCCCTATAGCCGTCTCTGTACAAAGGTGTCGGTTGAGTCTGTGCAGGCAGGCTGTGCAGAGTTCGGTGACACGCCAATAGGTGAGGTCTTCGCCGAGCTGGTGGCGACTGATCCGGTGACCCAGCGCTTGCAGGCCATCAACTACGATTCTCGGCTTGAGGGCTTCCCTGGCGTCGATGGCTTTAACTGGGGATATGATCCTTACCACTTTCTGGCCCCTGAAGGCAGCTATGCCACTAATCCAGACGGCAAGACACGCATTCGGGAGCTGCGCGAAATGGCGATGGCACTGGACGAAATCGGTCTGAAGCTGGTGGTGGACGTGGTCTACAACCATACCTATGGCTCCGGGCTGTCTGATCAGTCAGTGCTGGACAAGCTGGTCCCGGGCTATTACCACAGGCTCAACCCGACTTCCGGGGCGGTCGAGACCTCGACCTGCTGCGACAACACGGCTGCAGAGCATGCCATGATGAGCCACCTGATGAAGCAGGCGGTGACCACCTGGGCGAAATATTACAAGATCGATGCTTTCCGTTTCGATCTCATGGGTCATCATCCGAAGACAGTCATGCAGGAGATTCAGGCCACGCTGGCAGAACTCACCCCCGCTTCAGACGGTGTGCAGGGTGACAGAATTTATATCTATGGTGAAGGCTGGGACTTCGGTGAGGTTACTGGAGGTCAGCGCTTCGAGCAGGCGACGCAGTTCAATATGGCAGGTACCGGTGTCGGCACTTTCAATGATCGGCTCAGGGACGGCGTGCGCGGCGGAAACTTTACCGATCGTGGCAGAGCCCAGGGTTTCGCCAATGGTAACGAGACCTATCCAAACGGTGTGACGCCAGGGGCGGGTGCTTTGAGTGATCAGGCCGACAGGATCAGGATCGGTCTTGCGGGTAACCTGGCCGATTATCCATTCGTGAGCAATTCTGGAGCAGTCACCACCGGCCTCGACTACTCAGGGGTGGGTTACACGGCGGACCCCCAGGAAAACGTCATTTACGTGGATAAGCACGACAATGAAACGCTCTGGGATAATACGCAAGCGAAGCTGCCGGATGATCTGCAAATGGATGCGCGAGTGCGGGTACATCTGCTGAGCCAGGCCTTCGTGAACTTGGGGCAGGGGGTGCCATTCCATCAGATGGGCACCGATCTACTACGATCGAAGTCTATGGACCGTGACAGTTTTGATGCGGGTGACTGGTTCAACAAGGTCGACTTTACTGCTCAGTCGAACAACTGGGCCGTGGGCCTGCCTTCTGAAGACAAGAACGTCGAACGCTGGCCGCTAATGCGAGAGATCATGAGCAATCCGAACATCGATCCTCAACCTGAGCATATTCAGCGAGCTGCGGTGTTGTTCCAGGAGCAGCTGGCGCTGCGGTACTCGAGTCCATTGTTTCGCCTGGACGACGCCGATGATGTCATCAATCGGCTTGGTTTCCTGAATACCGGCGCAGCCCAAACGCCTGGTTTGATCGCCATGACGATCAGCGATGGCGAGTGTGCAGGCAGTGATGTGGATGCTACGTATGAAGGCGTGGTCGTGATGTTCAATGCGGACGACGATGCAGTGAGTTTTCGTGCAGCCAGTCTCGCGGGACTGCCCCTGATCCTGCATCCATTGCAGGTATCCGGCAGCGATGATGTCGTACGCATGGCCAGCTTCGATGCTGCGTCAGGTGACTTCAATATTCCTGGCAGAACCTATGCCGTCTTCGTACTCCCTGAAGGCGCTGAGAATGCTGGCGCCATGCCATGCAACACCAGCATAGACCTGATCCTTGAGCCGGGTTTCACGGTGTACTTCAACAGCCCGGCAGCGTGGGAAGATGTCTCGCTCTACTACTTCGAAACCAGCCCAACAGCTGCCACGGTCGATTGGCCGGGTGTTGCCATGGAGTCGCTTGGCAACGACTGGTACAGCTATACGCTGCCATCCGGCGTAGAGGCTGCGAATATAATCTTCAACAATGCTGGTGCAGGTGAGCAGACCCCTGATCTCTACCGCGAAGGCAATGGCTGCTACGACTTTACTGCAGCATCATGGAGCGACAGCTGCGAACTGCCCGGCCTGCAGTTCCATTTCAAGAAGCCTGCGGAGTGGACAGACCAGGTGAACTTCTACTGGTTCGGCGCGGCCTCGCCAAGCCCGGATTGGCCGGGCGTTCCCATGGTGAACCTGGGCGACGGCTGGTTCAGGGTACAAATGGCGGACGGCGTCGATGAAAGCAATATCATCTTCAACGACGCGGGGCCTTCTGGAACAGGCAACCAGACCGCGGATCTATTCAGAAAGAAGGGTGGCTGCTACTCGATCGCCGAAGGTTGGGCTCAGACCTGCAGTTATCCGTAACTACAGGCTCAGCCTCAACAAAAAGGCAGACCTAAATGTCTACTGTCCTGATCACCGGTGCCAATCGTGGCATCGGTCTTGAATTCGTCAAACAATATCTTGATGAGGGCGACACCGTTCTCGCCTGTTGTCGTGACCCCGGTTCAGCTGATGAATTGTCGGCGCTAGCCGGGCAATTCGATGCGCTGAGTCTTCACCGGCTTGACGTAAGCCAGGCCGACCAGATTGACGAACTGGCCGCGACTCTCGATGGCACGGGGCTCGATGTGCTGATTAATAACGCTGGAATATATGGCCCGAAGGGCCTGAGCTTCGATGAGATCAATGAGCAGGACTGGCTCGACGTCTTCACGGTGAATTCGATAGCTCCCTTCATGGTAACAAGAGCATTGCTCCCGCACCTGAAGAAAGGAGGCGTCAAAAAGATCGCGGTTCTGAGCAGCAAGATGGGCAGTGTGGCCGATAACGATTCAGGCGGTAGCTATCTGTATCGGTCATCGAAGAGTGCTATAAACCAGGTGGTGAAGAGTTTGTCTCATGATTTGAAGGACAGCGGCATGAGAGTAGTGGCACTGCATCCCGGTTGGGTTCAGACCAGTATGGGTGGTCCACAGGCTTTGATCACCACTCAGCAGAGTGTCACCGGGCTGCGCAAGGTCATTTCGGATCTCGATGACGAGCGTTCAGGTGGCTTCTTTGCTTATGATGGTGCTGTCGTGCCCTGGTAGTTCCTCAGGTAGCCGTTGACAGGAGCCGTTAATGCTCTGAAGCTACAGCTCTTCAGCGTTGTCCCGGTGTCCCATGAAACTGTTCCCTACTGCCTATAGCAAGCCTGGTACCAAGCCAGGCACTCTCAGTGACGCCAAAAGTGGTCGCTGTGAGCTTCACATGATGAGCTACACCCACGCCAAGCTCGTCGAGCGGCCTGATATCGAGCCGGATGCCTGTTACAGTTACATCAAGGATAGCGATGTCACCTGGATTCATGTTCAGGGCGCGCCTGATACCGCAACCCTGCGCACCTTGTCAAAGGCCTTCGACATTCACGAGCTCTACCTCGAAGATATCTTGAACACGGGCCATCGCGCCAAGCTTGAAGTCAACGAGATGCAGGCTTTTATCATCCTCAGCCTGCCGAGATTTGAAGGCAAGCAGATCGTGACTGAGCAGGTCTGCCTTTTTTTGACAGACCACACTGTAGTGTCGTTCTGTAGCGGAGTGCTGGATCCATTTCTGCTGGTGAGGGAACGCATTCGAAAGCCGATAAGCAAGCATCGACAGCGGGGTGGGGACTATCTTACCTATACCCTCATCGACAGCATCATTGATCACGCCTTTCCAGTAGTTGAGTCGCTTGCCGAAGATATTCAGGTGCTTGAAGACAAGCTGCTCGAGAAGCCAGACAAAGCCATTGTCCAGGAGATCTATTTTCTGATGCGGCAACTGTTGCTGTTACGCCGTCGGCTATGGCCACAGCGTGACATCGTCAGTCAGCTTCAACGAGATGACAATCTGGAGCTGCTGGCTGATGACACCCGGGTCTACCTGAGCGACTGCTACGACCACTGTGTCAACATTATCGAACTGCTAGAAACCTATCATGAAATCACGAGCGGCATGCTCGATCTTTACCTGTCCAATGCCACGCACCGACTGAATGAAGTCATGCGCGTGCTCACGGTGATCTCGGTGCTGTTCATGCCGCCAACCTTTCTGGTCGGCGTTTACGGCATGAATTTCGATACGTCCGCAAGTCCTCTGAATATGCCGGAACTGGCGTCGCCATATGGCTATCTTTTCGTCTGGCTGGCAATCATCAGCATGATGGGCGGCATGCTGCTCTATTTTCGCAAGAAGAGATGGTTCTGACGCGCGCTCAGGAAATGTCGAAGACGATAGGCGGATTGACTGGGCGATAGCGCTCGTCCAGTGAGCTGGCGTTGATAAACAGCGTCCCGTCGATCTCGCTGGTACCGTAGCCTTCGTGAATATGGCCGAATACGTGAAATTTCGGTCGCACTCGCAACACCGCCATCATCAGGTCCGCGCAGCCGGTGTGTTCAATGTCCTCAGCCCCTCTGGGTACTTCGTCAAGAATACCCATCGGTGGCCCGTGAGTGATCAATACGTCGGTACCGACAGGGATGCTCTCCCACACATCTGCCATCGGCGCGCCGCGCTCGCGCATGAAATGCCAGTCGAAAAACGCCGGCGTCCAAGGGCTGCCCCAGAAGCTTACGCCTTCAATATCAACTCCGGAATCCTCAAGATAAATGGCCGACGTGATCAACTCGCGGGCGCGCGCAGGCTCGGTTTCGAACAGCTTGTCGTGATTACCCGCGATAAGGATCTTGTGCTGGTGAGGCTGCAATGACAGCCAGTGGTTGAGGGCGATGAGATCGTTTTCGCTTCCGCGGCCTGTGCAGTCGCCAGCATGAATGAGGACGTCGCCGTCCGGTACCGTCACTAGATCGTGCCGGCTATGGGTGTCGGATATGCAGACTATTTTCATCATCGGTCTCGGGTAGCGCCGCTCTTTGCCAACTCACGAAATGTGAAGAGATGTCGCATTGTAGATGACTAAATTGTGACTTAGAAAGCTTGCTATATCAGGCGATCAATTTTCGATCAGATCGCAAGGTGAAGCTGAACAGTATCGTCCTGCTTAAATTTTCTGTTAGAGAAGAAGGCGGTTGCCAGCCCTGCTAATCCCCGGTGGTCAGCAGAGCTGGTTAGAATGGCGTTAGCGCCAGCTACACCCGGCCTCGGAAGCCGGTTGAGCCACTTCCACATAATGCAGCGAGTAATCGCCTTCAACTGCATTTGTGCCGTCCATACCAGCGTGCTCGCCAATGATGTAAGTATCTGAGGGCGGGATACCTGCCGCGGCGTAGGCACGTACATCGGTGTCGGCATTGCCGTAGGCGCGGACAATATCCAGGCCAACGTCATTCTTCAGGTAGTTGATGTAGTCGGTCTTGTACTGTTGGGTATCTGGTTTGATCGGATTGTCCTGATTGGCGTCCGTTCGCAGGTGCCAGCCGAACAGCCCGTTGCGGTTGAACCAGTCGCGGGTGGTTTTCGCCTGCCAGTAGCCTCGGCCTGTCAAGTAGACTATCTGATAGCCTTTCGACACATACTCCCACACGACATCGTCGGCATAGTTGTGCATATCGGCATTATCGATACCGAGATAATCGCCAACGCCCTCGAAATCGCTCAGCGTAAGCGTGCCATCGATATCGAAGAGTACCGCCTTGCGGCCTTCGGCAACTACGGTGAGATAGCCAATGGCTTCAGAATGGTCACCTTCGACCACCATACGCACCACGTAGTCGCCCTGGGGCTTCTGCACATTCACCGAAATCTTGCCGTCGCGATTGGTTCTATGCTCACCAAGATATTCCCAGTTTTGACTGCCGGTCCCGTACAGATAGACGTGGACGTCCTCATTTTCGAGATCCTTGTGCAAGACGCTACTGTAGTCGAACTTACCGACGATAGTCGCGGCGCTGCCCTCCCGGACGATCTGGTCATGGACCATATGGAAGGGTCTGTGAACCCACGATAAATAACGGTTGCCCCAATTTCGGAAGTTTCGCTGGGCGGGCTTGTTAAGCGTCGGCGCTGACTGCACAGCGTCGTAGTCCGAGCAGAATGTTTCTGCGGCGTGGGTCGTAGCGGAGAGACCGAGTGTGCATCCTGCGAAGGCTGAAAGAATGCATAAACCTTTTAGTTTCATGAATATATCCTGTTAATTTTTCTTATTGGAGGGGGCGAGTCTACAAATGTCGCCCTTCCCAAAGTGTGTGCCGGTTCACATTAAATAAGCTCTCACCCATATGGGTTGCTGGCGCTGGGATGTAATCTGCTAGCCTGGTTGCGCAGTCAGGGAGACCACAAAAAAACTATAACAGGCGAATAGGACAATCACGTGAACAAGGACATCTTCAAGGCATTAGTAGTCACAATAATATTGCTTAGCCCCCTCGCCCAGGCCGAGTCGCTTGATCAGTATCGTCAGGGCTGGGCCTATCAGGCGCTCCGACACCAGTACTTCATCGATATGGGTGAGCCGGTCGGGAAAATCAGTTTTCCGTATACTCACAACAGCTATAACTCGCAGGCCTATCAGAATCTGGGGAGCTATCATGATCCAAACCACATTCACAGTCTGGTCGATCAGCTAGATATGGGGATCAGGGCGCTGGAACTGGATGTTCACTGGACCTCCACGACCTCCGGCAAGGCGCTGTTGCTTTGTCATGGCCAGAGTAACCACACTGGGTGCAGTCCTTTCGATCGTAGATTCGAAGACGGTATCAAGGAAGTAGCGACCTGGCTGAAGCAGCCCGGGAATGCTCAGGAAGTGCTCATTCTCTATATCGAGGAGCACAGCGATGGTCATTACGATGAGATCATCGCGCAAATGGAACGTCATTTGGGGGGCTTGATCTTCAAGCCTTCAGCGTGCAGTAGTTTACCGATGGATATGAGCAAAGCTGATGTTCTCAATGCCGGGAAACAGGTGCTCATCATTGGTGGCAACTGCGCGACTACACAGTGGTCTACTTTCGCCTATCAAGGCAATTGGGCCACCGATAATGATACTTTCCAGGCCTATCCGGCCTGCAGCACCGCCAATTACAGCCAGACTTTCGTACTGAACAACCAGGTTCGTATCTATGAAGATCTGACAAATCTGTCCAGCTGGTTCGGGGATCCCTCTCAGCCCATAACGCCTGAGTGGATGGCAGAGGCGCAGCGATGTGCCCTGGGCGTCATCGGTCTGGATCAGTTATCGATTGGCGATGCACGAATGGAAGCCTCGATATGGAGCTGGTCGCCAGGCGAACCAAATAACTGGGAAAATAATGAGCATTGCGCTGAGCACTGGGCCAACGGTCGCTTCAACGACGCTGACTGCAATGTCGAACTTCGCTACGCCTGTCAGGATAATTCAACTGGCGAGTGGACTATCACACAGCAAGCCGGGCCCTGGAGCTATGGCAATACACAGTGTCGAAATGAGCTCGGTGGCAATCACGAATTTCAGACGCCTAAGAATGGTTATATCAACGAAATGTTGAAGAGCGCCAAGCAGGCACTTCAGCTAGAGTCTGTCTGGGTCAATTACAGCGACCGCGCCGCTGAGGGGCAGTGGCGCACAGGTGATTACCCGACCATTGCAAGGCCTGATCCAGACGCCGCTGTGGTATGGCGAAAACTGCGTAATGACAAAGGCAAGTGTCTTGACCTCGCTGGACGGAACACTGGCAATGGAACGGAAGTGCATCAGTGGTCGTGCCACGGTGCAGACAGTCAGCTCTGGTGGCAGGATGAAGCCGGTTTGATTCGCAGCAAGATGAATCAGAACAAATGTATCGATGTTAGCGGGGCTGGCACCAGTCAAGGCGCTCGGGTTCACCTGTGGGACTGTCACGGTGGCGCGAATCAGGTCTGGTTGCGAGGCGCCAGCAATTCCTGGCGAATATCCAACGCTACGAATATGGCACTCGATATCAAGGATCCATTCTGGGGCGATGGCATGAGAGCCCATCTCTGGGAGTTTCACGGCGGCAAATCCCAGCGTTGGAGTTGGGATTAGACTGCTGGAGTCTCCGAGCTGAAACTATGCTGAGATGATGCGCAGTCTGTGCGTCGTGGGCTGCCAAGCGGTCGATCGCAAGCTGCGCATGCACAACTGTCCTTTTGAACGCTAGGCGGACTTTGCCGAAGTGGTGTCGCCTCTGATGCGCAATGCTGGTGCAGGGTGCTGCAGATCAGGCACCAAACTGGTGCCGAATAGTTCGTCCTGACAATGGGTTCCCCGACTGATATCGGTAATTCGAAGTTAAAACAACGTGTTATGAAGATGGTATAAACCCTGCATTGTTGAAGGGTATCCGTACCTTGGTAAAACGGATTTGAATACAATAGAGCGCTAGGGTTCCGGCTGTTATTGCAACAGTGACTGGTCCGAGAGCACTCGACCTTTCGATGAGAGGTTACACGGCGGGACAAAAGCCCGGGAGACTGAATTGGCGTTTTGCCAAGTGTACTCCGTCTTGAATCAAGACTCTGTGTTTCCACAACGAAAGGTAACTGCAATGAAGCGACTCATTCCCCTGTTCCTGACTCTCGCGTTCTCCTCGAATACCTTCGCTAAAGACGACTTCAAGATTTGCTGGTCGATATATGTTGGCTGGATGCCTTGGGCCTATGGTGCCGAACAGGGCATCGTCAAGAAGTGGGCTGACAAGTACGACATCAATATCGAAGTCGTGCAGATCAACGACTATATAGAGTCGATCAACCAGTACGCCACCGGTGGTTTTGATGCTTGCACCATGACAAACATGGACGCGCTGACGATTCCGGCAGCTGGTGGTGTGGATAGCACCGCCCTGGTAGTGGGTGATTTTTCCAATGGTAACGACGGCGTGGTGCTCAAGGGCAAGAAAGACCTGAAGGACATCAAGGGCCAGCGCGTGAACCTTGTCGAACTGAGCGTCTCTCACTACCTGTTGGCACGAGGCCTCGAAACGGTTGGCCTGTCCGAGCGTGACGTTCAGGTGGTCAATACCTCCGATGCCGACATGGTGTCTGTGTTCACAACTGACAGCGTGACTGCCGTGACAACATGGAAGCCGCTGTTGAGTGAAATCATGACCATGCCTGACAGCAATCTCGTATTCGACTCATCGCAGATTCCGGGCGAAATCATAGACCTGCTCGTGGTCAATACCGAGACGCTCAAGGCAAATCCAAAATTAGGGAAGGCCCTCACTGGTGCCTGGTATGAAATCATGGCGAACATGAAAGGTGATGACAAGACAGCTGAGCAGGCGCGCACCCAAATGGCGCGCGCAGCAGGCACCGATCTGGCAGGCTTCAATTCTCAGCTCTCAAGTACCGAAATGTTCTACGAGCCTGCTGATGCGCTCGAGCTCACCAAAAGTGACACCCTACTGAATACGATGCAGAAAGTGGCCGAGTTTTCCTTCGATCACGGTCTGCTCGGCGAAGGTGCACCTGATGCTGGCGTCATTGGCATCGAGACCCCCGCTGGCGTGTTTGGCGACGAAGGCAACGTCAAGCTGCGCTTCGACCCGACTTACATGCAGATGGCTGCTGACGGCAAGCTCTGACACGCGCTTCAAACCGGAGGGGCGCCTGGCGCCCCAGGGCCTCCTGAATGAAAAGACTCATCAATCTTCGTCCCACAGCACCGTTCAATCTCATGCTTGGATTGCTGCCCTTCATGCTGCTGATCATTGCCTATATGGCTGGATCGGACGCACGATTGGAACTGAATCCAAACGACAAACTCCTGCCGGGGCTTGAGCAGATGGGCGGTGCCATCGAACGGATGGCACTCGAGCCAAGCAAGCGGACTGGCGACTACATACTCTGGACTGATACCGCGAGTAGCCTGACAAGATTGGGACTAGGTGTACTCATCGCCGCTTCGCTTGGCCTCCTTCTGGGTCTGTTGACAGGCGCATTACCCTTGGTCTCTTCAACGTTCTCTCCGCTGTTGACCGTCGTCTCGTTGATTCCACCCTTGGCATTATTGCCAATACTCTTCATCGTATTCGGGCTGGGCGAGCTGTCGAAGGTGATGCTGATTGCCATCGGCATCACGCCCTTCATAGCTAGAGATCTTCAGCGCCGTACTGTGGAAATTCCGTCTGAGCAGATAGTGAAGGCGCAGACGCTGGGCGCCAATACGTCCCAGATCCTCATGCGAGTGCTCCTGCCGCAACTCATGCCACGATTGATTGATGCCGTTCGTCTTTCCCTCGGCGCCGGATGGCTGTTCCTGATTGCAGCTGAAGCCATTGCGGCGACAGATGGGCTGGGATATCGGATCTTCCTGGTCAGGCGCTACATGTCGATGGATGTCATTCTGCCTTATACCGCATGGATCACACTGCTGGCCTTTCTGTTCGACGCCTTGCTGGCCTGGTCCAGCCGACGGTTGTTCCCGTGGCATGTGCAGGGGGCGCAATCATGATTGAAGCCAGGAATCTCTGGAAAAGCTACGGCGATAACGTCGTGCTCGAGCGGCTCAATATCAAGGTGCAGGAAGGTGACTTCATCACAATGGTAGGCGCTTCCGGCTGTGGCAAAAGTACATTCCTGAAACTGCTTCTGGGCACTGAAGGTCCTTCGAAAGGTGAGTTACTGATCGATGGACAGCCTGTGCGGCAGGAGCCTGGCCCAGATCGTGGTGTGGTGTTTCAGAAGTACTCGGTGTTTCCGCACATGACCGTTCTGGAAAATGTCATGGCGGCGAAGGCCTTCCAACGCAAAGGCGTCACCGGCTGGTTGTTCGGCAAAGCCAAGACAACCGCCAGAAAGGAGGCAGTAGCCATTCTCGATCAGGTCGGACTGGGCCATACCCTCGAGCGTTATCCGCACCAACTGTCTGGAGGTATGCAGCAGCGTCTGGCCATCGCCCAGGCCTTGCTGGGCCGGCCACGCATTCTGCTGCTGGACGAGCCCTTTGGTGCGTTGGATCCGGGTATTCGCGGAGAAATGCACCAATTGGTGCTGTCACTGTGGCGCGAATACAAGTTGACCGTCTTCATGGTGACGCACGATTTGAAAGAAGGTTTCTTCCTCGGTACACGCCTTTGGGTGTTCGATCGCCTGCGCATTGATCCCCACGCTCCGGACGCCTACGGCGCCAGCATCACTTATGACCTCCCGGTCGGCGATGTCGACCCGAAGATCTATCACGAAATTGACGACGACATCCGCCCGGCCTTTACACCAGCGCCGCAGGTGGAAACACTCCCGCACGAACAGGAGAACTGAATATGCTTTCTGTCCCTTACAGCACCAGCATACCCGCTGGCGGGCACTGGTCGCTGCGCCTGCGGCGTGGTACGCAACTGACGCTGACAGATACGGAAGGCGGCGCCAATGTTGGCCTGCTGATGTACAACCCGGAAGATCTGCTGGAGCGCTACAACGCCCCGGACACGCTCAAGTGTCAGCATACCTTCAAGTTGACCCGTGGCCACTGTCTGTACTCCGACATGGGGCGCATATTTGCCTCTATTGTCGAAGATAGCCTTGGCTGGCACGAGACGGTATGTGGCAACAGCACTGCTGCACAGGTGGCGGAGAAGTGGGGTAAGCGCGATTACCAGAAAGACCGCAACGAGATGCATCAGAATGGCTATGACGCCTTCATCGTCGAGTTGGCCAAATACGGCCTCGGCCCTGCTGATATGGCGGCCAACCTCAATCTGTTTAGCAAGGTGGCGGCCGATGATGAAGGCGGCCTCCGGTATCAGCCCGGTCACAGCCCGTCAGGCAGCACTGTCACGCTACGCTTCGAGATGGACACTCTCGTGCTGCTGCACACCTGTCCACATCCTCTGAATGATGCAGAGCGCTACCCGGCAAAGCCAGTGGAGCTCTCCATCAGCGTGGCGCCTGCAGTCACCGAAGACGACTATTGCCGGAATTTCCGTCCGGAGAATCAGCGGGGTTTCGCCAACAACGCCCTGTACTACCTTGGATCTGCGTGAGGACAGTTGAATGTTGACGACAAGTACACGTGAGCCAGCCAATGCCTGTTCACGAACCACAATCGATGCCGGTGATTATTTGATTGGACTGGTCAAGGCTGGTCAGACCATTCGAATATTGGACCTTGAAGGTAATCAGGCAGCCGATACCCTGTTCTACAGGGCTGGCCGTCCTTCGGAGCGTTATAGCGCCACCGATACCATCCGGGAGCAGGGCAAGGTCTACCTGACAACTGGCAGTATATTGCGCTCGAATCTGAACAATCCAATGCTCGAAATCACAGCCGACACTTGTGGCCGGCACGACACGATAGGCGGCGCCTGTGCATCCGAAAGCAACACGGTACGATACAGCCTTGAGAAGCGCTGCATGCATGCCTGTCGCGATAGCTGGATGCTGGCCATCGGCGAGCACCCGGAATATGGCATTACCAAGCGAGACATTACGCATAACATCAATTTCTTCATGAATGTACCGGTCACTTCAGCGGGCGGGCTGTCATTCGAAGATGGGCTTTCGGCGCCCGGCAAGTACGTGGAAATGCAAGCCATCATGGACGTGATTGTGCTGATCTCGAACTGTCCGCAGCTCAATAACCCCTGCAACGGTTATAACCCCACGCCAGTTGAGCTGCTGGTGTGGGACCACTGAGTACTGAGCACAGCAGGCACTGGCGGACGACCGCCAGCTGCATCTCTTTCATATGCGGGACGGCCCGCTTGAGGATTGACTGATGTTCAGCAAAGTTCTGATTGCCAACCGTGGCGCCATTGCTACGCGCATACTTCGCACGCTCAGGCAGATGGGCGTCACTTCTGTCGCTGTTTACGCAGACTGCGACGCTGACAGCCTCCATGTTCGCAACGCCGATGAGGCCTATTCACTGGGTGACGGCGATGCCTCACACACCTATCTCGATGCGAAAAAGATTATTGCGCTGGCGCTGGAACATGGCGTTCAGGCTATCCATCCCGGCTACGGCTTTCTAAGCGAAAACGCCGATTTTGTGCAGCAATGTGAAACAGCTGGAATCGCCTTCATAGGTCCTACACCTCAGCAGATGCAGACCTTTGGTCTCAAGCACAAGGCGCGTGAGCTCGCCCTGGCTGCCGACGTTCCGCTGTTACCGGGCTCCGAGCTTTTGAACGATCTCGAGTCAGCCTGTGCTGAGGCAGCCAGGGTCGGCTACCCCGTGATGCTCAAAAGTAGTGCCGGTGGCGGTGGTATAGGGATGCAACTGTGCAGTAGTGAACAAGAGCTCAGAGGCGCCTACGACAAGGTCAAGCGTCTCGGCGCGAGCAACTTTGCGGATGACAGCGTGTTCCTGGAGAAGTTCATTGCGCGAGCTCGTCACATCGAAGTGCAGGGCTTCGGCGATGGTAATGGTAAGGTCGTCGCCATCGGCGAACGGGACTGCTCTGCGCAACGACGCAATCAGAAAGTCGTTGAAGAGTGTCCGGCGCCAGGGCTGACTGATGCCGTGCGTCAGCAGTTGTATCAGACGGCGGAGCAGTTGCTGGCCAGCATCAACTATCGAAATGCAGGCACCGTAGAATTCATCTTCGATGTGGAGACCGACCAGTTCTACTTCCTCGAGGTGAATACCCGTTTGCAGGTCGAGCATGGCGTCACCGAGTTGGTGTTTGGTGTCGATCTGGTGGAGTGGATGATTCGCCAGGCGGCCGGCGAGCTTCCGGAGCTTCGGCAGGCGCGCCAGCAACTGAAAGCGAGTGGTCATGCCATTCAGGTGAGGGTCTACGCGGAGGATCCGTATCGTGACTTTCAGCCTTGCGCGGGCCTGCTGTCGGAAGTCGGGTTCCCTGAAGGCGAAGGCCTGAGAATAGACACCTGGGTCGAATCAGGTATTGAGATCCCGACTTATTTTGATCCTATGCTTGCCAAGATCATCGTCCACGCGGGCGACCGCAAATCGGCTCTGGAAAAGCTGCAGGGTGCGCTCGAGTCGACTCGATTATATGGTAGCGAAACCAACCTCGATTATTTGCGCGAGCTGAGTAGTGACACGATTTTGCAGCAGGGCAAAATGTTTACCCGCTACCTGAATGAGTTCAGTTATCAGCCTGCGCGCATCGATGTGCTGCAAGGCGGAACACAGACGACGATCCAGGATTATCCAGGCCGCAACGGCTATTGGTCAGTGGGCGTGCCACCGTCTGGCCCCTTTGACAGTTATGCATTCCGCCTGGGCAACCGCTTGCTGGGCAACGGGGCCGAGGCTGCCGGGCTAGAAATCACCATGCAGGGGCCAACGCTGCGCTTTGCCAGCGAGACGCGCATTGCGATCACGGGCGCTGAGATCGAGGCCAGACTCGATGGCCAGCCGGTGTCCATGAATTCGTCTCTGCTGATTGGTGCTGGTCAGACCCTGACCCTCGGGCGTGTACAGGGTGGGGGCGCAAGAGCCTACCTGGCAATCAATGGCGGCATCGACTGCCCCGAGTATCTTGGCTCGCGCGCCACCTTCACCCTGGGCCAGTTTGGCGGCCACAATGGTCGCGCCCTCCGAGCTGGCGATGTACTGAAGCTCAACAAGGTGCCGAGCAAGCACAAGTCGGAAGCACTTGCCCCGACGCTTGTACCCAAGCTCGCTGAGCAGGTTGAACTTCGGGTTATTTATGGGCCCCATGGCGCCCCTGACTTTTTCACGGACGACGATATCAGCCGTTTTTTCGAAACCGACTGGGAAGTACACTACAACTCGAGTCGCACCGGAGTACGACTCATCGGCCCGAAGCCTGAATGGGCTAGGAAGGATGGCGGTGAAGCTGGCCTGCATCCGTCCAATATTCATGACAATGCCTACGCTTTCGGTACGGTCGACTTCACGGGCGACATGCCTGTGATTCTCGGCCCCGATGGGCCTTCGCTCGGCGGCTTCGTCTGTCCAGCCACGGTCATCACGGCGGACCTGTGGAAGTTGGGTCAGCTACGGGCTGGCAATACCATCCGTTTCATACCCGTTTCGATCGATACGGCTGTCAAACTTGAAGCTGCGCAGATCAGGCAGATCGAAACACTGTCATCGGCTGAAGAAGCTTGGTCGGCCATCGCACCAGATACGCCTGTGCTGGCGTCGCTGGCAGCCAGCGAGTTTGGTGAGCAGATCGTCTATCGGGCAGCGGGTGATCACTTCCTGCTGGTGGAATACGGTGAGCAGACCCTGGATGTCCGCCTGCGTTTTCGTGCCCATGCGTTGATGCAGTGGCTCGAAGCCAACCCGCTCGATGGTTTGCGTGAACTCACGCCGGGGATCCGCTCGCTCCAGCTCCACTTCGACAGTCAGGTGCTCAGTCACGACACCCTGATAGCTCATCTGAAAGCTGCCGAAGCGGCGCTGTTCGCGCGACTGGACAGTCTTTCCGTACCCTCCCGCACCATCCATATTCCGCTGTCCTGGAATGATGAAGCCTGTCAGCTGGCCATCGAAAAATACACGCAGTCGGTCAGGGAGAAGGCGCCCTGGTGTCCAAGCAACCTCGAATTCATTCGTCGCATCAATGGCCTCGACAGTATCGACGAGGTAAAGGCCATCGTCTTCAACGCGGCCTATCTAGTCATGGGACTGGGCGATGTCTATCTGGGCGCGCCGGTGGCAACGCCGGTCGATCCACGACACCGTCTGGTGACCACCAAGTATAATCCCGCCCGGACCTGGACAGCAGAGAACTCCGTTGGCATCGGCGGCTCCTACATGTGCGTTTATGGCATGGAAGGCCCCGGTGGCTATCAGTTCGTCGGGCGTACGTTGCAGATGTGGAATCGATATCGCAAGACAGATGAATTCCAGAATCCATGGCTGCTGCGGTTTTTCGATCAGATCCGCTTTTATGAAGTGAGCCACGAAGAACTGCAGCAAATTCGGCGTGACTTTCCGCAAGGGCGCTACCCACTGCGGATCGAGGAAGGGGAGTTCAGTCTCTCTGATTATGAAGCCTTCACTGCCAACCACGCAGCAGAGGTTGATGAATTCCGGGCGCGCCGGCAGGCGGCCTTCGAAGAGGAGCTCGCCCAGTGGCATGCCAATGGTCAGTTCGACTACACCCCACCTGAAGTCCAGCAAGACGATAAGGATGTCAGCTGGCCGGACACCAGTCTTGCTGTCGATAGCTCTGTGTCAGGCAGTATCTGGCAAATTGCCGTGAAGATTGGCGATCAGGTCAAAGCCGGCGACACGCTGATGGTCCTTGAATCAATGAAGATGGAAATAGCGGTCGAAGCGCCGGTCGACGGCACGGTCACTCATCTTCTGCTACAGACTAAAAGCCGTGTGGAAGCCGGACAGGCGCTGGTCGTGCTGAAGCCATATGAAGATGAACATCAGAACACCGTCACTACTGCCGAGGAGATGAGCTGACATGAAGCCAGAGAGTATGACGATCCAGGCTCTGCGCAACGCCTACCAGACAGGGGAGCTCACACCGGATGCATTGATGGCTGGTATTCGACGACGCGCCAAAGATGCTGAAGATCGCAATATCTGGATTCACCTCCTTGGCGAGGCAGAGCAGCAGTTTTACCTCGACCAGCTGAAAACGAAATCTGCTGAAGACTGTCCGCTTTGGGGCGTGCCCTTTGCGATCAAGGACAATATCGATCTGGCAGGCATTCCGACTACCGCAGGCTGCGAAGCATACAAATATGTTCCTGAGGCCTCGGCGCAGGTGGTTCAGCAGCTGATCGATGCCGGCGCCATTCCAGTCGGCAAGACCAACCTGGATCAGTTCGCGACAGGTCTCAATGGCACGCGCTCGCCCTACGGCGCTTGTCGAAACGCTGTCGACAAGGCCTTCATCAGCGGTGGGTCGAGCTCTGGCTCTGCGGTCGCGGTTGCACTCGGACTGGCGAGTTTCAGTCTCGGTACCGACACGGCGGGTTCTGGCAGAGTACCGGCGTGCTTCAATAACCTGATCGGCGTCAAACCATCGAGAGGATTGCTGTCAGCAAGTGGGCTAGTACCAGCCTGCAGAAGCCTCGATTGCATCAGCATTTTCGCCCTCACCACTGACGATGCCAATTCAGTGCTGGCGAGTGCGGAGGGCTTCGACTCGCAGGACGGGTACAGCCGCTCAAATCCGTACCACAATCAGTCACGCCAATACGGCCTTCGAAAAGGGCCGCTCAAGGTAGGCGTCATTCCTCAAGCCCAATTGCGCTTCTTCGGTGACGATGCTTATCAGCGCGCCTATAAGGCGACACTCAGGCAGTTGTCCGATGCCGGCTTCAACTTCGTCGAGATCGACTACGCACCGTTCGATGAAGCCGCCAGGCTGCTGTACGAAGGCCCCTGGGTCAGCGAACGCTATCTGGCGATACAGCCGCTGTTGGAGTCTCAACCTGAGGCGCTGTTGCCCGTGATTCGGCAGATCATAGAGCCGGGCGGTCAGCCCAAGGCACTCGATCTCTTTCAGGCACAATATCGGCTGACGGCGCTGAAACAGCGCTGCGATGAGACATTGTCGCTGATTGACTGCCTGCTTCTGCCAACAGCCGGCAAGCTACACACCATCGATGAAATGCTCGAAGCACCGGTGAGCTGCAACAGCGAGCTCGGCTACTACACCAACTTCATGAACCTGCTGGATCTTGCCGCTGTAGCGGTGCCCACAGCCTTCACGGAGCGTCATCTCCCTTTTGGCGTGACCCTGGCCGGACCGCGTGACAGCGACCGTGCATTGCTATCGATTGCCAACCGGATTCAGCAGACTCTGAAGCTGCCACTGGGGGCACGAGGCAGCAGCGAGCAGACACAGGAGATACCGGCAGCGACCAATCCGGTCACTGATACCCGCAAGATCGACATTGTGGTCTGTGGCGCTCACCTGCAGGGTCTGCCCCTCAACTGGCAGCTGACAGAGCGCGGAGCGACCTTGACTGAACGAACCACCACCGCCGCCGCATACCGGATGTATGCGCTGGCTGGCGGTCCGCCCTTTCGCCCAGGTCTGATCAGGGACACCAGGTCAGGTCAACACATTGAGGTGGAAGTGTGGTCGATGCCGAGCGAGCACTTCGGTAGCTTCGTCAGCAATATCCCTGCGCCTCTGGGGATCGGGAAAGTAGAACTCGAGGACGGCCGGTGGGTCTGTAGCTTCATCTGCGAACCGTATGCCATAGCCGCTGCTAAAGACATCACCAGTCTCGGCGGATGGCGTGCCTACCTCGCGACACTCACTCCATAAAAACACATCAATGCGGTGTTGCGTGCGTGTCCAAGGCGTCTACCTTATGTAAGATGGAGCAGCAGCGGGCTCTAGTCCCGGAACTTCACTGATTCAGAAGGTTAGCATCGTTCATGGACATGGCTTGGTTATTGGTGGGCGCAGCCCTGGTCATGGTCAGCATTCTGGTGACGCCATTGTCTTCCCGCATTGGTATGCCGGTTCTGTTGTTGTTTCTGGGTGTGGGCATGCTCGCCGGTGAGGAAGGGCCGGGGCAGATCTTCTTCAACGATGTCGACACCGCCTTCATTGTCGGTAACCTGGCGCTGGCGATCATCCTGCTTGATGGCGGCATGCGGACACGTGTCGAATCCTTTCGCGTCGGACTCAAACCGGCATTACTGTTAGCCACTCTTGGTGTCGTCATTACGGCCAGCATCTGCGGCCTTGTAGCGGTCTGGCTCTTCGACCTGCCTTTATTGTTCGGCCTGCTGATAGGTGCCATCGTCTCATCGACAGACGCCGCAGCGGTATTCTCGCTTCTGCAGGGGCGGGGACTTACCATAAACGAGCGGGTCGAAGCGACCCTGGAGATCGAGTCAGGCAGCAACGACCCAATGGCCATCTTTCTCACGCTATTGTTGATCGGCTTTATTCAGGGGGATGGTGACAGCACTGTATGGACCGCGCTGCTGATGCTGGTGCAACAGTTTGGCATTGGAACGCTTGCCGGGCTGGGCGGCGGCCTGATCATGGCCCGGCTACTGAATATGGTCAACCTCGTGCCAGCCATGTATCCCCTCCTGGTGGTTACGAGCGGCATTACCCTGTTCAGTGCGACCAACCTGATCAATGGCAGCGGCTTTCTTGCGGTTTACCTCATGGGCATTGTGATCGCGAGTCGAAAGGTGCGCATGATGCCTTCGATTCTGCAGATCCATGACGGACTCGCCTGGCTGGCGCAACTAATTCTATTCTTGCTGCTGGGCCTCCTGGTAACGCCCTCTCAGCTGCTCGAAAGCGCTCCAATGGCGCTGATCCTTTCGCTGGCGCTGATCCTGATTGCCAGACCCTTGGCGACGGTGATTTCACTGCTCCCTTTCGGATTCTCGAGGCGCGAACATATTTTTATCGGCTGGGTAGGTCTGCGTGGTGCGGTGCCGATCGTGCTGGCCCTGTTTCCATTCATGGCAGGGCTGCCAGGCGCAAACATCATTTTCGAAGTGGCCTTCGTGGTGGTCATCATCAGTCTCGTTCTCCAGGGCTCCACATTGGCGCCGCTCGCCCGAAAACTGAAACTTGAAGTGCCGAAACCACCGGAGTCCAAACTGCGAATCCCACTGAATCGGGTCGAGACAGGCGATCATGAGCTGTTGCTCATTCCCCTGAAAGGCAAGCGATGGACTCGTCCCGTACCGTTGTCCAAACTGCACCTGCCGGACGAAACACATTTGGGGGCCTTGTTTCGCCATGGCGCGTTGCATGGATGCGAGGCCGGAGACGAGGTGCTCGAAGGCGACGTGCTGGCAGTATTTACGACGCACGACCAGGTCAGTAACGTCAACAAGCTGCTAGGCGGAACAGAGCCGCCAGAGCGGCTTTCAGATCGCCGCTTCTTTGGTGAATTTCTTCTCGAGGGTCAGGCCACCCTGGGCGATGTGCAGTTGGTATACGGCTTCAAGGTGGATCGTTTCCAGCCGCAGAAGACGCTGTCGGACTGCTTTGCCGAGGACAAGCGTGGCCATCCTGTCGTTGGTGACCGGCTCGACCTCGGTAGCATTATGCTGACCGTCAGAGCGGTGGAGGGAGACCTTGTGACCAAAGTTGGCCTGAAACTCAGTCGGGACGAGTGAGATCAGGCACTTCGCTCAGCTTGTCAAACTAGTGACGCTGCCCGACGGTGTCGGCCACGAAAGCCTCCCGCTGGCCCATCGGCTCCGGTTCGTCCGAGGTCGTATCCATTTTCGTCTGATGTTCGACTTCTGCATTCAACTCTCCACTCAACAGAATGATGAAAGCTGTGATGTAGAACCACATCAGCAGGAGAATCACCGCCCCCAGCGAGCCGAAGGTCTCGTTATAGCTACCGAAATTTGAGGCATACCAGGAGAATAGTAGCGAGCCCACTATCCACAGTATGGTGCCAGTGACTGATCCGAGGGAGACCCAGCGCCACTTTGGCGCTGCTCGGGATGGGCCGAAACGATAGAGCACTGCAAGCAGCGACATGAACAGCAAGGCGAGGACTGGCCACCGGGCGTATTGAATCACTGTTTCTATCCAGCTCCCCAGGCCCATCTGCTCAAGAATTGCGGGCGCCGCGGCAATGACTACAAGCGATACAGCGACAAAGACGAAAGCGCCGAAGGTGATGAGGAAAGTGATGAACTTGAGGTACACGAAGCCACGCTCTTCACGCTCATCGTAGACGATATTCAAGGCTGTCATCAGTGCGCTGGTGCCCTTCATGGAGCTCCAGATTGCGAGCAGAATGCCAATCGCCGCACTTAAACCAAGTGTGCCACTGCCACGTTGAGCCAGCTGCTGCATCTGCTCGTTGAGAATCTCTCTGGCATCTGCCGGCATCATGGTCATCGCGTCGCTCATCTGCTGTTGTGCGTCCGCCGGATCGTACATGAGTCCGTAAATAGATATGAATGCGCCGATAGCAGGGAAGACCGCCAGAAGAAAATAAAAGGCTACACCTGCGGCTACGAGACCAAGATTGTCGTTGGCCTTTTCTTTCCAGGTGCGAATGAGGATATCCTTCCAGCCCGATTTGGGGATGTCCCCTGGAGAGGTGGCCTGACGACCGTGATCAGAACTTGCGTGTTGAGTTGCCACAGAAAATCTCCCTGCCTATTCTTTGGTTTGATGAGTTTTTCGGTACGAATGGCTACTGGCTAAAGCTCACTCGCCCGCCATGGCAGGCAGCCAAGACGATGGGAAGCAAGTTAGCCTTCGTTACGGCTCGATCAGAATGGTGCCGCTCACTGATAGCGCTGCGGCGCCATTTCTTCGCAGGATCACCATTTCGCCAGAGGCCGGAAATATATTGGTCAGTGCTGTTATGTTCACCTGATGCGTCACCAATACGAGAGGTGTTACATCAGCACCCTCTGATTGCAGCCAACGCCTGATTTCAGCAGTCTGCGTTTTTCCCTGGCCGGGTTGATTAAAGAAAGAGTTGAGCGCCGGCAATGGCATGACCGGACCAAGTTCCAGCAGTCTGGCGGTGTCGAGACAGCGGCACCATTGGCTGCTATAGACAGGCGCCTGGTCCATCCCTCTTTTGCGAAATGCCGCCCCTATCTGTTTAGCCTGGGTACGGCCTGCGGCCGAGAGATTGCGCTGACTGCTGCAGTCATCGATTACGAAGTGGTCCGGGTCCCCGAAGCCGGGCGCCAGGGCATGTCGCATCAGCGCGACTGCCTCGCCCCGCTTGAGCTGTTGCCAGAGCTCTGTATCGCTGAAGTTGTCGGCGTGTGCAGAACCGACGATCAGTAAGCTGAGGCACAGGAAGCGGATGAGTATCATGAGTTGGCCATTGCCCGTGGGAAAAGAAGGGTTTCTGTCTCTGCTAGATTACGTACAGTCAGCTAGAACACGGCACAGCAGAGAATCTCGGGCCGTATGTCCGCCAACCCGGGCCCGGTTTTGTTCAGAACTGTCGAATGGAAGAACTTTGTACCAGTTTTCGATCTGTTTTATAGTGCTCGGCTAGGCTTCGCCAGTCGCACGTAGGTAGGCTCTCATGAATTCGAACACTCCAGCTCAAGACAGACTCATCATTTTCGATACTACTCTGCGCGACGGCGAACAGAGCCCGGGCGCTTCGATGACCAAGGTCGAGAAGCTACGGATTGCCAAGGCGCTTGAAAAAATGAAGGTCGATGTCATTGAGGCTGGCTTTGCCATTGCCAGTCCCGACGATTTCGAAGCCGTGCGCATGATTGCTGAAGCTGTCCGCGACTCCACCGTGTGTAGCTTGTCCAGAGCCCTCGAGAAAGACATCGACAGCGCCGCGCGGGCCTTGCAGCCGGCCGCATCGGGTCGCATCCACACCTTCATAGCGACCTCACCGATCCACATGAAGTACAAACTGCAGATGCAGCCGGAGGCGGTCATCGAGCAGGCGGTGAAAGCCGTGAGCATGGCGCGGAACCTGGTAGCGGATGTTGAGTTCAGCTGTGAGGACGCTGGTCGTTCGGAACTCGACTTTCTGTGTCGCATTATCGAAGCCACCATCGAGGCTGGTGCCCGCACCATCAATATTCCTGATACCGTTGGCTATGCCATCCCCGAGCAGTTTGGCCTTCTCATCAAGACGCTGATGGAACGTGTGCCAAACGCTTCCAAAGCCATCTTTTCATGTCACTGCCATAACGATCTTGGCCTGGCCGTCGCGAACTCCCTGGCGGCGGTGAGCAATGGGGCACGCCAGGTCGAGTGCACCATCAATGGTCTCGGCGAGCGAGCGGGCAATGCTGCACTTGAAGAAGTGGTCATGGCGGTGCGCACACGTCCCGATCTGTTCGATCTCACCACCAGAATCGATACCAGACAGATCGTGCCGGCTTCCAAGCTGGTATCAACAGTGACAGGGTTTCCAGTGCAGCCCAACAAGGCCATCGTAGGCGCGAATGCCTTCGCCCATGAGTCGGGCATTCATCAGGATGGTGTGATCAAGCACCGTGAAACCTACGAAATCATGAAGGCTGAGGATGTGGGCTGGCATGCCAATAGCCTCGTGCTGGGCAAACACTCGGGACGCAACGCTTTCAAGACCCGGCTGCACGACCTTGGCTACAGCTTCAGTTCCGATCTCGAGCTGAACGAAGCCTTCGCCCGCTTCAAGGATCTGGCAGACAAGAAGCATGAGATCTTCGATGCGGATCTACAGGCCATTGTCAGTGATACCCAGAGTGCTGCAGGTGAAGAGCGTTTCAGGCTGGTCAGTTTGCGGGTCTGTTCGGAAACAGGCACCACGCCTGAAGCCAAGGTAGTCATGACCGTCGACGGTGAGGAGAAGTCAGCTGTCGCCGTCGGTGGTGGGCCGGTCGATGCGACATACAGCGCCATCGAAATGATTGTGAGCTCCGGGCTGATGCTGCAGCTGTACTCAGTCAATAACGTGACCCAAGGCATCGATGCTCAGGGCGAGGTCACTGTTCGAGTCGAGCTGAATGGCCGAATCATGAATGGCGTCGGTGCAGATACCGACATCGTTATCGCATCGGCCAAGGCTTATATCCACGCGCTCAATATTGTTCTCAGTGAGGACCGCAAGGCCCATCCGCAGAGTCAGGTCTAGTGTTGATGTCGCCGTACGCACAGGACGAGGCGCATCGCCAGCGCTGTCTGGCTGCGCTTGGCATCGATGGGTCGGCGCTCCGGGCAGACCTTTATGCGGTTCGGAGCAGGGCGCCACAGGCCCAACCTGCTGATGTCTCGGGGAAAATCGCGCCGGTGTCGATAGCGGCAGTGCGGCAGATCGTCGTGGCTGATGAATCAGCACCGAAGGCCACTAGGCCTGGAGCCAGGCAAAAACAGTCTGAGGTGGAGGCTCCTTCAGAAGCCGCCTCGGTGCCTCAGCCTGCCCTCGACAGCTTCAGCATGACTGCATGCCAAAACGGGCTCCACTGGTTCGGGGTCTTCAGTGGCGAGCAGAAGTCATCGGAGTACAAGGCTCAGCGCACGCTGTTCCAATCGATTTGTCGCCAGTTTGGAGATCAACCAGCGTCAGGTGATGCGTCGCCGGCAAACTTTGAGCCTGGGCTTGTTACCGTTTTTCAGTGGCCCCCACTCAAGCCCTCGGTCCTCGCGCTGTTGGGCGGCGTCGATCAGCTGGCAATGTATCGTCGGTGTATTGCCGAGCGTTTGCCCGAGCTGATGGCGATGCCAGAGCTGACGGCCAGTACAAGGCGGCCGACAGCGCTTCTGTTTGGGGCCGACCTCGATACACCAGAGTCCGGTTCAGCGGCTGGCGTCCTCGAAGATGAGCATTGCCTGTTCTGGCGCGAGATTCTGACCATGCCAGAAGAGACCTTGCGTAAGCCCGAAAAACTGGCAGAGCAGGTCGGCCCGAGAATTGTTCTGCTGCCCCCACTGAGCCGACTGCTGGCGGATTTCGATCTCAGACGTAGCGTGCAGACGGTGTTGTTGCTGCTGTCCCCGAGACGACTGAGTGCCAAGCGGACATAGCCTCATGATACTCGAATACAGGTTGATGCTTGAGCGTGATCTCGCGCAGGTGCTTGCGATCGAGCGGGAGTCGTATTCACATCCGTGGAGTGAGCAATCTTTCGTTGGTTGTCTGGACGGTGCCGATGAGTGCTGGGTCTTGCTGGTTGATGGCGAAATCGTCGGGCATCTCGTGCTCAAGGTCATTCTCGATGAAGGCCAGATCCTCAATATCTGTGTGCGGCCCGCGCTGCAGGGGCAGGGTGTAGGGGCCCAGCTGATGGCCTTCGCAGAAGACCGTTTTATCGCGCGAAAGGTCTCGACCGTGTTTCTTGAAGTCAGGTCCAGTAATACACCTGCCCGGCGTCTGTATGACGCAGCAGGGTACGCTGAAATTGGCCGTCGTAACGGCTACTACCCTTCGGCGGGCGGTCGCGAAGACGCTATCATCATGGGTCTTCAACTCGAGATCGACGGAGGCTGAGCCGTGGAATGCCTGGCGCAGTCGAGTTCACCATTCTGGGTCGGTCTGCAATGGTCGGTCTTCGGCATCGTCCTGTTTTTCATCCTGGCCAATGTCCGCTTTCGCCGCTTCCAGAACAGCGAATTTCTGCATATGTGTTGTGGCGCGCTTCTGGCCGTTCTCATTCTGTGGCGTATTCGCTACGAGACCGACCTGGGCCTGGCCTTCCATTTTCTTGGTATCAGCGTGCTGGTGCTCGTGTTCCATTGGCTGTACGCCACGGTAATAGGCATACTGGCCTGCCTCATCGGACCTTTGATTGGTGTCGGTCGTTTTGAGACAATACCAATGACGGCTACTTTCGTGGTGCTCATTCCCGTTGCAGTCACGTTAATGTTCCTGAAGCTTGAGCGTCACATGAACAGGCGCCTGATTGAGAGCCAGGTCAAGGGCGGGCAGAACGGTAATTTTTTCCTGTTCATCATGCTGCCGGGCTTTCTCGGTGCGGGTTTTGCCATTGGCGCGAGCATGCTGGCGGCATTTACCGCCTGCTGGATGCTGAATGACATCGCCTGGAGCAGCAATCATTCGCTACTGCTCGCCTACCTGCCGCTCATCATGCTGCCGGAGGGGATCATCAACGGCATGCTGGTGTCCGGATTTGTGGCTTTCTGGCCCGAAAAACTCAATGCTTTCCATGAAGAGGATTATTCTTGAATCAAGTAGCCGTCGCGAGCGACCGCAAACTCAGCGCTGAAATCGCCAAGCGCAGAACTTTCGCTATCATCTCGCACCCTGACGCGGGTAAGACCACCATTACTGAAAAAGTGCTCCTGCATGGTGGCGCGATTCAGAAAGCTGGCACGGTGAAAGGCAAGAAGTCGGGGCAGTTCGCGCGTTCGGACTGGATGCAGATGGAGAAGGATCGTGGTATTTCGGTGACGACCTCGGTCATGCAGTTTCCCTATGGCGGCGCGCTGGTGAACCTGCTCGACACCCCCGGTCACGAGGATTTCTCGGAGGACACCTATCGCACCCTGACGGCAGTTGACTCCTGTCTCATGGTGATCGACAGCGCGAAAGGTGTCGAGGAGCGCACCATCAAGCTCATGGAAGTGACCAGGTTGCGCGATACGCCAATTCTTACCTTCATGAACAAGTGCGACCGTGATATCCGTGATCCGATGGAGTTACTCGATGAGGTTGAGGATGTGCTGAATATCCGGTGTGCGCCAATCTCCTGGCCCATCGGCTCCGGCAAGGGTTTCAAAGGCGTTTATCACCTGCTGAGAGACGAAATCATCTGCTACAAGAGTGGCCTGGGCCATGCCGTGCAGGAATCCCGCATCATCAAGGGACTCGACAATCCAGAGCTGGATAAATTGATGGACGGCGGGGCAGATGCATTCAGGGAAGAAATCGAGCTGCTCAAGGGCGCATCCCACGAATTCGATCAGGCTGCATTCCTCGCTGGCGAACTGACGCCGGTGGTGTTTGGCACGGCGCTCGGTAATTTCGGCGTCGACCATATGCTCGATGGTCTGGTGAAATGGGCGCCAGCGCCCCAGGCTCGCGCGACAGAGAGCCGAACCGTCGAAGCCAGTGAAACGCCCTTCACGGGCTTCGTTTTCAAGATTCAGGCGAACATGGACCCCATGCACCGCGATCGTGTGGCTTTCCTCAGGGTGTGCTCAGGACGCTATGAGCAGAGCATGAAGCTGCATCATGTTCGTCTCGGCAAGGAAGTGCGCATAGCCGATGCCGTGACCTTCATGGCTGGCGACCGCGAGCGTGCTGAAGAAGCCTTCGCAGGCGACATCATCGGTCTGCACAATCATGGCACGATCCAGATAGGCGATACCTTCACAGAAGGTGAAAAGCTGAAGTTTACCGGTATCCCCAACTTCGCTCCGGAACTGTTCCGCCGGATTCTTCTGCGCGACCCGCTGAAGTCCAAGCAGCTGCAGAAGGGACTGATACAACTCTCGGAAGAGGGCGCGGTTCAGGTGTTCCGGCCAACGAAGAACAACGACCTCATCGTGGGTGCAGTGGGTATGCTGCAGTTCGACGTCGTGGTCTCGAGGCTGAAAACAGAATACAAGGTCGAGGCCGTGTATGAATCCATCAGCGTCAGCACGGCGCGCTGGCTTACCTCCGATGACCCGAAGGCGCTCGAGGAGATCAAACGCAAGGCGCCTGAGAATATCGCCATTGATGGCAGCGACAGTCTTACCTATCTAGCGCCGACCAGAGTCAATCTCCAGCTCGCCCAGGAACGTCATCCCAAGGTGGAGTTCAGAACGACGCGGGAGCACTGATCTGTCATGCTGGTCGACGCTCACTGCCATCTCGATTTCGATGAGCTTGCCGCTTACCGGGCGCGCGCGGGGATATGTCACGGTGCAGGTCATCCGGGCTCGATGGCGTCTGACAAGGCGCGTGAGGTCAGTCTCGAAACACTGATCGAGCGAACGCCAGATGCTTATGTGGTGCCGTCGATTGGCAAGGACAACTGGCAAAGGGTCAGCAACCTGGCTGCGGCCAACGACAATATCCACGCGGCCTATGGCATCCACCCCTGGTGGGCTCATGAGCATGGTGAGGCCGATATCAAAGCCTTGGCGTCGTGGCTTGAACGGGATGACTGCGTCGCGCTCGGCGAAGTTGGGCTGGATGCGACGATCGAGCTATCGAGCGAAGAGCAGCAGGCCCTGCTGAAGCCTCAGTTGCAGCTGGCCGCCGATCTCGGAAAGCCGGTGATGCTGCACTCGGTGAAGACTCATGAAGACATGCTTCGTCTTTTGAAAGCCATTGGTCTCAGACGAGGGATGGTGCACGCCTTCAGTGGCAGTTTTGAGCAGGGGGAGCAATTCATCCGGCAGGGTTTGATGCTTGGAATCTCGGGGATCATTACCTACGACCGGGCGCGCAAGACCCGCGATGCGGTGGCTCGACTTCCGATTGATTCCCTGTTGCTGGAGTCAGATGCGCCATCGATGCCGGTTTGCGGTCATCAGGGGGAGGTCAATACGCCGGAGCGACTCATGGATACGGCGAAGTCGCTGGCTGAGTTGCGGGGCTGCGAGGTTGAAGAAATTGTCGAACAGACGGCAAGAAATTCAGTGCGGCTTTTTGGCCCGTTTCCGGCCTGAAGCCAGGCTGTGGCGGTGCTTGCTGGACGTGCTATTCGCCGCACATTTCGGAACTTATTCATTTTGGCAGCAAAAAACTGGCAAACGGGGCGTCAAATTCGTATAATCCTGCGCCCTTGCCCAGGTCGGTTCGGTTTTGGCCCCGTGAACTCGAAACGACCGGAAAGAGGATCAAGTCTGCAGGTCCGCAGCACAACGCGACATCCACATATCAAGTCGCGTTTTATCCAGAGCGGATGCAGGCCTCATTGTTGGATAAGCGACTGAGCAATCAGTCAGATAATCAGTCAGAGTGCGAGTGACACGTCATGAAAACGATCAGTGCCAAACCAGAAACAGTCAAGCGCGACTGGTATGTCGTCGATGCCAGCGAGAAAACGCTAGGCCGACTCAGTACCGAAATTGCGCACCGCTTACGGGGCAAGCATAAGCCAGAATTCACGCCACACGTTGATACTGGCGACTACATCGTTGTAGTCAATGCTGAAAAAATCCGTGTAACCGGTCGGAAAACTACCGATAAGATGTACTATCGCCATACCGGCTATCCCGGTGGCTTGAAAGAAATGTCCTTTGAAAAGCTGATCCAGCACAAGCCTGAGCGAGTGATCGAGTTGGCCGTAAAGGGCATGATGCCGCGCAACCCTCTCGGACGTGACATGCTTCGCAAGCTGAAAGTCTATGCTGGTGAAGCGCACCCACATAGCGCGCAGTCGCCCATCGAATTGAATATCGGATAAGGTATCACCATGGCTATCAATCAGAACTACGGAACCGGCCGTAGAAAAACCTCGACTGCACGTGTGTTCCTCCGCGCAGGCACTGGCAAGATTACTGTAAACTCGAAGACGCTTGAAGCGTACTTCGGTCGTGAGACAGCGCGAATGGTTGTTCGTCAGCCTCTGGAACTCACAGAGATGACCGACAAGTTCGACATCTATGTCACAGTTGCTGGTGGTGGACCATCAGGCCAGGCTGGCGCGATTCGTCACGGTATCACCCGTGCGCTTATCGAATATGATGAGACTAATCGTCCAATGCTGCGCAAGGCTGGTTATGTCACGCGTGATGCGCGTGAAGTCGAGCGGAAGAAAGTTGGTCTCCGCAAGGCACGTAAGAAGCCGCAGTTCAGCAAGCGATAATCGGGCTGCTGTTACGCCTTCTGCCTGCGCTGTCTTTATCTTGGCTGCGCAGCTGGAAGCAGCACGTTCCTGCGGCAGAGGTCGCGGAGCGATAAATGCCGTCGAAGGTGTCTTCGGCGGCATTTTTGTTTAAGTTCAGTTATCCTTGGTGTGGTCCGAAGTGATTGATTTACTGGCTGCGCCAGCGAAATCATAAATGCCTTTCCGCTTGTCAGTAAGATGACTTTTCTTTTACTATACAGGCCATTTTACGCCCGCAGTTTAGTTCGGACAGGCCCTGGATCGCTGCTTGAGGGCACGGTTCTCGCAGTATCTTCCGCTCTGGCGCCAGATTCGCAGACCCAAGCTGCAGTCAAAATTCGTAATACGTGTGGAGAATCTAGGTATGGCGCAAGTCGACGCAGGCAGTAACGGCCGTCGCCGCTTTTTGGTAGGAGCCACTGCAGTAGTAGGCGGTGTCGGCATGGTTGGAGCAGCAGTCCCTTTTGTTGCTTCATGGAACCCCAGTGCCAAGGCTCGTGCGGCAGGCGCACCCGTCACGGTGGACATCAGCAAGATCGAACCAGGTCAGCAGATTACTGTTGAATGGCGAGGCAAGCCTGTATGGCTGTTGAAACGGACCCCCGAAATGCTCAAGGAGCTGGATGCCCACAAGGATGATCTCGCAGATCCCCTGTCTGAGCGAGAGCAGCAGCCGATGTATGCCAAGAACATTCATCGCTCAAGAAAGGAAGAGCTTCTGGTCGTTGTCGGAATCTGTACCCATCTGGGTTGCTCGCCTCAATACCTGCCCGAAGTGGTTCCGAATCAAAACTGGGGCGGTTATTACTGCCCGTGTCATGGCAGCAAGTTCGATCTGGCTGGTCGCGTAACGAAGGGTGTTCCAGCGCCAACGAACCTGGTCATACCACCCTATATGTATGTCGATGACAACACCGTGATAGTCGGCGTAGATGAGGAGAACGCGTAATGCAGAAGTTGATCGGTTGGATAGACGAAAGGCTCCCGATTGTAAACGCTTTCGAAAAGCACATGAGCAAGTACTACGCGCCGAAGAATTTCAACGTGTGGTATATGTTCGGCGTGCTCTCCATGGTCGTGCTCGTCAACCAGCTACTGACAGGTATCTGGTTGACCATGAGCTACGTGCCTACGGCTGAAGGTGCGTTCAAGTCCGTCGAATACATCATGCGGGATGTCGAGTACGGCTGGCTCATCCGCTATCTCCACTCTACAGGGGCTACCGCATTCTTCGTGGTCGTCTATCTGCACATGTTCCGCGCGCTGCTGTACGGGTCATACCAGAAGCCCCGTGAGCTGATCTGGATCTTCGGCATGATCATCTATCTGGTGCTCATGGCAGAAGCCTTCCTTGGATACCTGTTGCCATGGGGACAGATGTCTTACTGGGGTGCACAGGTCATCGTGTCGCTGTTCGGCGCCATTCCAGTCATTGGTGACGATCTTACGCAGTGGATTCGTGGTGATTATCTGATATCAGGTATTACCCTGAACCGCTTCTTTGCCCTGCACGTGGTCGCACTGCCGATCGTGATTCTCGGATTGGTCGTCCTGCATATCCTGGCGCTTCACGAAGTTGGCTCGAACAATCCGGACGGCGTCGATATCAAGAAGCACAAGGATGCCAATGGTATTCCGCGAGATGGCATTCCATTCCATCCGTATTACACCGTGCATGACCTTGTGCCGATCGTGATCTTCCTCTTCATCTTTCTGGCGGTAGTGTTCTACTTCCCAGAGGGTGGTGGGTACTTCCTCGAGAAGCCTAACTTCGAACCAGCGAATGCGCTGAAGACGCCTGATCATATTGCACCGGTGTGGTACTTCACCCCGTTCTACGCCATGCTTAGGGCGATTACCTACCCATTCTTTGGCGTCGATGCGAAACTTTGGGGTGTCATCGTTATGGGCGGCGCAATAGCAATCCTGTTCGTGCTGCCGTGGCTCGATCGCAGTCCGGTGAAGTCCTGGCGTTACAAGGGCTGGATGAGCAGGGTCTGGCTGGGGATATTCGTCGTGAGCTTTATTATACTCGGCGTGTGCGGGGCATTGCCTGCGAACGAGCAGCCGTACTGGCTGGCACCGCTGTGTACCGGGCTCTACTTCGCCTTCTTCCTTCTGATGCCGTTTTACACCAAGCTTGAAAAAACCAAGGCCGTACCAGAGAGGGTGGTATTCAAATGAGATCTGTCATGATGAGTCGTCTGGCTCTTGCGTTTGCAGTCATGCTGCCATTCACCGTTCACGCGGCGGCTTCGAAGGTTGCGCTCGATAAGGTCGATATCGATATCACCGACCAGCCATCATTGCAGCGTGGTGTTCAGCTCTACACCAACTATTGCATGGCCTGCCATTCGCTCAAGTACAGCCGGTACGAGCGTGTTGCAGACGATATTGGCATTCCGCACGATCTGTATCTTGAGAACCTGATATTCAGCGATGCGAAAATCGGCTCTCTGATGGAGAACTCCATGGAGCCCGGCCTGGCTCAGACCTGGTTTGGTGCGGCACCACCTGATCTGTCGTTGATTGCCCGGTTGAGGGGTGCCGACTGGCTGTATACTTATCTGCGCACGTTCTACAAGGACGAGTCCAGACCATGGGGTGTGAATAACGCGGTTTTCAAGGATGTGGGCATGCCACACGTGCTGTCCCAGATGCAGGGCTTGTGTGCGAGCAAGCCTGAAACTGGTGTTCAGAGTGAAGTCGACCCGATGTCTGGAGAGATCGTGGGCGGTGGCGGATGCGAGAGCTATGTCACTGAGGGTGAGCTGACGCCGGCTGAGTTCAATAGCGCCATGCGGGATCTTACCAACTTTCTAGTCTATGTCGGTGAGCCATCAAAGCTGCAGGCTAACGCGATCGCGCCGTGGGTTCTGCTGTTCCTGGTGATACTGTTCATACCTGTGTATCTGCTCAACCGGGAATACTGGAAAGATATTCACTAGGTTATCGTGTATACTTTGTCTCCAATTATTTTCGGTCCACCGAAAGCATCGCCCTACTAGTTAGGGCGTTTTTGCTGGTACCAATCATTATCCGCTTTGTTTCAATTCTAGAGGTAGGCTCATGGGCGTCGTGACCAAACGGTCATCAATGACATTCTTCTCTGATCCACAGGATCACTATTCACACCGAGTGCGAATAGTGCTGGCTGAGAAAGGCGTCACGGTTGATGTAGTGGATGTCGATCCAGATAACATGCTCGACGAAATCGCTGAGCTCAATCCTTACAACCTGCTGCCGACGATGGTCGACCGTGAGCTTTCGCTGTACGATCCGGCCATCATGATGGAATACCTGGATGAGCGCTTTCCTCATCCACCGCTATTGCCCGTGTATCCGGTGGCGAGAGCGCAGAGCCGTTTGTTCATGTTCAGGATTCAGAGCGATTGGTGTGTCTTTGTCGACAAGATTTTAGCTGGTGGCAAGCCTGCTGAACTCGAGAAAGCCCGCAAGGCCCTGCGAGAAAGCCTGATTGCAGCGTCTCCGATTTTCGCTGAGAAGCCATACTTCATGAGCGACGAGTTTACCCTCGTTGATTGCTGTATTGCCCCGGTGCTCTGGCGCCTGCCCGTACTGGGTATCGAGCTGCCTGAAAAGCAGACCAAGCCAATACAGAAGTATATGGCCCGCTTGTTCGAGCGCGACTCGTTCAAGGCGAGCCTGTCTGACGTCGAGCGGGAAATGAGGCTCTAAGCCAGACCTGAATGAGCAGAGAGGCCAGCGGCATCTCTGCCGGTTTTTGATAGTGTAAGAGTGATACATGACCCCTAGCAGACCCTATTTACTCCGTGCGCTCAATGAATGGATTCTGGACAACGATCTGACTCCGTTTATAGTCGTCGATGCGTCTTTACCAGGTGTGGATGTGCCGAGGGACTTCGTGAGTAATGGTCAGATCGTGCTCAATATCAGTCCAGGCGCGGTGAGAAGCCTCCTTATCGATGATGAAACTCTTGAGTTCACTGCCCGGTTCGGTGGTGTGCCTCGCCTGGTTTCAGTGCCGATAGTTGCTATAGTTGCGGTCTACGCGAAGGAAAATGGGCAGGGCATGGTGTTTGGATCCGAACCTGGCGGCTCTCCCGATGATACGCCGGATAAAGGTCCGAAAAAGGCGAAAAAATCTTCGAAGGTTGGAGCGGAGAAGTCAAAGCCTGCAGAGCGGCCATCGTTGAAAATTGTAAAGTAAGTCAGTTCTTGAAACTGGAGCAGGCGGGCTAGTCTGTCTCCAGGCCGGAACCAAAAAGGCTCCGCTCCACTCTGTCATACAGCCCGTGAACAATGAGCGCCAGCATCTCCTGAAAGAGGTGAGCTTTTCCGGTGTTCAGTGACAACAGGCACAAGCCTTCGCTGGCTTCCTCCCAAACCTCATCACTGATTATGATGATCTGCATACCCTGATCAGTGGCAGTATGCACTGCGCGTCGAATTTGTTCGCTGCTGACGTCCTGACTAAACAAAACCAACACATCATTCGCGTGGCCAAAGGCCCGAATTTGTCGCGCAAACACGTCGGCCTGAGCCTCTGCAAGTCGGGCGCCAAAGGCTGCCTCGGGGCTGACGGAGGAATGCTCTGGATCTCCCGCGCTGCCGACCTCATTAAAGGCGAGGAAGCGGGTTTCGGACTTCAGGGCCAGGGCAGGAAGACTTGGCTGGGGCTTGTCGAAGCCATATAGCAGCAGCTCAGCAAGGTAGTCTGCCGAACGCGCGGCATGGTGCAGGCCACAGGTAATGATACGGCCCTCTGCCAATAGGCTTGCGACAAGCAGGTCGCCTGCCTGTGTAATCTGAAGTGGTAAGGTATCAGCAGCGTCGAGCAGGGCCTGAATGCTGCCCGCCAGTAAGGAGCGCGCCGAATGGTCGAGCGGTTCTTCGTCAGAAAGCATTCTGAATCCAGTCGATGCGAGGATTGTCGCCAGTGTCAAGAATGGCTACCACGTCAAACCGGCAATTACAGCTATGCAGGTTTTTCATGGTGAGGTAGAAACTGGCGCAGCGCTTGATTTTTGCCTGCTTTGAGCCTGTGACGGCGGCAGCTGGCCCGCCGAAACTATCAGAGCTGCGCATCTTCACTTCCACGAAGACGATCGTGGTCTGGTCGATACAGATCAGATCGATTTCGCCAGAGCGAGAGCGAAAATTATGTTCGATGATCTGAAGACCGCTTCGACGAAGATGGTCTGCAGCCATCCGCTCGTAATTCGTACCTATTTCTGCGTTGTGAACCATTTCAGGACCTCCTTGTCCTTAGAGACAGCTAGCCTGCGTTTAAGAAAGATGAAGCAACCGTGATGAATACGGTCAAGCATCCGTTGGTCGCATTATAATGCGGCAGCGCCCGCTTTGCTTACTCCAAATGTCCGGTTGTGCTTTTCGGGAGAAGCTGAGCCTGCCCCCTGACAAACTGTCCCCAGGGGAAGGTTCGTCGCACTCGCCCGTCTTTCATCAGAGACAGTTCTCCGGTATAGCCTTCGACATAAGCTGACGAAAAGATGGTCAACAACTCCAGTTTGTCGATGAGCGCAAAAGTGTCTGCACCCATGGCGAACAAATTACTGTAGGCAGGATTGCTCACCATCTCGGCCGACTGCTGCTTCAGTTCGCTGGCTTGAACCTCAGGATCGACTACCCAGGGCAATGCTGTGAACAGCAGGCCGTTCATGTCAGTGTTCTTGCGCTCATCCTGTTTGCCGTCAAAGGCCATGGATACCGCGACTACTGGTAACGTCCGGGCGTAATGGAACGCCATCAGCGGTTTGATCTGACGGAGCCAGTAAGGCGTGGCGATAACCATAATACCGTCGAGATCCTTCCTCCGCCTTGGCTCGAACTCCAGCTTGCCGACGACGCTCTGCAATCTGGCTCGGCGGTTATTACTTTCCCTGATGAGCAACATGTCGGCGATCTGCGGGGAGAGGTCGGCAGGTCTGTCGATAATGATCTCGTGAGCAATTTCGATATCGTAGCGCTTGGCCTGCTCGCGCGCATGTTCCGCCAGCTTGCGGGCCCAGGGCGCGTCTTCCTGGATGATGGCGATCTTGTGTCGTCGTGGTATAGAGGGCATGGGCGAGGCTTCATCCATCGAAGCTTTGTCGACCGAATCGTCGACGCGCTCATCAGAACGGCCGATGTCATCCGCTTCAGTGACAGTTGAATCCTCAGCGTCTACCTCGTCTTGCAAATCGCCGGGCTCAACTTCCGCTCCAAGCGCCTCGGCTGTGCTGTCTTCATCGAGCGCCTGTGCTGTAATCATGGCGGTGTTGGCTGCGGCTTCCTCTTGCAAGGTTCTCCGCATATTTGCTCTGTCCAACTGGTCGGCGTAGGCAGGATCACCTAGATGTGAAAGCGCCTGTTCAATTTCATCGTTCATCGACAGGCCAAACTGGAAAAGCCCTGGTGGCGGCTGCGCCGTCTCGTTGTCGAGGTAGTTCATGGCCAAAACTGGCGGCGACAGCTGGGGAAGGCTGGCCATTCGCGCTACCGCGTCCTTGTCCAGCGGCCCTACCACTTGTTCGAAACCGTTTACCTGTAGTTCCATGAAGAGATCTGTGAAGTTTTCGATACCTGCGGTGTCGAAGAAAACCAGCTCAGGGGCTACGTCGGCTGTGCTCCAGATACTGTTCTGCTGAGAGGGGTGAATTCGTCCCAGCGTGGAGGTGAGACGTTCATCGCGCCCGAAGCGCTGAAAGTAGGCGGCCAGGAAGCCAGCCTTCAATGTGTCTGCTGCTGGTTTGAAGGGGCCGCTACCAGGCAGGAGTACCGCTACCTTCCGCGGGTAGCGGGTGTCTGGGCGCGAGAGCTGCTGCACGGCTTCAGGCGGCTGCTTGGCGGCAGAATGACCGGGCCAGTCCTGCCGCCAGTTTCGCCAGTACTCACGATACTCTTCCAGCGTGCCACGGCTTCTGAGTCGCAGGGTCAGGTCGGCCCAGCCTTTCAGCTCCCCAAATTGGCTGGCAGGCGTCTCGGCCAGAAAGCCCGCTTCTCCGATGCCAGGCAAAGAGGCAATATTTTCAGCCTCCACTATCTGTTCGAGCATGCCGGTATCGAGTGATGAGACTGTGGTCCAGATGGCTCGGCGGTTCGCGGCATAGGCTTCTTCGCTGAACAGCCCTTCGTAGACCGTCCTTGCATAGAAGCCCTTTAGCAGTTGATCGCTGCGGGTGGCTGCGTGAATATACTGAATGACTGCCTGTTGTCGTAAGGCCGGGTCAATCTGGTCGAAGGCAGCGAGACCTCGTTGTTGGTCTGCCTGTTCCAGCGCCAGCAAGGCAGCGTCCGGACGATCCTGCAGCAGATGCAGGCGGCTTTCATGCAGCGCCAGGCGAGCCGATTGCCCTGCTGGGAGGCGACGCTCCTGCAGCCATGCAATAACAGTGTCAGCCGCGAGGTAATCGCTGGTGTTGATGAGTTCATCAAGCTGATCAATCAGCCAGCCGGTCCGATCTTCGCCTGTATAATCAGAAGAGTCCGCGATGAGTGCCTGCGCCGAGCTTATTTCGGCATTGCCATCGCTAGCGTCCCCGGTGCCTGGCGCGCTGCTTCGATCACCAGAAGGCGCCTGCGTAGTGGTGCAGGCAGCGAGCAGGCACAGGCCAAATGCGAGCAGGCACAGGCCAAATGCGAGCAGCAGAAAGCGGCTGACGGCGCGTCTTCCGGCGGAGCACTCGGGCCGATGCACGGGCTGTAAAGGCGCAGATCGACGGATTAAACGCTGAGATCGGCTGGAAATAGCAGGCATGGTCGACAGGGTCTCGGCTGGAACAGTTGACGGGGGCAGTTGACGATGACGTCGCAGCAAAGCAGTCTACCAAGCCGGAGCCGGTGGCAGCAACGTTCTGTCCTCTCGGCTGTCGTTACCGTTCGGAGAGATTCACATGTTTCTGCAAACCAGTTCAGCCCATGATGCGCCGCCAGGGCGACTGTACGTCGTGGCCACCCCGATCGGAAATCTCGACGACATGACCACACGAGCGCTGGCCGTTCTTGCTGCGGTGGACGTCGTCGCTGCGGAAGATACCCGCCATACCCAGAACCTTTTGTCTCATTTTGGATTGCAGAAAACATTGTGCTCACTGCATCAGCACAATGAGCGTGGCAGAGTGGACTATCTGAAGGCCCTGCTTGATGAAGGCAAGACTGTGGCGCTGGTGTCCGATGCGGGAACCCCGCTGATATCTGACCCGGGCGCGATGTTGGTCACCGAGTTGAGGGCATCGGGTTATGCCGTCATTCCTGTGCCTGGCGCATGTGCGCTCATCGCGGCGTTATCTGCCAGTGGTCTACCGACCGACCGGTTCACTTTCGAAGGCTTCCTGCCGGCCAAGCCCTCGAACCGTCGTAGCGCGCTGCAGAGGCTGGCCGGAGAGCAGCGTACCCTCGTTTTCTACGAGGCGCCGCATCGAATTCAGGATATGCTCGCCGACTGTGTTGCTGTCTTTGGCGCAGACCGGGAAATCTGTATTGGCCGCGAGCTCACTAAAACCTTCGAAACCTTTATTTCCGGAACGGCTGGCGCGGTGAACGAAGCCGTCGCCGCAGATCACAACCAGAGCCGTGGCGAGTTCGTCGTCATGATAAAAGGTGCCGAGGCCGAAGCGCCATCTGATGACCTCACGGCCGTGACGGTCGATCTCGAGGCTTTACTGCGTAACCTCAAGAGTCAAATTTCGCCCTCGGATCTAGCCTCGGCAGTCGCTGCAGCCAGCAGCCGGAAAAAGCGCGACATATATAAGCAGATTCTGGCCCTCGATTGAGTTAGACTGCGCGCGGAGTTTGCCAGACAGTCGCTGTCTGCGCCGGTTTACCGGGGCAGGGGGAGGAAAGTCCGGGCTCCATCGGGCAAGGTGCCAGGTAACACCTGGGCGGCGTGAGTCGATGGAAAGTGCAACAGAAAGTATACCGCCTACGTAGCTTCGGCTGCCGGTAAGGTTGAAATGGTGCGGTAAGAGCGCACCGCATGACTGGTAACAGTTCATGGCGATGGAAAACCCCACCTGGAGCAAGACCAAATAGGGATCCGTTAGGCGCGCCCACGCTGGATCCGGGTAGGTCGCACGAGCCGATTGGTGACAATCGGCCCAGATAAATGACTGTCCACGACAGAACCCGGCTTATCGGCAGACTCCTCTTCTTTATAGTGGCCAATGCTCAAATGTGGGTATTGGCCGCTAACTTCTATCGTTATACTGTATGCATATACAGTCTTAACGCTTTGATATGCAATAGAAAGCCCGCTGCTCTCATCGTTATTGCAAAATAATCTTTGTTCTCATCTGGATTATCACGATAGATGCCCATCTCCATGATATATATGGTTTTTTAACCATAAGTATTTCTACTTTCCTGCCTGACCCTCCCTAAGTCCCTGTTTTAGTGAAACAAATTTATAGTCATTGGCCCATGTGGCCACTTGAAAAGGCAACAAGTGCTTCCTATAGTGTCTGCAGTGGGAAATTGTGGTGAATTGTGGAAGTTTGTGGGGCAGGGTGGCCTAAATGTACGTACAAGACCAAAAGCAACGACAAGAGTGTCTCAATGGCAGTACCTGGCAGGATTCGAACCTAAGTGACCATGTTCACTGGCGACAACAGCATCAATATGGATGCCAAAGGTCGATTCGTGATGCCCAGCAAATATCGGGAGCGTCTCGAGCAGCTGTGCGCCAATCAACTCGTTGTCACCATTGATACCCAGGTCCGTTGCCTGCTGGTCTACCCAAGAAACGAATGGGAAAAAATCGCAGAAAAAATAGAAGCGCTGCCTAGTTTCCAGCCGGGCACCATAAGAATCAAAAGATTGATCCTCGGTCACGCACAGGAACTTGAGATCGATTCCAACGGAAGAATTTTATTGCCAGCTTCGCTTCGGGAGTATGCCTTTCTGGAAAAGAAGCTGGTACTTCTCGGCCAGGGCAAGAAGTTTGAGCTCTGGGATGAAGCAGAATGGACCAAGGTCAGGGATGGCTACCTTGAAGTCGAGGCGCAGGAAGGAGAGATGCCTCAGGAACTCATGAACATAGCGCTTTAATCTTGTATTCAGCTGTTTTAGACAAGAACCACCAGGTTCATCGAGGGTACATGGATCAACATATCAGCGTGATGCCGGAGCAGGCTCTGGCAGCACTCGCGCCCCAGAGGGACGGCTGCTATGTCGATGCGACCTTCGGACGTGGCGGTCACTCCGCGCTCATTCTCGACGCGCTCAATAGCGACGGTCGACTGTACGCCATCGATCAGGATCCTGCGGCCCGTGAGGCTGCTGCTCGTTTTGGCGAGGACGCGCGCTTTCATTTTCTCCACGGCAACTTTGCCGATCTCGGCAAGCTGCTGCAGGCCGCTGGCGTCAGGAAGGTCAATGGGATTCTCATGGATCTTGGCGTGTCATCACCGCAACTCGATGATGCTGGCCGGGGCTTCAGCTTTCAGAATGACGGTCCGCTGGACATGCGCATGAACACTGAAGCTGGAGAGTCAGCCGCCGAGTATATCGCCCATGTCGGCGAAGCCGAACTCACTCGAATCCTGTTTGAATACGGCGAAGAGAAATTTGCCCGCAGGATTGCTCGGGCCATCGTTGAGCGCCGAGCAGAGCAGCCTTTTACAAGAACCGCCGATCTTGCTGCCGTTATTGCAGCAGCCAATCCTAAATGGGAGAAGCACAAGAATCCGGCCACTCGCGCCTTCCAGGCCATTCGCATTGCTGTGAACGGTGAGCTCGATGCCCTGGAAAGCGGACTCAGGCAGGCATTCGATGCGCTGCTGCCAGGTGGTCGGCTGGTGGTCATCAGTTTCCACTCCCTCGAGGACCGCATCGTCAAGCGCTTCATGCGGGATCAGGCCAGTGTCGCGCAGGTCCCGAAGTGGGTGCCAATCATCCCTCCAGAGCTCATGCCTGAGGGTCGTATCATTGCCAAGAAAGTGACTGCGGAGCAATCCGAAGTCAGCGCCAACACCCGTGCCAGAAGTGCGGTGTTGAGAGCTGTCGAACGTCTTGACAAAAACAACAATTCGGGGCGAGCACTATGATCATGAATCCATTGAACAGAAAGGCGGTGACCACCGTTCTCATGGTGGCTGTTTGCGTTTCAGCGCTGCTGACCATCTACTCGGTCCAGGCGAGTCGTCAGTCGTTTTCCGATCTGCATGCCCTGAAGCAGGCAGAGGGAGAGCTACAGCGGCAATGGGCCCAGCTTCTCGTCGAGCAAGGAGCATGGGATTCGCTCTCACGTATCGAGCGACTGGCGCGCAGCGAATTTTCCTTGAGTGAGCCAAAGCCAGATCAGATTGCCCTTGTTCGTCCTGCATCACCTGCCCAATTGAGCCAGCGGGTCTCGGACGCGCTCAATGGCGGTCGTCAGACCATCATTGCCGGAAGCTCGAATGAGTGATCGCGGAAGTGAGAAGCCGCTGGCCCTTGCAGGGTGGCGGCTCAGCGTCGTCCTGGCCGGCCTTACTGCTGGCTTCGTCGTTATTGGCGTCAAATTGGTCATGCTGCACAGCATCGAGAGTTCAATGTTGAAGCATCAAGCTGCGCTGCGAACGATCAAATCAGAAGTCCTGCCTGCCGTGCGAGGTTCGATTTATGATCGAAATGGTGTGCCGGTGGCGATCAGCGCGCCGGTTCATACGCTGTGGGTGAACCCTGGTCGGGCCGATCCTGAGCAGGCTGAATGGAAACAGGCGGCTGCGCTGCTCGAGCTTGATGAAGCCCAATTGCGAGACAGCATTCGTCAGCGTTCGGAGCGTGGCTTCATGTATCTCAAGCGTCATGTGTCGCCGGATCTTGCAGCTGCCGTCAAGGCCCTGAAGCTTGTCGGCCTGGCGGCGGACTCGGAGTCAAAGCGCTTTTATCCAGCTGGCGAGGTAGCGGCTCACGTTGCGGGCCTGACGAATGTTGATGATAGCGGACAGGAAGGCATCGAGCTTGCTTATAACGAGTGGTTAAGCGGCTCCCCTGGAAAGCGTAAGGTGCTCAAGGACCGTGACGGTCATGTGATTGACCATCTCGAACTGGAAAGCGCAGCCCGTGATGGCCGTAACATCCAGCTCAGCCTCGATCTGCGGCTGCAATATATGGCTTACCGCGAGCTCAAGGCGGCAGTGTCAGGCTACGGTGCCATGTCTGGCAGTGTGGTCATGCTCGACGTTGAGAGTGGTGAGTTGCTGGCCATGGTAAATCAGCCCTCGTTCAATCCTAACGACCGTAGTGACCTCGAGCCGGAGCGGATGCGCAATCGCGCGGTCACTGATGTTTTTGAACCTGGCTCGACCATGAAGCCATTTACCATCGCCGCTGCCATCGAATCCGGCAAGTACAGAGCGAGCTCCAGAATAGATACCAGCCCTGGTTACCTTCGCCTGGGCAATTATACCATTCGCGACGGCGCCAATTATGGTGAGCTGGATATGGGTGGCGTTATCGCCAAGTCCAGTAACGTTGGCGCAGCGAAAATAGCTCGGGAGCTCGGCGGTGAGCAGCTCTGGGGCATGTTCAGTCAGGCAGGTTTCGGCCAGCCCACCGGTGTCGAGTATCCTGGTGAGCGCTATGGCGTGCTGCCATCGCCATCGGATTGGAGGCCATCTCAGCTCTCCTCTTTGGCATATGGCTATGGCATGTCATCTACTGTCATGCAGCTTGCTCAGGGCTACCAGGTTCTGGCGAACAAGGGTGTCCGCCGTCCTGTGTCACTGTTTCATCGTGCGGAAGATAATCTTGAGCAGGCGCCGATTCAGGTCATGAGTGCGACAACAGCTGTCAGTGTCGTGAATATGTTGCGCCGGGTCATCACCGAGGGTACTGGCAAGCGTGCGGCGGTCAGCGGTTTCAGCGTGGCGGGCAAGTCAGGTACGGTTCACCGTCTTGGCGCTCAGGGTTATGAGGCAGAAGAGTACAGTGCGCTGTTTGCGGGAATGGCGCCGGCGGACAACCCACGCATTGTCGTCGTCGTCGTGATTCACAGCCCGCGCAAGGGAGAGTATTACGGTGGCGAAGTGGCCGCCCCGGTATTTTCGCGCATTGTGTCCGATTCTCTGAGAATTCTTGGCGTGCAGCCGGATCGTCCGGACTCCCTGCTCGCTGATGCAACAGCCGCTGCCAGTGGAGTCTCCAGTGAGCGACACTAAGCGCATGCATCCGGTCAAAGGCAAGACTCTGTCGCAATGGCTCGGTCACCGCATTGCTATCGATGCAGAAGCTGATCGAACGATCGAGCAACTGAGTATCGATAGCCGGGACTGTGTTGATAATTCATTATTTATTGCGCTGAACGGGCAGGCGCGCAATGGTGCCGATTTTATCGAGCAGGCTGTTGCTCAGGGCGCGATAGCTGTGTTGCAGGGCATGGCGTCCTCCGAAGCCACAAAGGTCAGTGTGGAGCACAGTAGTTCGGGGCGAAGTTTTATCCGCATTCAGTTGCCGATGGCTGATAACGAATTGGCAGAACTGGCAGCAGATTTTTACGACAGACCGGCTGAAGCGCTGGCGATCGTGGCCATCACTGGCACCAACGGCAAGACTTCAGTGAGTCACTATGCGGCGCAATTGTCTGGTCTCTGCGGCATGCCGGCCGGTGTCATCGGCACGCTGGGCTACGGCATCGAAGGCCATCTTCGTCCGACCAGAAATACCACGCCCGATGCCGTGTCCATCCAGCGCCAGCTCGCCGAGCTTCGCAGCGCCGGTGCCCAAGTGATTTTTCTTGAGGCAAGCTCACACGCCCTCGTGCAGGGAAGGCTGGTAGCCGTGCCCGTTGATATCGCGGCGCTGACCAATATCACGCGGGACCATCTCGATTACCACGGCTCGCTTGCCGCCTATGCCAATGCGAAGCGAAGCCTGTTTTCAACGCCAGGTCTGTCAGCAGCCATTTTCAACGACGATGATTACTATGGTTCGCTCTGGCGTCATGAGCTCACCCAGCTGGCTAGGGATGACAGAGCAAGGGATGGGGCTGGGGAAGCTGATCGCTTTGCGCCTGAGCTCATGACAGTGAGTCTACTGCATGCAGCCACGGCCTGTGCTCACGATATCGAACTCATGGCAGACGGCATGAGCTGTACGATCAACGTTGACGGTGAGCAGGCTACGCAACGGCTCAGATTGCTCGGCGAGTTCAATCTCGCAAATGTGCTGACAGCCGCCGCCTGCGTGTACGCAGTCATGGTCAATCAGCTGCAACACAAGCGCGACGAAGGGCGGTCCTCGGAGCGACTGCTGTCTGTAGAGTCTGCTGACTGTGCCAGCCGGATTGTCAGCCACTGCGGCCAACTGCGGGCAGTGCCTGGTCGACTCCAGATGGTGCGGATGGATTCAGCGACCTCAAGCGTGGGTGAGCCACGCGTCGTGGTGGACTATGCCCACACGCCAGATGCTCTGCAAAAGACACTGACCGCTCTCAAGCAGCATGGCTTTACCAGCATTACTACGGTCTTTGGCTGCGGTGGAGATCGAGACAAGGGTAAGCGCGCACTCATGGGTGAAATCGCTTCGCTGCACAGCAGCAAGATCATTCTCACGAGCGACAATCCCCGAAGCGAAGATCCTTTAAGCATCATTCGCGATATCCGGGAGGGTACCGAAACAGGCAACGCAGCTGTCGACATCATCGAACAGCGTGAGCAGGCCATTGCCGCCGCCATCGAGTCAGCGGATAAGGGCGCACTCGTGCTCGTGGCAGGCAAGGGGCATGAGGATTATCAGGAATATGCCGGTCGTCGGCTGCCATTTTCAGATCTGGATGAGGTCAGGAAGGTGCTGGAGCGCCATGCCTCCTCGTCTGTCAGTAAGTCCTCAGCAGCCCATATGCCGCTGCAGCGTCAGGAGAAGATGTAGTGATAGGCTTATGGGATACGCACAAGATTGCGGCCATCACGTCGGCAGAATTTGCCGGCAGTCCGCAGGCGGTAACGGCCGTTGAAACCGATACCCGCAAACAGCTCAAAGGTACGCTGTTCGTCGCTTTGTCGGGTGAGCGGTTTGATGGACATGACTATATTGGCCAGGCCCTTCAGCAGGGTGCGGTCGCTGCGATCTCCAGTCAGTCACTCGCCGAGCTCAGGGCGGCCGGGCAAATCGTCGACAAGCAGCGCGTGCTGGTGGTCGAAGACACTCTGCGAGCGCTTGGGCAGATCGGCCGGGCGAATCGTGCCCGGTTTCGTGGGCTCGTGGCTGCAGTCACCGGCTCTGCTGGCAAGACCAGCGTCAAGGAGATGTTGGCAAGCATTCTCGAAACCCGCGGCCCTGTCGCCAAGACCCAGGGTAATCTCAACAACGAAATCGGCGTCCCACTGAGTCTGCTCCAGTTGAATGACCAGCATGTTGCCGGCGTGTTCGAGCTCGGCGCCAGTGCGGTAGGTGAGATTGCCAGGACCACCAGAATGACCCTGCCTCAGGTCGCCATTCTCAACAACGCCAGCGCAGCCCACCTTGAAGGCTTCGGCAGTCTGGAGCGGATCGTTCAGGCCAAGGCTGAAATCTTCGAAGGTCTGCTTGGTTCAGGCTCCGCCGTGCTCAACCGGGATGATCAGAATTACCCGTTCTGGGCCACCTATTGCGAGAATCTGTCACAGAAGCCTGACATCATCACTTTCGGCTTCCACGACAGTGCCGATGTGACGGCGAAGAACATTCGATCGAACGAAAGCGGTTCCAGCTTCACGCTCGTGCTGCGCCGCCCGGGACAGTCGAGTAAAGCGACGGAAGTTTCAGCAACACTCGAGTTTGCTGGTCGACACAACATCTGCAATGCGCTGGCGGCCGCTGCCGCAGGCTTCATGCTCGGCCTCAAGCCTGTAGCCATTGCCGAAGGGCTTGCTGCTGCAAGGCCTACTGGCGGTCGGCTGCAGTTCGAACACTACGGCCATGGTCTGACCTGCATCGATGACAGTTACAATGCCAATCCCGCTTCCATGGTGGCGGCGCTCGACGTGCTGGCGGACATCGATGGACTGGGTGTGGCGGTGCTTGGGGATATGGCAGAGCTTGGCGAATTGACCTCGAGCGCTCACAGGAATCTTGGGGTGCAGGCGGCAGAGCGAGGCTTCGCGGCTGTATTCGCAGTGGGACGCTACGCTGATGATGTTCGCCTTGGTTTCGAATCGGTGGTCGCGAATCACGGCGCCGTCTGTCAGTCGTTTTCCGACAAGAGTGCTGCACAACTGGCTATCGTGAACGAACTTCAGGCCAGACTGAAAGGTGGCGCCAAAGTGTGTGTGCTGTTCAAGGGCTCGCGCAGTGCCGGCATGGAAACGCTGAAGGCCGCCGTGCTGAAACGTATGGGATTTGCGAGTGCAGATGCCAGGAATGGCAGGGGAGGCAAAGCCTGATGCTGCTGTTCCTATCCGAATTCCTGTCTACATGGTTTCCGTCTTTCAGCGTGTTCCAGTACCTCACTTTGCGAGCGATCCTCGGTGTGCTGACTGCGCTCGGTATTTCCCTGCTGGTTGGTCCGAAGATGATCCGGAATCTGGCCCTCCGTCAGATCGGGCAGAGCATTCGCAACGATGGTCCTGAAAGCCATCTGAGTAAGGCTGGCACACCTACGATGGGCGGCGCGCTTATTCTAGTGGCCATCGTCATCAGCACCTTGCTTTGGGCGGACCTCAGCAACCGCTATATCTGGATCACCCTGCTGACTACCGTCAGCTTTGGTGCTATTGGCTGGGTAGATGACTGGCGCAAGGTCGTCGAAAAGAATAGCCGCGGTCTGCCTGCTCGCTGGAAGTATTTCTGGCAGTCTGTGTTCGGTCTGCTGGCCGGGGTTCTGCTCTATGTCACTGCAGCGTCGCCAGCAGAAACCACGCTGATCATTCCGGTCTTCAAGGAAGTCGCCATTCCGCTGGGCCTGGGCTTCATAGCCCTGACCTACTTCGTCATCGTAGGCAGCAGCAACGCGGTCAACCTCACGGACGGACTGGACGGACTCGCCATCATGCCTACCGTCATGGTGGGTGGCGCTTTGGGCATATTCGCCTATGTGTCAGGCAACGTGAATTTTGCCGAGTACCTGCTCGTGCCTTATCTACCGGGGACAGGTGAGCTTATGGTCTTCCTCGCTGCTCTGGTGGGCGCGGGGCTGGGCTTTCTCTGGTTCAACACCTATCCAGCGCAGGTCTTCATGGGCGACGTTGGCGCTCTGGCACTGGGTGCGGCACTGGGCGTAGTGGCCGTCATCGTCCGACAGGAAATCGTGCTCTTCATCATGGGGGGCATTTTCGTTCTGGAAACTGTGTCCGTCATCTTGCAGGTGGCCTCGTTCAAATTGACTGGCCGCAGGATTTTCCGGATGGCACCTATTCATCATCATTTTGAGCTGAAAGGCTGGCCTGAGCCGCGCGTTATCGTGCGCTTCTGGGTCATTACCGTCGTTCTGGTCCTCGTGGGCCTGGCGACACTGAAAATCAGATAGTCATGAGAGTCATCAAGGGAAGCAAGGCGTGAGCATATTGGCAGCAGACAAGGCAGTAGCGATTATCGGGGCAGGTGTCACCGGTCAGTCGCTGCTGCGCTATGCCCGCTCGCGTGCCTATCAGGTCGTCCTCATGGACACTCGGCCGGAAACGCTCGCTTTTACCCAGCTCAAACAAGCCTGGCCAGATGTGGCCTTTCATTTTGGTGGCTTACACGAAGCCTGGCTGCAGCAGGCCGATGAAATCTGGGTAAGCCCTGGCATAGACTTGCGTCATGCGCTGCTCAGGAGGCTGGCCGAAGAGAAGCCGCTGCGTGGAGATATCGATCTGTTCAGCGAAAGTGTAACGGTGCCGTTCGCTGCAATTACCGGATCGAACGGCAAGAGCACGGTGACCACGCTACTTCAGGCCATGGCCGAGGCTTGTGGCGTTCGTAGTGTCGCCGGAGGTAATCTCGGCACGCCCGCCCTCGACCTCCTGCAGCCGGAGATAGAGCTGTATGTTCTCGAGGTCTCCAGTTTCCAGCTCGAAACTACACGACATCTGGCCGCCACCGCGGCCACTGTGTTGAACCTGTCGCAGGATCATATGGATCGCTACGACAACATGCTGGCTTATCACAATGCCAAGATCCGCGTGTTCAATGGTGCGCGCAAGATGGTGCTCAACCGCGACGATCCACTCGCCCAGGCGCCGCTGTCGCGAGACCGTGCGGCCATAGGCTTCACCAGCCGTGAGCCCGAACCAAGCGACTACGGTCTGCGCAATGAAGATGGGCAGTGGTATCTGGCGAAGGGCCGGACACTGCTGCTGTCGACGTCAGCACTGAAGATCCAGGGGCGCCACAACTGGCTGAACGCCCTGGCAGCCCTGGCATTGGCAGAGCAGTTCGAACTCGATCAGGGGTCCTGTCTCGCGGCGCTGAAACAGTATAACGGCCTTCCCCATCGCTGCGCCTTCGTCTCCGAAGTCGATGGCGTGGTGTTTATCAACGACTCCAAGGCTACCAATGTTGGTGCTGCCCTGGCCGCAGTCGATGGCTTTTCTACCGAATATTCCGGGCGTATTCATCTGCTGTGTGGTGGCGACGGCAAGGGGCAGGATTTCGCACCACTGGCGAAGTCCAGTCGACTGTTGGCCAGCGTGCATCTGTATGGCCGTGACGCAGTGTTGCTTCAAGGCGCATTTTCTGCCGCAAGCGAACGGCCACGTTCGTTGACGATCTCGAGCGATCTCGCTTCGGCGCTCGAGGCTGCGCGGGAAGAAGCCCGGGCCGGAGACCTGATCCTGCTGTCACCAGCCTGCGCCAGCTTCGACCAGTTCAGCGGTTACGAAGACCGTGGCGATCGTTTTGCCGCGATGGTGAAGGGGCTGCGCGAATGACAGCATTCAAGCCTGTGTGGCCATCACTGCTCACGACCATTTCCATTGCGACCCTGTTGCTGTCGCTGTTCGGCGTCATCATGGTGTTCTCTTCAAGTATCGATTATGCGGTGGACAGTAATCTGGATTCGACGCATTACCTCGTTAGACACCTGTCATTCCTGGTCATCGGTTGTGCGGCTGCGGCGGTGGTATTGAAGACTCCAAGCGAGCGGCTGCTCAAGCTCAGTGTTCTGGCGCTGGCGGTGTCGATCATTCTTCTGATGCTGGTTCTGGTTCCAGGCATAGGCAAGACGGTCAATGGCAGCACACGCTGGATCAATCTGGGGCCGATCAACCTGCAGGCCTCGGAATTCGCCAAGCTCGGTCTCATCATCTATATCGCCGGGTATCTGGCACGGAAGGTCGAAGAGGTTCGTCAGAGCTGGTGGGGCTTCTTCAAGCCTCTGCTGGTGTTCCTGGTGTGCGCGCTGCTGTTGCTGAGCGAGCCTGATTTCGGTGCCCTGGTCGTGGTGCTGGCCGCGGTGCTCGGTATGATATTTCTGAGTGGCGTCAAGCTCAGCCACTTCAGTCTCCTGATGCTGGTGACGCTAGCGGCGCTTGCGCTGCTGGCCGTGGCCGAGCCTTATCGACTGGCCCGCCTGACCTCCTATACCGACCCCTGGGTCGACCAGTACGATTCCGGCTATCAGCTGACCCAGGCCCTCATCGCTTTCGGGCGGGGCGAGTGGTTCGGCGTCGGTCTCGGCAATTCGGTGCAGAAACTCAGCTACCTGCCTGAAGCTCATACCGATTTCGTTTTTGCCGTTACCGCAGAAGAGTTTGGCTTGATAGGCGCGTTGATGCTGCTGCTGACCTTTGCCGCTGTGGTCGTCAGCGGACTTCAGATTGGCCGGAAGGCCGAGCGTCTGGAGCGACTGTTCCAGGCTTACCTGGCCTACGGAGTCTCCATCCTGCTTGGCATTCAGGTGCTGGTGAATCTCGGTGTGAATACCGGCTTGTTGCCTACCAAGGGTCTGGCCTTACCCTTCATCAGCTACGGCGGCTCCAGCCTGGTGGGCAGCCTGCTGGCAGTTGCGCTGCTGGTGCGTATAGAACGAGAAAACCTGCGCTTGAAATCTGAAGCGAAGGATCCCGCGAGCGCCGAGCCATCGGCCCGCATGCCACGAGCGGCCAGAAGTCGTATGCAGGAGGTGCAGCATGCGAGCTGAAGCACTCGATCGTAGCCCTGCTGTGCTGATCATGGCCGGAGGCACTGGCGGGCATATCTTTCCAGGGCTGTCTGTAGGCCGGGTGCTCGAGGCTCAGGGCGTCGACGTGGTCTGGCTGGGTTCCAAGGCCGGCATGGAAGTGCAGGTCGTTCCGAAGCACGGCTTCCGGCTCAAGTTGCTCGATATCTCCGGCGTACGGGGCAAGAGCATGAGCAGCTGGCTGAAGGCGCCCTTCCAGTTGATGCGCTCTGTCGTTCAGGCCTGTCTGATCATTCGCCAGGAGCAGCCCGACTGCGTACTGGGACTTGGCGGCTTCGCCTCTGGCCCAGGTGGCATTGCGACCTGGTTGATGAATCGCCCGCTCGTTCTTCATGAGCAGAACGCGGTGCCGGGCACTACCAACCGTTGGCTGGCGACCGTTGCCGACAAGGTCTTCGAAGGCTTTCAAGGCACGTTTCACGGCAAGGCCAGAGACCGCGCCGAGTGGGTCGGCAACCCCGTTCGAGCTGAATTGCTGGGCGTGGCGGCAAGACGCCGACAGCAGCCTCAGGCTGGTCATTTACTCATTCTCGGCGGCAGTCGCGGCGCCCAGGTGCTCAATGAAGTGCTGCCGCAGGCGCTGGCTCAACTGAGCGTGGATGTGCTGCCAAAGATTCTTCATCAGGCGGGTGCCGGCAAGGCAGCCGCCTGTCAGGCACTGTATGACCAGCTCGGCGTAAAGGCCGAGGTTGTCGAATTCATCGATGACATGGCCCAGGCCTACGAGCAGGCTGCATTAGCGGTATGCCGTGCTGGAGCACTGACCCTCGCAGAACTGGCGGTGACCGGTGTTCCCGCGGTTCTGGTGCCGTACCCACATGCGATTGACGATCATCAGACACGCAACGCAGAAACAATGGTGGCTGCAGGTGCGGCCCGAATTGTCGATCAGCGGGATCTGAATGCTCAGGGATTGGCTCAACTACTGAAAGGATTACTGGAAGATCATGAAAAACTTAGCCACATGGGACAGGCAGCCGAGGCTGTGGCCCGCACTGACGCCGCAGTCGCGGTTGCCGACTACTGCCTCTCCGTCTGCACCAGGGAGCTCGCACATGCCTGATGCCAGCAAGGAAACCGTTGTGACTTCGACACTGGACCAGCCAGTACCAGCCTGGCTGCCGCCCGAGATGCGCAGGGTCAGAAAGATCCACTTCATCGGGATCGGCGGCTCAGGTATGTGCGGTATTGCCGAAGTCATGCTCAACCAGGGCTATGACATCAGTGGCTCGGATCTGCAGGACACTGCAGTAACCAGGCGCCTGCGCCAGCTCGGTGTCAGTGTCGCCATTGGTCACAGCGAAGCCAATGTCACCGGTATTGACGTGGTTGTAGCGTCAACAGCTGTGAGTGAGACAAATCCTGAAGTGCTCGAAGCGGCCCGTTTACGCATTCCTGTCATCGCGCGCGCGCAGATGCTGGCCGAAATCATGCGCTATCGACACGGCATCGCAGTCGCTGGTACGCATGGGAAGACCACTACCACCAGCCTCGTCGCCTCGGTAATGGCCGAAGCTGGGCTCGATCCTACCTTTGTGATTGGCGGTCGATTGAATAGTGCTGGCACTAACGCAAAAATTGGCGGCTCGCGTTACCTGGTGGTTGAAGCTGATGAAAGCGATGCCTCGTTTCTGCACCTGACCCCAATGGTCGCCATTGTGACCAATATCGATGCTGATCACATGCATACCTACGGCGGCGATTTTGGCCGACTGAAGCAGACATTTATCGAGTTCCTGCATAACCTGCCGTTCTACGGACTCGCCATTATCTGTATCGACGACCCAGTGCTCCGAGAGATCCGAGGTCAGATTGGTCGGTCAGTAGTGACCTACGGCGTACACGAGAGCGCTGATTTCAGAGCCGAGAATATCCGGCAGGAAGGTAATATCACCTGCTTCAACGCCAAGCGACCTGCCGGTCTGCCCGATCTGGACATCTGTTTGAAAATGCCCGGACAGCACAATGTGCTGAATGCGCTGGCTGCCATTGCCCTCGCCATGGACGAAGGCATTGACGACGAAGCGGTCATCAAGGCCCTGTCGAGTTTCGAAGGGGTCGGTAGACGCTTCCAGATGTATGGTAATTTCCGACTCAGAAACGAAGTTGGTACACCGGTCGACGATGTCATGCTGGTCGACGACTACGGCCATCATCCGCGTGAAGTGACGGTGACCATCGAAGCCATTCGGGCAGGCTGGCAGGAACGTCGCATCGTCATGATCTTTCAGCCCCATCGCTATTCCAGAACCAGCGAGCTGTACGATGATTTCGTCAAGGTGCTGAGCAAGGTCGATGTGCTTATTCTGCTCGACGTCTACTCGGCTGGGGAGAAGGAAATCCCGGGTGCAGATAGTCGAAGCCTGGCCAGAAGCATCCGCCAGCAAAGTACGGTCGACCCGGTACTGCTGACAGACAGAACGACATTGATGAGTAAGCTCATGGCGATGCTGCAGCCGCACGATCTGGTCATTACGCAGGGGGCCGGCGATGTTGGTGCTCTGGCTTCCGAGCTGGCGGCGGCGTTCGAAGCGCAGTCGAATGAAGCTGGTGATACTGCCGGGAGGACTGTATGAGCTCCATACTGAAGACACTGAACATCATGGCTGCAGATTTTGGTCGGGTGCTGTTGCTGTATGGCGGCACTTCGGCTGAGCGCCCCGTCAGTCTCAAAGGCGGCAAGGCCGTTCATGCGGCACTGCTTGATGCAGGCATCGACTGCTTTCATCTGGACCCCGCCGATGGGCTGTCAGCCATTGTCGATAGCTCGTTCGACCGGGCCCTGATTCTGCTTCACGGGCGCGGCGGTGAAGACGGTAGCATCCAGGGCCTGCTCCAGCTCATGGGCAAGCCATATACGGGTAGCGACGTGCTCACTTCGGCGCTCGCCATGAACAAGTTGCGAACGAAACAACTCTGGTTGAGCCAGGGGTTGCCGACGCCGGCATTCGTGGTCCTGCAAGCCGATACCGACTGGTCAGCAGCTATCGCTCAGCTTGGTGGCGAAGCCATGGTGAAGCCGGTGCATGAAGGCTCCAGCATCGGCATGCGCAGAGTGCACTCTGCCAATGAGCTTCAGGCGGCCTGGACTCATGCAGCGACTTACGATTCGGTCGTCATCGCAGAGCAGTATATCCGTGGGCGGGAGTACACGATGGCGGTCCTGCACGATCAGGCCCTGCCGATCATCGGTCTCAGCACCGGGGAAGCATTCTACGACTATGCGGCGAAGTACGAGCTCAATTCGACCCGGTACGGTCTGCCGTGTGACCTGGGCAAGCGTGAGCCGGAAGTGGCTGCGCTGGCACTGCAGGCCAATCAGGCCGTAGGCGCCAGAGGATGGTCCAGAGTCGATCTCATGATCGACCAGCACGACACGGTCTGGCTGCTCGAAGTCAATACCGTGCCGGGCATGACTGATCACAGCCTGGTACCAATGGCAGCTGCCGCCATTGGTCTCGATTTCCAGAGTCTTGTCGTGCTCGTGCTTGCGGAAACGCTGGCCGATGCCACAGCCATACATATCAATAGTCATCTCACTCATCTGCTGGACAGCTGGAGGGCACAGAACATTGGCTAGACCGCAGACGCAACAGTCTCCACGACTGCCAAGACAGCCACTTCGACGACAGTCGGCACCTGCCGGCCTGTATCGTCGTGGCGCGGTGTCTGCACAGGCCACGAGCGGTCATACCCGGTATTTCAGCCGGCCGGGCAGGCCGAACACGCGTGGTGCAAGCCGTGTCGGACCATCGGCATGGCAGCGTTTTGGTGCTGCAGTTGGCCGATGCTGGCAGGCGCTGACGCGGTTTTCATCGTCCACCGGTGTCAGGCAGACCTGCGTGCATGGTGGCATTTTCGCATTCTGGCTGCTCATTTTCGGTGGAGCCTACGCTGGACTGCGAGCGCTCGACAAACCCGTCAGTGCGGTTGAACTGATGTCGGACAACAGGTTCACCAGTCAGGCCCTGGTGGATGAGCTGGTGCCCTCTGGTTCCGAAACCAGCTTCTATCTTTATGACCTGCGCCAGGCACAGCGGAATCTGAGTGAGCTGCCATGGGTTCGAAGTGCCTCTGTTCTGCGTGGCTGGTCGGGCAAGCTGAAGGTGTCGGTTGAAGAATATATCCCCGCCTTCGCGCTGGCTGACCTGACGCGCCAGTCTGGCCAAGCGCCGGGCGATGCCGAAACCCGCATCTCTGCTTTCGTCAGCCGGGATGGCAGTCTGGTCGATGTGCCTGCTGGGGACGTATTCGAGCGCACGGCGGCCGGAATCTCAGCCGTTCAGAGCCTGCGCAGCGCCATCAGTGCACTGCCCGTGTTCGAGTGGAGCGGTGAGTTTCCGGCCACACAACGTCAGAGCGATGATTTCCTTGCGCAGTATCAGAAGATCACCCGTCTGCTCGAAACCGGGGACATCGATCTCAGCGTCGCCAGCCTGCATCGTTCGGCGGCTGGCAGTTGGTCTGTGCAACTCGAGTCGACTGACTCGGGGAGCGGGTCAGACCTGACGCCTGCACCAGTCAGTTTCGAGCTGCGACTTGGTTCAAAGGATTTGCAGAGCCGCATGCAACGTTTCGTGACTATCTATAACCGGGGCCTGCACCGGGATGCCGGCACTATTGCCTACGCCGACCTGCGATACACCAGCGGGCTGGCGATCGGCTGGCAGAAACAGGCCGAGCAGGACCTTACAGACAAGAAGCTTCAGGGATTGGGAAAAAATGGTAAGTCCTAACGGAAACATGATTGTTGGCCTGGATATCGGGACTTCAAAAGTCGTCGCCATCGTTGGTCAGAAAACCGATGACGGGCGCATAGAAATCGTCGGACTAGGTTCGCAGCCTTCGCGTGGGCTCAAGCGCGGCGTCGTGGTCGATATCGAAGCCACGGTGCAGGCGATACAGCGCGCAATCGAGGAAGCCGAACTGATGGCCGGCTGCCGCATTCATTCTGTGTATGTCGGCATCGCTGGCAGTCACATCAAGAGCTTCAACTCCCACGGCATTGTCGCGGTGCGTGATCGTGAAGTCGTCCCGGCCGACCTGGATCGTGTGCTGGATGCCGCTCAGGCGGCTGCCATTCCAGCGGACAAGCGCATCCTGCATGTGATTCCGCAGGAGTACGTGATCGACAACCAGGAAGGTGTCAAGGAACCTCTTGGCATGTCCGGCGTCAGGCTGGAAGCGAAAGTCCACCTCGTGACCTGTGCCGTCAATGCCTATCAGAACATCGAGAAGTGCGTGAAGCGCTGCAATCTGGAGGTCGAAGAGATCATTCTCGAGCAGTTGGCTTCCAGCTATGCGGTGCTGACAGACGATGAGCGTGAACTGGGCGTGTGCCTGGTTGATATCGGCGGCGGCACTACTGATATCGCTATTTTTACTGGCGGTGCAATTCGGCATACCGAAGTGATACCAATTGCCGGTGATCAGGTCACCAACGACATCGCCATGGCTCTTCGCACGCCAACTCAGCATGCAGAGGACATCAAGATCAAATACGCCTGCGCACTCACACAGCTCGCAGGTGCAGACGAAAAGATCAAGGTCAGTGGCGTCGGCGACAGGCCACCACGAGATCTCAGCAGGCAGGCCCTGGCTGAAGTCGTCGAGCCACGTTACGAGGAGCTGTTCACCCTGGTGCAGAACGAGCTCCGACGCAGTGGCTTTGAGGACCTCGTGGCGGCTGGCATGGTGCTGACCGGAGGAACTGCCTGCATGGAAGGTGTGGTCGAACTGGCCGAAGAAATTTTCCACATGCCTGTCAGGCTTGCGTCGCCCCAGGGCGTCACGGGCTTGTCCGATGTGGTGAGTAATCCGAAATACAGCACGGCCGTCGGCCTGTTGCAGTACGGATTCAGACAACTCGACAGCGGACGGGGTAATTCGCAGAAAACAGATCACTCCACGAACTGGTTGCAGAGACTGAAGCACTGGTTCGCTGGCAATTTTTAAAACGTTCAGTCATGAAAAAAGAAGCTAGATCAATAACAAGATAATCAACATCACTGTTGTGGGAGATTGGGATATGTTTGAACTCGTCGAAAGTGTTACACAGAATGCAGTTATCAAGGTCGTTGGTGTTGGTGGTGGCGGTGGCAACGCCGTCCGTCACATGCTGGAAAATCAGGTCGCTGGCGTAGAGTTCGTTTGCGCCAACACTGATGCCCAGGCACTGCGCGATCTCGATCCGAAACACGTCATCCAGCTTGGTGGCAACATCACCAAGGGCCTGGGTGCGGGCGCCAATCCTGATGTGGGTCGTCAGGCAGCCATAGAAGACCGCGAACGCATCGCAGAAGTCATTGCCGGTGCTGACATGGTCTTCATCACTGCCGGTATGGGTGGTGGTACGGGTACCGGTGGTGCGCCAGTCGTTGCTGAAGTTGCTCGGGAGCTCGGCATCCTCACCGTTGCGGTCGTCACCCGGCCGTTTCCCTTCGAAGGCGCCAAGCGCATGAAGATCGCTGAAGCCGGCCTCAAGGAGCTGGGTCAGTATGTCGATTCGCTGATCACCATCCCGAACGAGAAGCTGTTGAGCGTGATGGGCAAGAACACCAGCCTGCTCGACGCCTTCGCAGCGGCCAATGATGTCCTGCTGAACGCAGTGCAGGGCATTGCAGACCTCATCGTCAATCCTGGCATGATCAACGTCGACTTTGCCGACGTGAAGACGGTCATGTCTGAAATGGGCATGGCGATGATGGGCTCTGGTGTGGCGTCAGGCGAAGGCCGAGCCAAGGAAGCGGCTGAGCATGCGATCAGAAGCCCGCTGCTCGAAGACATCAACCTGCAGGGCGCACGCGGTATACTGGTCAACATTACGGCAGGTATGGACATCTCTCTGGGAGAATTTGCCGAGGTGGGTGCCATTATCGAAGAGTTCGCTTCTGATTCCGCGACTGTAGTCATCGGTACGGCTATCAATAACGAGCTGAAGGATGAGATCCGCGTCACAGTCGTCGCAACTGGTCTCGGTGGCTATGAAAAGCCGGTCAAGGTCGTTGACAACAGCACCCGCCAGCCAAATGGCACTACCGATTACCATCAGCTGGACCGCCCTGCAGTCATGCGCAAGCGCGGCCATAGCGGTGGTTCAGTCGGTAATGCGGCACTGGATCGACGCGCTGTAGGAGAATCCCCCAATATCGATTACCTTGATATTCCGGCATTCTTACGTCGTCAGGCTGATTAATACAGGCCTTGCAGAAGTCGCTCTCCGCCTCCATACCATTATGGGGGCGGGGTCGGCGACCTGAAGTATTTCGATTTTTGCTGTGATGAAATTGTAAAAAGCGTTCGTCACAGCCAGCATCAGTCCGTCAGATATCGTTGTGGCAGCCCGCGCTGTGCCGGTAATTACCTAAGGCGCAGGGCCTTTCTAGCCGCCACACTCTGGCTATACTGATGTCACAGAATGATTACGTCATGATGACAACTGTTAACATGACTTCGCGGTCCAGGAATAGGGTCTGCTTCTACTAACAGACAACCTGCATCTTGATTGGATGAGCAACGCAATGATTAGACAGCGCACTCTCAAGAATACAATTCGGGCGACCGGTGTCGGCTTACACTCTGGCGACAAGGTCTACCTGACTCTGAAGCCAGCCCCGGTCGATCACGGCATCGTTTTCGTGCGCACAGACCTGCAGGGACAAAACAGAGTTGATGCCAAGGCCGGCAACGTCGGGGATACTGTATTGTCTTCCAACCTGGTGAATGGCCAGGTGCGCGTATCGACTGTTGAGCACCTGATGTCAGCCTTCGCAGGCCTGGGTATTGACAACTGCATCGTCGAGTTGAGTGCGGCAGAAGTGCCTATCATGGATGGCAGTGCCGGCCCGTTTGTCTATCTGATCCAGTCTGCTGGTATCCAGGAGCAGAGCGCTGCGAAGAAATTCATTCGCATCAAGCGCGAAGTAACTGTGACCGACGGAGACAAGGTAGCCAGCTTCCTGCCTTTTGACGGTTTCAAGATGAGCTTTGCGATCGACTTCGATCACCCGGTCATCAATAACTATTCACAGAGCACCAGCATCGACTTTTCCAGAACTTCTTTCGTGAAGGAAGTCAGCCGGGCGAGAACTTTTGGTTTCATGCGCGATATCGAAAAACTTCGCTCCATGAACCTGGCCCTTGGCGGCAGTACTGATAACGCCATCGTGATCGACGACTACAAGATCCTCAACGAGGAAGGTCTTCGTTACGAAGATGAGTTCGTCAAGCACAAGATTCTCGATGCTATCGGCGACATCTATCTGCTCGGCTATTCGCTGTTGGGTGAATTCAGAGGCTTCAAGTCTGGCCACGGTTTGAACAACATGCTGGCCCGCGAACTGCTTCAGCAATCAGATGCCTGGGAAATGGTCACTTTCGAAGATCCTGCGACAGAAGTGCAGGGCGTTCTTCAGCCAGGCTGGGCCTGAACCGGAACTTCAATCGATCCGATCGATCGGTTGTACAAGAGAAGCGTCACCTGAGGTGGCGCTTTTTTTTGTCAGGACGATTGTCGCCGGGCCGCCTGCTGCAAGGCCTTGACGAGCTGCGAAAGCGCCCGATCAACCACATCACCTTCTTCATCCGCGCCCTTGCGGGCATCCACCAGATCAGCGGTATCCGTAGTATTGGCTAGCCACTGCAGGGTTGCGGCATCAGGCAGGTGAAAGCCCTGCCTGAAGGTCTTGCGTCTTTCTACCGGCCGTATTTTCGGTTTGAGCGCGATAACGCCTTCAAAATGCGGGTTCTCGGCCAGTGCAGCCACGATGCCGTGTTGTTGCAGCCTCAACAGTGTTGCTGTAGAGGCTTCTTCACACTCGACGTGGAGCAAACCGTTGTCAGTATAGAGCACCCGAACCTTGCCCCGGAGGCGCGCGGGCAAGGCCGCTTCGAAACTGGCTTGATAATCGGCATAGGCGCTGGCTTGTGACACAATCGACGAAAGCTTCTGCTTACGGATGGGACGTCTATAGGGGCTATTCCCCTTGGCTCTGCCAACCGTGCTATCATCGCTTGCGTTTTTTTGACTATTGAGCAGTGCGTCAATTGACTGCGGGAGCGATTTCGACTTCTTCATGGCGCACCTGCTTGTGGTTTTTCGCAGCACAGACTGCAGTCATATAAGTGTGATGCTTATGGAGTGTAATTAGCCAGTACCATAACCAAGTGTGGAGACAGGATGAATTTTCTCATAATGCGCATGGATTCGCACACCTCGAAAACGGCTGCGGTATCCTCTCGAGACCTCAGACGGTGGATTATTCTCGGCACAGCGTTCATCGCAGCGCTTTGCCTGTTGAGTTTTACAGTCGGCCAGCGACTTGGCGAAAACGCTGTTATCAGTTCTCAAAATGCCGTTCTGGAACAACAGGTCGTTCAGAACTGGCGTCAGACGCTCGAAGATCAGGCGACCGCGATCGAAGCCACCAGGCAACAGTATAGTCAGCAGATGGACATGCTTACGCTCAGGCTCGGCGAACTGCAGTCGCGGCTGCTGCGTCTTGACGCGCTTGGGCAGCGGCTGACTTCGATGTCCGAACTTCCCGAAGGCGAGTTCGATTTCGACTCATTGCCCTCTGTTGGTGGACCCGAAGATATCGTCGCGCCGGAGTCCTTCAATCTTGCAGACCTCGACAGTGCGCTGAGCCGGCTTGAGCTGCAGGCTGAGTCCCGGCAGCAGCAACTCGGTGTCATGAGTGACGTGCTGGTCTACGATAAAATCGCGCGACAGCAGGTTCTCGCGGGCAAGCCTGTGAGAACAGGATGGTTGTCGTCTCAGTATGGTTTCAGGTCAGACCCATTCACCGGTAAGCGTGCCTGGCATAATGGCCTCGATTTCGCTGGCCAGGACGGAAGCGACATCATCGCTGTGGCTGGTGGCGTGGTGATTTTTGCCGGCTCCCGCTACGGATATGGCAATACCGTCGAGATCGCTCACGGCGATGGGCTGGTAACCCGATACGCGCACTGCAAGGAGATTCTGGTGTCGGTCGGCGACGTGGTGCAGGCAGACCAGACGGTGGCCCTGCTAGGCTCGAGTGGTCGATCTACTGGTCCTCACGTCCACTTCGAGGTGCTGCAGGATGGCAAGGGCGTGAGCCCGCAGAAGTACGTTCAGCGTGCGAGCCGCTGATGTGGGCGCCGGTCTAAACGCGCTGCCCTTTATCCACGCCTCGATTCAGCGTTACAATGCTCGGCTTTCCGTAAGCTCGGTCGACTGGGCCGATCATGCGGCGCAGATATGCCCAAGCCAGGGGCATCTGTACATTTTCTCGGATTTTGGGCGGCAGGCAGTCTGAATTGCCACTTACCCGATAACAGCAGGTCAGATTTATCTATGTTCGCTTCAGTAGCCAAGAAAGTTTTCGGTAGCAAAAATACCCGTGAAGTCAAACGGATGGGTAAGACCGTTCGCAAGATCAATGAGCTCGAAGAGGGTTTGCAAAAGCTCGACGACGCCGAGTTGCAGGCGAAAACCACCAGCTTCCGCGAGCGTATAGGCAAAGGCGAAACGCTGGATCAGCTCCTGCCGGAAGCCTTTGCAGTGGTTCGCGAGGCCAGCCGGCGAGTCATGGGCATGCGTCACTTCGACGTTCAGCTCGTTGGCGGTATGGTCCTTCATGACGGCAAGATTGCAGAAATGCGAACAGGCGAGGGCAAGACCCTCGTCGCAACGCTCCCGGTCTATCTCAACGCTCTGTCAGGTCGGGGCGTTCACGTCGTCACGGTCAACGATTACCTCGCGCGACGTGATGCCGAATGGATGGCGCCGCTCTATCGCTTCCTTGGACTCGAAATCGGCATCGTCGTCAGCGGTCAGGATCAGACGACCAAGCGCGCGGCCTATGCAGCTGATATCACCTACGGTACCAACAACGAATTCGGCTTCGACTACCTGCGTGACAACATGGCCTTCAGCATGCAGGACAAGGTGCAGCGCGGCCAGACCTATGCCATCGTGGACGAGGTCGACTCCATCCTTATCGATGAAGCCAGAACGCCGCTGATCATCAGTGGTCAGGCTGAAGACAGTTCAGATTTGTATCGCCGCATCAATGCGCTCGTACCGAAGCTCGAACGTGGTGAGCCAGCTGCGGATGCATCAGCCATCGCCGCCAAGCTGGGCGAGCCCGGTGCCGAGGCTACAGGCCACTTCACGATCGATGAAAAAGCGCGAAGCGTAGAGTTGACCGAAGCCGGTCATGCCTTTGTGGAAGAGCTCCTTATCGGAGAAGGCCTGCTGGAAGAAGGTGAGTCGCTATACTCCGCCTCCAACCTCAACCTGCTGCATCACGTCAACTCTGCGCTCAAGGCGCATCAGCTGTTTACCAAGAACGTCGAGTACATCGTTCAGAACGAGCAGGTCGTCATTGTCGATGAGCATACCGGTCGGACCATGCCTGGCCGCCGCTGGGGCGACGGTCTGCATCAGGCCATCGAAGCGAAGGAAGGCCTGAACATTCAGGCCGAAAGCCAGACCGTGGCTTCTACAACCTTCCAGAACTATTTCCGCCTGTACGAAAAACTTGCCGGTATGACTGGTACGGCCGATACCGAAGCTTTCGAATTCCGTCAGATCTACGGCCTCGACGTCGTCGTCATTCCGACCAACAAACCTGTCAGCAGGATCGACCATAACGATCTCGTGTTCATGACCGAGACCGAAAAATATGCAGCGATCATAGAAGATATCAAGGAAGGCATCGCTGAAGGCCGCCCAATTCTCGTTGGCACAGCCTCTATCGAGTCGAGTGAGCTGGTGTCCAGTCTGATGAAAAAGGAAGGGCTGCCGCATAACGTTCTCAATGCCAAGCAGCATGAGCGCGAAGCCACCGTTATCGCCGAAGCAGGTCGGCCGGGTACGGTCACGATTGCCACCAACATGGCTGGCCGTGGTACCGACATCGTGCTGGGCGGTAGCTGGGAGTCTGAACTGGCCGAGCTCGAAGCGGCCGGTGCATCACAGGACAAGATCGACGTCGCGAAAGAGGAGTGGCGCAAGCGTCACGAGTCCGTATTGAAGGCTGGCGGCCTCTATGTCATCTGCTGTGAGCGTCACGAATCGAGACGTATCGACAATCAGTTACGTGGTCGATCAGGACGCCAGGGTGATCCGGGCTCCACCCGATTCTACCTGTCCCTCGAAGATAATCTGATGCGAATTTTCGCGTCGGATCGCATGAAGGGCATGATGCAGGCACTCGGCATGCAGCAGGGCGAGGCCATCGAGCATAGAATGGTGAGCAACGCGATCGAGAAGGCTCAGAAGAAGGTCGAGGGTCGTAACTTCGATGCTCGTAAGACCATTCTTGAATATGATGACGTCGCCAACGATCAGCGTCGCGTCATTTACGATCAGCGCAATGAAGTCATGAGCCGTGAAGATATTTCGGACATGATCGAGACCATTCGGGTCGACGTTGTCGATGCCTTCATCAGCCAGTTCATCCCGCCGATGAGCATGGTGGAGCAGTGGGATGTCGCTGGCCTGGAGCGCAGTCTGAAGGAAGAGTTCGCTATCACCTTGCCAATTCAACAGTGGCTGAACGATGACAAGCGACTCATGGAAGAGACCCTCCGCGAGAAGATCCTGAAGTCACTGACTGAGGTCTATCAGAACAAGGTCGAGCAGATCGGACCGGAGCGCGCGCGTTCGCTGGAGAAACAGCTCTTCCTCGAGAAGCTCGATTTCTTCTGGAAAGAGCACCTGCACAACATGGATACCCTGCGAATGGGCATCCATCTGCGCGGCTATGCTCAGAAGAATCCAAAGCAGGAATTCAAGCGCGAAGCTTTCGAGCTATTCCAGACCATGTTGAGTTCGATCAAGCAGGACGTTATCCGCTGGCTGTCAAAAGTGCAGGTGCGTGCTCCGGAAGAAATCGAAGCGCTGGAAAATCAGCGGCGGGAAGCGGTTGCGCGTGAATTGATGCGTTCGAAGGCAGAACATCCCGAGGCGCCAGGTCTGATGGAGGAGTCCGGCCAGTCGCGTGGCGACTCACAGGGCGAAGACGAAGGTGATGACGAACAGGCACCCGGCACTTTCAAGCGTGATACGCGAAAGGTTGGTCGTAACGAACCCTGCCCCTGTGGTTCAGGCAAGAAGTTCAAGCAATGTCATGGCAAGGTGGTTGCCTGATATGGCTATCGGTCCAGATGAACTGTGTGAGCTGTTGCCAGTAGAAGGTATCCGCATCGGAGCGGCAAACGCCCAGATCAAGCGCCCTGAGGGCGACGATATCATCGTGTTCGAGCTGTCTCCGGATTGTGAAGTGGCTGCGGTGTTTACCCGTAACCAGTTTTGCGCTGCGCCAGTCATAGTAGCTCGTGAGCACCTGCAAAAAGGTATGATGCCTGGTCACGTTCGCTATCTGATCGTGAACACGGGGAACGCCAACGCAGGTACTGGGGATGAGGGGCTGGCGACTGCCTACCAGATGTGTGAAACCCTGAGCGACCGACGCGAGATGGTCATGCCGTTCTCTACCGGTGTTATCGGCGAGCGTCTGGCTATCGAGAAGATCATGGATGCTGCGCCTGAAGCGTTGGCGTCTATGGCCCCGGACAACTGGGCTCGCGCCGCGAGAGGCATTCTGACTACAGACACTCGCCCCAAAGGCAGCTCGCGTCAGGTGCAGCTGGGCGAAGAGACCATTACCATTACGGGCATCAGCAAGGGTTCGGGCATGATATGCCCGAATATGGCCACCATGTTGGCCTACGTGGCCTGTGACGGCCGTGTTTCCCCTGAAGCTTTGCAGCTGCTGCTGAGCGAGTCCAGCGCGAAAACCTTCAACAGGATAACGGTTGATGGGGATACTTCCACTAACGATGCCTGTGTCCTTATTGCCACCGGTGTGAGAGGTGAAGAGCCACTGCATCCTGATCATGCCGACTGGGAAGCATTCGCCGAGGCTGTCGAGGCCGTGATGACTGAGCTGGCGCAGGCCATCGTTCTTGATGGCGAGGGCGCGACCAAGTTCATCACGGTTCAGGTTGACGATGCGGCGACGCCAGGAGAGGCGCTCGAGGTTGCCTACACTGTTGCACACTCCCCACTGGTCAAGACTGCATTTTTTGCGGCGGATCCGAACTGGGGCAGGATACTGGCCGCTGTCGGCCGCGCCCGCTTCGATGCGAGCCACGGCAATGGCAGTCTCGACCTCCGCGCTGTGCGTATTGATCTCAATGAGGTTTGCATCGTCAGCAATGGCGGGCGAGACGCGGCGTATACTGAAGCTGCAGGACAGGCGGTCATGGCGGAAGAGTTCATCACCATCACGATTCGGCTGGGTCGCGGATCCTGCAGTGACAGAGTCTGGACAACCGACCTGTCTTACGACTACGTCAAGATCAACGCAGAATACCGCAGCTGAGTCTGACCCGTCGGTTCGGCTTTTGAATAAGGCGCTGCCATGCAAGTCAATGCGATCTCGAACAATATCCAGGTCATTCAGGTCGCTGTCGGCGTTCTGATCCGTGGTTCTGGAGCGTTGCGCGAGGTTTTTGTCGCCAGGCGGGGCTCGCATCAGCACCAGGGTGGCTTGCTCGAATTTCCAGGTGGCAAGTGCGAAGCAGGCGAATCCATCGAGCTGGCGATGGCCAGAGAGCTCCGTGAAGAGCTGGGCATCGTATTCAGTGAAAGAACGACGCTCAGACCGCTCATCGAAATTCCCTGGCATTATGGCGTCGGCCTTTCCCAGAAACGCGTGCACCTCAATGTGCTGGAAGTTCAGCACTGGACAGGAGAGCCTCGCGGAGTAGAGGCGCAGGAAGCGGCCTGGATGCGCATCGCAGATCTGGATCCGCGCCATTTTCCAGCGGCGAATCGCGGCATCATCATTGCGCTTCAGGCGTCCGTGTTCGTGCAGGTTACGCCTGAGTTCCCATCGCTGCGCGCCCTAGAGGCCAGCCGGCAGCGGCTGACGGACAGCGCTATTGCACCTGTGCGGCGTGAGCGCACCGCAGATCTGGCTGCAAGCCTCTCGAGCTGGCTGATGTCTCCGCCGATCCAACGATTGAGGAGTCGCCTGAGTATTCTGCTACGGGCAAAGCATCTGTCGGCGCGAGATTACGCCGAGCAGGCAGCGCTGTTGCAAAAGCAGGTGTTCACTGAGGCGTGGGATCAGCAGCCGGTACCTCTCGGTATCTACCTTGATCACGGTAATGGCGGGGGTCTGTCGGCAGGGGACCTGCAGCGCTGGTTACGGGCATTTTCAGGCAAGTCGACCCCAGAGCAGAGTTTGCCTCGAGCTTCAGCGTTCATACACCTCACATCGGCTCAGTGCGAGTATTGGAGCGATCGGCTTGATACTGGCACCGCGCGCGACGAGTATTACTGCCTGGCCAACGAGGCTTCAGCCACGGGCGGCTACGGACCGCTTAGGAAAATGCTCGAGTTGCCCGATTTTTGTCTGCTGAGTGCTTCGGTACATAGCCAGGAGGCGCTCTGGCAAGCCGTGCTGCTGGGCGTGGACCAGGTCTTCATTTCGCCGGTGGCTCGAACCCAGAGCCATCCCGAGGTCAGGCCTCTGGGGTGGAGTGGTTTTGCGCATCTCACCCGCGAGTGCCCGGTGCCGGCCTTCGCATTGGGCGGTCTGACAGACCAGGACTTTGGAACAGCCATCATTCGCGGTGGTCAGGGCATTGCTGCCATTCGAGGTTTCGGATTTTCCGATACCTGATACTCATCTGCTGCCGGGAGAGTCAGCGCAGTCATGAACCTTACGCATCTTAACCAGCACGGAGAGGCCAATATGGTCGATGTCGGCGACAAGGCCGTCACGAGTCGTACTGCCGTCGCCGAAAGTTTGGTCGTTATGTCGTCTGCGGCACTAGAGCAGGTGATCGCCGGCAATAACAAGAAAGGTGACGTTTTCGCTACCGCTCGTATTGCTGGCATTCAGGCTGCCAAGCGCACCGCAGATCTGATTCCGCTGTGTCATACTCTGCTCCTGAGCAGTGTAAAAGTGACGCTTGAGGTCTTGCCGGAACGGCATGCCGTGCGTATCGAGTGTCGGGTCCGTACCAGTGGTCAGACCGGTGTGGAAATGGAGGCGCTTACGGGGGCCAGTCTTGCAGCGCTTACTGTCTATGACATGTGCAAGGCTGTAGACAAGGGCATCCGCATCGAGAACACCGCGCTTGTGGTCAAGACCGGTGGCGCTAGTGGAGAGTGGCATCGGCAGGAGGCGTCTGACATATGATTGAAGTCCTGTTTTTCGGTAAACTGCGCGAAACGATGGGCGCCGCAAGCTGGCAGCTTGACCTCGGGACAATCGGCTCGGAACCGACAGCCGAGCAGGTGCTCGCAGCAGCCTTCGACTATTTCGGCGGCGAAGAGGCTAGCACGGCGGACAGCCGTCAAGGCTTGCGCTGCGCGATTAACCAGAGCATGAGTGATTTCAGCGCACGCGTCGAAGACAACGACGAAGTGGCGTTCTTCCCACCAGTTACAGGCGGTTAGCCTGTCAATCGAGGTTGGTATTTGAGTAACGACCAGGCATTGATCGACCGCTTCAACAGGCGCGTGACCTATCTGCGGATGTCAGTGACAGATCGCTGCGACTTTCGCTGCGTCTACTGCATGTCAGAAGACATGACTTTTCTGCCGAAGGCCAGTGTGCTTACGCTCGAAGAGCTCGCGCACATCGGCTCGACCTTCGTTGAGCTTGGCGTGCAGAAAATAAGGCTCACCGGCGGTGAGCCATTGGTCCGGCGGGATGTCATGAGCCTGGTCACCGAGTTGGGGCGTCTTGAGGGGCTCAAGGAGCTCACCATGACCACCAACGGCTCTCAGCTCGTCAAACTGGCTCAGCCGTTGCGTGCGGCTGGCTTGTCACGTCTCAACGTCAGTCTCGACAGCCTGATTCCTGAGCGCTTCAGGGAACTCACCCGCACTGGCGATCTGCAACAGGTACTTAGTGGCATCGATGCAGCGAAAGCGGCCGGCTTTCCTTCGATCAAACTGAATGCCGTGATCATGAAGGGTCGCAATGAAGATGAAGTACTCGATCTCGTTCGCTTCGTGCTGAGCAAGGGGCTCGACCTTTCATTCATAGAAGAAATGCCACTTGGCGCAATTACAGAGCACGACAGAGCGAGTGTCTACGTATCAAGTGAAGCGCTCAGACAATTGATCACCAGCGAATACCAGCTTCAGCCCATGCTGCAGCAGACGGCGCTCGGCGGCCCGAGTCGTTATTGGCGGATACCGGGCCATGAGTCGAGGATCGGTTTCATTTCACCGCATAGCGAGAATTTTTGCGCTACATGCAACCGGGTCCGGTTGACCGTCGAAGGTCGTCTCCTGCTGTGCCTCGGCAATGAGCACTCGATAGATCTCAGGGAAATTGTTCGACAGTATCCGAACGACAGGGCTGCACTGAAAGCAGCGATCGTGGCCTCAATGGACGTCAAGCCAGAGCGTCATCATTTCGATCTCGATGATGAGCCTCAGATCGTCCGTTTCATGAATATGACAGGTGGATAGTTCGTGTCAGTGAATCAGTCAGTTAGTAACTCAGATAATGAGTCGACAAAGCAGTCAATGACCTACGTAGCCAGCTGCAAGCTTCCTACGCCCTATGCTGTGTTTACCATACATGGCTTCGAAGAAGGGGCGACCGGCAAGGAACATCTCGCTATTACCCTCGGTGATGTCATGACCACGGGCGATGGCATTGAGCCGCCCCTGGCAAGAACGCACTCTGAATGTCTTACCGGCGACGCCCTGTTCAGTATGCGCTGCGATTGCGGCTATCAGCTGGATGAAGCCTTGCGAAGCATTGCAAGGGAAGGGCGGGGTATTCTGCTCTATCTGCGGCAGGAGGGCCGGGGCATCGGCTTACTCAACAAGGTGAAGGCCTACGCATTGCAGGACAAGGGCGCTGATACCGTTGAGGCCAATGCGGCGCTGGGATTTGCGGATGATCTGCGGGATTATTCGATCTGCAAACCCATGCTCGACTACCTTGGGGTAGCCTCACTACGCCTGATGACGAACAACCCCAGGAAGGTTGCATCTCTGGAGGCGCTGGGTATCAATATCGCAGACCGCGTGCCGCTAGAAGTGGGCCGCAATCCGCACAATACCCATTACCTCAGTACCAAGGCCGGCAAGCTGGGTCATCTGCTGACCACGCATCAGGACGATGACGTCGCCGTAGTCGGCAGATAGCTCCGCAGCGGTGTTGACGAGGGCTGCAAGTAGTCCTCGATGCGCCTGAGAATGCCTGCGGCATCGAGCCCAATATCTGTCAGCAACTGCTCAGGCTTGCCGTGTTCGACAAACACGTCTGGGTGGCCGAGACAAAGAACTGGGACACTGCGCCTGTTGTCATGCAGTAGTTCCATGATGGCCGAGCCGGCACCGCCGGCCCTGGCGTGATCCTCGACGGTCACGATCAATTCATGCGTATCTGCCAGTTCCAGCAACAGCGTCTCATCGAGTGGTTTGATGAAACGCAGGTCTACTACTGTTGCGCCCAAGGTCTTGCCCACATCGATTGCTGTCGACAGCATGTTGCCAACGGCGATGATGGCCGTACCTGAACCCTTGCGAACAATGGCAGACTTTGCGAACTCAATGGCTTCAAGGGAGTTGCCCGGCGCTACGCCCGGCCCCGTGCCCCGAGGGTAGCGCACGGCCGCGGGGCCTTCGTGCTGAAAGCCGTAGCTGAGCATGGCTCGTAACTGGGCTTCGTCTGAAGCCGCCATGATGACCATGTTTGGCACAGTGCGCAGGTAGGCAATGTCGAAGGAGCCCGCATGGGTTGGTCCGTCTTCACCGACCAGTCCGGCTCGATCGATAGCAAAGAGCACGTCGAGATTCTGGATGGCGACGTCGTGGATCAGTTGGTCATAACCGCGCTGCAGGAAGGTTGAGTAAATAGCCACGACCGGCTTGGCACCTTCGCAAGCCATACCGGCAGCAAGGGTGACCGCATGTTGCTCAGCAATGGCGACATCGAAATAGCGCTTCGGGTAGCGGTCGGCAAAGGCAATCAGGTCGGAGCCTTCACACATGGCAGGCGTGATGCCGATCAAACGCTCGTCCTTTGCAGCCATGTCGCAGAGCCAGGTACCGAAAACGTTTGAATACTTCAGGGCCGGTTTTCGACTGGCTGCAGGCGCCTGAACACTCGTCGGTTTTTCAGCAGCCTTGGGTTCGATCTTGTTGATGGCATGGTAGCCAATCGGATCGCATTCGGCCGGGGCGTAGCCTTTGCCTTTCTTGGTGACCACATGCAGAAACTGCGGGCCGCTCAGCCGGTTGATGTTCTCCAGCGTGTCGATGAGCAGGGGCAGGTCATGCCCATCGATGGGGCCGATATAATTGAAGCCAAGCTCTTCGAACAAGGTACTCGGGCTGGCGACGAGACCCTTGAGGTGCTCCTCGGTCTTCCGTGCAAATTCCATCAGACCGGGTGCGCCCTGCAGCATGCGTTTGCTGCCGTCGCGCACGCTGTTGTAGGTGCTGCTCGAGAGCAAACGCGCGAAATACTTGCTGAGACCACCAACGTTGCGTGAAATCGACATGTCATTGTCGTTGAGTATGACCAGCAGGTCGGTCTCTTCATCGGCGGTGTGGTTCAGTGCCTCGAAGGCCATGCCTGCAGTCATGGCACCATCGCCGATAACGGCGATGGACTTGCGATCTATGCCTTGCAGACGGGCCGCCAGAGCCATGCCGAGCGCTGCGCTGATAGATGTGCTGCTGTGGCCAACACCAAAGGTGTCGAACTCACTTTCGCTGCGTAGGGGGAATGCGGCGAGTCCGCCCTGCTGGCGCACCGACGGCATACGTTCGCGGCGACCGGTCAGAATCTTGTGAGGATAGGCCTGATGGCCGACGTCCCAGACAAGCCTGTCATGCGGCGTGTTGAACACGTGATGGATGGCGATGGTCAGCTCGATGACGCCAAGGCCTGCGCCGAAATGGCCGCCACTCTGTCCTACGCTGTAGAGCAGGAAGGAGCGCAACTCGTAGGCCAGGCGAAGTAGATCTTCCGTGCTCATCTTGCGCAGGTCTTCAGGCGAATCGACTGCATCCAGCAACGGGGTGTTCGGGCGCTGAGATGGTATGGCCTGAAAAATGTGTGGCTTGCTCTGTTCCAATGCTTCTATCCAATTGTAAATCCGGTTGTTCTGCCCGGTGTTCCACTCTACGGGCACGGGATTCTTCACCGACTGCCGACCCAGCCTGACAAGTGTATCAGGCTAGCGTATTCGAGTCGCCAGCTGTCGCGTGAAGGCGCCGAGCGGCGTCTGGTCCATGGCTCTTCGCCGAAGGATTTCGTCAGCCTCGGTAAACAGTGCATCCAGATGCTGGCGCGCACCGTCGAGGCCCATCAGCCGGACAAAGGTCGACTTATCCTGCTGTTCATCCTTGCCGGCTGTCTTTCCCAGACTGGCTGTGTCAGAGGCGACGTCGAGAATGTCATCCTGCACCTGAAATGCCAGTCCGATCAATTTGCCGAAACGGCGCAGATCCGCCTCCAGGCGCTGGTCGTCAATATTGTGTACGCAAAGCCCGAAGATCACGGCTGTTTCAATGAGTGCGCCGGTCTTCATGGCGTGGAGGGCGCTGAGCGCGTCTTCATTCAGGTCCCGGCCTTCCGCGGTCAGGTCGAGTGCCTGGCCGCCGACCATTCCCGCTGCACCGCTGGCCGCAGCGAGCTGGTGCAACATGCGTAGCTGTGACGACGGTTCCACGCCCAGGGCGGTCAGCCCCGGGCCCGCCAGAATGTCGAAGGCCAGGGTTTGCAACGCGTCTCCTGCCAGTATCGCCATGGCCTCGCCAAAGCGAATATGGCAGGTGGGTTCTCCACGGCGAAGGTCATCGTCATCCATGGCCGGCAGGTCGTCGTGGATCAGCGAGTAGGCGTGCAGGGCTTCGATGGCACAACCGGCCATTCGCGCAGCCTCGCCGGCTACCGATCCCCGTTCGGCCTGAACGGCAGTGCCTGCGGCCGTCAGTGCATCTGCGGTCAGCAGGCAAAGCATAGGTCTGATACGCTTCCCACCGGTGAGCAGGGCATAGCGCATGGCATCAATCAGAACGGTTTTCCGTTGCGGATCTGACTGCGCAGCATCGTCAACTGGCAGAAGGCGATCGAGTTCGCGATCGATCTCCAGTCTCAATGTATCGAAATCCAGATTCACCGTGGCGTTCTTCGGCGCCTGAGCGGCGGTCTCTTCCTGCTGCATGAACCTATCGACCTGCATCGTCCTCAGGGTCAGGCGCGGCGCCATGACCTGAATTCTGCAGTGCAGCAATGGCTTCGCGCGACAGCAGGCTGACTTTCTGCTCAGCGGTCTGCAGTGCCTGCTGACAATGTCGCGACAGGGAAATGCCCTGCTCATACACGCTCAATGACTCATCAAGACTGAGATCGCCCCGTTCGAGCTTCTGCACCAGACTTTCGAGTCGTTGTAGCGTGCTCTCGAAATCGGCAAGTTTCATGGGCTCGGCTGCCTTGCTTTCAGCAGCTTGCGGTGACTTCCGTGCGGCCATAAGAGATTCCTGCTGACGTTTGATGTGCGCTTGGGTAGCTGTCGGTGGTGCCTGGGCGCCATGCTAGCCTTTTTCAGGAAAATTCACCAACCCTGTCTATACTCTTACCCATGCCTGGGTAGGCTCGATTTCTACCTCAACACATAGATTTTCCGGGGATTTCTGGTGGATATAGCAACCCTGGTGGGCCTGCTCGGCGCATTTGCCATTATTATCATGGCGATGCTCCTGAGTGGCACACTGATGATGTTTGTGGATGTGCCGTCCGTTCTGATCGTCATCGTTGGCAGTATTTTTGTCGTGTTGATGAAGTTCACGCTGGGCCAGTTTCTTGGAGCTGGTAAGGTGGCTGCGAAGGCCTTCATGTTCAAGTCCGATGATCCTGAAGAGCTGATCGACCTTGTGGTCGAACTGGCTGACGCTGCCCGCAAGGGTGGTCTGCTGTCGCTCGAAGGCAAGGAGATTCCAAACAAGTTTCTGGCCAAGGGTATCGGCCTGCTCATCGACGGTCACGATGCCGATGTTGTGAGAAATCTCATGACGAAAGACAAGAACATGGCTGTGGAACGGCATGGCATGGGTTCCAAAGTGTTCAGCTCCATGGGCGATGTCGGTCCTGCGATGGGTATGATTGGAACCCTGGTAGGCCTCGTGGCCATGCTGTCCAACATGGACGATCCGAAATCGATCGGTCCAGCGATGGCTGTAGCCCTGTTGACCACGCTGTACGGAGCGATGCTGGCCAACATGTTCGCCATTCCCATTTCGGATAAGTTAAAAGTGCGCCAGGCCGAGGAAGAGCAGACCAAGAATATGGTCATTGACGCCCTCATGGCCATACAGGCCGGTCTGAACCCTCGCGTCATCGAGTCGATGCTGCGGAACTACCTGCCGGAAGGCAAGCGTCCCAGCGCCGCTGACGATGCCTGATCAGGCGCTGCGATGATCGTCGAGGAAGAAAAGAAGCACGAGTGTCCTACCGGCATCCCCGCCTGGATGGCGACATTCGCCGACCTGATGTCGCTGTTGATGTGTTTCTTCGTATTGCTGTTGTCGTTCGCGCAGATGGATGCCATGGAGTTCAAGCGTCTGGCCGGGTCGATGCGTGATGCCTTCGGTGTGCAGAATCAGGTCGACGTTACATCGATACCAAAAGGCACCAGCGTCATCGCTCAGGAGTTCAGCCCTGGCAAGCCCGAACCCACGCCTCTGCAGATGATCATGCAGCAGACCTCCAACGCTGATCTGCCCAATCTCGAGCAGCTGTGCGAGCAGGTTGTCGAAAAGGCGCTGGCAGATCAGTGCCCGGTGCCCACTCAGGCCGAGCTCAGCGACGAGATAGTCGAGAAACTGGAAGCAATGGCAGACGAAGCCGAATCGACCGCTGTCCAGCTGGCGACTGCACTCGAGCCGCAGGTCAGGGACAATCAGATCGAAGTGGAAACCCGCGGGCGTCAGATCATCATCAGGGTGCAGGAGCGCGGCGCTTTTTCTTCAGGCAGTGCAAGCCTCAATCCCGATTTCTTCCCCGTCATCGACAATATGGTGAACATCCTCAAAGAGTACAAAGGCGGTATCGCGGTGGAGGGTCATACCGATAACATACCAATCAGGACCGCGCGATTCCGTTCAAACTGGGATCTGTCGGCGGCCCGTGCCCTCGAAGTCGCCCATGCCCTGTTCGAGAGCGGAGATATCGGTCAGGACCGCTTCACGGTGACGGGCGCTGCCGACACCAATCCGCTGATGTCGAACGACACCCCTGAAGGACGTGCTCGTAATCGCCGGGTGGAGATCATCGTGCAGCAACCGCTGGATCCAGAGTTGGCTGAAAAGCTTGAGACTATCAGGGAGAACACATCTCCGCTGCCGAATATCCGCCAGCAGCTGCAGTTCAGGGGACTCTCGGCAGACGAGATCTTCTAGGCAACTCCTCAAAGCCGTAGCGTTGTTTCCCCTTCGATGCCTGCCTGGCTAAAACGACGTTCCGTCACTGTCATCAACGCTGCCTTGCTATCGCCGATCGACACCAGTGTGCTACAGCGCGTGCCGTAACCGGGCAGGGCGATGAAGGCACTGGACAGCTGGCGTTCCATCTCGACCGGCATGCCAGTCAGAGGCAAAGCCTCATCAGCGGCCTGGGAGCGATCGAGCATCAGGTCCAGCCAGGCTGTCGAATCGAGCGCATCGCCAGCACTGCGCCCGCGCAATAGCTCATCGACCTGCTGCCGCAATCGAAGCGACTTCGGCCAGGGCGAATCCAGCAGGTGATTGCTCAGGACATACACGCCGGCCTCGAGCGCCCTGCAATGCACCTGGAAGCCCGCCGGCTCACCCTGGCGCGGCCAGCGATTCGTGCAATAGTGCAGGCCGCTGTCGTCCTGCAGCAGCAGGTTGAAACCGCCATACTGCATGGCGGTGCGGCCCAGCCCCGCCGCGAAGTCAGCGGCATTGAGCTCGCCTTCCAGGAAATCAGAGACCAGTTCGCCACGTGAGCGCGCTGCCAGCGCCTGATCAGGGTTGCGATAATTGGTCACGGCGGCGAAGCGTCTGACCCCGTCATATCTTGAAACGGCCATCCAGGTGCCGCCAGCCTGCAGGTCCTGACCCCCAACAACGGGCCCGTGCTGACTGGATGGCTCCCAAAGGTGTAGAGGGGCGGCTGGGCGCGCATAGAATTCGTCTCTGTTCGCGAGGGCGAGTAACTCGAAGTCGGGCGTAGCTTTATAGGCAAGCGCTATCAGGCACATGGTGTTGTCCGCAGATCTCGATTTGAATGAACAGTGACATTGAGCTCGGGGCTTTCGGTAGGCATCATATGCGGCCGCAGCTGCAGCACATCAGGACCGCAAGATGAACGAAGCCTTGGTACTGGCCATCACTCTGGCAGGCTACCTTGCCATAGGGGCCATTGCCGGTCTACTGGCCGGTCTGTTCGGTATTGGTGGCGGGCTGATCATCGTACCGCTGCTTCTGCTCGCCTTCGACATGCAGAATGTCTCGCCGGACGTCAGCATGCACCTGGCGATTGGCACCTCGCTGGCCACGATCATGCTGACTTCGATGTCCAGCATAAAGGCACATCACGCGTACAAGGCGGTGCGCTGGGACCTGTTCAGGCCAATGGCCTGCGGCATCGTGCTGGGGGCCGTGCTGGGCGTCTTCACTGCAAGCAGTCTCAGCGGCTCAGCACTCAAACTGATTATCGGCCTGTTCGCCCTTGCGGTGGCTGCGAAGATGCTCACCGGCTTCCAGCCCGCACCAACCCGGGTCGTCCCCCGCTGGCCCGGGCTTGCCGGCGGCGGCGCCTTCATTGGCTGGGGGTCGGCAATCTTTGGTATCGGTGGTGGAACGCTGACAGTACCCTGGCTGGTTTGGCATAATGTACGTATGCAGGATGCAGTAGCCACATCTGCAGCCTGCGGCCTGCCCATAGCCATCGCAGGGGCCCTCACCAACGTCGTCGCCGGCTGGAATGAGCCTGATCTGCCCAATTTTGCGCTAGGATTCGTGTATCTCCCGGCCTTCTTCGGTATTGTGCTGACCAGCATGGTGACCGCAAAGGCGGGTGCCCGCCTGGCTCATCGTCTGCCGGCGAAGTTACTCTCCAGGCTGTTCGCCTGCCTGCTCATCGTGGTTGGTCTTCGCTTGCTGACCCAGTCATTCTAATTACTGACGGAATACTTCATGGAACGTTGGTTCGAATACCCTGAAATTGATCCCGTTGCACTGGCCATAGGGCCACTCAAGGTGCACTGGTACGGGCTGATGTATCTGATCGGCTTCCTGGCCGCCTGGTGGCTGGGTCGGTATCGGGCCAGGCAGTCGCATACGCCGTTACGCGAAGAGCAGGTGGGCGATGTCATTTTCTACGGCGCGATCGGTGTCGTGCTCGGCGGGCGCTTCGGCTATGTCATATTCTATAACTTCGACAAGTTCCTCGAAGATCCGCTCTGGCTATTTCAGGTCTGGACTGGCGGCATGGCCTTTCATGGCGGTCTCCTCGGTGTCATCATTGCCATCTGGCTCTATGCACGCTCACAGAATATACGTTTCTGGAACATGATCGATTTCGTCGCCCCTTTGGTGCCGATCGGCCTGGGCCTCGGGCGCATTGGTAATTTCATCGGTTCAGAGCTCTATGGTCGGGCCGCCGATGTACCCTGGGCCATGGTCTTCCCGACTGACCCGCTTCAGATTGCCCGGCATCCTTCGCAGCTCTATCAGTTTGCGCTGGAAGGTGTGCTGCTATTTACGGTGTTGTGGGTATATTCGAGAAAGCCGCGCCCCACCATGGCCGTTTCAGGTCTGTTCCTGCTGGTTTACGGCTGTTCACGCTTCGTCGTAGAATTTTTCCGCCAGCCGGATGCCCACCTTGGTCCTGTCGCTTTTCAGTGGATGACCATGGGGCAGCTACTGTCTATACCGATGATCATCGCTGGTATCGTGCTCATGGTGCTGGCTTACCGTTGGGCTGACGCCCGTACTACAACAGGAGCTCCCAACTGATGCGTGCCTATCTAGACCTGCTACAGGACGTCCTCGACAACGGTTACGACAAGAACGACCGCACCGGCACCGGAGCCCGCAGCGTCTTCGGCCGGCAGATTCGCTATGATCTCGCCCAGGGCTTTCCGCTGCTGACCACGAAAAAACTGCATTTCAAGAGCATTGCCCACGAACTGCTCTGGTTTATCAGCGGCGACACCAATATCAGGTACCTGCGGGAAAACGGCGTTTCAATCTGGAACGAATGGGCGACAGAGGACGGAGAGCTGGGCCCGGTGTATGGCTCGCAATGGCGCAACTGGACCTGCCCGGATGGCAGCCATGTCGACCAACTCGACCGTCTGGTCCATGGACTGAAAACCAATCCGGATAGCCGTCGACACATCTTCAGTGGCTGGAACGTGGCCGATCTGCCGGATGAGCAGCTCAAACCCTGGGAAAATGCAGCCGCCGGCAAGATGGCTCTGCCGCCATGTCACGTGCTGTACCAGTTCTATGTAGCTGGTGGTCGTCTGAGCGCCTCGCTCTATATCCGCTCGAATGATCTCTTTCTCGGCAACCCATACAACACCGCTTCGCTGGCCTTGCTGACGCATATGCTGGCGCAACAGTGTGACTACACGCCCGGCGATATCATTCTTTCGATTGGCGATGCCCACCTCTACAGCAACCATCTTGAACAGGCCCGGCTGCAGCTCACCCGCACGCCAGGTCCGCTGCCGCAGTTGAAGATTCTGCGCAAGCCTGACAGCCTGTTCGAGTATCGCTTCGAAGATTTCGAGATCGAGGGCTATGAGCCTCAGCCGCACATACCAGCCGCTATAGCGATCTGATCATGACCAATAGCACCACGCCGAAAAAACCGAAGCTTGCTGCCATCGTCGCCCACGCCAACGATCTGGTGATCGGTCGTGATGGGCAGATGCCGTGGCATCTGCCAGCAGACCTCAAATACTTCAAGGCCTGTACCCTCGGCAGCCCGGTCGTCATGGGTCGCAAAACCCTCGACTCAATAGGAAGACTATTGCCCGGTCGGGATAATCTGATCGTTTCTGGCCACCCACGGAAGGTGACTGGTCAGTTTGAGACGCAGCCCACGAATCAGCAAACTACCGAAAGCTGGTGGCAGGATCCATTCGAAGCTGCCAGCGCAGGCCTCAAGCGTGCCGCGGAAGCCCGTCAGGACTACTGTTTCGTCATTGGTGGGGGCGGCATTTACGAGCAGCTTCTGCCTTACTGCGAAGCGCTTTTCGTGACTCAGATCGATCTGGACGTTGCTGGCGATACCTTCTTTCCAAGCTATGCTTCTGGTACAGGCTGGCAGCTCAGTGAGCTTACAGAGGGCCAGATCGATGAGCGAAACGCTTACGCTCATCGCTTTGCCATCTATACCCGTTCCGACACGCAGGTCGAACAGTTGTCCGCCATCTGAGACCGCCCGCGCTGCAGTGAGGGGGCGTCTCCCGTTCACCGCTCGCAAAGCAGAAGGGTCTCCGATTTGAATACCGAGCTGACAGCGGACTCGCTGGAACTCTTTCATCCCCTCTATCGACTGTCCCGCGCACAGCGGGTACTGCTGGCCGCACGTGCCGGGCGGGTATCACTGGAGCCTGGTGACGCTCGTCGGGGTAGTGAAGAGTCGGCCAAGCAAGTGCTCTTCCTGTTGACCGGCGAAGTTGAATTGCAGGCCCCCGAGCTTCCACAGGTCAGACTGGCCGCAGGTGCGCAGGCGGCGAGAAGTCCGCTCCGTCTGGCCGAAGGTCACATGCTCACGGCTACCAAAGCTGCTCAACTGCTGCTGGTAGATGACCTGGAGCTGACGCAGTTGATGAAGCAGGCGCCCCAACCGGGTATCGACGACGATTCGGCAGCGCTTAACAACGGGCAGGCCAAGAGGCTCGATGTGGCCGATGCCGCCGATGAAGCCTCACAGGGCTACCGCATCGTCGTCCAGATCAGCCGGGACCTGCAGAACCGTTGTCTGAGTTTGCCATCACTGCCACTGGCAGCCGATCGCATCCGCAGGGCGGCAGCCGACCCTGAGTGTGATGTCGCTCGTATTGCCGATATCGTGCAAACCGATCCCGCCATCACTGCGAAGATCATCTATGCGGTCAACAGTCCCTTATTTCGCGGATTCAGAAAAATCGAGAGCTGTCGCGATGCGGTCATTCGCCTCGGCGTCGAAACCACCAAGCAACTGGTAGCGCTGTTCACAGTGCGCGAACTGTTCACCACCCGCCATGAAAAGTTGCGCATCCGCATGGAAAAACTGTGGCAACATTCCATCGAGGTTGGCACGCTTGCCAGCGTGATTGCCGAGCGCGTTCCAGGGGTGAACCCGGGGCAGGCTTTGCTCGCGGGTCTACTGCATGATATCGGCGCTATTCCAGTCATACAGCAGGCAGCCGCACTGCCAGCAGCGCGACGGCATGACGATCTGCTCGAACATCTCATTACCGATCTGCGTGAGGAGATCGGTGTGGCCATGCTCAGGGAGTGGGGCTTTCCGGATAGCGTGATCGCCAGTGTCGAACATGCGGAACGCTACACCGGCGATTTCAGTGAGGCGGTGCCACTATGCGCCGATATCGTGACGCTGGCACAGGTTCACGCTTTCATTGGTACGGCAGAGCAGGCCTCGCTTCCGCCGATGAATCGCATACCGGCCTTCAAGCGTCTGGCCCGCTTCAACATCACGCCGCAGGAAAGTTTAAATATCATAGAACTGGCCCGTGCACAGTCTGCGACCGTATTTGAAGTGACAAGCTGAGCCGCACGGCCTCAGCCTCTTCACTCATGTACACCAGCCAAAGGCGCTCGATGTCATGCCGGACCGATCCGAGTCACAATCAGCTCAGACCGGGCACCAGATGGAGGTGCCACTCTTTCCGCTGGGCACCATACTTTGCCCAGGCGGACAACTGCCCCTGCGGATATTTGAACAACGCTATCTGAAAATGATCAGCGACTGCCTCAAGCATGAAATGGGCTTCGTGATCGTGCTCACCAGAACAGACGCTGAAAGCGGTTTCTTCGATCTCGGCACTTATGGGCGGATCAGCGATTTTCAGCAGCTGCAGGACGGCCTGCTCGGGATCACGGTTCAGGGGCGGGAAAAGGTCAGGATCAAGTCATTCAGGCAGGATGACACCGGGCTGTTTATCGGAGAGGTGGCCACCATGCCGCCCGAGCCCGAAGTCGCCGTCGGTGACGATTATGCAGAACTCGTAACTCTGCTGCGGGACCTGCAGAAGCATCCGGCCGTCAAGCGGCTGGACCTGGACATCGATTATGATGATTGCAGAGAGGTCGGCTATCGACTGCTCGAACTCCTGCCTCTGCGAAACGAAGACAAGCAGTATCTACTAAGCCTGCAGCGCCCTGCCTATCGGCTGGAACAGATGCGCTATATGCTGCATGCCATCGTCGAGCATGGTGAGGAAAGCTAGGTGTGCGGGCTCTCAGGCGCCGCTCCAGTTTGCCAGATATTGCTGCCCGACCTGACTCATCCTTACGCTCACATAGATGGCTGCAGCCACCAGCACGCATGCCATCACCGCATGGTTTTTCTGCCTGCGGTGGTGTCTGAAGAGAAATCCGCCCAGCGGGACTCGTGCCGCCTGCAAGGCGAAACAGGCCGTTCCGAGTCCCAGCAGGCTACCGCCAACGATATCCGAGAACCAGTGAACGCCGAGCAGCAGCCGGCTGGTGCCAACCAGTGTCGCCAGCGCCAGGCACAGGATTAGCCAGCGCTGCTTGCGGGCAAACAGCATCGCCAGCACGGTGTAGGTATACACGGCGCCGCTGGTGTGTCCGCTTGGGTAAGCCGCGTTGCCAGGTAGATAGGTCACCTCGGGTCGCACGACATCGAACAGCATTTTCAGTCCCGAAGTCAGCGCGTGGGTAGCCAGGCCCCCGAGCGCGATGCAGACGACCAGCCGTTGATGACCCTGGAACCACAGCCACACGCAGCTCGTGCCCAGGAGAATATAGAGCCAGATCGTATCTCCCAGCAATGTCAGTCCAATAGCCAGCAGACGCACCCACTCTATGCTGATGGCTTGTGCGATATTGAACATGGATTGATCGATGATGTCGATGGTCGACAGCCTGAATAGCGACTCGATGACAATCAGCGTCCAGCACAGCAAGGCGATCAGGAAGGCTGTGCCAGGCAGCCAGAGCCTCGTCTCAAAGGCCCTGAGCAGATAGCTCGCCAATGCGCCAGTCATGGCGCCGGCGGCCAGCACGGCCAGCGGTGACCAAAGGTGCCAGAAGGCCCAGAGCTGCGCTACCGGGCCTGTATTTTCGCCAGGTCGCCCCGCAGAATAGGAGACCGCGGAGTCGAGGGAGAAGTCGAAGCCCGCCGCCTCGAGGCTGCTGCCGGTGAGAAAGCCCGGAAAGATGTAGAATGGCGCCCAGGCCAGGGCCGACAATACATTCACGATGAGAAACTTGCGAGGTGACATCAGCATCATGCCCGCAATCATCGGCACGATGGGCCTGATAGGCCCGATAAAGCGCCCCAGTACAATGCTGAGCATGCCGTGACGGAGGAAGAAGGCTTCTCCCCTGGCCACCAGCATCGGATAGCGGCTCAAGGGCCAGAGCTGACGCGTCTGCGCCTTGTAATGCCGGCCCAGTGCGAAGCTGATGGCGTCGCCCGCCACTGCACCAACGAAGGCGGCGGCAAGAATCGTCATGATATCGAATTGTAGAAAGCCGGCCAGGGCGGCAAAACCAAACAGCATGATGACGCCGGGTACGATGATGCCAGCCATGGCCAGCGATTCGGCAAAGGCCGTGAGTGCGATGGCGCCGGTTATCCAGCCGGAATTGGCCTGTAGCCAGTCCAGTAGAGCAGTCAGGGGTTCAGTCACGATGTCTCAGTTCAGGGCTTGGAAAAGACTACCCTGTTGCCGCCGGCTGACTGTGCCTGCTGCAGCGAATTTTCAAGACGCTTCAGCAGGGCCAGTTCGTCGCTCTCGTCAGGTTCACGGGTCAGACAGCCCACGCTGGCGGTGATCGGATCTCCAAGTTTCCACTTGTAGGCTTCGATGGCACGGCGCAGTCGTTCGGCGATCACCAGCAGACCTTCTTCGGGCGTAAACGGCAGCAACAGATAGAAGATGCTACCCCGCCCATGATACAGGCTGTCGCCAGCCCGGGTCTCCTTCAGCAGCAATTGCCCGGTTTCGGCCAGCAGTTCGTTGATGCTGTTGAGCCCGTGCATCTCACTGATCTGGGCGAAATAATCGATGTTGATCACGACCAGCGACAGCGGATGGCCAACGGCCGCCGAACGCGCAATCTCCTGTCGCAGGGTGAATTCCAGATGCCGCAGGTTGTAGGCCCCGGTGAGCGGATCCTTGATGGTGATTTCGCGGAGAAAGCGACTCTTGTGGTGGTACAGCCAGGCATACAGCCCCGCCATGCCGATGAGCAGGGCATAGCTGACGAAGAAATTCACCGACTCGAAGAAGCTCTGGGTGAATAGTGACGACAGCCCAAGTATGAACAGCGACACGCAGTTGTAGAGCAGTGCCAGCGACTGTGACAGCAGTAGAAAGCTGAGCAGCGCCAGTGCATAGGACCAGTGAATGACTTCCGCCTGTCCGCTGAGGAACTGCCACAGGATGATGCATTGTGCCGCGCTGAGGATGACCACATGTCCCTTGTAGGCGTCGAGCTCGCTACGCTTCTGCCAGGCATACACCGCGCCCGAGATCAGCAGAGGCAAGAGCAGCAATCCGGCATAGAAGAGACCGTAAAGCCCATATCGCGCGTTTTGCAGGGCCAGGATGAAAAACAGACCAGCGCCGATGAGATAGAGGTAGATGCGTGCCCGGTTACGGAGCTGTGATTCAGTGAGCAAGGCTACCCTCCTGGGAAATCTGACTGAACGAGACAGACTGGTTCGGGCCCTTGTGCCGTGCGTGCTTCAGTGCCCGTCGCGCCTGCTCGATCAGCGATTCAGCTGTGTCGTCGACATTCAGAGTCGAAATGCCGATCCCTACGGTGACGGGATTGCGCTGCTTGTCGAAGACCGCCCGAATCTGCTGGCGTAGCCCGGTCGCACGCTTTTCCGCTGTTCTGGAACCTATGAGTGGCAGCACGACGATGAACTCTTCAGGCTCGTAGCGATAATAGCCTTCAAACAGTCGCAGATTTTCATGCAGAAGCTGACCCAATTGCTGGAGCAGGGCATTTCGCCTGGGTTCGTCCAGGTCCTCGAGACTGATATCGTCGACGCGGAGGGCAAACACGCTCAGGTCCGTGCCTTCGCGTTCACTGCGCTGTATCTCCTTCTCGAGATCCTGCGTCAGATATTCGCGTGTGGAGGCCAGCGTCAGGTGGTCAGTACGCCGCAGCGGCTTGAGCTGCTGCTCCTTGATTTCGCGCAGATATACGAAGGCCAGTGTGATCGACAGGCTGACGAGGTAAATAAAGAATACCTGTATGCGCTCGAAACCATCGACGGCAAAAATCAGTATGGTCGAGAACACTACGGAATAGATCGCGGTCACTACGGTCGCGACATGCATCTGATAGTTCAGGAAGGCCAGCAGCGGGATAAAATAACTCCAGTGCGTGATGCCCTGCGGCATGTAAATGGCGCCGGCAGTCGTGACCAGCATCAGCGCCAGCAATACAGTATGGGATAGCCAGTGCACGCCCTGTTGCGCGCCGAGAAATCCTCTGACGTTGTAGACCGATCGAGGGTTGCGCGGGTTGGCCTGTATCTCCTCGAGCCGCTTCACGATCGCTGCCTGTCGGCGATATACAAAATGATTGGCCATGAGCAGGGCCATCATGCCGACGCAGACGACAGCAAGCACCCAGTGCCCTGCAAAGGCGGCGGCAATGGCCAGAAGAATGGAGGCAAGGGCGCCATAGCCGTACGCCTTGGCGCGCAGCTGTTCATTGAATTCAGTCAGTTCCATATTGACCCGGGTCGGACTTGCCGTTAGCTGTTGTTTGCCTACAGCTTAGTCCAAGCCCGCCGGCAAGTCAGCGTAGTCATGCGTATCCGCCACTTTAATGCGCGGCGGCAGTCTGGCTCGCAGTCGTGCCGGACGGTATACTCGGATGATTCAGGATTTACAGGCAGGAAGGTACGAGTGACTACAGTCAGTTCAGAAGCCGCGCAGCAGGACGTGCAGGCTTATATGCAGAGCGTCGGCAAGGCTGCGAGAGCAGCCTCCCGGCAACTGGCGCGCGCCAGCACGAAAATGCGCAATGATGCATTGCTGGCGATTGCCGAGCAGCTTGGCAATAGCCGCGAGTCGCTGGCCGAAGCCAACCGTCTCGATATGGCCGCTGGCCGTGATAGCGGGCTTGATGCCGCGCTGCTCGATCGGCTCGAACTGACGCCCTCTCGAATAGACGCCATGATCACCGGTCTGCGCGAAGTCGCCGCATTACCAGATCCGATCGGTGAAATCAGCGATATGAGCTATCGCCCCAGCGGCATTCAGGTCGGCAAGATGCGCGTCCCGCTCGGCGTTATCGGCATCATCTACGAGTCCCGACCCAACGTGACCGTAGAAGCAGCGAGCTTGTGCCTGAAGTCCGGCAACGCCACTATTTTGCGGGGCGGCTCCGAAGCGCTGCATTCCAATCTGGCCATTGCCGAATGCATCAGCGCCGCGCTGGCGAGCTCAGGTTTGGACGCGGCTGCCGTGCAGATCGTGAATACCGCTGATCGGGCCGCCGTAGGCGAACTCATCACCATGCCGGACTATGTCGACGTCATCGTACCTAGAGGCGGCAAGGGACTCATCGAGCGGATTAGCCGCGACTCGAAAGTGCCGGTCATCAAACATCTCGACGGCAACTGCCACGTCTATGTCGACGCCGACGCAGACCTCACCAAGGCCTTGGCGATCACCTTCAACTCCAAGACCCATCGCTACGGTACCTGTAACACAGCTGAATCCCTGTTGGTTGACGCCGCCATTGCCGAAGCCTTCTTGCCACAGATTGGTGAGCGACTCAAGGCGGCCGGCGTAGAGATTCGTGGCTGCGACCAGACACGGCGCTATCTGCCTGATGCCAGCGCTGCTGCCGAGGCAGACTGGTTCGAGGAATATCTGGCGCCCATCATTGCGGTGAAGGTCATCAGCGGCCTGGATGAGGCCATCGAGCACATCAATACCTACAGTTCGCACCACACCGAAAGCATCGTCACCGAAAACTACACCAGGGCACGGCGCTTTCTTACCGAAGTCGACAGCAGCTCGGTCATGGTGAATGCCTCCACACGCTTTGCCGACGGCTTTGAATATGGTCTGGGTGCAGAGATTGGTATTTCGACGGACAAGCTGCATGCCCGTGGTCCGGTCGGTCTACAGGGTTTGACCTCACAGAAATACATCGTATTCGGCGACGGTCATATCCGCGGGTGAGCATGCCCTGTGTACTCTTCGGCGGGTCTTTCGATCCGGTCCATTATGGTCATTTGCGCATGGCCGTGGAAGTCGGGGAGTTGTTGCAGGCGGAGGTTAGACTGCTACCAAGTCCGGCTCAGGCAGGTAAGCGGAATCGCGCTACGGCTCAGCAGCGGGTCGATATGTTGCAGCTTGCGCTTGCCGAAGCAAACGCCCTGAAGCAGCCGCCATTGCGGGCCGACCGCAGCGAAGTCGATCTGCGCAGTGCAGATGACCTCCGTCCTGTGTACACCATCGATACCTTGAGCCGCTATCGGCAGCAGTTGCCGCAGGAACAGCCACTCATCTTTGTCATGGGTATGGATTCATTTCTCAATATTCGTGATTGGCATCAGTGGTCGCAGCTCACCCGCCATGCCCATCTGCTGGTGATCGGGCGGCCAGGCAGTCAAGATGAGGCTGGCAGCGCGGCGCTGGCCGAGCTCAGGCAGCTCGATGAATTCTCAGGCGCCTTCGTCGAAGAGCCCGGTGTCTTGCTTGAGCGGCCAGCAGGCCATATCCACCTCGTACAGCTGAGTCTGCTCGATATTTCAAGCACGCGAATTCGCGCGCTCATCAGCCGTGGCCGCCCCGCCAGTTACCTCACGGCGCCGGCGGTCCTGGATTATATCGCCAGAAATGATCTGTATTCTTGCGCCGCTGATCACAATTTGATCTAATTTGTAATCTAGTAAGTTTATGTTTTAAAAGGGTTATTGTTACTTGTCACGTGACTGAGGCCCCATTCTGGGGTTTTCGCGCTGGTGACTCGCTGCTATCAGTCGTATCATGAGAGGGCCATAACCGGAAAGCACGAGAGAGGTGCACACCACACGCATGGATACAGAACCCCTGAAAGACCTGGTAGTCAAGATACTCGAAGACCTGAAAGGTAAAGACATCAGTGTCCTCGATGTCAAAGACAGAACCAGCGTCACCGATTACATGATCATCGCCAGCGGAACATCGAGCCGGCACATCAAATCCCTCGCAGACAACCTGATTCTCGAAATCAAGAAAGCCGGAGAGCGTCCACTTGGTGAAGAGGGCAAAGATGCCTCTGACTGGGTGCTGGTCGATCTCGGTGACGTCGTCGTGCATATTATGATGCCGTCGGCACGCGAGTTCTACGATCTCGAGCGCTTCTGGCGTGATGCGCCAGTCGATAGTTCTGCAGGAAGCGCCACAGGCAGTTCAGCCCATCTCGTCTGATGCTGATTCAGATCCTTGCTGTCGGCAGCAAGATGCCGGGCTGGGTCGAAACAGGCTTCAACGAATATAGCAGGCGTCTCACCAGAGACGTCAGGCTCGAACTCGTGGAACTGCCACTCGCGCCCCGGCAGGGCAGCAACAGCATGCCGCCATCCAGACTCAACGACTGGGAGGGCGAGAAGCTGCTCGCGAAGCTCGACCCCAAAGCGACCTTTGTCGCCCTCGACGTTAAAGGTACGCAATTTACCACCGAAGCCTTTGCCGACAGGCTGTCGCACTGGCAGTTGACCGGCAAGCCGCTGGCCCTGGCGATCGGCGGCCCTGACGGGCTCTCGCACGCGGTACTCAAACGCGCCAGCGAAAAATTCTCGCTCTCCAGATTAACTTTGCCCCATCCTCTTGTCAGAATCATGCTCGCGGAACAGATTTATCGCGCATGGAGCTATAATCAAGGACATCCGTATCATCGTGCCTGAAGCCAGGTTGCGTTGTTGAAGACCAAATTCCAAGGTCCGCATGAGTACCCATTCCGATTTCAAAGACCACCGCCAGGAGCAGGAAACCTTCCTGGTACGCGCAGTACTGGCTCTTCTGGTCATCCTGGTCCTGACGTGCCTGTTAGGTGCGCGTTATTATTTCCTGCAGGTCAATCAGCATGAAGTCTTCGAGACCCTGTCTGATCAGAACCGAATGCAATTGCGTTCAGTGGTGCCGACACGCGGGCTGATCTATGACAGTCAGGGGCTGTTGCTGGCTGATAACCAGCCGACCTTTTCCCTGCGGCTCACTGCCGAGCTGCTCGGCGATCTTGATGAGACACTGGCCACCTTATCCTCTCTGGTCGCCATCAGCGAAGACGACATCGCCGATTTTCGCAAGCGTATTCGTCAGCGCCGTAGACCCTATGAGCCGGTGACCCTGCGCTCACGCCTCACCGAAGACGAAATCGCCACGCTCGCTGTGAACCGGTATCGGCTCAAGGGTGTGGACGTTGGCGCCGAGCTCATTCGCTATTATCCCTACAAGCATCTCTTCGCCCATGTGCTCGGCTACGTCGGGCGTATCAGTGAGCCTGAGCTGCAGCAGGTCGATGCCGCCAATTACAGTGGCACGCAGTATTACGGCAAGCTCGGCATCGAAAAACGATATGAAGATGAGCTCCATGGCCTGACCGGGCATGAGACCATCGAGACCAATGCCCGGGGCAGGGTGCTGCGTCAGCTGGCCGCCACACCGCCGGCGCCAGGCAAGGATCTCAAGCTCTTCCTTGATGCCCGTCTGCAGAAGACCGCAGAGGACGCTCTGGCCGGGCGTCGTGGCGCAGTGGTGGCCATCGATAACCGTACCGGCGGCATACTGGCGCTGGTCAGCACACCGAGTTTCGACCCCAACCTGTTTGTGACTGGCATCGATACCGTCAGCTACCGTAGCCTGCAGGATTCGCGCGAGCTGCCGCTGTTCAATCGCGCCTATAAAGGGCAGTATCCGCCCGGGTCAACCATCAAACCGATGGTGGCCCTTGCAGCGTTGGATACCGACAAGATCAATCTGCAGACCAAGGTCTGGGATCCAGGTTTCTACACGCTGAAGAACGACAAACGCCAGTATCGCGACTGGAAGCGCCAGGGTCACGGTTGGGTGGATCTTCGCACCGGAATCGTCGAATCCTGTGATGTGTTTTTCTACGATACCGGCTTCAAGACCGGCGTCGATATCATGTATGAATACCTGCATCAGTTCGGGCTGGGTCAACGAACCACCTATGACGCGCCGGAAGCACGCAAGGGCAATCTGCCTTCGCGAGACTGGAAGCGCGCTGCACGCGGCCAATCCTGGTTTCCCGGTGATTCGCTCAACATGAGTATCGGTCAGGGTTTCATGCTGATGACACCGCTTCAGCTGGCGACATCAACGGCCGTTCTCGCCAACAGGGGGCGATGGGTCACGCCCCGCCTCGTCGATACCATGAGCGGGGAAAGCATGACGGTGCCGGAGTCGCCAGGCAACGATATCGTGCTGCGTGAAGACTGGTACTGGGAGTACATCATCAACACCATGGAAGACGTCATGCATACGCGCAAGGGAACCGCCAATCGAAGTGGCCGCGGCGCCGATTACAGGATCGCCGGGAAAACCGGCACGGCGCAGGTCATTGGAATCAAGCAGGGTGAGAAATATGACGCCGATGCCATCGCCGAATGGCACCGGGATCATGGCCTCTTCATTGGCTTCGCACCCGCCGATGATCCCACCATCGCGGTGGCTGTCATCGTTGAAAACGGTGGTGGTGGCAGTACGGCCGCTGCGCCGGTAGCGCGTGTCATATTCGATGCCCACCTCAAGGGTGAATATGAAGTGACTGAAGAGCTCATAGACTGGCTGCTCCCCGACGGCGTCGAGCAACCTGCGCGCCCGCGGCAGAATGAGGGCGTGATCGTGCCTGGGGTAGCTGGCACTGCGGCAGACGTCGGCGGAGTCGTGCAATGAGCCGGAGTACCGATTTCCTTCGTCAGTTGCCGCAGAATGATGAGCGCTTCAATGGCCCCTCATTGCTGGTGCGTTGGCTGCATATGGACGCGATATTGCTGATGTTGCTGCTGATGCTCATTGGTAGTGGCCTGTTTGTGCTCTACAGTGGCAGTGGCCAGGATGTGAGCGATGTGAAGCGTCAGGGCGCTCACTTCGGGCTCGGACTTATTCTGATGTTGCTGGTGGCCCAGATAGACCCGGACCATCTCAGGCGCTGGTCACCATGGGTCTATTGTGCCGGCTTGCTCGGTCTCATTGGCGTCATGGTGGTCGGTATCGATGCCAAAGGCGCGCAGCGCTGGCTGGAGATTCCCTTCATCGGCTTCAGGGTGCAGCCTTCCGAATTCATGAAACTGGCGGTGCCCATGATGGTGGCCTGGTACCTGTCCGACCGTGTGCTGCCGCCGTCGCCGCGTCGCCTGATGGTGGCGCTGCTGATCATTTTCGTCCCGACGGTGATGATTCTCAAACAGCCAGACCTCGGTACCTCGATTCTTATCGCTTCATCCGGCATCTTCGTACTGCTGTTTGCAGGGCTCAGCTGGCGCTGGATCATGGGTTCGGCGGTAGTGGCCGGTATCGCTGCGCCACTGATGTGGTTTTTCGTGATGCGACCCTATCAGAAGCAGCGCGTGCTCACCCTGCTCGATCCGGAAAGCGATCCACTCGGCGCGGGCTGGAACATCATACAGTCGAAAACAGCGATCGGGTCCGGCGGCATGGGGGGGAAGGGCTGGCTGTCGGGGACGCAGTCGCAGCTCGATTTCCTGCCTGAGGGCCACACCGATTTCATTATCGCCGTGCTGGGTGAAGAATTCGGCTTCATCGGCGTGCTCAGTATTCTGGCGCTCTACGTTGCGATAGTGTTGCGCGGCTTCTATATTGCCATTAACGGACAGTCGACCTACGCCCGACTCGTGGCAGGGGCGTTCACATCGATCTTCTTTGTATACGTTTTTGTTAATATGGGTATGGTGAGTGGCATACTCCCAATTGTAGGGGTACCTTTACCCTTGGTGAGCTATGGGGGCACATCGGTGCTCACGCTCCTGGCGTCCTTCGGCGTCCTGATGTCCGTTCACTCTCACAAGAAAATACTCAAGCGCTGATTCGAATGCTTCGACTCCCGCAATGACTGGAAACTTACTATGACCGCCTGTCTTTCAGACAAGAACAACATTCAACTGACACGCACGCCCTCTCTTCGAATCGCCGGACTGCTGGCTGGTGTGATGCTCAGTGTGCTACCAGTTCAGGGCTTCGCCGACGAGACTACCCGCCAGGCCGCAGTGCCAGAAATGATCAACTACGGCAAGCACGAAGCTGTCGCTGGCTTCATCGATCGCATGGTGGAGCAGCATGGCTTTGATCGGCCCTATCTCCAGGGATTGTTTGACGATGCCTCGAAGCAACAGAGCATCATCGACGCCATCAGCAGACCTGCCGAAAAGATGCTGACCTGGGGCGAATACCGCAAGATCTTTCTCACAGAGAAGCGTATCTCCGGTGGCAAAAAATTCATGGAAGAGCACAAGGACACACTCGAGCGCGCCGAAAAGGAGTTTGGCGTACCCAAGGAAATCATAGCCGCCATCATTGGCGTTGAAACCAGTTACGGTCAGATCATGGGCCGATATCGCGTAGTCGACGCGTTGAGTACTTTGTCCTTTGATTATCCGGCCCGCAGCAAGTTCTTTTCCAAGGAACTCGAAGAGCTCCTGCTGCTGAGCCGGGAACAGAAATTCGATCCCATGGCTCTCAAGGGCTCCTATGCAGGCGCCATGGGCTATGGTCAGTTTATTCCCAGCAGCTATCGCGCCTATGCGGTCGACTTCGATGGCGATGATACGGCGGACATCCTCAATAATGTCGAAGATGCCATTGGTAGTGTGGCGAATTATTTCAAGCGCCACGGCTGGAAGACTGATGAGCCGGTCGCTTTTCCGGTTGATGTCAAGGAGCCGGTGCCAGCCGAACTGCTCCCTGAAAACCGCAAGCCTGCACAGAAGCTTGCCGATGTTGCCAAGGTCGGCGTCAAGGCGCCTGACAGCATTGCCAAGGACGCACCGGTGCGCCTGGTACGCTATGAAAATACCGACGCCATCGAGCACTGGCTGGTCACGCACAACTTCTATGTCATTACCCGATACAACCATAGCGATCGATATGCCATGGCGGTCTATCAGCTCAGTCGCGAACTGGCAGGGGCCTGATTCGGGATGTTGCTGAACAATGGTCGGGGATGGCAGGGTAGAGCAGTTCTGCCAGTGGCCATCGCAATGCTTTTGACATTGGTCGGCTGCTCATCCACGCCGACCAGCAGCTCACGCTACTCGATCAAGCAGGACGTCGAGCCGGAAGGTGGCTTCGACCCCACGAACGTACCGCCCGTCATCCCGACCGCTGAGCCGAAGAGCCGAGGTGGTAACAAGTCGCCCTACACAGTGTGGGGCAAGCAGTACACCGTGATGGACTCCGCTCAGGGTTATAACCAGACCGGGCTGGCGAGCTGGTATGGCGCGAAATTTCACGGTCACGCCACCTCCAATGGCGAGATCTACAACATGTATGCGTTTTCGGCAGCACACAAGAACCTGCCCTTGCCGACGTTTGCACGCGTCACGAACCTGAAGAATGGGCGCTCGATCGTCGTGCGCGTCAACGATCGCGGTCCCTTTCATGAAGACCGATTGATCGATCTGTCCTATGCCGCTGCGCTTTCGTTAGACGTGGTCAAAACCGGTACTGCGCCAGTCCGCGTTGAAGCACTCCTCCCTCAGGACGAGCTCTCGCCAATGGATTCGCTACAACAGGCGACGACACCGGCCACGCAGTTGCCTGGGTCCACTGAAGCAAAAATTTCCGTCACCCAGCCCGTCCAGCCTGCCTTGCCCTCGGGCCAGCTTGAACACAGTAACGAACCCATGTTCCTGCAGGTCGGCGCGTTTTCCACACGCGAACGTGCGCTTCAGGTGAAGGGTGAATTGCAATCGATGCTGCAGGGTCTGGTCAAGCCGAAAGGGCCTGATGTCTTCATAGAAGAAATTGCGAGTGCTGAACGGATGTTGCACCGGGTGAGAATCGGTCCGCTTGAATCATCAGGCGAACTGCCGCGCTTTCAGTCGAGGCTCGCAAAAACGAGCTATTCTGGTACCCTTGTCATTCCGGCGAATCCGCAAGCGTCCGCCGAAACCGTTCAGTAGATGTAAACCGTGGCCGCTGGCCGGAGCCATCAACCCGCCGACCCTTACATTACGAGAAAGGCAGTACACCTAGGACACACATGAATTCCAGATATTCCATGTCTTTGGCTTTGAGCCGATTGCTACTGGGCGCCGCGCTGATTGGCGCATACCCAGCTGGCGCAGCAGAAGAAGTGCCCACCTTTGCCACGCCGCCATCACGCAGCGAAGCACCGTCGCAGGTCATCATTCCTGCCGCCCCTCAGGTGGCTGCCACTGCTTACGTGCTCATGGACGCCAGAACAGGCGTGGTCATCGCGGAGAAGAACGCTGATGAGCGCCTGCCGCCCGCCAGTCTGACCAAAATGATGACTTCTTACGTGCTGGACTACGAAGTCGCACGCGGAAATGTCGGCTTTGACGACGAAGTGCCCATCTCTGTGCGCGCATGGAAGACCGGCGGCTCGAAGATGTTCATTCAGGAAGGCACACGGGTCCGGCTTGAAGATCTGCTACGCGGTATCATCATTCAATCCGGTAACGATGCCAGCGTTGCTGTGGCCGAATATCTCGCTGGCAGTGAGCAGGCCTTTGCGACCATCATGAACGGCCATGCGCAACGCCTCGGCATGCAGAACACGCAGTTCTCCAACGCGACTGGTCTGCCATCCCCAGACAACTACTCTACGGCCTTCGATCTGGCGCTGCTTGCACAGGCCATCGTCTACGACTTCCCGCAGCAATATCCGATCTATTCGGAAAAGCACTTCACATACAACAAGATTCGCCAGCCGAACAGGAACCTCCTGCTCTGGCGGGACAAGTCTATCGATGGCTTGAAAACAGGCCATACCGAGGAGGCGGGGTACTGTCTGGTCGCCTCTGCCGTGCGCGATGAAATGCGTCTCATTACCGTGGTGCTTGGTGCGAAAAGCCAGGAGTCGAGAGCGCAGGAAACCATGAAGCTGATGAACTATGGCTTCAGGTTCTTTGAAACGTTGCCGCTGTATCAGGCGGGGGCCAAGCTGGTCGATAGCAAGATTTTCATGGGCGTTGAAGACCTCGTGGCGCTTGGTACTGGTGAAGCAGTTACCCTGACTATTCCGAAAGGGCAGAAAGCAGCGCTCGATATCAAGCTGGATATCGACGAGAGTATTACCGCGCCGATTACCAAAGGGCAGGTGCTGGGCTCCCTCGTTGTCTCACTTGAAGACAACGTTCTGGCGAAGCGGCCGGTGGTCGCGCTGCAGGATGTCGCTGAGGCGGGCATCTTCAAACGGCTGTGGCACACCATCTGGCTGTTTGTAACTGGCCTGTTTGACTAAGTGCTGGGCCTATGATGGGCTGTGAGTGGGCTGATAGATGACTGGGTTGAAACATGGGAGGGTTGAGTGAGCATTGCAGACGAGCCGACGGCCGGTGAGCAGAAGCCGCCGAAAATCGAGTTTCCCTGTCAGTACCCGCTCAAGGTCATCGCGGATGCCAGGGAGTCGCTCATCGCCGAGCTGATCCAGGTGTTGCGGCCTGAACTGCCAGATCTGCAGGCCAGCGACTTCGATATCAAGGATTCGCGCAACCAGCGCTTCGTCTCGCTCCGCTTCACTATCGTTGCACGCAGCGAAACCCACGTCGCCGATATCTTTACTGCCATCAAGACCCTCAAGAACATTCACATGGTTCTCTGATGACTGCCGCCGCCGCAGGCTTGCCCGAGCTGGTGTTTCGCGAGCGGCAGGCGGATAGTTACGAACCAGTTTTTGAAGCGATGAAGACTTTCAGTCGCGAACGCACTGACGCCACACCTGATGAAATCTGGATAGTGGATCACACGCCCGTCTTCACCCAGGGGCAGGCTGGCAAGCCGCAGCATCTGCTGACCGAGCCTGATGCGAGCGGTGGCCCCTTGATGGTGGCCGGCATTCCACTGGTGCAGACTGACCGTGGCGGGCAGGTGACCTACCACGGCCCCGGCCAGCTAGTGATCTACCCACTTCTCCAACTGTCCCGTTACCGCCTGCAACCAAGATCACTGGTCAGCCTGCTCGAAGCCTCGATCGTCAGCACGCTCGCCGACTTTGGTATCGAGGCTGCGGCGAAACGCGAGGCGCCGGGGGTGTATGTTTCCGCAGATGGCTCGAAAATAGCGAGTCTCGGGCTGCGCATCACCCGGGGCTACTGTTATCATGGGCTCGCCATCAACGTAGACATGGACATGACGCCCTTCCGGTTGATCAATCCCTGTGGCTATGCCGGACTTGCCATGTCACAGATCAGGGATTACTGCAAAGACACTACGCTGCTACCGGCCGATCGCCATGCAGCCCTGCAAGCCGTGGCTACTCGCTGGCGCTTGCATTTTCTGGCACTGCTCGCCGACACCCATAAGGAGTCTGTCGCATGACGACACCCGACAATATTTCAGTAAATGCCGCCGCGCCACTGGTCGAGCCAGCAGCGCCTCAGCCAGCACGCCGAGCGAAAATCATTCCTGGTGAAAAACTTCGCGGCGCTGACAAGGTCAGTCGGAACCCGGTCAAGATCATCGCGACCGACGCTGCCTTGCGCAAGCCCGATTGGCTGCGTATTCGTTTGAGCACCTCTCCGCGTGTTGAACAGATCAAGCAAAAGCTGCGCGACCATAAACTGCATTCCGTGTGTGAAGAAGCGACCTGTCCGAATTTGTCGGAATGCTTCAGCAATGGCACCGCCACCTTCATGATCATGGGTGATATCTGTACCCGACGCTGCCCATTCTGCGATGTCGCTCACGGCCGCCCGCTGGCGCTGGATGCCGAAGAGCCTCGCAACCTGGCGGAGGCCATTGCCGATATGCGGCTGCGCTACGTCGTCATCACCTCTGTCGACCGGGACGATCTTCGCGACGGTGGCGCACAACATTTTGCGGACTGCATTCGTGAGAGCAAGGCGCTCTCACCGGACCTGAAGGTGGAGGTGCTGGTGCCGGACTTCAGGGGGCGTATGGATGTGGCGCTGGAGATCCTCGCTGGCACCCCGCCCGACGTCATGAATCACAATCTCGAAACCGTGCCGCGACTCTACAAGAAAGCTCGGCCAGGTGCCGACTATCAGTGGTCGCTGGATCTGCTCAAGCGTTACAAGGCGCTGAGGCCGGAAGTGCCCACCAAGTCCGGTCTGATGCTTGGGCTTGGGGAAGAGATCGATGAAATCAAGCAAGTCATGCGCGATATGCGTGCGCATGACATCGATCGTATTACCTTAGGGCAATATCTGGCCCCATCCAATTCACACCTGCCCGTCGTAAGGTTTGTTACACCGGATGAGTTCGCAGAACTCGGACACTACGCCGAATCGATAGGATTCAATCACGTGGCCAGCGGACCGCTGGTCCGCTCGTCATATCATGCCGACAAGCAAGCCGCAGGGGAAAAAGTGCAGTAATGGTTTTCCGCAAAAGTAGTCAGGATGACAAGCCAATGCTCGGTCTCAAGACCGGCAGTTTCGAGAGAAGACTCAGTCTGACCAGAGCTGGCGTCGTAGCCGGTGGTCGGCTTGCCAGCTCCATGGCTGGTTCGATGTTTTCAGGCAAGGAAAAAAAGGCACAAAGCCGACGTGATGCTTATGCCAAACAGGCGGCCTATCTGGTCAAGGAGCTCAGTCACCTCAAAGGGAGCGTGGTCAAGATTGGTCAGGTGATGGCGCTGTATGGCGAGCATTTCCTCCCGCCAGAAGTGACTGAAGCCTTACATACCCTTGAAGACCAGAATCTGGCGCTGGACTGGCGCAGTATCGAGAAGGTACTGATTGATCAGCTCGGCCATGACAAGCTCGATCAGCTCGAGATCGAGCACACGCCCATTGGGGCTGCGTCGCTTGGGCAGGTGCATCGCGCCACGCGCAAATCAGATGGCCGGCAGTTGTGTCTGAAGATTCAGTATCCTGGTGTCGCTGCAGCGGTCGATTCAGATCTCGATGCGGTAGCCAGCATATTGAAGGTCGCTCGACTGGTTTCACGCGGGCCCGAGTTCAATGAGTGGCTCGAAGAAGTTCGCAGCATGATGCATCGCGAGGTGGACTATGAACTTGAGCTGCGCACCACACGACGTTTTCACGAAAAGCTGAAGGACGATCACCGCTTTATCGTGCCTGAGGTGTTCCCGGAGTTATCAGGATCCCAGGTCATGTGCATGTCCTATGAGTCCGGCATCAGTCCGAACCATGCCAAGGTGCATGCACTCCCGCAGTCACGCCGCAATGATCTGGCGAAAGCCGCGCTGGAGCTCTTCCTGGAAGAGCTCTTCGTCTGGGGCGAGCTGCAGACTGACCCCAACTTCGGTAACTATCGCGTTCGCCTGGGTGATGAAGGCGATGGTCCCGCTGAGCCTGACAAATTGATTCTGCTCGATTTTGGTGCCGTGCAGCGCTATCCGGCCAGCTTTCTGGACCCGGTTTGCGAGATGATTCGCGCGAGCTATGAACGTGATCTGGATGCCGTCGTCAGCGGTGCTGTCGAGCTCAGGTTCATGCGTGCCGAGTGGCCGATGCCAGTATTGTGTGAATTTGCCGAAGTCTGCATGGCAACGCTGGAGCCGTTGATGAAGAACATCGACGGCAGCCAGCCCGGTGTGGTGCTGAACGACGAAGGGCAATATTGTTGGAAGCAGAGTGATCTGCCGTCGCGGATTGCACGTCGTGCAACCCGCTCAGCGATCAGCCGTTACTTCAAGATCCCGCCCAAGGAGTTCGTTTTCCTCAATCGCAAACTGATCGGCGTATATACCTTCATCGCCGTCATGGAAGCTGAGTTCAACGGTGCCCCGCTACTGGAGAAGTATCTCTACGACGAAGATGTGAAGACGCGAAGTGAGGGTTTCAGGGCTTCTGCCTGAGCTGCTGCATCGATTGGTAACGACGCCAGAAGACGAGTCCTATCGCCAGCACGATCCACGTATACATGGCGGCCATGAGGTCGTCCATGACTATTCCAAAGCCGCCACCAATCATCTCGAGGTAATTGATTGGCGGCAGCTTGGTGATATCGAATAGTCGAAAGACCAGAAAAGCCAGAACCAGCACCCAGAGCCGACGCTTCATCGAAAGCGCCATGACGGCGACGGGAAAAGCCAGATATTCGTCGGCAACGATCTGCGAAGCGTCCCCACCCCCGAGCCAGACGGAAGCCAAATAGCAGAGCGGAACAGCCATGGCCAGCAATAGCGCCATGACGGCTAGCTGCCGCCCCTGCGATAGATCAAGCAGCCACCACGCCAGAGGTAGGCCAATCATTGTACCAATGGTTCCCGGCGCAATCGGCAGCCAACCTGCTCCAAAGCCGGTCGCGACCAGTAGAACCGCACTTTCTGTCATCAAGGGACTCGCTGTGATCAGGGAACCTGAAGAATCATCAACGCGTTCGTCGCGCCATGCAGACCCATCTGTGTGCCCTTGGTGTAGATGACCCGGTCGCCAGAGCAGATGGCCCCACGCTGCTTGAGGAAATCGATTGCGGCCTCGTTGACCTGATTGCTCTCCATGGCAGTCGAGTCGAAGTACAATGCCTGAACGCCCTTGAACAGCGCCATCTTCCGCTGGGTTGGCTTGCGACGCGTCAGGCCGTATATGGGCAGGCTGGAACTGATGCGAGACATCCACTTGGGAGTGTCTCCGGACTCGGTCAGGCAGATAATGGCCTTCACGCTGCCAAGGTGATTCGCAGTGTACATGGTGGCCATGGCGATCATCTCGTCAGTACGCTCGAACTTGCGGCTCATGCGATGGTCGGTCAGCTGCGCCATAGGGTTCTTCTCGGCGCCCACACAGATACGCGACATTGCGCGCACGACCTCGACAGGATATTCGCCGGTCGCTGTTTCGGCTGAGAGCATGACGGCGTCGGCGCCGTCGAGCACCGAGTTGGCGACATCGAAGACCTCGGCGCGGGTCGGCATCGTGCTGGTGATCATCGACTCCATCATCTGTGTGGCGACGATGACCAGCCGGTTGAGATCATTGGCGCGGCGTATGATGTGTTTCTGCGTGCCGACCAGTTCGGCATCACCGATCTCCACACCTAGATCACCCCTCGCCACCATGACGGCATCGGAAGCTTCGATGATGTCATCGAGTGTGGAATGAATGACGGCTTCTGCGCGTTCGATCTTGGCAACGATGGCCGCATTCGATCCGGCAGCCTCGAGCAGCTCGCGTGCCTCACGGATGTCATCGCCGGTCTTGGGGAAGGACACGGCGACATAGTCGGCTTCGATTTCGCTGGCGGTCTTGATGTCGGCGCGGTCCTTGTCGGTCAGGGCCGGTGCCGAGAGCCCGCCACCCTGCTTGTTGATACCCTTGTTGTTCGACAGCTTGCCGCCAACGCGTACCTGGCAGTTCAGCTTCAGGCCATCGACCGATTCGACGCGCAGCTGTATGCGGCCATCGTCGAGCATGAGGATATCACCCTTCTTGCAGTCCCGCGGTAGTTCGGGATAGGCAATGGAGACGCCCTGCTCGTTGCCCATGATGCTTTCGTCGGAGGCATCCAGCACGAAGGTATCGCCTTCCTTCAGTTTCACGCTGTCGTTTTCAAAACGGCCAATACGGATTTTCGGGCCCTGCAGGTCGACCAGTATCGCCACATTGAGCTGGTGCTTTTCCGCACAATGACGAACCAGCTCAGCCCGCTTGATATGGTCCTGGGCCGAGCCATGGGAGAAGTTGAGCCGAACGACATTGGCACCGGCCAGCAGCAGGTTTTCCAATGTCGTTTCTGAGTCGGTGGCTGGGCCGAGGGTGGCGAGGATCTTCGTGCGGCGCATCGTCTTGTCCTTGTGAGCGGGAGTCGTGGTACCTGGTGTACCTGAGTAAGTTACGCCCCACAGTCTCGCATAGCCCAGCAGTTTTGTAAGCAGTCCTCACCGCTGCCAGAAATGCTTGCTGGTCTCCCTGATGATATCGCACTGTCTGAGCCCGATATCTTTCATCAGGTGAGGACTGAGCCGGCGGAGTTCGTCGCGTTCGCGACTGCGTCGATACCACTGTTTGATGACCTTGAGTGCCCTGAAAAGTGTCATGATCCTGTCCTCGTGTTGTCTGAGTCCATAGTGTGCGGCGAGTGCTCTGACGACATCCAATCGTCATTCATGATGAACGTCATCCGCTATTGCGATGGCGTCCGTGTGCCGGATGCGCTTGAATATGAGGCTCAGGTGAGTAGCATCGAACAGGGGATGAAGGCTATGGAACTGACACATCTACGGACCTTCGTGGCTGTTGCCGAAGAGGCCCACCTCACCCGTGCGGCGGAGCGGCTCTTTACCAGCCAGCCAGCGGTGTCTGCGCAGTTGAAGGCGCTTGAAGAGACGCTCGGCGTGAGTTTGTTCAACCGCCTGCCCAAGGGCATGAAGCTGACGCCTGCCGGTGAGCGTCTGCTGGTTCAGGCCCGCGCCGCACTGGACGCTGCGGGTGCCGTCATGGAGCAGGCGAAAGCGCTCCGTGGGGAAACGCTCGGGCAGCTGTCAGTCGGCATCAATTCGGATTTTGATTTCCTGAAGCTGGGCGATATGACCCAGGCCTTCAACGAGCAGTACAGTGGTATCGAACTCTCGCTGCTCAACGGTATGTCCTACGATATCGTTCAGCAGGTCAGGCGAGGCACCATGGATGCCGGTTTCTATTTCGGTCCTTGCGACAACCCCGGCGATCTCCAGCTGCGCTCACTCTGCACTACGAAGATGGCGCTGGTCGCTCCGATAGACTGGCGCGACCGCTTCGAGCACGCCTCGCTGGCAGAGTTGGTGCAGCTGCCGTGGATCTACACCACGCCACGCTGCCCCTTTTTCCAGCTTCAGCGAGCGCTCTTCAAGGGCATGGATTATGAGCTGCAGAAAACCGCGTTCGTGGATAGTGAAGATGCTATCAGGGCGCTGGTGCAGCGTGGGGCTGGCATAGCGTTTCTGCGCGAAGACGATGTCGAGCGGGCAGAGGCGGCCGGCTGGGGCGTGCGCTGGCAGGGGGAGACACCGAGCATCGAGCTGTCGATCGCCTGGCGGAAGAATCGCGATCAGGAACCACTGATCGTCGCGCTGCAGACCGTCCTGGCGCAGCTGTGGCCAGAGCTGAGCGAGCGCGGGCTGGCAGGGGAGGTCGCCTTGTAACGATCACGATGCTGCGTCTTCGGACGCAGTAGTTGTATCTGGCTGAATGAATCTTTCGAGCCGTCCCTCTGCGTCAAGCCTGAACCTGTGAAGATCGTTGGCAAGATGGAGGTGACCTGAGTAGCAGGCTCTCGCCTCCGCCTCGATCTCGGCCATCGTGCGTGGCCCGCGACCGATCTGTTGAAATCTCGAACTGAAATGCGTCAATACCAGATTTTTCACTGCAGCCGCTTCGGCAAAAGCCGCAATAGCCTGCGCCGTGCTGTGCTGTGGGTCGAATTTCAGCGCCTGTGCCACGTCCTCGGTATAGGTGGCTTCATGCACCACGACCTCAGCGGTTTTCGCGCTGTCGGCCAGACAGTCAGGTGTATCATTGTCACCGCAGATGATGATCTTGCGTCGCTTCGGCTCAGGCAGCAGATACTCATTACTTCGCAGTAGCCGCCCATCCGCCAGCGTCACATCCTTACCCTGATGAATCAGCCCCCAGTCCGGTCCTGCAGGCACCTGGTCTGCACGCAGCTTCTTTACGTTCAGCTTCCGCTGCCCCGGTTTTTCGGTGAAACCGTAGGCGAAGGATGGCACGCGATGTGAAAGCTCGGTGACGTCAACCGTGAAGTCGCCACAGTCAAGGTCCTGTTGGGCCTGTGTAATCGGGATGAACTCGATCTCATAACTCAGCCAGCTCTGTGAGGTGTCGATGGCCACGCGTATGAATTGCTCGATTGCAGGCGGGGCATAGATCCGCATGGGCTCAGTGCGACCAGACATGCTCGCGCTCGCCAGCAGCCCTGGCAGGCCAAAACAATGGTCGCCGTGCACATGGGTGATGAAAATGGCGTCGAGCGTGTACAGGCTGAGTGGCGTCTTCAGAATGCGGTGCTGGGTGCCTTCGCCGCAATCCACCAGATACCAGCGTTTGGCATGTTGCCTGCGAATCGCTGCGCCGCTGACGTTACGTCGTAGCGTCGGCGTGCCAGCCGATGTGCCCAGAAAAATCAGTTCCATCTGTCACGCCCGGTAAGGTTTGAGTATCGCCTGCACTGCCGTCGAATAGGGATCGCCAAACATCAGCAGGTGGTTCAGCCAGTGATAGAGATTGTACACCGGCACGCGCTGGCGCCAGTCGGCCTCCATGCGCCAGCAATCTTCGTAGCGGGCGTAGAAGGCCTCGGGCAGGGCACCGAAGAGCATGGTCGCCGCGATGTCCGCCTCGCGCCAGCCATAGCTGATCGCCGGATCGATCAATACCGCGCGGCCGCCCGTTGTGCCGAACTGGTTGCCGGTCCAGAGATCGCCGTGCAGTAGTGAAGCCGCTTGCTGGGGAACGATAGACGGCAGATCTTGCAGCAATCTTTCAAGCGCCTTCATATCCTGCCGCGAGATGCGTGACATGTCGTAGCACAGACGCGCGAGATAGAGTAGTCGACGCTCCGCGAAGAACTCATGGCCATCAGTTGTGCGTGTATTGTTCTGCAGGGTAAGGCCGCAATAGGTGTCACGGCTGTAGCCGAACTCATCCTGGGTCTGGCGATGGATCTCTGCAAGGCCCTCTGCCAATGCCTCGGCATGGGCGTCGCCACGAATGATCTCGACGAAGCTCATCACCAGGGCGTTCTCGGATTGGAAGAGCACTTCCGGAATCACAAGTCTCTCGGTCTTCACGGCGCCGCGCAGCAGGTCGAGCGATTCAGCCTCGATGGCGTACATGTCCAGCGGTGGCTCGGCGTGCGTCTTGATGAACAGCGTCGAGCTGCCGGAAGCCACCTTGAAGGCCGTGCTGATACTGCCGCCACTGACGCTGTCGAATTGTCGACTGGATGCAGGCTTGCCGCCCCGGCCACCCCGGCTGTACGAGCGCTCGCGGGTATCGAGAAAGTCGATGACTTCCTGGGGAATTCTGCTGTCTACTTCGCGTGCCATGTGCGGAAACTTTAATGAGTGTGAAGCTGAATGTCAGGATCTCGACGCTATCACGAAACGATCTCGATGACTGCCTTTGAAAGCAATGTAGCATAATGCTACAATCAGGGCAGTGTATCCACGATATCGACTGTGAAGGTAGCAAGCCATGGCCAAGTATTCCTCGCCCGTTCGTCTTCAGGCCTCATTGATGCAGGATGCAGCACTGACTTCGGTGCAGGAGCATCGCAGCACGGCACAGCAGATCGAGTACTGGGCCAGCATCGGCCGCACCCTCTGTGATCGAGTCAATCCTGAAATGCTCGCCAGCCTGGTATCCGGCATGGCCACGCTGAAAGTGGAACAGATTGGTGATGTGGATGTCGACCCGGAAGATGTCTTCGCAAGTCTCGAGGCGGACCGTGAATCAGGCGCGCTGGCCAGTGCCATCAGTGAACTGGCCCCGGTTCGTTATCAGGCCGCAGCAGGTCACCCCGGTTTGCTGGAACGCATCGATGCCGAGGGCGTGACGCTCGGCCGTTTCGTCAACGGTGAATTTCAGGTCCAGCGCGTATCGTGAGCCCCCCGCATCTATGGGTGCTGGCAGGTGGCAACGGGTCAGGTAAGTCGACCTTCTTCGAGACCCGACTGAAGCAACACGGCATCGCTTTCGTCAACGCTGATCTCATTCAGCGTGCCATGTTCAAAGGCCTCGGCCCTGAAGCTTCTTACAGTGCGGCGAAGCTCGCCGGCAAGATGCGCGACAAGCTGCTCGAAGAGCGTCGCAGCTTCTGCTTCGAAACCGTATTTTCCCATGCTTCAAAGATCGACTTTATCGCTAAAGCCAAGTCGCTTGGCTATAAGATCACGCTCGTGTATATCCATCTGTCGGACGATAATCTGAATCTCGCCAGGGTCGCCGGCAGGGTCAGCACTGGCGGCCATCATGTTCCCGACGATAAGGTGCTCAGTCGCATTCCTCGCGTGCTGCAACTCATGCAGACGGCGCTACAGATTGTCGATAGTGCTTATCTGCTGGACAACAGTTCGGCGGACAATCCCTATCAGGTCGTAGCCCGAATAAATGCAGGCAAGCCCGAGGCGAAGGTCGAGCCACTGCCAGCCTGGGCGCAGACGATGCTACAACATGGCCCCGCCAAGGATGCACCATGAGTTTTTACGAAAACCGAATTTTACCGCACGTCATCCACCTGACCTGTGGCGCCCCCGCGGTAATGCATCAGCGCCAGCTCATCGTGCCGCAGGCCACCGGCCGGGTGCTTGAAATCGGCATGGGCTCAGGACTGAATATTCCCCTCTACGACCCGACCAGAGTCACCAAGGTCTGGGGACTGGAGCCTTCGGAGGGTATGCGCAGGAAGGCGGCAGCACAGGTAGCGGCTGCGCCCTTTGAGCTGGAGTGGCTGGAACTGCCAGGCGAAGAGATCCCTCTGGACTCGAAGAGTGTCGACAGTATCGTGCTGACCTACACGCTCTGTACTATTCCCGACTGGCGGCAGGTCCTCAAGCAGATGCGCCGAGTGCTCAAGCCGGGCGGACAGCTGTTGTTCAGTGAACACGGCAAGGCGCCTGATGCGGCGGTGGCTCGTTGGCAGTCAGTAGTCGACCCACTCTGGGGCAAACTGGCTGGCGGCTGCAGTATCAAGCGGGACATTCCAGGCTTGCTGCGCGAAGGCGGCTTCAGCATCAGCGGCATGGACGAAGGCTACCTGCCGATGATCCCGAAATTCGCAGCCTACAATTACGCGGGTCGCGCGAGTTAGGTCTCAGTGCGTACCCTGGTTCACGCGTCTTGCTACGGCTTCTGCGCTCTCGATACGCTCGGAATATCGGTCGGTGAGATAGCTCGAACGCCCTCGCGTGAGCCAGGTGAACTTCACCAGCTCCTCACAGACATCGACCACGCGAAGGTAGAGTGGTGATGGCTTCATCCGACCCGCGTCATCGAACTCGGCAAAGGCCCTGGGAATCGAAGACTGGTTCGGGATGGTGATCATCCGCATCCAGCGACCGAGTATGCGAAGCTGATTCACCGCATTGAAACTCTGGCTGCCACCCGATACCTGCATGATAGCCAGCGTCTTGCCCTGCGTCGGCCGCACACCACCGAGGGCCAGCGGAATCCAGTCGATCTGCGCTTTCATGATGCCTGTCATGCCGCCGTGGCGCTCCGGGCTGACCCACAACATGCCTTCCGACCACTCAGCAAGATCGCGCAGTTCCTTCACTTTCGGGTGATCCGCTTCCGCATCATCGGGCAGCGGCAGACCAGAGGGCTTGAAGGTACGCACCTCACAGCCATACCAGCGCAACAGCCGCGTCGCTTCTTCGGATGCCAGACGTGAGAAGGCGCGTTCGCGCAGGGACCCGTAGAGCACCAGAATTCTCGGCGAATGGCGCGGTGAGTCTGGGCCAGCCAGGGCTTCAATATCGATTGGCTGCAAATTCCTTAAATCGATATTCGGCAGGTCGTCATCGTCGGCATTGATCACTTCAGATCTCCTTGGGTGCAGTGTTGCAGAGCGAAGCCATCAATGGCTCGCAGACGTCCGGATGCCCGGCGCAGCAGTCGTGCGCCAGGAACTGGATGGTGTCTTTCATGTGGTTGAGATCAGCGCGATAGATAATCGATCGGCTCACTCGCTGGGACAGTATCCAGCCGGCGCGCGACAACACAGCAAGATGGGCCGACATGTTGTTAGGCAGTCAAGCTCGACGCTGCCCTCATTGCGGACTATCTTCGGTCCATTCAAGCCGATCGTTACATAGCAGACGAACGGTATCATCAGCTATACAAGGAGTCCCATCAATGCTGGAACAGGTAGGCATCACGACTGAGGGATTTGCCTGGTCAGGCCCCTTGCTCAGTCTGTTGGGCAGCACGCTCATTCTGTTTGTCGCAGTGCTGGTTATTCGTGCGCTGTTCACCCGTTTCATTCGTCGCACCGTGCATTCAATGGAATTGCGTCGCAAATGGCTGGTGCAGTCGCGCAATGGCCTCATCCTGCTGCTCGTGCTCGGCCTGGTGATGATCTGGGGAGAAGAACTCAGAACACTGGCGCTGTCGATTGTCGCTATTGCCGTAGCCTTCGTCGTCGCCACCAAGGAGCTGATTCTTTGCGTAACGGGTTCATTGCTGAAAGCTGGTGCGCGCTCCTTCGATATCGGTGATCGCATACAGGTGAAGGATTTTCGTGGAGACGTGATTGATCAGAACCTGCTGGCGACCACGCTCATGGAAGTGGGGCCGGGCAAGATTGCGCATCAGCGGACCGGGCGCATGACCGTTATTCCCAATGCGCTGTTCGTCTCCGAGGCGGTGATCAACGAAAGCTATACCGACGAGTTCGTACTGAATGTCCTGACTGTGCCGTTCAAGCGGGAGGACGACTGGGTGGCGGCGCAGGAGGCCTTTCTGGAGGCTGCCAAGCGTCATTGCGAACCCTTCCTGAACGATGCCCGTCGCTATATGACCAAACTGAGTGATCGGCGGGGTCTCGATGTGCCATCGGTCGAACCACGGGTAACGATCCATGCGCCACTGGCAGCAGAGATTCATCTCGTGGTGCGCTTCCCCTCGAGGGCGACGCAGCGGAGCTTCATTGAGCAGGCAATCCTCAACGAGGTCTTCGGTAAAAGCAATTTTTTGCCGAAGAAACTGGAGGACCGGAGGCCCCAGGAAGAGGAGGTCGAGGGCGAAGAGCCCGCGTTTTAGTGATCGTGCTTCTCTGTCGTTTGCAGCACTTGCATCACCCAGGCCAATATAAGCTGTGCAAGCTTCCGGGGCTGCTCCAGTGGGATCATGTGTCCGCTGTCGTTGATCAACTGAAGCAAAGCACCAGGGATTGCTTCAACCAGCTCATCCGCCTCCTCGAGCGTACGCATGGCATCACCCGAGCTGGCGACAACAAGCGTTGGACATCGAATGAGGTCCGTTGGAACGCCCGCTCTCGAAAATGACGATTGCAGCGCCAGGGCCTCATAGCCGAGGCGCTGCCCCATCGTCTTGATGCGGGAGATCACCGCTTTGTCCGAGCTGCGACTCGGATGCAGAGAAGTGGCGATGGCGGTGTTGCTCAATCCACGAAAGCTGGTCTCAGACGAGGCCTGAACGGCCTGCGCTTTGACCTTCGCCTGTTGATCCGTATCTTCTCGAAGTGAGCTGGCGATCAGCACAAGGGCCATCACTTGGTCCGGGAAGTCTGCGGCCAGTTGTCTGGCAATATAGCCGCCCAGGGAGAAACCGATCAGCACGAAACGATCAGGTGAAATTGTCGCTATTTGACGGGCGATCTCCGGAATTGTAGTGCCGCCGGTCAGGGGTGCGTGAACCAGGCGCCAGTTTTCGGGCAGATGCTGGCTGAACTCATCCCAAAGCGTCTCGTCGAGCATGAAGCCGGGAATCAGCACTACTGAGCAGGATGGGACGTTCATATTTTTTCCTTAGGTTCGTGCCCGCCGCAGACAGCTCGCTTGTAAACAACTGCGTATCCTGTTTAATTTGACCCTACAAACGGATCAGCGTCAAAGGCAGGTGCAGCGTGACACAGGACGACACACAGCGAAGCCCGACCGTGCAGCTCACCCTGCCGAATACCTACGGTGTTCAAGCCTCCGAACTGCGTCATGCGCTGGAGGCACGTCATAGCCAGCGGGAGTTTTCCGATACGCCCATCGCACTGGCTGACCTGGCCGCAATACTCTGGGCTGGACAGGGTGCGGGCACGACGCCTTCGGCTGCTTCACAATATCCCTTGCAGCTTCATGTGGCAGCGGCCAGAGTTGATGAACTCGAAGCAGGTGTTTATTGTTTCAACGCCAGCGCCGCGCACTTATCAGTTCGGCGGGCAGACGACGTTCTTGGCGATCTCGAAGCTGCCACTCTCGGCGATCAACCCTGGGTAGGGCAGGCCGCCGCCGTGCTGCTGGTCTCTGCCGATTTGGGCGCGATGCGTGAACACTTCAATGACCAGCCCCCACAAGGCGAACGCGGCTTCCGCTATGCCTATATGGAGGCCGGCGCAGCGCTGCAAAATATCGGCCTGATGACCGCTGCGCTTGGCCTCGGTGGCGTCATCGTCGGTGGCTTCGACGACGCCGTCGTATCGAACATCTTCGAATTATCAGAAGCACAACGACCAGTCGCGCTCTACGCAGCTGGTGTCATTGATCAATCCACCTAGCAACAAGACAGGGACAGTGCACATGAACGAAATCAGACGCGTCGCCATCATCGGCGCCAATCGCATTCCATTCTCACGCTCCAACAAGAACTACTCGCTGGTGAGCAACCACGACATGCTACTCGCCGCGCTCAACGGTCTCGTGGACCGCTGCAGCCTACATGGCGAGCGCCTGGGTGAAGTCGCCGCTGGCGCCGTGCTCAAACTGTCGAGCGACATGAACCTCACCCGCGAAGTCGTGCTCGGTAGCAAGCTCGCCCCCGAGACGCCCGCCTATGACGTCCAGCAGGCCTGCGGCACTGGTCTCGAATCCGCCCTGCTGGTCGCTAACAAGATCGCCCTGGGGCAGATCGAATGCGGTATTGCTGGTGGTGTCGATTCGGCCTCTGATGCGCCCATCGAAGTCAGCGAAGACCTGCGCGGCATCCTGCACGAGCTCAACCGCGCCCGCAGCTTTGGCGAGCGCATGAAAGCGCTGGGCAAGATCCGTCCGCATCACCTCAAGCCATCCGTGCCCAAGAACTCGGAGCCACGCACAGGCCTGTCCATGGGCGAGCACTGCGAGTTGATGGCCAAGGAGTGGAAGATACCGCGTGAGGCGCAGGATGAGTGGGCCGCGCGCAGTCACCAGCTCATGGCAGCTGCTTATGAGCAGGATTTCTTTCATGATCTCATGACGCCATACAAGGGCCTGAAGCGTGATAACAACCTGCGCGAAGACTCCACCGTCGAACAGCTCGCCAAGCTCAAGCCAGCCTTCGATCGCGAGAACGGCACGCTGACCGCCGGCAACTCCACACCACTCACAGACGGCGCCTCAGTCGTGCTGCTGGGCACCGAGGCCTGGGCCAAGTCACAGGACCTGCCGGTATTGGGCTACCTGGTGGATGGTGAAGTCGCCGCGGTCGATTTTGTCGAGAAGAAGGAAGGGCTGCTGATGGCCCCCTGCTATGCCGTCCCCCGACTGCTCGCACGCAACAACATGAAGCTGCAGGACTTCGACTACTACGAAATCCACGAAGCCTTCGCTGCACAGGTGCTCTGCACCCTCAAGGCCTGGGAAGATCCGAAGTTCTGCAAGGAACGGCTGGGCTTGAATGCGCCGCTTGGCTCGATCGACCGGGCAAAGATCAATGTGCATGGGAGCTCGCTGGCGGCGGGTCATCCGTTTGCGGCGACTGGTGGGCGGATACTCGGTGTGCTCGCGAAGCTGTTGAGTGAGAAAGGCAAGGGCAGGGGCCTGATCTCGATTTGTGCAGCGGGCGGACAGGGGGTTGTGGCGATTCTGGAAGGTTAAACCAGCGTGCCGAACCGCTACATCGCCGTACTGCTCAGCGGGCTCTTGTTGATCGGTCTGAGCGCTTGCTCGACCACACTGAAGCATCCAGAGGCAGCATCCACAGCGCGCGATGAATGCGTGGTGCTGTTGCATGGTCTCTGGCGAAACAATCTGGCGATGTGGCCGCTCGAAGAGGCCCTGCTAGCGCAGGGCTACACGGTGGTGAACCTGGATTATCCCTCTACCAGCATGCCCATTCCTGATCTCGCAGAGCAGTACCTGGCGCCGGCTGTCGAGCAGTGTGACGATGCAGTCGATGGGCCGACCCACCTGGTCTCGCACTCGATGGGCGGCATACTTGTACGTTGGTACCTGCAGACGGAAGCGCTTCATTCAGAAGCAAGGGTCGTGATGCTGAGCCCGCCGAATCAGGGAAACGAACTAGCCATTCATTTCCGCGACTGGCCCTTGTTCGATCTCTTCGTTGGCCAGGCAGCGCGCCAGCTATCAACCGATGAGCTGGGCATACTCGGACAATTGCAGCCTTTACGTTCGCCTACCGGTATCATTGGTGGCCAGAGGACCCGCGGCTGGTTCAGCCTTGGGCTGTTGCCTGAGCCGAACGATGGCACGGTGTCAGTCGATAGCATGCGCCTGCCGGAGATGCGGGATTTTCTGCTGGTGGACGAATCGCATGTCAGCATTCGTGGCAGTGCGCTTGTTCATGAGCAGGTCATTCACTTCCTCAGCAAAGGGCAGTTCAAGCCGGGTTGAGGCTGCGTAGCGCCCCTGCGACAATCGTGTGAGCGCTGACATTCACGACACCTTTCTGGAAACGCAGACAAGTACCGATGGAAACACGTAAGCAGCCACAGTCTCCACGAACACTGCACCTGCATATCGGCATTCCGAAAACGGCTTCGACCTGGCTGCAAAGCAAGGTATTTCCATCACTTGATCACCTTCGCTATCTGGACTGCCCTCGTAACAGCTTGTTCGAGCGGCCCGAGGATCAGGACAGCGATCGACTGATGGCCAGTGTATTCAAACGGTCAAGCCATATCTGGGCAGGCTTTGGGGATACCATCTTCCAACATCTGGTCGGAGACCGCGATGCCTGGCTTGCAGATGGGCGGAGCCTCTTGATATCGGAGGAGGGGATCGGTCGTCAGGGCAGTCGCCCCGCCTTGATCGCCGCCCATATCAGAGAGATGCACAACAGCGCCGCGGCCTGGGGCTTCGATCAGATCAATGTTGTTTGCCTGTATCGTCGCCAGGATTACTGGCTGGCCTCCCACTATGCGCAAATGAGCGATCGAAACCCGAACCCTGGACAGGCAGATTTCGAACGCCTGGTCCATGACGTTACCTCACCTCGAGTCTCGCGCTATGGTTTCGGGATGCTATTGGACTACAGCGAGCTTCATAACCAGCTCGTTGAAGTCGTGGGGCCGGAGGGACTCTTGATGCTGCCGTATGAGCTCTTGCAGGACTCCCCCGATCTTTTGCTTCATTCGATGCTGGAAACCTTGGAGACGCCCGCGGAAAAAATGCGGGACATTATCAGTGGCACCCTTGGCACCACAGCAAACGTTCGTTCGCAGGATGGGGTATGGCGTCTGCGCCGCCACCGAGTAAGGCGCTTGGCTGGAGTGCCGCTGTGTTCGTGGCCTTTGAAGCCGCGCGCGAAGACGATTGAGCTGACGCCTGAGATTGCTCGCCAGGTGCGGGAAGCTTATGCGGTTGGTAACCGGGAGCTGGCTGATAGTACGGCTGTTGATCTAGGGAAGTATGGGTACTTTGATTTTGCTGAGCCACCAGCATATGGCGGGTAGTTCGAGCCTCGCGCGAGCATCCCTGCCCGGATTGTGCAATAAGCCCGAATGCGCTTGCCGCTCGGCACTAGTGCACCAGTCTTTCAGTTTGCGCAAACGGATTGTTGAAGGACGAACCAACACCAGCCAGTTTAACATCGCGATGCTTCTTCGCCATGAGCTTGCGAATCGTCGGTTCGAGCTTTTTGGGGACATCCACCATCAACAGCAGCTTGCCTTCGGCAACCGCATCGTGAAAGGGGCGAATCTTGTAGTGTTCAGTGCCTATACCCCCCATCCCACCAATCCAGGTGCCAGCACAACTGAAGAACAACACAATGGCAGCCTGGATGCCTAGGCTCATCGTCGAGCCAAAGGTCGTGAAGAACTGGAGGCAAAGTACGATGATCACGCCGAGCAGCACGCCCCCTAGCAGCCCGCGCTCCATCGAATGGATCACATCCAGTCGCCGGAGAAAAGTCGCGCCGTGAATGTGCTGCTCGTCTAGCGCAGCATCATTTGCACTCACGACATTGAAATGCGCATCAGTGATGCCATGCGCGTGCAGGTCTTCCGACACCGAAGACACCCGTTCGAGATCAGGTGCGATGTAGTACATACGTTTCATGGGAAAACTCCTCGAGAGAACCTCGGTTCGTTTAGGGAACTACTGATAGAAACACTACGCCGCTTACACTTCTGTCGATAAGATTTTCTGGCTCTAAGGCAGGGATTTTTTAGGCGATACTTTACTGACAGTTCAACCGGAGTGCCCAGGGGGTTCCGTGCCAATGCATCCAGGAGGATAAAAGGCACTGAACCCCGCGAGCATCACTAGCAAGCGATTTAATACGTGCAGGTAATTACAATATCATCCACGTAGTTGGGTGTGGCATCGATTGCTGGCATGGTACCCACGCCGCCGCTCGTCACCTGACAATCACCTGTCCCAGGCATGAACTCGAAGATGGTGGCTGAGATATCGTACGGGTCGCCCGGCTGCAGGCCATTCGGCAGCGTGAATGGCCCATTCTCGATGACTGACACGAAGCCGCCTAATGCTTCCAGATCTTCGACTTCAACAGTATCTTGCTCCAACAGGCCGCTCACCGTTCCCCCGAGCGAACCCGCCGCTGGGCCGCTGCCGACATCGGTCGTACAAGTCAGCGAAATGTTGCTGACGTTGCTGGTGCCAATCGTACCTGTGCCATTTTGTACCGGATCGCATGTGGTGCCGGCTGAAGTGCTGCTGACGGTCACATCGTAAGTCGTGCCGGGCTGGAGATACAGACTCGTGAAAGTAGCATTCACATCAGTAAGCGAATAGCCCTGGGCGCCAGTGCTGAAAGTAGCCAGCAGCTCGACGTTTGCATTGGCTCCGAGTCCTGACACAGCGCCCGAGAGACGTGCACCGCTGCAGGTGATGTTGGAGGTCACGGTAGGGAACTGTGGCGTGCCGCTGGCAGTACTGAATCCGCAAGACAGTCCACTCGGAAGGCCAAGGAAAGACAGGCTGAAGTTGCCGGTGAAGTCCTCGATAAACGCGTACGCACCATTAGCACTGACTGTCTGGAAGGCCTGACCCGTATCGCTATCCATATTGCTGATAGTCAGAGACTCGCCCGATGGAACACCGCTAGCTGTACCGCCTATGGTGTAGGAGGTCAGCGCAGCTTCGCAGGTGATTGCGACAGTCACAGCATCATCGCCCTCGCCGGGACTGCCTGTACTCTCACTCAAGGTACAGCCGAAGCCACTCGGCAGGCTTGACACTGATAGATTGAAGGTGCCAGTGAACGCCTCAATGAAGGCGAACTCACCATTGCCCTGGGTGAGCGAGACTGTGGTCCCGCTGGCGCTGTCCGTATTGTTCACCATGATGGTGTCATTAGCGCCCAGCCCCGCAATGGTGCCATTGATCGCGTAGCTGGCAGCCTGCGTGCTGCATGTAATTTCGATTGGGTTGAATATGGTCGTGGTGTAGCTTCTGGGAACTGTGATATTGCGTTTCGCAGAGACACAGACAGCGCTACTTGGTGAGCCAACCGGCTGAGCGATCGACACAAGAGTGTCCGCCAGCAGATTACCAGGAAAAGTGAAGGGGCCATTCGTGGTGGCCTGAACTGATTGTGTGGCGTCGGTTCCATCTGGCGTAATACTCAGGCTTACGGACTGCCCCGCAGCCAGCCCTGTGACGGTGCCGCCGACTATCTGTGGCAGATAAAGCAGGGTAGTGCAGATGACATTAATGTCTTCGATGTTGCCCTTCGGCACTGTTCCACTGGCTTTCGGAAGCGCGCAGCTGACGTTAGCACCGAGAGAAGACTGATCCAGCGCGACTGTGTAGGCCTGGCCGGCAGTCGTACTGCTGGTGAACTTGTAAGCGCCATTTTGCGCAATCTTGAGCACCTCTGCGGCGCTATTGCTCTGAACCAGAGTGAGTGTGAATTCTCGTCCCTCTGGCAAGTTAGCGACCACACCACCAATTCGCTGCTCTGTTGCTGGGTTGATTATGTCCTGGAGTACAGGGGGGCAGCCGTTATCCGCGCAGATTGACTTTTTGAGCCCCGGGTTCAGCCCATTTAAAGCGCTCAGCATTTCCTCCTGCGCTTTTTCTCTGGACACCAGCGTCTGATGCTTTGGATCTTCATTCGTGCTGAGCTCTTCTCCAAGGTAGTCCTCACGCACAGGCGGGGGTAGTTTGGCAATAAAGGCGAAAGGCATGACCTTTTCTAGCGACCGCCTTTGATATTTCTTGAGAACTCTAATAATAGCCTTAGCTTTAGACGAACCACTTTTATTGCCAAGCTTCCGTGCGAGCTCGTCCTTGAATTCTCTGACGACCGATTGCTGGGTGGACAGTGAAGCTGCGCTCTGGCCCTCGTCGTCGACCACGCGATTCTCATCGATGCTTTGCAGAAACTGCGCAATGACCAGCCCTTTTTCTGGGTCCTCTCCCGGGCCTGCCATCTGCAGCACATGTGTTACCTCAGCGCAGTTCGCAGTGCCGAGGACGCTGCTGCCGAGGTAAAACGTGGTGCGGCTTCCGGGTAAGCATTGGTAGCTGCCAGTTTTATCAGTGTATTCATAGTCAGATATTTTCTCGACGAGCACCTGGAACGTGTCTGCAGTCGCTTCCAGCGCAGGCGGTGACATGATCAGGAGACTGCTGTCCGCGGAAAACGCGAGCATGCCAGCGTTGGCGGTCTCCTCTCTGAGGCTCCAGCTCGTCCCGCCGTCTTCAGATATGCGAGTGGCGCCACGGTTAGCCGTCATAAGCAAACGACGTCCATCGGCCGACATCGCAATCAATGTTTCCAGCTCGGTAACCGGCTGGCCAAATACAGGGCCGTCTGTCCAGGTAACACCATTGGTGTCAGAGACATGGACGCCAGTCGCAGATGCCGCCAGCAGGTGGCGTCCATCGGCCGACGAAGCGATATCGAGAAACTCGAGTCCCAGGCCACGTTGGTTCCAGGTCAGGCCCGCGTCGCTGCTGGTATAGATGAACCCGTTGACGAGATCGGGTGTGCCACTGGCGATGGGACCATTTGCCGGTGAATTCGTGGTGGAAATCGCAAGACTGCGGCCGTCTGCCGATGTGGCGATGCCGGTGATGTTGAGCCTTTCGTCCAGCACTGCGGGCGCGTTGGCAGTCTGATCACCAGATATGTCGGTCCAGCTCGCGCCGCCGTCAGTGGAACTGGCGATACACAAATTAGAACCGCCTGAAGTGGACTGGATGCCCGTTGCGAACAGAATCAAGCCATCTGCAGAGCTCGCCAGATCTGTCGGATAGGTACACGGAAAGAAGTCACTCCGAGTCACCCACGTGACGCCGCTATCCGTTGACACAGAAGTAGTGCTGCTGTCGCTGCCATCCCAGCTCACCATGGTCGTGCCGTCTGGCGAAACGAACACCTTGTTGGCTGCGCTCGCGTTTTCATCGGTGACCCAGCTGACGCCAGCATCGGAAGACACCAGACGTCCACCTGTCGAGCCTAGCGAGGCAAGAATATGCTGACCATCTGCGGAAGCTGCGGCTGCGGCTCTATCAAAATTGCCGGCGGGACCCCGAGTAGTGCGTGAATTGATATAGCCAATACCTTCGACGGGAGCATCGAAAAATACGCCGTTTATCGAGGTTTGGGGAGGTGTGCTGGTCTTGCCATTATTGCACCCTGAAAGCCCGGTGAGCAGGCCAGTGGCGAGTAGGGTAGTCAATAGGATCCGCGTAGGATGACTAGACAGATGCTTCATTAAACGGCCTTCTTGTTTATGCGTTGTTGGTCAATAGCGAGCAGCAAGTTCTGTTAACTAGGTCACAAAAGCTTAGTCACATATTAATTTTCAGCAAGATTTACCGGCCGGGTTCAGGATAGGGGGCGGACATAGCGAGGCGTTTTTCGTCTGACGTCTATCGTGTTCAGGAGTTCCGGTAAATGGCAGGCTATGCCCGTCGTGTGGAATCTGGCCGAACAGCTGGCGGATTACAGCGCAGAGTGCCGCTCGAATTGCGCGAGTGGAGTTTTTCTCCCTGACTGATAGCAAGATGAGTCGGGATTTTTGTAGGTGAAGCTGAGGCCGCTCATTGATCTTGTTGGTTCTTCTGACATACTGCGATGAGTGGATCGAATATTGGTCAGCGGGCTTATAGAGTGCGCATTGTAATACGCTGTTACTAGCACGAGGCTCTTTCAGAAACTTTCGGTTTAGGAAGGTTCGTTGCTCCATCGAGTATTTTGGATCGGCGCCCATCTAGTCGGAAGTGGGGCCGCAGCTGCAGTGCTTCTCCGGTCAGGTGGCTTTGCCTGAGTGGACGGGCAAGCCGGCCAGGTAGTCTGCTTACGGAGGCAGCGGAGTGGCATTCGATGCACTATCATTTATTCAACCTACTGGCTTCGCTCGCTCCGGCACACTCTGGCCTGCGCTTGCGCTCCGGCAGCCCGGCTTTGCCGACTGCCAGTGGCTCGGCGAGTAACAAGATACTGCACGAGACAACCGCTTCGCGGCCGCTCGTGAGCACGGCGTAAGCGATGGGAGTCCGCCTATATGATTGATCCAGTCGTCATCTCGATCGTTGCTCTTTGCATTTCAATTTTCGGGTTAGCATTTTCTGTATATCAGTGGAAGAGGAGTGCTTTCATTAAGAGCTCTGAGAAGGCCCATGAAGTAACCCAAGAAGCTTTTGAGTTACGGCGATCATCAGAGGATCTCAGAAACTTAATCGGAGTCACGGAGGATATCGATGACATGGAGGAACTTCTCCAGTCAATTGACTCGGTATCTGAAGAGCTGTTAAAGAACGCACTGCGAAATCCGAAAACTAGTCTTCGTGATGTTTATAGGGCACAACAACGAATTTCGGATACGAGATTAGAGGTTGACCTTCTTCACAAGCAAGTATTGGAGGCTAGGAGATTTAATGAAGAGGTTGCCGAGCATGAGCAATCAGAGTGGAATCGGTGACAAGGGGCTCTTGCCGGACTGGTTTTCAGATGCGCTCCAAACCACCCGCAAAACGCGGCGTTAATTTTTCTCAGAGATGGTTCTTTTTCACCCTGTCGGTACTACGTCTCCCTCGGGTGTCTGATCTTCGCGGGTTGGCTTGTCTATTCAGTTTGTAGATTTTGTCTCTGGCTACTTCACCCGGTTGGGACAGCTCCTGCAGGATACAAGTGAGTGCACGAGGTAACAGCTTCGCTGCCGCTCGTGACCCAAGCGTTAGCTTTTGTTGGCGCCTTTCACTAGGTCGGAAAACAATAATAAGGAGAAGACATTGTCGCTACTGCAAGAAATTCTGAATTGGTCCCAGAGTCTTCCGGCATGGCAAAGCGATGCAGTGGCGCGCTTGCTGGCTAAACAGACCCTGACAGCAGAAGACCAAGATGATCTATTTGCGGTATTGAAAGCCGGGAACGGTATTCCCGATCCAAAAGGACGGAAACCCAAACCCCTGACGGCTGATCAAATCCCAGCACCAGTGACAGAGACAATTCACGTTGAACTACTTGCGATGAAAAATATGCGGCATGTCAACGCGATTGCCGAGAACCAGTGTCTGTCGTTTAGTCCTGGTGGGATCACCGTCATATATGGTGACAACGGCTCTGGAAAATCAGGATACTCTCGCGTACTTAAACGCGCATGCCGTGCCCGTGATCAGATGGAAGCGATTCATCCGAACGCCGCTCTCCCTGCAAGTAAAACGGGGAAAGCCGAAGCCGTATTTGAGATCAAAGTTGATGGTTTAGCGCAAGATGCGTACTGGACAGACGGTAAAGCGGCTCCAGTAGCTCTATCATCTTTCGCTATCTTTGATTCGCGCTGTGCTCGTGCCTACCTAGACAGCGAAGATGATTTTTCTTATGTGCCCTACGGGCTAGATGTGTTCGAGGGGCTGGCGAAGGCCTGCAAACAACTTAAGGTCGCGATCGAAATCGAACATGCGCAGTCTGCCGCAGATCTTTCGGCTTTTGTGCCGCTCCACGGAGACACCGCCGTTGGTAAACTAATTTCAGGACTATCGGCCAGAACGACACAAGCCCAAATTGAGGCGTTGGCGACGCTTTCGCAGGAGGATTTGGCGGAGTATGAGGCCTTGAATAAGAGTCTGAAAGAGCACGATCCGAAAGAAAAGGCTGCTCAATTGCGTTTGCGTGCTCGCCGAGTCGCCGCTATTGCAACAAACGCAATAAGTAAAGGAGTGCTGGTAGATCAATCGGTGGTGGTTAAGTTGCGTGAGCTGGCAGACAGTTATCGTACTGCGCAGTCAGCTGCCGCTCTCGCAGCCACACGGTTTAAGGAAGAAGAAAGTCTGCTACCTGGCACCGGAGGAGAGGCATGGCGTGAACTTTTCGATGCCGCCCGAAAGTTTGCGACAGAATCCCATCCGGACAGAACTTTCCCAGAATTGGGAGCAGATTCACCTTGTCCCCTATGTCAGCAACCTCTCGCCGAAGGCGCTGCTCGTTTACAGCGTTTCGAGTCCTTCATTCATGCCGAGGCAGAAAAAGCCGCCCAAGAGCGCCGACTGGCCCTGTACGCAGAGTACAAGCCGTTCATTGCGAACATTCTGACTCTAAATATTGACGATATAACTTACGGGGAGATTGAAGGCTTGGACCCGCAACTCGCGAATGACGTCAAAGTCTTTGAGCATTTGTTGGTCGCTCGCCAGCAGGCCATCAAAGAGGCGGTAATATCTCATCAATGGGAAGGTACTGAACAGGTATGAAGTGGCCTAATGATCTTGGACACCAACGAAGGTGGTAAACTACCACCAAATCATGAGGTGTTCAGTTTTGGCAAGACGATCCTTTACAACAGAATTCAAACACGAAGCGGCCAGCCTGGTTGTCGATCAGAAGTATACTGTACGGCAGGCCAGCGAGGCGGTCGGCGTGGCTGAGAGTGAGATTCGACGCTGGGTCAAGCAGCTCCGGTTAGAGCGGTCTGGCGGCACGCCAGCTGGCTCGAAGGCACTGACGCCTGAGCAGCAGGAGATCCAGAAGCTGAAGAAGCAGGTAGCCCAACTTGAGCGGGATAAAGCCATATTAAAAAAGGCTACTGCTCTCTTGATGTCGGACTCGCACGATCAGTTTCGCTGATCGAGTCATTGAGAGAGCAGTATTCAACTGCAGAGGTTTGCCGCGCCTTTGGTGTCAGCAGAAGCACGTTGTACCATCGGCGACGTCAGGCCGCGCGCGTTGATCTGGAACGAAAACGACTTCGAGAACGAGTTGCGAAGCTGCATGAGGCCAGCCGTTGTGCAGCCGGCGCACGGAGCCTCTCGGCAGCTCTGCGTCGGGAGGGCGAGGCCGTAGGGCGCTATAAAGCTGCTCGTCTGATGGCAGAGGCCGGCGTGGAAAGCAAGCAGCCGAGACACGTGTACAAGGTTGCGAAGGTTGAATCGGAGATAGCACCTAACCAGTTGAACCGGGAGTTTGACGCAGAGAAGCCGAATCAGAAGTGGACTGGCGATGTGACGTATATCTGGGCCGGCACACAGTGGACCTATCTCGCGGTTGTGATGGATCTGCATCGCCGCGAACTCATTGGTTGGGCCATGTCTGACTCACCGGACTCGGAGCTGACGAAACGCGCACTCACGGTGGCCTACGAAGCCAGAGGCTGCCCGAAGAATGTGATGTTCCACTCGGATCAGGGTTGTCACTATACAAGTGTGAGCTTCAGACGGCTGCTCTGGCGCTACAGAATGACGCAGAGCATGAGCCGACGAGGCAACTGCTGGGACAACGCGCCGATGGAACGTTTCTTCAGGAGTCTGAAGACAGAATGGATACCGAAGAGTGGCTACCACAGTCCTTCTGCGGCAAAGGCTGATGTACTGCGCTATGTCACCTGGTATTACAACCGGGTGCGACCACACAGCTACAATGGCTACGAATCGCCCATAACGAAAATAAAAGCGGCTTGATAAAGAGCTAACTAACTGTCCAAGATTACTTGACCACTACAGTATTGATTAACCCCTCAGTGCGATTCCAAGCGTTAGCCGACAAGATAAATGTCGAAGCTGAAACTCTTGAAAAAGCGTCAGACGAAAAGGAGCGTGCCTCACTTCAAAAGCAGTTCGTTGAACTTGATGCACGAGCCCGCCTAAGTCAGGTTAAGGGTGCCGTAGTTTTGGCGGTAAACCGGTTGGGTCATCAGGCTAAGCTTAATCAATGCTTGTCGGAAATAAAGACAACCGCAATTTCGCGGAAAGCATCAGAGCTGGCCGAAAAGGTTGTGTCCAAAGAGTTAGCTGAAGCACTCAACCACGAGTTCAAGGCGTTGGGAGTGGGCACGCTCCGTGTTTCGTTACAAAGCCGCTCCGACAGGGGTAAGGCTTTGCACAAGTTAAAGCTGGAACTACCACAAAGCCGTAACCCTGGTGATATTCTCAGTGAAGGAGAGCAACGTGCAATCGCGATCGGCTCTTTTCTGGCCGAGGTCGGGCTAAGTAATGGCAAGGGCGGGATTGTGTTTGATGATCCTGTGTCTTCCCTTGATCATCGCCGTCGAGAACGTGTAGCAAGGCGACTTGCGCAAGAAGCCGCACAGCGTCAGGTCATCGTATTTACCCATGACATCTATTTTCTCTGTCTTCTTGCCGAGGAAGCAAAGCTTGCTACCGTACCGATTGCTACACAGAGTTTGACACGCCGTGCTGAGGGATTCGGCGTGGCCGATCCAGAGCTACCTTTTGAGGGGAAAAGCACTAGTAAACGGATTAAAGCCCTTCGAGCTCAGCATCAAATTACCGCCAAACTTCACAGGGACGGAGAAGAGCAACAGTATCAGCGACAAACTGTTGATGCTTATTTCCGGCTCCGCATGACGTGGGAGCGGGCTGTAGAGGAGGTCCTTTTGCGAGAGGTGATCCTGAGATTCCGGAAAGGCGTTGAAACACAGCGACTTGTTGGTGTTGTGGTGGAAGATAGCGATTATGCGGAAGTCTATGCGGGCATGACCAAGTGTTCGAACTATGCACATGATAAAGCCCTACTAGGCGGAGTTGCTGTTCCAGACCCCGATGAGCTGCTCGCTGACATTACGGCATTGGATGCTTGGCGAGAACGTATTGAGGAAAGAGGCAAGAAGACGGCGCAGAAACGTAAGGCGTGAAAATGCTTTCTACCGAGCTTGGACGCAGGAACTATCCATACAAGTGACTGTGGTGCCAAATCCGAAAATTTCAAAAGAATCTCGCGCTACGCCGTACGCTACATAAGGACCGTGTATGACCAACATCACCGTGCACCAAGCCATACGTTCCGACCTTGACGACGTGGCTGAGCTTTTCGACAAGTATCGCCAGTTCTACGGTCAGCCCAGCGATATTCAGGCGGCTCGCAGATTCCTGTTGGCACGGGTCAATAATGGCGAATCAATCATTCTCCTGGCCAAGCAGGGTGAGCAAATCGTTGGCTTCGCTCAGTTATTCCCGGCTTTTTCCTCTGTCTCCTTGGCTCGCACCTTCATTTTGAACGACCTGTACGTCAGTCCTGCGGGGCGCCGTCAGGGGGTGGCAACGCGCTTGTTGCTGGCAGCGGAAGAATTTGCAAAGAAAGTTGGCGCCGTACGGCTTACTCTTTCGACTGCTACTACAAACGAGCCAGCGCAAGCCTTATATAAGCTTGCAGGTTGGAAACGGGACGAAAATTTCCATGTGTTTCATCGGGTCATCCCGGCTTAGCTGGGCGCTCCACGAGACGCATCCAGAGCTAAGCGCCGCAATCGCTCATGCCAATAGTGGTATCTGCACAAGGAGGCGGATCAATGAAACAAACAGGTAGCTGTCTCTGCGGAGGCATTCAGTACGAAATCAATGGTCCGCTGACCGATGTCCTGAACTGTCATTGCTCAATGTGCCGGAAGCTACATGCTTCAGCATTCAGAACCCGCGCAAAAGTGCGTGCGTCGGACTGGCATACTGTCAAAGGGCAGGCCTTGATGAAATTCTACGAATCTTCTCCCGGTGAGCATAAAGGCTTTTGCTCACACTGCGGCTCCAACCTCTACACCAGGTTTGATGCCAACCCCGAGATCTATGGTTTCCCACTTGGCACACTTGATACCGATCCTGGCGTCAAAGCAGGGCGCCACGTATTCGTGAACAGCAAGGCGCCCTGGTTCGAAATTACGGATGATCTACCCCAGCATGCTGAGTACGACTGAGACAATGAACGTTAGCCGCGGAGAAAGGCCGTTATAATGGGCTGCTGTGCAGGGGGCGATATGAGAACGATACTGCTTGGAAACACCGGCGGGTAAAAGCACACTGGCCCAAAGATTGTTGCCCAGGCAGCCAGCTGTTCGATGAGACCTGAACCGACCGCCTTCTTCGAAGCCGGTTTCAGCGTATTTATAGACCTTCGTCGGCTGCTCTTTAACCAGGTTCAGATGCGCCAACCATTAATACACCCATTTACACCCAATTCTGGCCGGAGCCACTCAAGTCGGTTCAATGGGCAAAAGCGCTTGCCGTTCAGGCTTGTGAGTTGGCAGCCCATTGGATATTGTCAGATCATATTACGACTCAGCTTGAGCAGGCATTATGCAACTAAGAAAATCGAAGCGCCGAATCCTCTTTGGTGTGGCTGGTGGGATCGCAGAGTACAGAAACACGAGTCCTTTCAAGGTGCGAATGTTCGCAATGATCGTTTTGCTCATCACTGGCGGAGCAGTGATTCCGGTCTATCTGGTACTGGCGCTCGTCCTCCCGCCGGCAGCTAATTCCGGTTCATCAAAGGACACAGGCCTGGCGTAATGCCATGACAGGGCATGACTAAACAACGAATCGAAAAGCTACTGAATGACATTCGCAGCCTGAACGACGAACACTTCGCCATCGCTCAGCAGCTGCGTCAGCTGGCACTCACGACAAACCCCGATGTTGCAGAAGAAATTAAGTATGGCGGCATTCTCTTTTCAGTAGCCGGCTCACCATTCTGCGGGATTTTTTCCTACGCCAAACATGTCTCACTCGAGTTTACCCATGGCGCGAGTTTGCTTGACGAATACCAGTGCCTTGAGGGCAGCGGACAGTATCGTCGCCACATCAAGCTCCATACAGTGGAAGACATAGCGGCCAGACATGCAGGTACGTTTATCGCGTCAGCTTGCGATCATGCGCTAACCAACATGTTCTAACTGAAAGGGAAGGCCATAAGGCCACACATCAACACTGCCAGGGAAAAAAAGTGGGATCAGTCACAGCGGTAAGCAAGGATGAACAACATAACTTCTCCAAGGTAGAGTGCGAGTCAATCACCTTGCTGAAAGGCCTGGGTGTCGAAGGCGATGCACATTGCGGGCAGACTGTGAAACATCGCTCCCGCGTCAAGCGCGACCCGACCCAGCCCAACCTGCGCCAGGTTCACCTCATCCAGGTTGAGTTGCTTGAAGAACTGCAGGCCAGGGGCTTCGATATTGGGCCAGCCACCTTGGGCGAGAACATCCTGACAAGAGATATCGATATTCTCGCTTTGCCTTGCGATACGCTTCTGAAAATTGGCGGTAGCGCAGTCGTCCGCTTAACCGGACTCAGGAATCCCTGCAACCAGTTGGATAATTATCAGCCTGGCCTTACCAGCGCCGTTCTCGATCGTGCTGACAATGGCGACCTTATTCGCAAAGCTGGCGTCATGGCTGTCGTGCTTGAGGGCGGAGCAGTCAAAAAGGGAGACAGGATCTTGATCGAGCTTCCGGAAGCGCCACACCAGCCGCTGAACCCTGTCTGAGCGCAAGCGTCCGCAACAAACTCGCCAGCGTCAGCCAGGATCGTGAAATTGGTGTCTGATTTGCATGGGCTACTACTCAACCAATGTCATCCAGGGTAGGAGAACATCATGACTCAAGGACGCCCGATCGATAGGGAACAGGCCGAAAAAACTGAAACGGACACTTCGGACACGCTTGCCGCTACAGCACAGAAGGCTGAGTCCGGCTCTGCCGATGCTCAGCTTCTTCAGTTTCCTACGCTCAATACAGCTGCCAATCCTTTGCTCGCGATACGCTCCGAAGTAGCCGAGATGGAGACCGAGCTGCAATCTTTGGCGCAGCGCATGGAGGAGACGCTTGACGAACAGGCGAAGCTCTTGTCTGACCTCCAGTCGAAGCAGACGAGGCTCTCTGACGCCTTCGTGGCCACCCAGGAGCCCATCATGGCACAGGGTTTCAGGATTGATAGCCTCACCAAGGCCACGAGGCAGCGCATTCAGGAGCTTCAGGCGAGATTAGGAGATGCCGGGACTCAGATGCAGGACCAGCAGCAGTTGTTGAACAAGCTGACGCATCAGCTCAATCTTCAGGTCGAAACCAGCCGCTCGCTTGGCGGTCATGTCGACAGTCTGCAAGGCGAGTTCAATCGAGCTCAGGAGACGACACGTTTACGCTTCGGCTGGCTGACCGGTGGTCTGGCGGCCGTGGTTATTCTGGGCACTGCAGCCGCCACTTATTTTCAACTCAATCCGGTCGCAGTGCCACCCGAGGTCGAATCGAAGCTAGCGGCTTTGAGCGTGGCTGGAGCCCAGACGGAGACACGGTTAAGCGGCTTTGACACGAGTATTCAATGGGTCGATAACTCGCTGACAGGCCTGAAGGGTCAGGTAGCTAGTCTCATGGGATTTCAGGAAGAAGTAGCCGGCAGCGTTGGTGACCTGCAGACCCAGATTGGGGAGGTCAATACTCGCATGGACGATCTGGCTTTCCGAATCGAAGGACCAGGTATAAGCGGTGGAACACTGTCTGAGCCGCTGTTGCCCATCAATGGCACGGACTGGCGGGCCAGCCAGCCACCGGGGAACTACACGGTACAACTCGTGGGGGTGTACCAGATGCAGGACTTGGTGAGGTATGTGAACCGCCATAGCGAGGCGCTGGCAGGGCAGCCGCTCAGCTTCAATCAGGGCCAACTGGCGGGCCGTGACTGGTTCAACCTGTTCCATGGCAGTTATGCCACGCTCGATGAGGCGCAGGCAGCTATTGCCAATCTGCCTGTGAGATTGCAGGGCAACGGTGCCTACGCCAGGACCTTTGCTTCCCTCTGATCCGTTTTAAATGCGCTTTCTCGTGGTGCAATAAGCGCCTGAGCGCTTGAAAAGAGTGCAGCGGAGATGGCGTTTCTCGATCTGCGTTGCTTGCTTACGGCTATCGATCTTCTCCAGGGCCCCTTGAGCCAGACCGCGCTAACGTTTGATTCACCCCCGATAGACTCCTATTCTGAAAGAAGACAGTAACCGACGCGCCGTCCTCGTGAGACTGCTGGAGTCATTCATGCTGAAGACCGCACCGCGCACAATATGCGACATTGAGAAGTTCTCAACAAAATTCTCACTGTTGACACTATCGCGAATCAGTTTCTTACGTTAACGTTAACGTCATCAAACCAGATGTTTTACCGGCGCCCTCACAAGGGGCTCTCCGGCCCTCGGACCCCAACCCAGGAAGAGGATTATGACAACAACAAAGTCCAAGACCGTTCACTCTCCCGTTTTTACAGACGGCGCGGAATTCAGCATTCCGACATTCTCCCTGCTGAAACAGGACGGCGCGCTCCACAAGGGTGGCAAGGCGCCTGATCTGGATGAAGCGCAAGCGCTAAGAATCTATCGAGCTATGGTCTCAACCCGCATCATGGATGAGCGCATGCTCGCGGCCCAGCGTCAGGGTCGTCTCAGTTTCTATATGCAGTGCACGGGTGAGGAAGCCGCAGTGGTCGGCAGCACGGCTGCGCTGGATGATGACGATATGATCATGGCGCAATACCGTGAGCAGGGCTCGCTGGCCTATCGTGGTTTCACCATCGAAGAGTTCATGAATCAGCTGTTCGGCAACGACCTGGACTACGGCAAAGGCCGTCAGATGCCGGTTCATTATGGCTCGAAGAAGCTCCATTACATGACGATTTCTTCGCCCCTGGCCACGCAGATTCCCCAGGCTACTGGCTATGCCTACGGCCAGAAACTCGCCGGCGATGGTCACTGCACCGCTGTCTATTTTGGCGAGGGCGCCGCCTCCGAAGGTGACTTTCATGCGGCCCTGAATATGGCCGCCGTCCTGCGCGTCCCAGTCATCTTCCTGTGCCGAAATAACGGTTATGCGATCTCAACGCCGTCTGTTGAACAATTTGCAGCAGATGGCGTCGCACCTCGGGCCTTCGGCTACAAGATGGATGTCATTCGGGTAGACGGCAACGACATTCTGGCGGTACTGGCGGCCACGCGAGCCGCGCGCAAACTGGCTGTTGAGGACAATCGACCAGTGCTGATCGAGATGCTCACCTATCGCCTCGCTGCCCATTCGTCGTCCGACGATCCTTCCGGCTATCGCAGCAAGGATGAAGAAGCCATCTGGCATGACAAGGATCCAATCCTGCGGATGCAGAACTGGCTGAAAAAGAAGAAGTGGTGGAGCGAGGGCCAGGAAAAGGACTTGCAGGACAGTCTACGGAAGGAAGTTCTCGAGACCATGAAGCGCGCCCAGAAACGCCCGCCTCCGCCGCTCGAATCACTGGTCACAGACGTCTACGATCAGGTACCGCCCGCCCTGAGCGCTCAGATGGAAAAGCTGAAGTCGCATATCCGCAGATATCCAGACGAGTATCCCAAGTCGGCAGATCAGGCTAGCGAGGAGGGCGCGTAAGATGGCAAAGATGAACATGCTGCAGGCCATCAACGATGCGCTCGATATCGCCATGGCGGCCAATGACAAGGTGCTGTGCTTCGGCGAGGACGTGGGTGTTTTCGGTGGTGTTTTCCGTGCGACCAGCAACCTGCAGAAGAAGTACGGCCGTGCTCGCTGTTTCAACACACCGATCGTAGAGCAGGGGATCATCGGTTTTGCCAATGGTCTGGCGGCCCAGGGCTCGATACCGGTGGCGGAGATTCAGTTCGCCGATTATATTTTTCCGGCCTTCGATCAGATCGTCAACGAGACAGCGAAGTTCCGCTACCGCTCAGGCAATCTCTTCAACGTCGGCGGCCTGACCATCCGCACCCCGTATGGCGCTGGAATCTCCGGTGGGCATTACCACTCTCAGTCGCCCGAAGCCTACTTCGCCCATACGCCTGGCCTGCAGATCGTAGTACCACGAAATCCCCACCAGGCCAAAGGGCTGCTGCTGGCCGCTATCAACGACCCGAATCCCACCCTGTTTTTCGAGCCCAAGCGCCTGTACCGCGCGTCCGTTGGTGAAGTGCCCGAAGGCGAGTATCAGCTACCACTGGGCAAGGCCGAAGTCATCAAGGAAGGCACTGATGTCACCGTGCTTGGCTGGGGCGCGCAGATGGAAGTGATCGCAAAAGCGGTCGATAGAGCCGAGAAGGACGGTTTCTCCTGCGAAGTGATCGATCTGCGCACCATCCTGCCCTGGGATGTGGAAGCCGTTGTCGAGTCGGTCCTTAAAACCGGTCGACTGGTGGTCACCCATGAAGCCCCGCTCACGGGTGGCTTTGCCGGAGAGATCACCGCAACCATTCAGGAACGTTGCTTTCTCTATCTCGAATCGCCAATTGCCCGAGTGACCGGAATGGATACGCCGGTGCCACTGGTGCTGGAGAAAGAGCATCTGCCCAACGAACTGAAAGTCTACGATGCCATTCGCGAAAGCGTTGAGTTTTAAGCTGATATCAGGACAGGAGAATGATCATGAGTGATTTTAATCTGCCCGATGTCGGCGAAGGCATCGTGGAGTGCGAGGTGGTTGAATGGCTGGTGAGCGAAGGCGATGAAATCGAGGAAGATCAGCCAGTCGTTGAAGTCATGACCGACAAGGCCCTGGTGGAGATCACGGCGCCGGAAGCCGGGCGGATCACCAGGCTTTATTATCAGAAAGAAGCGCTGGCCAAGGTACATTCGCCGCTGTTTGCGTATATGCCCAAAGGCGAGGCGGCCGAACAAGGCCTGGACGAAGCATCAGGATCTTCAGGAGGCGCGTCATCCGGCTCACCATCAGAAACGTCCTCCAGCTCTGAATCAGAGCAACCGTCAAAGCCTGCCACTGAAGCCAGATCGACCAGTATCGGCGAACAGATGCGAATCCCGGCCAGCCCTGCTGTACGTAGACTGGCTCGCGAACATGACCTGCATCTGGAAGACATTAGCGGTTCCGGCAAGGACGGTCGCGTCCTCAAGGAGGATATCCAGGCCTATCTTGATGAGCCTTCCGCCGCTCATCAGGCCGCTGACCAGGCCGATAGCACGCAGGCCGTTAGCAGACCAGCCAGTGAGTCAGGCGGCTCAGCCTCAGAGCGTTCTGTCAGACCATCAGCCAGGCCTAAGGCCAGTCAGGACGTTCGAATAGAGCCAATCCGCGGCGTGCGTGCGGTCATGGCACGACGAATGGTGGAATCCGCCTCGACCATCCCACACTTCATCTTCAGTGAGGACATTGATGTCACCGATCTGCTGAACCTGCACCAGCAGTTGAAACCAGCTGCCGAAGCCGCCGGCATTCGTCTCACATTGATGCCGTTCATCATGAAAGCCATGGCGCTGGCGATCCAGAAATTTCCCATCGTCAACAGTCGGCTCAACGAAGATGTCACCGAGATCCACTATCAGCCGAGCTGCAATATCGGCATGGCGGTGGATACTGAAGCGGGACTGATCGTGCCAAATATAAAAGGTGTGGAAAGCCTGACCCTGTTTGACATCGCCAGCGAAGTGGCCCGTCTGACCGAGGCGGCCCGCGAAGGCCGGGTGAGTCAGGCGGACATGAAAGACGGCACCATCACCATTTCCAATATCGGCGTACTGGGCGGGACCTATGCGGCGCCGATCATTAACGCACCGGAGGTCGCTATCGTGGCATTGGGGCGCACCCAACATCTACCGCGATTCGATAACAAGGGCCAGGTGGTCTCGCGGGCCATCATGCCCATCAGCTGGGCTGGCGATCATCGCATCATCGATGGCGGTACGATGGCGCGCTTCAGTAATTGCTGGAAAGGCTTTCTGGAATCGCCGCAGTCCATGCTCTTGCATATGGGCTGATGGCTGATGTCCCGGCAGACGCAGCCAGCCCAGCTACAACAGTTCTATATTCCTGAAGAGCAGTCGATTTATCTGCTCAGTCAGGACGATGCCAAAAAGCTGAAGGACTGGGTGGCGCTGTGTACGGATCAGCTCAGGCAGATGGGCTATCTTGATATCGAAATGATCGGCAAGGGGGCCTACGGCTTTGTTTTCGCCGGTCGTCCGGCCATGCAAGCCGCGGCCGACGTCGAGCATGTGTTCAAGTTCACCCGCGTCACCCTGGCGCAGCATCTGCAGGACCGCCTGGAAGACGAAGCCTATATTCTGGAACAGGTCGAGCATCCACGAGTACCCCGTTTTATCGCCTTTCAGCGAGCGGGTAATCAGCCAATTCTGGTGATGGAACGTGCCCCAGGATTCAATCTGGAGCAGGTGTCGCTGCGTTCGGGCAGATTGAGTCCCCGCCTGATCATTCGAATCGCCGCTCAACTTGCCGATATTATTCGACAGCTCCGTGTGGGATCAGGGCGTGCGGGGAAGCCAATCGTCCACGGTGATATCAAACCTTCGAATCTGGTCTTCGACGGTGAGTCGGAAAATATTGCCCTGATCGACTGGGGCTCAGCGGTGTTTGCACAGCTGGATGCCAATCAGCAGTTCGTCACGGCCAATGTCATGGAGCTGATGTCCGATAATCTTCAGCAAACCAATGCGCGCCTGGGCGATGTGTATTTTATCGGGGACGATCAGTTGAACGGCGGGCTGTCGTCGCCGCGTTTTGACGAACAGGGCGCCGCTGGCACGCTCTACGCACTGGCTTCGGGTCAGTCCTGTCGCTTTGGACATCGCGTCATTCCGGCTACTGCACTTGGTCTGCCTATGGAGTTTGCGCGCATGCTCGATGCGATGCTCGATCCCGATCAGCAGATCCGCTCGCGCGCCGGTGATTACTTTCTTCGAGAAATGCCACGAATGGCGCGCATGGTCATGATCGATCTGCCTGAGCCGCCGCCAACACCGCTGGTGCCGGTCTGGACGCGGAAGTCAAAGCGGGACATCGACACGGTGGTGTACAGCTCGCGTAAGTCATTCCTGCGCGAAGCCGGCGCTGCTGAAGTGCTCCGGGACGTGAACGATGTTCAGCTCGATCGCTACTACAAGAACTTCATGCAAGGCATGGGCGACACTGAAAAAGCCTTTCTCGCTGCCGTCAGCAGGCTGGGGCAGTATCCGGTGGAAGGCGGACTGGCGGTGCGCTGGGAGGCCGAGGGTGTGTACGTCGATACCTCGTTGAACCTGCATGACCCCGCCCTGAAAGACAGCTTTGTCACCACCGTGAACAACATGGTCAACCTGGCTCAGGCGATTTACCGTCAGGGCATTTTCAAGGGCTGCCTCTTCAATGCCCGCGATACGCTCCACATCGATCGCGATGAGCCGGATCAGCCTTTCTTCGTCTCAAAGGACATGCGCCTGCCGTATCAGGTCAGTACTGCTCCAGAAATCGAAGACCGCTCGCGGGTGCACTCCTATTTTGAAGACGGCCCCGACCCTGAGGAATTTCTGACTTTACCGCAGCCAATCATTCAGGCACTGGAAGCCCTCAACAGTATCCACCATACCGGTATGATCATTTTCGAAGCCCTGCCGCGACACCTCAAGATTCACAGCCACTACCGGCTGCTAGCCCCGGATAGGGAAAATGAATTCCGCCAACGGCTCGACGAGATTCTGGCGGCGGTCGATCAAATCTCAGGGCTTGGTGTTTCGGGCTTCATGAAAATGCCCTACAAGGACACTCGGTTCTTTCCGCATATAGAGCGGATGCCGGATCGGTTCTATCCGCGTAATCCCAGGGTAAAGGACGGCGGTTGAGCGGTATCTCCAGGCGGTATCATCCGCATGGTGGTTGCCAGAAAATGCGGAAATCCACCAAGTCTGTTTGTGGAGAGCCACGACGTGAGCGGCCGGAGCTCCAGAGTGCCTTTTGGTCAGTATTGGCGTATCAGGCGGTTCGTGTTCCCGTCAGTCCAACATAGACTCGAGAAATCACGCAAAGCGCAGAATGACTCGTCGATTATGCCGACTTTTCTTCTCGATCTTTTCGCAGAAGACAACCCCGATTTCGGATGTATTGAGCACATGAGTTCCCCCGCATGGTTGGATATCGATGCCTTGAATATCCACCACGCGCACCATACCTTCTGTCGCTGGAAGCGCCACGGCCTGGGTGCGAGTGATCTTCACAATATCACTATAGTCGTCGATCGAAAACTCATGTGTGCGAACCTCCAGCGCGGCACTGATCAGTTCGTTGAGCTGTGAAGTAATCTGCTGCTTATCCAGGCTAGAATCCGGCAAGTCGAAATCAAGACGCCCCTTGTCCACTGATATACTACACCCGGTCACCGGCGCATTAACAATAGCGCTCAATAAGTGCAAACAGGTATGCATGCGCATATGTTGGTAGCGGCGTTCCCAGTCGAGACACCCTTGCACCTTCATGCCCACACGAACCTCCGCTCCGCCCTCCAGCTGATGCCAGATAACGGTGCGCAAAAGCGGATCTCGTTCAGTGCTTACCACTTTGACAGTAGAACTATCTGATAAAAGTAGTTGGCCACAGTCGCCTGGCTGTCCCCCTCCCGTAGGGTAGAAAAAGGTCTCATCCAGTGCCACACCTCGTTCGCTAAATGCTAGGACATGAGCATTAAACAGGTGCTGGTAGGGATTCTCGTTGAAAAGGTCGCGAGTCTGTATAGCAGATTCCGGCATGGATCATCCTCCTACACTAACAATATTAGGTTTCAATACAGCTTGAATTAAATCGCGTAGACCCGGTGGGTCCAGCAAAGTAATGTCTTGGCTCGGTCCAAGTAGCTTAAGACTCAGTGGGAAGCGCAGATCTGTACGCAAAGGTTCAAAGTGGCGTACGCGATACTGATGGTGATATCGCTCACGCACCGTACACTCGAGCGTCAGATACCCTAAATGTTGGTGATCGGCATCCACTAATGCCACTTCATCTTTCTCCGATAATTCACCCACCAAGTGCAGGCGATCGCCGAGGGCGAATGCGCCTACGAACATGCGCCTGGAGAACCCCTTGTCCCGTTTCAATTGCAGTTGATTCACAATGCTGACATGACTGTCGGGCGGCACATCACGGGTAACTACGCATGACGGGCTGATGAAAACGTTGTCGCCGATACTAATCGAGCCGAGGATGCGAGCACCTGCGCCCACTTCGACACGATTTCCCAATTTCGGGTGGCGCTTCCCGCCATTATTATCAGCTATACCGGAGGCCCCTAATGTGACCCCACATAGTACGTAACAATCATCCCCGATTTCGCAGGTTTCACCAATGACAGTTCCAAACCCATGGTCCAGCACAAAACGCTTACCGATACACGCAGCAGGGTGGATCTCCGCCCCTGAATGCAACTTACCCATACTGGCTAACTTATGCGCGATGATTTCTCGTCCCGGAATGTCATGACTCAGCCATATTTGGTGCGACAAGCGGTAAAACAGCACTGCCTGAAAGGAAGCATAAGCTTCAACAACTAGATCCATGCGCCCTCGAGAAGCCGGGTCGCGCGCAGTATAAGCCTGAAGGTCCTCTGAGACCTGTTGCAGAACAATAGCTAGAATCCCTTCAAGACGACCTCCCAAATTATCCACATCCTCAGATTTGAGCGCAGAAATCAGGTGACTCTGCAGTCGACTAGATAGCTCCAAGTTATCGAGGTATCCCCACATCCTGTGCACTCTCCATAGTGATGTCATTCATTCAAAGTGAGGCAGATAACCTTCAACTCCGTCGTAAATCAGCGTAAACACCCGCGTATTCGATGGTAGTTCTCCAGCCAGATCCGCGATTGCAACCAGATTTGCAGCAGAAGACAGCCCGAGGCTGACGCCGTCGCAACGCATAGTTCGACGTACCCGCTCCAGGCAGGCTTGCTTGGTGACCTTCAACATTCCATCAAGTACACCAAGGTTTAGGATGCTGGGCACAAGTCCTATGGAGAGACCTTGAATTTCGTGGGGGCCGTGGCGGTCGCTTAACAGGTCGCACTGCTCGGGCTCTACGCCAAAGACGCGTAACGACGGCCACTGATTTTTCAAAGTTTCCCCGAGACCTGTGATGTGTCCACCCGTTCCAATACCAGCTACTAAACAGTCCAAAGGATTGTTTTCGAAGTCTCGGAGGATCTCCTGGGCAGTCGTGCGTCGATGGATTTCTGGATTCGCCGGATTCCGTTGCTGGTTAAGCATGACGAACCGTGGATTTTCCAGCTGCAACTCCATAGCCCTTTCTCCGTGAGAATTGTTACCCCGCCGACTGTCAGATAGGACCACCTCTGCGCCGTATAAACGCAACAACTTCTGTTTTTCGGGACTGTAGTTGTCTGGTATAACAAGGACAATTCTATAGCCTTGAATATTGCCCGCAATAGCCAATCCTATCCCTGTATTTCCGCCACTCGGTTCAATGATTGTCTGACCGCTACCTGGCACGAGGAGTCCTCGCCGCTCGGCGTCACGTATCATTGCCAAGGCAATGCGTGCCTTATGGCTACCCCCAGGGTTTTGCGACTCAAGTTTTGCATATACGTTTAGTCCTGTTTCGGCGCTAAAGGCTGGTAGCCTTACTATCGGAGTCTCGCCGATGGTTTCCAGGATATTCTCGTAGATCATGGGAACCTCAGTACAGTGGCATGTCGTGGTCTATATCACGCGCCCATCCTTTGATACCTCCCTGAAGAACCTGAATTTTGGAGAAGCCGGCATCCAACAACTGTAGTGCAGCACGTTCAGCACGAGGGCCGCCAAAGCAGATCAGGCACAGGTGGCGTCCCTGATCCAACTCAGCCAGCCGCTCAGCCAAATCGCCCAAAGGTATGTTAAGCGCACCAGAGAGCTGACAAACTTCCAACTCATTTGGTTCGCGAACGTCTATCAGTTGCAGGTTCTCGCCGTTAGCAATACTCAGGTGTAGCTGCGAGGGACGGATAAAAAAATCCGCTGAGAGTTTTTTGTCGGAGGCTACAACAGAGTTGCAGACTATGGGCGCTTCCGTCTGCAATTCACGACTGGTGCGCGCCGAAGAGCAGGTGAGGCAGTCCGACCGGCGCTTGAAGCATATTTCCGAGAACTTCATCGCGAGGGCATCAAAGCGTAGTAATCGTCCTGTTAGAGGCTCACCAATATTGAGGATTAGCTTAATTGTCTCAGTAGCCTGAATCAGCCCTACCACGCCCGGCAGTACACCGATTACCCCTCCAGCATTACAATTAGGCGCGAGTTCGGCAGGAGGGCTTTTAGGGTAGAGGCAGCGGTAGCAGGGACCATCTTGGTGGTTGAACAGGCTGATTTGTCCGTCGAATCGGTGCAGTGCTCCGTATACTAACGGGCGCCCAAGCAGCACGCAGGCGTCGTTAAGCAAGTAACGGGTGGCGAAGTTATCAGTGCCATCTACCACTAAGTCATAATCGCCCACGAGGTCGATTGCATTGTCGGGAGTCAAAGCGCAATCGTAGGCGTTGACGCGAATATCGGGATTTAGGTCTTCCAGTCTGCGACGCGCCGATTCGACTTTAGCCATGCCGAGGGTAGCGGTGCCGTGCACCACCTGACGCTGCAGATTGCTGCTTTCTACCCGATCAAAATCCACCAAGCCGAGCGTACCGACACCAGCTGCAGCAAGATAGAGGCTGACAGGTGAGCCCAGACCACCGGTCCCAATCACCAATACGCGGGCTTTTTTCAGTCGTAACTGCCCCCCGCGGCCGACATCAGGCAGAGTAATATGTCGGACATAGCGGCGTACCTCATCGTTGCTCAGTTCGTCACAGTCCAATCCGCCGGATGTAGCGAGCATAATATCTAGCTCGGCTCCGGGTAACAGCTGGCTATCGGCGTCGACTAACTCTCCACCAGCGGTGAGCAGAAAGTGTTCTTTGAACTGATCGTTATTGTAGAACAGGTGCTCACGCAGCCCTGTATGCTGGTCGCAAACGTCATTGACAAGCTCACGAACTGTACTGCCCTCGCCTTGCAAACGAGCAGCAGGCAACTTAGCGACCTTGGTCAACACTTCCGGAAATATCACCACACTCATTCTCAAACTCCTTTTTAAGGTCGTTACAGGGAACCGGAAAATTCCGGCTGCAAACGAAATTCTTGCCGTTCCACTCGAATAGCTTCGCGCCTATCGCCTCTCCAGCGCGAACATCCACTACCAAATAGGACACGGGGTAGATAGGTTGCCCAATGAACAGCGCTTTATCTTCATCCTCTCGGCTGAAATAAGCGCCTACGTCAGGGTGCGAGTGATAAATAACCTGAACCGGGTTGTCGCTTTGCAGGCTTCTATTCAGCAGCATGGTGTCGGCCACCGCTAACGTGTAGCCGTTCGCGGCATTGCGCCGGTAGATATTGGGGCTGCGCTCGTTGAGCTGGTTCTGGATGTTCTCGCCGCAGTGCACACGGGCATCGGCGAAAATAAAACCACAACATTCTTCGGGGTAGGTATCGGCGGCATGGCGATAGATGACCTGCAAGACCTGGTGCTCGAAGACATCCTTGCCAGTCATCGCGTCTCCCTCTTCGCCAGAATTTTTTCCATCGGCACCTTGGTGATGGCGAATCCAGCTAAAAGAAGTGCGGAATAGAAAGCGAGATCGCCCGAAATCTGCTGTCCCTCGTACCAGGATCCGATGATCACAGCGAACACCGGGAAAATGATAAATACGAAGGAGAGGATCACCGGACTCAGGCGTTTGAGCAGGAAGAAGTACACGATAAAGCCCCCCACCGAAGCGAACAAACCGAGGTAAATCAGCGCCCACCAAGAGCTCGAGCTGAAAGTGGCAAAGTCAGGCTGCTCCACACCCAGCCCGACAAGGAACAGCATGAACCCTGACAGGCCTATAGGTATGGTGTTGTATGTAATGACGCTGATCTCAGCGCCTTTCTGTTTGGTAACCACATAGCACAAGGCGTGCATCACTGCGGCGAAGAGAATCGCTAGCACACCGAGGAATTCAGAGTTATCGAGACTCAGTCCCTGTCCACGAAGAATCATGAACAGGCTGCCGAAACCGATGGCAATCCCCATAACCTGCGTCAAATAGATGCGTTCGCGCAGAAAAATTGAGGAAAAGATTAAAATGAATACCGGCATGCAGCTGAATAACAGTGCAGTGAGGCCTGAAGAAACGTGGGTTTCTCCGTAGTTGAGCAAGTAGTACGGTACGCTAAAATAGCTGAGTGTCACAAAGATGAAGAATCCCCCACGGCCACGGGGAAAGAATATTGAGTCGCCTCGCATCAGAGCAAAACTGAGGAACAATGGAAAAGCGATCAGGAAGCGGAGACCAGATGCAGTGAGTGGTGGTACCGTTTCTACGGCGATCTTGATACCCAGCCAAGTGGTTCCCCAGCTGATACATACAATCAAAAACAGAAGACTGGTGATAATCGCCCCAAACCACTGCTTCCTGGAACTACCATTACTTTCAACTAAAGTTGTAATTGGCATGACGACAATCCTTTCTGCCTGCTAAATTGAACCCATTAATAAGATTGTCACTTAATATTGATACCACTCAATCAGGCTAATAGGATCAAAGATGGCTGTCAAACCAATTATTGACACGGTGTCATTAATGAAGGACGCGTTAAATTCAGGGCAAGGTGCAAAGTACAAACGCCTCGCTGGAGCCATGGAAGTTAAGATACTTGAAGGGGTTATCGAAGGGGGCGCGAAGTTACCGCCCCATCGCACCCTGGCGGACAGGCTCGGAGTAACAATTGGCACGGTAAGTCGTGCCTATGCTGAACTCGAACATATGGGGCTCGTAATGGCGCGGGTGGGTGACGGCACCTTCGTACGTCAGCGCGGCCCCCAGCATCAACGCGACAGTGGTTTCAGCAATTTTATCGTTGAGGTGCCTGATCAGTACGACATGAGTCGAAACATGCACATCTCGGGCGCTGAGACCTCACTTCTCGGCGAAAGCCTTATGGAACTCGCCCGGGACACTCAGTCCCTCCGAGAGCTGACGCTTTACACCCCCGAGGCGGGACTTGAGCGCTACCGACAGGCTGGCGCGACCTGGCTCGCCCACGGAAATTTCAATCCTCAGGCAGATCAGGTGTTATGCACTAACGGCGGTCAGCATGGGCTGTTATGCACCCTTATGGCTTTAATGCGTGCGGGCGATACAATTGTCACCGAACATCTGACTTACCCGGGTCTCATTACCGCTGCACGCATGCTAGGCATCAAAATTCTCGGCGCAGAGATGGATGAAGAAGGTCTGACTCCAGCATCTCTCGATGAACTCTGTCAATACAACCGCATCTCCGCAATCTACTGTACGCCGACCTTGCAAAACCCAACTACGGGCGTACTTTCTCCACAGCGGAGAGCTGCTATCGTTGAAATCTGTCGTAGACATAATCTGCTAATCATCGAGGATGAGGCACATGCTGTTCTTGTAGAAGACCGTCCGCCGCCCATGAGTTTTTTCGCGCCCGAGCGCAGCATTCTGATAAGCAGCCTGAGTAAGGCTGTAGCAGCTGGTTTGCGGGTAGGCTTTCTCCATGCGCCGCCGATGCTGATCGGCCGGGTTACAGCAGCTCTGCGTGCCTCTTGCTGGATGGCAACGCCACTGGCAATGGAACTCGCTACCAAGTGGATTGAGGCTGGTATTGCAGAGAAGCTGCTACGTGATCAAATAGGAGAAATCAGTCGGCGCAAAGAGCTGGTGCAGGGGCTGTTGGAGGGGTTGGCCTATCGAACCCACCCTCAAAGCCCCCACTTCTGGATTGAAGTTCCCGAACCGTGGCGAGCATCTGAGATTGAGTCCGAACTGAAACTCAAGAGTTATCGGATCACAACGGCAGAGGCGTTCGCCGTCGGCAGGGCTGCGGTGCCGCAGTTCGTTCGGGCTAGCGTCACTAATGCATCACACAACGATCAATTGCTTTTTGAAGGATTTCAGACACTCGCCGACACCCTGCGCCGGGACAATTGTTGAATCGATGGATGACAAACGGCTAGCTGGCGCTAAATGCCGCCCACACGCATAAGGTACAGCTCGATCAGGTGATCGAAACCATGCGCCAGACCGGGCTCGACATGTCTCGTAAGTACAAGGAGACAAGCGAGGGTGGGTTGGCGGTCAATGTTATTGAATGCTAAAGGCTCACTGAGGAGCAGAACACGGCCGCTCTCCCCGTGACAGCCGTGCATTTATCTCATCAACCACAGATGGCAGATCAGCGATGGTGTCGATCAGGAAATCTGGCTGGGCAGGCGCGAACTGGCGCTCAATGCCTGAACGTTTTTCCGCCAGCACAGTGGCAGGCATATCACGAAACTCGGCGTAGCTGAGCCCCAGTGCGTTACCTGAACAGGTCAGTGCAACAGTCCACATGCCGGCCCGGCGGCCCTCAAGAATGCCAGGTACGGTATCGTCCACCTTTACGCAGGCCGCTACGTCCGCGATGCCGAGCGCAATCACATTGGCAAGCGCCTGAGCTGGATAGGGTCGTCCGTTGGGCACCTCGTCGCTGGCCACCACATGGTCAGCCTCGAACCCCTGCTCTCGGGCCCGGGCGACCACCTGCGCCATCACTATGGCGGGATAGCCCGAGCAGGACCCGATCTTGATCCCCTGCCGCCGCAGTTCGGCGATGGCCTCCAATGCCTTGGGAATCAGTGCCGAGTGTTCACTAATCTTGGCGATCTGCAGCGGCATGAATCGCTCGTACAAGTCCGTGACGTCTCTATCGCTGGGGAAGTGCCCCATGGCCTGTTCGAAACGGCCGGCGATCGCCGGATCGTCGCAGAGACTGCGAATGTGGTCCCACTTTCCCACACCCATGGGTCCACGAGCCTCTGCCAGGCTGATCGCAACATTCACTTCGGCGAAGGCTTCAACAAAAATCTGGGTAGGTGCGAAAGAACCGAAGTCCACCACAGTGCCTGCCCAATCGAGGATGGCGGCTTCGAGCCGTTCAGGGGTACGATATTGCATAACGCTGTCTCAAGTTGGAACGTCCAAAGGCGGACGGCATTTGTCTACGACCATTTCGAAACAGAGAGAATGCTACAAATAGATGTCAGGACTATGACATTCGGGCGACCAGAGACCTTGGCCAAGGCTAGCGATACCCATGTCATCTGCTAGTGACCACTTGATATAGTCACTTCGGCAATATATATTAATGACTATAGCCAATGACCAGGGTGTAATTATGCATCAGGAACACGTGACAAAATCCCAGTTCAAAGCCAAGGCCCTTGAGTATTTTCGTCAGGTTGAAACATCTGGTGAGACCGTCGTGGTAACAGATCGGGGTCACCCAACAATCGAGATCCGACGCTATCGCACTGATCAGCGCTCTCCCTTGGAGAAGTTGAGAGGGAGTGTGGTTGAGTACAAAGCGCCTACTGAGCCTGTCGCTGAGGACGATTGGGAGGCAATGTCTTGATTGTTGTGGATACCCACACGCTTGTTTGGTGGGTCCACGGCGATAGCCAGTTGTCACCAAACGCAAAATCAGCCATCGAGAGTGAGCTTTCGACTGAGGCTGGCGTGGTTCTGGTGTCTGCAATCTCGGCGTGGGAAATCGCGATGCTGGTTAAAGCAGATCGACTGACGCTCACCATGGGAATAGATGATTGGCTCAAAACTGTTTCAGATATCGAAGGTGTGCGGTTTGTGCCAGTGGATAATGAGGTAGGTGTAGAGTCAACCCGGCTACCGGGTGACTTTCACAAAGATCCAGCGGATCGAATGATTGTCGCACTGGCCCGGCACCTGAACGTGCCGCTAGTGACGGCAGACACGAAAATTCGCGCCTATAAGTATGTTCAGTCCGTCTGGTGACGCAAAGCCGGGCTCGTAGTATCGGGGTGGAGGCGCCAATCTCCTAGTTCGCGTACAGCAATATACTATTGCCATCCCTCCGACAGGCTGACCCGGCTGTGATAGGCCCGATTCCATCGGCAATCTTCCCGAACAGACAATCAAGTCCGTCCTCGTCATAGGTGGTGGCGTTGTAGCCATTCACCTTCACATGCAGATAGGTGATGTAGTTGAAGTCGCGGCCGGTCCAAGACTCCCAGCAGTTTGAAGGTAGCGCAGTGTTAAAGGTCTTGGGATACACGACCTCTCCAGAGAATGTGATCGGGTTACTGCTGCCTGTGACGCTGGTGACTGGCATCGAGCCGCCGTAGTGGTGGGCACAGGTGACTTCAATAGCCGCGTTTGGCGCAAGCGCATAGATCTCGAAAGGGATCGTGCTATTGGTATTGCCAACGTGCTCGCCGTGATGCGGGCTGACGACGCATGCCCCCAGCGAGAGCCCGAGTGAAGCGGTCAGCACTGACCTGAGCAGCGGAGACTTGAGTGAGGCTGGAATCAACATGGGAAGTTCCTCTTGTTGAAGAATGACAGCTCTATGCTCGCACCGGTACGTGATGTAGTCGGTAAACTAATCCCAGCTCACAATGTGAAAAAATACCAGAGCAGATCGAGGCAGTGCAGGCCTCGTATCTGCAATGACGGCGGTCACTTTAAAGACTATGATTTGAAAGATATTCGCTTCTTCATACTGCGATCGGGGCTGAGATGACAGGTTCAGACTATAATCGAAGCCTACATCCTTTTCGCTGGCTCCAGCTGATAGGCATTATGGCTTTCGCCAGTCTCTCAAGCGCTGAGTCTGCTGATAATAACGCAAAAAAAAGTGGCGAAAGTTCAGGCTCGGCAGACTTTTCCAGGGTTGTGCGGGTAGCCATCAATAACGCGCCTCCATACCGCATTTTCGACGGCGATCAGGTGTCTGGCATTTACGTCGATATATTCGAAGCCATGTTGAAGCAGATCGGCTGGACGGCAGAATACACCGAGGTGCCGTTCACCAGGGCACTTGAACTCCTGAAAACTGGTGACTCGGATGTGATGCTTGGGCCTATCAGGCGCCCTTACAGAGAGCTTTTCATCGAATATTCCATTCCAGCCTTCCCGGCAGTCGACAAGGTATTTCTATTCACGGACCCTGCCCACAGAATCGAACGCTACGAAGATCTCAAGGGTAAGCTGATTGGCGTGCAGAGGGGCGGGCGTTATGATCCCCGTTTTGACAAGGACAAGCAGTTCGAGCGATTCGAAAATACCCGGTATGAATCGCTCTTGCTCATGCTCGCGCTCAATCGGCTGGATGTGGTTATCATGCCGGAATCCCTGGCGATATATCTGATTAATGAGCTCTCCGTTGATGCCAGGATATCTCCCTTTGTTCTCAAGGGAGAGCCTGCCTATATCGCCATCTCTCGCAAGTCGCCGCTGACGGCTTATCTCGCTACGCTCCAGCTGACCTTGCAGCGAATCAAGGACAGCGGAGAATACAACAGGATTCTGCATCGTTACGAGAAACCCGAAATCAGACGTTCTTCAGACGGAAACCCTGACTACGAACTCGGAGAACCCAAGCGCGGCCGGGCGACTATGCAATGATTCAGCCAGCATACGCTTGGTGCTCAGCGTCTATCTGTTAAATCTTTTCGGCTGCTATAGCGGCGAGATGGCTCTCTACTAAAGCAAGGCAGTCCTGCCAGCTCGAGCTTATCGAGTCATCAGCTTTGAAGGCATAGCTGCCATCGTCGAAATCGAAATCGTAAAATCGTAGCAGTACCTCAACCTCATCGGACGACAGACGTCTGAACGCTGCCTCGAAGTAGGCTCCGCTCATGAAGTTCTTACTGCTTACAAATGCACCGTGATCAAACGGCGGCACGACCTGGTCGCCAGCTTGCGGTGAATCGATATTGGCCAGCATTGCGGTGGCCTGAGCGGCACTGATATCTTTGACTGGTGTTGCCATTCTGTCTCCGTGTTGGAAAAGGCCTTGTACGAGGGCATAAGGTCATCTTGTGCTCGACTATACTTGCGCGCCGACACTCCGGTTCAGCGCGCTTTGAGCTTCCCGAGGCGTGTTCTGCCTAGCCAAAGTAGTAAAACGCAATCTTGTTCCCGTCCGGATCCCGAACATAAGCGCCATAGAACCGGTCCTTGATCCGCTGCCCGGGTTCGCCTTCGTCAGTCGCGCCCAGCGCGATCGCCTTCTGGTAGTGCGAGTCTACAGCTTCTTTCGATCCAGCTGAAAAGGCCACCATGGCACCATTGCCAGCTGTGCATTGCTTCCCATCATATGGCTCACATACGGCGAGCATCGGTGATTTCATGCTTTCGCCAATGAAAGCAATTCGACCCATATCCATCAGGACTTTCGCCCCCAGGTCTGATAGCAGATCTGTGTAGAACTGCTTGGCCTTGGCCATATCACTCACACCTAACGTGACATATCCGATCATTCTGTTTTCCTCTGCATGGTTGATGAGCCAAGCTATCGCAAGTATGCGGCGGTGTCACTCGCCACGGTCGGCGAAGAGGCCTAGGGCTGATCGTAAAAATACGCCAGCCTTTCCTTCATGCCGAAATACTCGTAGATGCGGGGCGGATATTGCCCAGGTTTGAGAATACCCTCGATAGCGAGATCGTCGTAAAGCTGCAGATCAATCATCATCGCATCCTTGCTCGGGATATCCGGGTTGTACAACAGGACCGTCGGCTTGAGTAGTGCTCCTGGCGCTATTGCGACCACCAGGCCCACGTTGTCATTCGTGAGCTGTACGATGGTGCCAGGCGGGTAGACGCCCATCGTATAGATGAATCGTTCGACCAGGGAGTTGTCCAGTCGATCTCTGTATTTGGCGTATAAGATGGCTAATGCAGCTTTTGGCGATAGCGCCTGAGCTACGTTTGGCGGATTGCAGAGACCATCGTAAAGATTGACCACAGCAACGATACGGCCGGCCAGGCCGATATCCGCCTCTTTCAAGCCGCGTGGAAACCCGGAGCCATCCAGCATTTCATGGTGTTGTTCGATGGCTGAAACAGCTGTTTTCGATAACGGTTTCACTCTTTGTCCCAGTCTCGAACCCAGTATGGGGTGGGACTGAACAATGGTTTCTTCACTTCGGGTGAGTTTGCCAGACTTATTGAGAATGTGAGTAGGGACAGCCACTTTGCCGATATCATGCAGCAAAGCGCCTAGCCCAAGTTGCTTCAGCTCCTCGTCGTCCATCTGAACGGCACGCCCCAGCGACAGAGCGAGCACTGTAACGTTCAGGGCGTGGTTGTAGAGACTGAAGTTGGCGTCTGAAAGATTGATCAGGTTCATCATCAGCGTGCCTTCCTGCTGGAAGCCGCTCACCATGTCTTCGACCAATTCATCCGCATCCCGAATGGCGTTTGCTGGTGCTGACTTGAGATCCTGGGTGAAATTCTTCACCTTTTTCACTGTTTCCTTATAGCGTCCTGCCAGCTTGCTTCTACGATTACGGAATTGTTCTGCCTGCTCGACTCGCTGCTTCTTCTTTTCCCACAATGAATCGTTTGTTTCAGGATTATCGACTTCGGCGCTTGGCATAGCATCAGCCGCCTTCGGCTCAGCACTACTCCGTTCAGGGAAGACCTTGACCTCCTTGAAGCCAAGGCTGCGGATGATCTGAATTTCGTCCTGAGTTTTGATCTTGAAACGTCTGAACAGGAAAGGGTGCTTGGTCCATCCAACTTCCAGGTCTATGTAGAGACCTATCACCAGCCGTTCGACAGGCAAGTGAATACTGTTATCTGCAGATTTGCTCATGCCTGGACTCAAAACGGTAAATGTACGATGCTCATTTGAATGTTTGAGGCTTAAGCATAGACGGATATCCAGGATATTGCGGCGCCAGTTCAGCGTTGGGGTGAGCAACTCGCTATTGAAGGTCGCAAAGTGCGATGGCTTCGACCGCCTGGAGGACTCGATAGAGTGGATCTTTGCAGTGGTGATGGTGAGTCAGTTTACCGTTACCGATCTGGCGTGGCGGGACACAGGGTTCAGGCTCTCTACCAATATCAGTCACCAAGGCCTATGAATGGCATCGTTGACAAATAGAGCACGCCCACGATAACGCACAGATAGACGATCACCCGCGCGGGAGAATCGAGCAGATTGGCCAACCAGGATCTGGTCGGCGGACCTGACTGGGCTCGCTCATACCGCTCGCGCTGATAGGCATCGATCAGGGTTCTGGCTTCTACCAGCTGGCTGGCGTCCGGCAACCACAGCGCCGGAACCGACAGGTTCCAGCGTCCCGCCTGCGTCTCATAGAACTCGATCCCTGCCTCCCTGAGGAGATCACGGACGTCATCAGCTTCGTCGTCAGGCACGCCGCGTAAATGAAACAGTAGCTTGCGCATAGACACCTCGTCAGGAACAGATTTGCCACAGTGTACATCTGACGAGGTGAGCTTGCTTACTGATTCAAGATCCTAGATCTGATTGACGTTTTCAAAATCAAGTTCATCGGCCACGATGGCCTTGCGCAGCTTGACGGTGCCTACGCCCTCGCCATCCTGAGACAGCTTCAGGTCGTCACCGATGACCGACCCACTGATACCGACAGTCAGATCGCCGGCATCCTCTTCCTCGACCTGAACATCGCCACCTATATTGATTCTGCGCATGTCGACAACGACGCTGGCATCACCAATCTCTGAAATCTTGATGGCTTCGTCATCGTTGTCTCGCGCATAAATATTCACGAGGTCGATGTCGACAAAGTTATCCGCACCTTCGCCTTCCGTATCGAAGTCCAGGCCTTCGTCATAGTTGTTGATCAAGCGAATATTGGACATGAGACCTTCGATGCCACCGGTTCCGGCTTCGTCGATATCAAAGGCATCGTCGACATCCGGATCGCCATCGTCATTACAGGTCGGATCAATAGCGATCGGATCGCTGACTAAATCAGCTGAACAGTAGGCACCATTGTCCTGGAAGACAGCCTGATTGACGTTTATGAAAACGCTGCCTTCGCCACCCTCGTCAAGCTCGACACCATCGCCGCCAACATTGACGAATCGGGCATGATTGACGCTGAAATAGATGTCGCCGGGACCACGATCGTCAACCCGAATGCCGTCAGCATCCTGCTTGCCGAAACCTGCGCCATCGACCACCACATTCATGAGTCGCAGATCTACCGAGGCCTCAGAGCCCTCGCCTTCGCCGCCTTGACCGGCACCACAGTCGTCGCCGGTCGAGCAGTCAGAAATATGGATGCCGTGATTGCCGGTATCGCGCACACGAACGTCTTTCAGTCGAACATTGACGGTACCCGTCTTGTCTTGCGGAATCCGGAGGAAAATGCCCTTGCCGCCCCCCTGGTTTTCAATGCTGTAGCCACCAGGCCCTGCGAACTCAAGTGCAGTCAGTGCCAGGTCAGCGCCCCCGGAGACTTCCAGGAGCGGTTCGCTGCCGTTGTCGCCCGAGATTACTTGTCCGCTGCCCCTGATTCGCAAAGGCTCTGTGCCCGAATACATCAAAGGAGTGAAAATATCGATCGAAGTGACGGCCCGATCGATGATGATCTTGCTGGCCCCTGATTCCAGAGCCGCTCGCAATGAGCCTGCTCCGCTATCAAGCCCGTTCGTCACTTTTGCCACTGGTGCAGCGAAAGCCAGAGCAGGCAGGATCATGGCGCCGAACAGGGCCGCGCGCTGTAGGTTCTTATGTTGCATCGTTGTAGTACTCCCGGTGTGCGATGACTGAACCTGAAAATATCGACCTTGAATATGACGGTAGCGTTACAGGGCAACCCATCCTGAAACCTTTTTCGCTAAATCCCGTAGCTCAGGTCAGAACAGTCTGAATCACAGGGCAGTCTCCTTATTGATTCAGCATTGTCAGCCCGCACTCTGTGGGCACCTTGGGCAGGGCTTATCCCTGCCGTACATCACACGGAGAACGACCATGAAGAATGTATGTATGCGTTTTGCCCTCGCGACGAGCCTTGCCGCTGCTGGCGGTATTGCTTCCGCCGATGACATGGGCAGGTCGATGGCAGTCTCGGGCTCTGATCAGGATATGTCTGGTGGCACAGTGACGGCCGATTCAGTGACAGCGGCTCAGAACGGCTGGCTGGTCGTTCACCGTACCGACAAAGGCATGAAGCCTGGACCTGTGGTCGCCTATGCGCCTTTGAAGAAAGGGGAGAACTCAGACGTCAGTGCCATACTGACCGAATCGGTCAAGTCAGGCGAGATGCTGATGTTGATGCTTCATGCGGAGGAAGGTGGTACGAAAACAGGTGTGTTCGAATATACCCTCGGCGCCAAGGAAGATGGGCCGGTCAAGGTTGATGGCAAGCTGGTTATGGCAGTGGTGGCTGCGAAGTAGGGTGGTCGCAAGCGGCAGCGTGTTACGCAAGTGGTTTAGAAGCGTGCCGCTTTAGACAAAAAAAGACTAAGACATATGGTCTAGTCCCCGGTAAAGTGGTAAGCGTCGGTCTTTTGTGACGTTCTTCACAAATCCGTAGCTTTAGGCGGCTCTCCAGATTTGGGCGATTTTATCGCCCTTCTTTTTTTTCAGGCGCCTGAATTACACCCGAAACTTCGCCAACTGCCCATTCAAGCTTTCCGCCAGCCTGGCCAGCTCAGCAATCGCGCTGGACACCTGTTCGGTGGAATTGGCTGTCTGCTCACTGTCGTCCCGGATGTCGACAAGGTTTCTGTTGATGTTTTCGGCCACCGAGGCCTGCTCTTCGGCGGACGACTGGGTGCGTTGAGCCAGCGAGCGCACCTCATCCGCCACCACCGCAAAGCCCCGACCATGCTCACCGGCGCGGGCCGCCTCGATCGCGGCATTGCGTTGAAGGGGTCGAGGGACAGGAAGATACCGCTCACGGTATACCCCTGATAGGGATACTAGGTGTAACCGCCGGAATAACACGCAGAAAGATATTTCTTTTTGTGACTCTTATACGGGTAGCAGCTCCGCTGACTACCATTTCTGACAAATTGATGGCCAAGCCGACGCAAACCCGCTGAAGATTGTTACAGCCTGTTGCAAATCGGAACAATTCTTTCGGGGCTGAAGCTGGCTGCACTGAAAAGGGCGATTAAGCTCAAGTGAGCCGAAGTTCGCTTGTGTCAGTTTATTGATGTTGCAAGCGCCTCCGTACTCTGAGACCAAGACGGACTGCAACATGACTATATCGATGTTCACCTGCCTGAGCCCGCTTGCGATGCTGGCTGCCATTTCATGCGCCATGGTCGCCATGCCTGCGACGGCATCTGCAGCGATATCCATTTCGATCAACACGGTCAACGTTACCGGTACTGAGCCAGTCCAGGTCGGCGTGGACATTGCCGGGTTCGATGCGGCAACCGAACTCGTGGCTATCATCAGCCTTCCAGAAGGCGGAGGGAGCCTCACACTCGACCGTAGTGGCTCGATTCAGCCCATCGTCATGTTGTATGGCTACACCGACACCGTGAACAGGCGAGTGATCGGCGTGCAAGGCACTGTTGCCGACCTCACGGCAGCACTTGGTCAGCGCCTGTTCTGGAACGCGCCGATGCAGGCAGGCCCTGTCGAGTTGAGCGTTTCTATCAGCGAATCAATTCCTGACACTTTCTTCAATCCGGAGAATGGTCACTACTACAAGGTGGAGGGTAACGATGTTCCGGTCTCGTGGACCGAGGCTCTGGCAGACGCATCATCACAGCCAATCCTCGGCATGACCGGCTATCTCGCCACGATAACCAGCAAATCCGAAAATACTTTCATTTCTGATTACACCGACGGTGCTGACATCTGGGTGAGTGCCACGGATGATTACACTGTCATCAACGCAGCCTGCGGAACCAGTCATGCCAACCAGTCAGCTACAGAAGGCCAGTGGCAATGGGTAACAGGGCCGGAAGCCTGTGAGAGATTCTGGACCGGTGTGGCCAACGGATCGGCTTACAATGGTGCATTCGCCAGTTGGGCTATCAACGAGCCGAACAATGGCGGTACTACTGAGCATTACGCGGCTACCAACTACAACGCCGTCAAAGGTAAGTGGAACGACTTCAACAATACCCATGACTTCTCCTACCTCGTCGAATACGGCGGGGCGATTGGTGATAACTCAACCGCGCTGCAGGCTGAGTCCAGCGCGCAACTGACAGCCAGTGAACCGATCATCATCGGCACAAAACAGCCGGATGGTAGCGTCGAGGCAGGTGTTCTGCAGACCAGAGAGGGCACGACCGTTCCTGTTGGCATCGAACTGAATCGCTATGACTACGCCGGAGCCACCGATCTGGTGGCGGTGGTGAGCGTTCCAGTTGGCGGTGGCACACTGAGCATAAACACCGCGGGTCTCGATCTTGACCTGGAATTTGGCTACAGCACCTTTACCAACGCACGCGCCATCGGATTCAACGGCCCGATAGCCGATGTCATGACCGCAATGCAGGAGCGGCTGAACTGGACCGCACCGGCAAGTGCAGCCACAGTCGAGTTCTCCATTTCGGTCGGCGAATATGTAGCCAATGCGTTTTTCAATCCGGATAACAATCATTATTACAAGCCCGTCGTCTCTGGCAGCCCGATTGCCTGGACGGCCGCGCTGAGCGGTGCAGCTGGCGCGGACAAGCTGTTCAATATGAGTGGCTATCTGGCTACGGTGACCAGCGCGGCTGAAAATACCTTCATCGCCAACTATGTGGATGCCATCAACGTCTGGATCGCTGCTACCGACCACCCGTCGACTATTTCAGGGGCGTGCTCGGATGCGGCAACAGGTGAGGGTCGCTGGTATTGGATAGCAGGACCAGAAAAATGCACACAATTCTGGCAGGGCCTTGGCAGTGGCGCCGGTGGAACGCCCTTGAGTGGGCTCTATTCGGCCTGGAATGGCACGCTCGAGCCAAATAACTCCGGCGGTAGTGAGCATTACGCTGTTACAAACTACATCACGAAGGGCAATTGGAATGACTTTCCTGCGACCCAGGCGGACACGAAGACCTATCTCGTGGAGTACGGCGATCTGCCCGGAGAAATCAGCAGTATTCGTCAGGCCACCAAGACTGGCACCCTTGAAGCCTTACCGCCAAACACGCTCAATACGCCGTCACCCTTGCCATCAGGTGCCACGGTAGGAACAGAAACTAACGAAGACGGCAGCAGCACGACGACCTACGTCACTGCCGATGGCACAGTCACCCAGGTCAGTGAAAATATAGATGGATCGTCCGCAGGAACGGTCACCATAGGCAACAGCAACGGGCGCACCAGCAGTATCCAGTTCGATGGTGGCGTTACGACGACCACAATCAACGACGATGGCAGCCTGACCGTTACCAATATTACCAACGGTGTTGCGACCGATGTCACTGTCGCAGCCGATGGGTCGATCACCTTTGTTCATGATGGCGTTGCCGGATCTGCACCAGCTGGCTCAAGTATTCACGTCGATGATCAGGGAGAGCTGACGGTCACTACCGAAGCTGATCCTCTGGCGGCGTCTACCCAGACAGTGACCCAGTGTTATGCCAACGATTTTGCCAGTGGTTCACTGGCAGGGTGGAGTGTGCTGCGAAGTACTGGGTATACGCCACAAACCGTCAGCGTTGGGACTGGTGGTCTTGAAAATCGGCTACGATTGACCAGTGCTGGCAACAGTCAGGCTACGGGAATAACCAAGGATGTGCGCATCCCATCCGACTCGATCGTTGAGGTCGAGTTTTACGCCCATGCTTACGGTGGCAACGGTGCTGATGGCATGAGCGTAATCCTGTCCGATTTTGATGTGCCGCCGGTTGTCGGGGCACCAGGTGGCTCGCTCGGCTATGCCCAGCGAAATGGTACCAGTGGATTCGCCGGCGGCTGGCTGGGTATTGGGCTGGATGAATACGGTAATTTCTCTGCAGCTAACGAAGGTAAGAGCGGGGGGCTTGGGTTCCGTCGAAACGCGGTTGTGCTTCGCGGTTCCGGCTCAGGAACGACCGGCTATCGCTATCTTGCAGGTACAGCTGCCAACCTGACGCCCAAACTGGATAACAGCTATGCTGGCTATCGTTATCTTGTACAGATCGATGCGAGTGATTCTGCGAACAACAATGTATTCGTGACCGTGCAGCGTGATCTTGGTCGGGCAGGGAGCGGGGCGCCTGAAACGCTGATCTACCGTGTAAACGTGCTGGATCCATCTTATGGTCAGGCAGCGCTGCCTGATGACTTCCGCCTGTCGATCACTTCATCTACGGGTGGTTTGAACAATATCCACGAAATCAGCGATATTCGTGTGGCTGCAAGCTCCTGCACCACCATCGCTGCTCCAATTATGACTACTGATAACACGACGCCGAAGGCAGTCCTCGAAGGTGACACCGCTGCTGTAACGGTGGAAGCCACAAGTGAAGAGACTTTGGGCTATTTCATCTCTGGCGGACCAGATGCCAGTCTGTTTGCAGTCAATCCGGTGACTGGAGAAATCAGCTTCATCAATCCGGCTTCACCTGGAACATATGAGGTCGAAGTCTCAGCTGAGGATGCGCGAGGCAACATTTCAGCGCCAAAGCTGTATTCCATCGAAGTCGCCGCAGGCAGTGCTGACAGCGACAATGATGGCGTCCTCAACTCGCAGGAAGGCTCTGGCGATGCCGATAACGATGGTATCCCTAACTATCTCGACCTGGATAGCGATGGTGACGGTATTGCGGATGCACTAGAAGGCTTCGCCGACCCGGATGGCGATGGCCTCCCCAATTACCTTGATAGTGACAGCGATGGTGACGGCGTCGGCGATCAGGCAGAGAGTAGTGGCGATACCGACAGCGATGGCGTGCCAGATTTCCTCGATAACGACAGTGATAACGATGGATTTACCGATGCCATAGAGCGTCAATTGGGCACCGATCCGAAAGATCGCAACAGCCAGCCGGCTGACAATGATATGGACGGCTTGCCAGATGCGCTCGACCCCGACGATAACAATATTGATACCGATGGTGATGGTATTCCTGACGGTGCAGATGTGGATGTCAACGGAGACGGTACTCCCGATAACGGCACTGATGCCGATAACGATGGCATCAATGACGACTTTGATGTCGATCGCCATGGCGGCATCGATATCGATGGAAATGGTATCGATGATCGTCTCGATCTGGACAGCGACGGCGATGGGCTATCGAATGCTCTGGAGGGTAGTGGCGATAGCGATTTCGACGGCATACCAGACTATCTCGATCTGGACAGCGACAATGATGGCGTTCCTGATGCCATTGAACATGCTCAGGATGGTACCGACCCAAAAGATGGCAACAGCTTCAAGGATAGCGATGGTGACGGTGTTGCCGACTTTATAGAACGTCAGAATGGATCTGACCCAACGGCTGACGATGTGCCACCGGTAGTCAGTGCGCCACCTGAAGTGACCATTGATGCGAATGCCTTGTTTACCAAAGTCTCCAGAGCGCAGCTCGAGTCCTTGGGGCTTGCCAGCGCCAGCGATGGCAGCGACGGCAATGTCTGCTGTAATCCCGCGCCACGGTCCACGGTGGATGGTGAGTTACTGTTCAGAGCCGGCCGCCATGAAGTGATCTGGGAAGCAACGGATCTTGCGGGCAACGTCGGCCGGTCGAGCCAGATACTCAACGTGCGGCCATTGGTCAGCCTGAGCAGAAGCCAGACCATAGGTGAGGGCAGTGCAGGGCAGATCAAGGTGGTGCTGAACGGTCCTTCGCCGGTGTATCCACTCGATATTCCCTACAGTGTTGGTGGCACTGCCACCTTGGGGGCTGACCATAATCTGGCAACGGGCGTGGTGCGCATCACCACTGGTCTCGAAGGCAACCTGCTGTTCAATACAGTGGCCGATGCCAGTGCTGAAGTTGACGAGACCATTGAAGTCACCTTGGGCGAAGCCGTCAATAAAGCGCCTGGTGCCTTGCACATCACGACCATCAGTGAGGCCAACATCCGGCCCATGATCAGTATGGGTGCATCGCAGCAGGGTATCAGGACGCTGATGGTCACGCCATCGCGAGGCCCGGTCAGTATTCAGGTCAGCATCAGCGACGCCAATGTCGGTGATCGGCATATCATCGCCTGGGATCTGGGTGATCTGACCGATACGGATGCTGATGAACGCTCAGCAACGATCGCCGCCAGTGAACTCAAGGTGGGTAGTGCCTATCTGATCGGTGTGGGCGTAGTCGATAGTGGTGAACCGCAGCTGGGTGCGAACGGCTTTATCACCCTGAAGGTCGTCTCCGATATGCCAGTGCTGGACGCATCGCTCGACAGTGACGGCGACGGTGTCAGTGATGCGGATGAGGGCTTCGCGGACAGTGACCAGGATGGTCTGCCGGATTATATGGACTCTTCCACACTCAGCTGTAACGCCATGGTCGAACGGGGTCAGGACCAGCAGCGATATGTGATGGAGAGCACTGCAGGGACCTGTCTGCGTCTTGGGCAGTACTCGCTCTTCAGTTCGAGTGGTGGCAGCAACCTTCCTGAAGACGAAGACATGTCGTCAGCAGAATTGAGTGTGCCGGCTGATACCGAAGTGAGGAATATCGGTGGTGTGTTCGACTTTGCTGTGGCAGAGCTGGCCATTGCTGGTGACGCCGTGAATGTCGTGATACCTCAGCGTCAAGCCATCCCGACCCGAGCTGTCTACAGAAAATATATCAACGGACGCTGGCAGAATTTTGTGGAAGATTCAGAAAACATGCTGAGTTCGAGCAGTGGTGAGCCGGGCTACTGCCCGCCTGCCGAAAGTGATGACTATACGCCTGGATTGACTACTGGACATTGGTGCGTGCAGCTGACCATCCAGGACGGTGGACCTAACGATGCTGATGGCGATGAAAATGGCTTTGTCGTCGATCCGGGTGGTGTAGGCACACTGGATTCAGGCGCAAGCGGACGTTTCATCACCAAGGGCGGCAGTGGCGCGTTTGATCTGTTTATGCTCGCCGGACTACTCGGGCTAGGCGTGATGGCAAGGCTTCGCTCCGGCAAGGCATTCCGCGCCAGAGGTGCCGGTGCTGCGGTCATGGTGGCTGCACTGGTGACAACGTCTGGTGTCGTCTCCGCTGGCAGCGAAGATGAGCCCACTGATGCCGTACCACCGATTTTCGTGACATTGTCGGTGGGCTACGCATTCACCGATATTTCAAAGTCCGATATTGATCAGCGCTTCAGCGCCCAGGGCTTCGATGCGACCACCCAAGGCACTGACGGTAATCGAGCTAGCTATGCCATTGGGGCCGGGTATTGGCTCACAGATCGATTCGCCGTTGCGCTTGAATATATCGATCTTGGAGATGTAAAGATCAGTTTTGACTCCGCGTCTGTCACGAACCGGGTCGCTCGGGTGCATCCTGAAAGCGGGCACGGTCCCGCACTCTCAGGAATATACCGCCATCCGCTCTCCGCGCACTTCGGGCTTACGGCAAGTATTGGCGCATTCTGGTGGAAGAGTGATTTCGAGACTGATCAGAGTGATCGCCGAATCAGCGCGTTCAGAGATGACGCTGATACCGACGTATTTTACGGCTTCGGAGCGGATTATCGAGCGAGCAGCCAGTTGAGTATCAAGACACAGTTGCAGCGCTTCGAGTTCACAAGAGATCCTGCCTATGTTTTGTCGGCCGGGATCGAATTCAGGTTTGCCGACGCGCTGAAACGCTGAGCTGACGAGCCAACCGCTGTGTAATCCCGTCTTACAGACACCCGCGCTCCCAGTAAAGATACTGGCTTGACTGGCACCCGCCTCGGGGCCAGGTCGAAGTAGCCAGGGGAGCGCTCTCGTGAAAATAGTCGGAACAACTCAAGCGTCCGGAGGTCGACGACAGTCGATATTGGCTTCAGCATTCGCCCTCGCGTTACTCGCAGGCTGTGGCGACGACGACTCCCAACAGACTGGCCCATCCGGCTTTGAAGCACCAAGAGAGCCGGTAAACCTGGGCGGCTCAGGCGACCTTTTCCAATCCAACCGGGTCCTGGATGTCGAAGTGTCGATGGATCCAGGCGAATTCAGCGCGCTGAGTGCGGAAGGGCGGACGCTGGCGAGTACAGGGCGCGAGTGCCTGAGTGATTTCGAATACACCGAATACAGCGCGATCGTCACGATTGATGGCGTGCGTATGGACGAGGTCGTGATTCGCAAGAAAGGCTACCTTGGTTCCCTCAGCCCAAGCCTGCCATCGCTCAAATTGGACTTTAACGACAAATGGGATGGCCGAACCTATCAGGGCAGCACTGGACTGACGCTGAACAATAACCGCCAGGACCCCTCAAATGCACGCCAGTGCCTGGCCTTCGACCAATTCCGTGAGGCCGGTATTGCGGCGCCCCGTTGCAACTATGCACGGGTGAGCGTGAATGGTCAGTCGCTTGGCATATTCACCAATGTAGAGGCCATCAACAAGCCGTTCCTGGCGCGGGTGTTTGGTGATGACGACGGCAACCTCTACGAGGCGCAAACTGCTGACTTTGGTCAGTGGTTGAGTCAGCGCTTCGAGAAGAAAACCAATGAGAAGGCGAACGACCGCAGTGACCTGCAGGCCGTCAGCGAGGCGCTCTCACTACCCGATGATCAGTTGCTGAACGTGCTACCGCAACTGGTCAATCTTGATCGGTTCATCCGCTTCTGGGCTGTGGAAACCCTGCTCGGCGCCTGGGATTCGGCTTCAGGGAATGCCAACAATTTCCATATCTATCGCAACCCTGCCGATGGTCTGTTCCATTTCATTCCCTGGGGCGCTGACACCGCCTTCCGTGGTGAGCATCCGATCAAGCCCGGAACGGGAGTGTTGTACCGAAACTTCTCGCTGGCAAACCGGCTGTTCGATATACCCGAATACCGGGCCCGCTACGAAGCTGAGCTGAGCGAACTGCTGGCTACGCAGTGGAATGAGGATGCCTTAATGCAATCACTTGAGGACATCAGGCAGCTGACGGGCACCTCGGAGCAGGCGGCAGCCAGCGTGAGAGCCTTTATCACAGGCACGCCAACGGGCGACAAGGTGAGGCTGTCCCGGCGTCTAGCCATCGAGGAGGCAATTGCCGCCCCGAGTGACGTGCCTTCGTTTCCCCTTGACGATAACGAGCCCGACTGTCCGGCACCCGTGACTACGCCGCTGACTGGAACTGTGTCAGCGCTGAATGGGGTAGACCAGGGCTCTTTCAAGTTCACATTGCCGAACGGCCGCCAGGTCGATGCGAGCCTGACATTCGCCGCTTTCGAAGTCGATAGCCTTGTGTACTCGGTCGATACTGAAACGTCCCCTGAGGTCATCAGTTTGCTGTTGATCGGGGCCGACGTCACCGATGCCTTCACACCTTACGTGCTACAACTTTTTATCGAATCAAGCGATTACGTGCCTGGAACCCATCAACTGCATGGTTTTGCAACCACCGCGCTGCTCTTTGCAGTGGACGATAGTGCGCCGGGCCAGGTGCGCACACTGGCGCTGGGTGCCGGTGGTAGTATCACCTTGAGGCGAATCGGCACGCCTGACAGACCAGGCGATGTAGAGCTCACCTTGAATGCGACCCTCGAATATGGCGTCGATGCGCTGTGAACATGGCTGTCCCCAGCCCCTTACAGGGTTTCCATGGACATTCGCTGGCGGACCAGTCGCGGGTGGTCCTGATGAACCGTGTGGATACCAAGTTCATTCTGTCGATCCGTCAGCTGGACCGTTGTTTGTCAAGGCTTCAAGGTGAGCTGACTGCGCTGGAGATGGATGGCCGGCGCCTCTTTGACTACGACACACTGTATTTCGATACACCTGAGCGGCGCCTGTTTCTCGATCACCATAATGGCAAGCTCAATCGATTCAAGGTTCGCCTTCGTCACTACCGTCAAACCCGAACGACCTTCCTGGAAGTGAAGAAGAAAACCAATCGACTGCGTACCCTCAAGTCGCGCATGCCGCTACCGCTGGCGGCGCTGGGTGACAGTACGGTGTCAGACTTTTTGCGGACGCAAGCAGATTTACCAGCGGCAAGGATGCAACCGGCACTGTTTGTCTGCTATCAGCGCGCCACCCTCATCAACCCCATGGACAGGGAGCGAGTCACCGTTGATACAAAACTGGCCTTTCATGAGCCGAACCGGAGCCGTTCGATCGCTCTGCCCGGGTTGGCAGTGGTAGAAGTCAAGGCCGAACGGAAGGCTGACTATTCGCCAATGCTGGAGCGCCTGCTATGGCTGGGCTGCCGACCCTTACCGTTCAGCAAATACTGCATCGGTAGCAGCCTGTTGTTCGGCTCTGAACTGAAGACGAACCAATTCAAGCCTGTGTTGAGGGCCATCCATGGAATCTGCAATTGATCTTCACTTCCTGATTCGGATCATCATCAACACGCTGTCAGTCTTTATCCTGATCCGCTGCTACTACGCATTTTCCAGGCATCGCGACAATGCGGCCTCGTTCATTCTCTTCGGTGTGGGCGTATTTCTGGTGACCTCACTGTTGCACTCGGTGACGGTCACCATGGGTTTCGCATTCGGCCTTTTTGCGGTGTTTTCGATGCTGCGCTATCGCACGGAAGCACTTGGCATAAAGGAAATGACTTACCTGTTTCTCGTTATCGCCATGGCCTTGCTCGCGGCGGTAGGTGATATGAGGCACATCGAACTGGCAGGTCTGAATCTGTTGGTGATTCTGCTGGCTGTTGTGCTGGAGACACGTGTCCTGCTACCCCGGCACGGCGAAAAGGAGATCGAATACGAGAGGATCGAGAACATCCACGCGCAACGACAGGCCGCTCTGGTCGAGGATCTGCGCCAGCGCACCGGGCTGGACGTGTTTCGAGTCGACGTGTTGTCGATCAGTTATCTGCGCGACACTGCCATGCTGCGTATGCACTACCGTCTGGAGACACCCCATTCGCGCTAAGCTGCTCAGCGCCCTGGCTCTGGTCGCTGCAGGGCAACCGGTAACCGCGGCTGGACCGGAACTGGAACTCGGCGGCTATCTGGCTGCTGGTGTCGATCATTTTGATGCATTCTTCAGTCGTGAAGGGGATTCGCCTACGACGAAGGCGCTATTACGTAGTGCAAAGCTGCAGTTAGAAGCGGCGTGGGGCGAAGCCTTGTCAGCAGACATTGATGGCAGTTATGAAATCCGGCGCGGGGAGCGTCAAGCAGATCTTGGGGACGCCTTCCTTCAGTATCAGGGTGCCAGGCATTTCACCACCAGACTTGGCCGTTTCAAGGAGCCGTTTGGGCTCGAGCGCCTGAGCAGCTACACTGCCATCACGACCAGTGAGCGTTCGCTGGTGTCTTCCGCATTCGCGCCGGGTCGCTCTCAGGGTTTGCAGGTGGGACAAGATAGGAAATCTTGGACCTGGGCGCTGGGCCTGTTCACTGACGAACCTGAAGGCGGTTCAACCCGGGCAGTGACCGGGCGTCTGACTGTTGCACCGATTCGCTTGGACCAACAGGTGCTGCATCTGGGCCTGGCCGCTTCATGGCGTGATCTGGGGGATGAACGTTTCCAGATCAGGGATCGCGGTGAGGTCACCAGTGCCGACAGCATTATTCGCAGCCCTCGCATGGACGCTCGCGATAGTGCCTTGCTGGGTCTGGAGGCGGCGTGGGCGTCAGGCGGATTTTCGCTGACCTCGGAGGCGATGGCGCAGGAGGTCGTGCAAGTGAATGGGGACAGCTGGCGCTTCAGTGGTGCTTATCTGCAGGCTGCGGTCTTTCTCACCGATGATCATCGTGGTTATAGTCGTGGTGAGTTCAAACGGGTGAAGCCAGTCGCCACGACTGGGGCCGTAGAGCTTGTGGCCCGCTACAGTGCGCTCGACCTACGGGATGCGGCGCTAGGCGCGGAAGCCTCTATTGGCCTGCTTGGCCTTAATTACTATCTGACAGAACAGTTCCAGCTGCGGCTGAATTACCTATTGCCGGACATTAGCGGCACCGTGCTGGCGCCTGACACGAGCGGCGATGCCGTGACCTTGAGAGCCCTGTTCCTCTTCTAGATTTCAGCCCAGGATCAGGTCGGGCTCAGCGGCAGGGTGAGGGTGATCTCAGTCCACTCGCCGGGCACACTCTGAATGGCCATCCGGCCATGATGATGACGCATGATGGTCTGGCAGATGCTCAGTCCCAGCCCCAGATTATCTGGTGCATTGTTGGTGGAGTAGAACGGATCAGTGAGCCGCTGGATATCTGCCTGAGGAATGCCACGACCATTGTCGCGAATGGTGATAGCCATGAGATCCCCCTGCTGGTGAGCGCCGATATCGATGCGCCCTTGAGACTGGCGCTCGTGCCGTGTGATGGCCGAAGCCGAATTCATCAGCAGATTCACGAAGACCTGAACCAAGGCCGAAGGATAACAGACGATGTTCGTATTGAAGGGAATGGCAATCTGGACGTCGATATCACTGAGCTGCGACTGGCAGAAACGTACGGCGGTGTCCGCCAGCGACCGTACATCAGCCTGTTCAAGACTATGGTCTGGAGCCGGTCGTGAGAAATCGATCAGATCGGAGACGATGTCGGCGATGCGTTTCTGATGCACCGCGGCGTCATCCAGCGCTTCAGTGAGTTCGGGATCGTTATTGACCGCAGCCGCATAATCCACCGCCTGGCTGGCGCAGTTCAGCGGGTTCATGATCTCATGTAGAAGGCCTTTGGCCATGAGGCTCAGTGCCTGATGTTTTTGCTCCTGAGCCAGCCGGTCTTCGGTACGTTCAAGTGCTCGCAGCGTCTGCGACAGTACGCGGTTTCGGTCTTTCAGCAGGAACTGAAGCGCCAGCAGATTGCGCAGAAACAGGCGAAAGAAGTAAGCCGATAGCGGCGCGACCACCAGGCACATCAGGATGATCCAGTTGAACAGAACGCCGAAGAGCGTAGAGCCGAAGTCCTTGCCTGGCACCACGAGTGCCGTGGCAATCATCAGCAGGCACAGATTGATCGTCAGTATGATCATGGTGTGTCTCAAGGACAGCGTAATGAGACCCACTGAGCTAAGGAAGAAATAGGGACCCACGAGCGCGACCACTGTTGCCCCCGCCACCATGTAGGCCAGATAGCCGAACAGCGCAATGTGGAGAAACATCAGATACACGATCAGCGGTGAAGCCCGTCGCACTATCGTCAGACGGTGGAGACCAATCAGGCCGGCCAGAATTGCGGTGTAGAGCAGGTGCGCGCCGTTGATGCCAGGCCCTGCGGGGTCGAGCCAGAGTGCCAGCAGGAAGAGCAGGGTGCCGATAAAGGTGATGATCAACGAAACATCCGCAAACAGCGGCAGCACCCTGAAACGCGTCTGGAATTGATAAAACCGTTCGAAGCTGCGCTTGCGGAATGCCGAAAGCTGGTGAATCTGCGTCATGCCCGAGAGCAGGTTCACACGGCTGCTCCGTTACGGTGGCGCTTCATGAAGAGGATGAGTTCCGGCAGACGCTCGAATCCAAGCTTGGCGAATATGCGGTCCTTGTAGGAGTGGACGGTCTTGCAGGAGACACCGAGCTGATCGGCGATATCCTTGATGCAGACCCGATGTGCTATCAACTGAGCGACTTCACGCTCGCGCCCGGAGAGCGCATCGAAAGCCCTGGCTACAGCGGACGCCTCGGTATCCTGCCGTTGCCATGCGCCGACATAGACCTGGCCGTTGCGGATGTAATACAGCGTCTTGACCAGCTCCTGCATGGCTTGCTGCTTGGACACCACGGCCCTGATGCCCGCATCGAGATAGATGGCGAGACGTCCTGCGCTGACGGTGGTCTCGGAAATCAGCAGAATCGACAGGGTAGGGTGCAGGCTGAGAGCCTGCTCCGCAATGGTCAGGCCATCGTTATCGCGCAGATTTTCCTCGATGATCAGTACGCTGGGATCGGCTGCCGCTAGACGTTTCAGCGTCTCGGTCCCGGTGTCGGACTCGCCGACCAGATCAATGTCTTCCTGGAGCAGAAGGTGAAACAGGAGACTGTCTCTGAACAGGCGCTGACCGAGCGTCAGGTACAGTCGCAGCTTTTTCGGCACGGGCGTCATCAGTCAGTCTCCGCTGTATCAGGGAGACTTAATGTGAGCGTATAGAGCTGCTGGCCGCCGTTGATCTTCAGTTCGCAGCCCAGACGAGCACTGGCGACGTGAAGCAGCAGGAAAGCGACCTGTTGCTCGAGTAGGGGGCGGGACACGCGGGACAGTGGTGCCAGCAAGTGGGTATACATGTGCAAGCTAACGTGCGCAACCTCCACCCCTGTTTCGGGCCTGGAAAAAACAATGTGCTGCCAGTGCTGGCCGGATGCGGTGAGCAATGTCGTGAGTGCCTGAGCCAGACAGGCCGACACCGATTGCGGCTCTCCAATGTCGTCGCCAGCGTCTGCAATGGTCTGCAAGTCGGTCTGTAGCGTCGCCGCACTCAAAGTGCCACCAGGCATTCGCATCAGCTGCGTCAGCCGATGACGAGCGAGGTCGCAGAATTGCTCGATCAGGGTATGCTCCAGGTCGGTCTCGAGACTGGCCCGGAGATGTGAGGCATTGGCAGGTAGCGGTTTTATCGTTTGCAGAGCCTGAAGGAAGCTCGCCAGAACAGGAAGACCTGCTGCCTCGTTTATCAGGGGTTCCAGAGCCAACAGTTGAATGGTTCGGGTCTTGTACAGTGCCTCGAGCTGGTGGTCCAGGGCAGACCTTGTCTGGTTCAGTTCGCTCAAGAGCTGCCGGCGTCGCGCCAGGGCTTCGCGGAATAAGGACAGGCAATCAACGGCTCGCCAGGGTTTCTTCTGATAGCGAAAGATTTCGCCTTCGTTCACCGCATCCATCGCGACCGCGACCTCACCGTAAGCGGAGGTGAGAATACGCACTGTACATGGATGAGACTGCCTGAGTTCGTCGAGCAGTTCCTTGCCGTGCATACCTGGCATACGCTGATCCGTCATGATCACTGCAATTCGATCACCCTGTTCGCGCATCAGTTCGAGCGCTGCCTCGGCGTGATCGGCGCACAGGACCTGAAATTCATCCTGCATATGTTCGAGTTGTCGAGCCAGATACTTGGTAGCGGCGGATTCATCATCCACGATCAGTACCGCAGGCACTTCGTCGGCCCCGCTCGGCGCGACCTGCACAGCAACCCCTGACATTTTTTGAACTGCCAGAGCAGCCCTTAGCACGTGGGAGCGGATCAAATCAGGATTGACGGGTTGTTCGAAACAGCGGTCGACTTGTCCCAGGTCCAACAGGTTGACCAGCAGGCTGAGGGGGATGCTGTCGCCGAGCAGAATTTTAAGCAAGTCGGGGTGAGAGACCCTGGCTTTGGCCAGAAGCGGGAATTCAGTCCTGGCTGATGGATTGTCCACCAGCACGAATAGGGCAGCCGGCCTGATATCCAGGTTTGCAAGTGCCTCTGCCGCAGCTTCGTCGGACTGGAAGGCGGCAATCTGAAAGTCGTGGCCGAAGGTGGTTTTGAAGCTGTTTAAAGCCTCGCTACTATCGTGACGGAGAAAGATCAACGGCCTGTCGGCGATGCTCATGGTGGCTTGCTATCCTGAATCGGCTTGTACAGCAAGCTTAGCAAGGCATGCGCACAATAGTGTAGGAAGTTCCTACAGCTCTCATTTTGCTTTAGTGACCTGTGCTGTGCGTAATTGTTTCGCGAAGCGATGCGGGTCTGTGGCAAACAGCGCTTCGAACGACGCTCGCGCATGCCAGCTACTACGCAAGGCAACCCCAGCGTTTCTATGACGATCGGCCACACCAGCAATATCTGACAGCGGGCGGGCACAAAATCGAGGGGCAGCTGAGTTTTTGACAGGGTGGGAGGTTGAGCTTGCCAACGCTGTGTTCAGAGCGCCGGTCTGGTAGATGCTGTTGACCGGGGCAAAGGTGATACCGACGCCACTGGCGACAAGCCGCAGGGCCCACTCTTCATTGTCCACTGTGGCGACAATGTTCGGTGCATGCTCAAACTGCTCGATCAGTCGATCCCACTCCTGGCGCAGTTCGCAGAACTCCCGCTCTACCAGATCGATGCCGTAGAAATCACTGAGAGTCAGATGAGACTGGTAGGTCAACTTGTGCGTGAGCGGGAGCAAGACGCAGTACTGATCACGCCAGAGTGGAAAGAACTCGTAGCCCGGCGGAACATTGTTTGAGGCGGTGAGCAAGAGGTCCGGCTCGCCTTGAAAAGTGCCTCGCCGTATGAAGGTGGTGTCGCCTGTTCGATGCTTTTGGATGAGCATCAGCACCTGATTCAGGTACTCATAGCTGATCGAAGGCGCCACGCTGATATGGACGGCTTCCGCAGACTGGGCTTCTGTCATTCGAGACTTGACCGACGCCGCGTGACTGAGGAGATTTTGGGCCATCTGATAGAGCATTTTGCCCTGCGCGGTCGTCACCACCCCCCGTTTGCTGCGCTCCAGTAACTGAGCGTCGAATTCCTGCTCGAGTTTCCTGATGGCAGCTGTAATCGAGGGTTGCGCAATGAAGCAGGCTTCGGCTGCTGCAGTGATACTGCCAGTATCCACTGCAGCAGCGAAATAACGCAGGGCTTTCAGATCCATCAGTAGGCGAACTCAGGAAACTGAACCAGTCTGGCAGCCACGTTTTCATCATGCGCTGGCACGATCGTCAGCTTGCTGTCTTTGGCCGCCAGCGCATTGATGCGCTCGATATGCGCCTGGTTCTGCTCACGGTCCCAGTCGATGCCAGCGAGCCATTGCACCATCGCAGGCCGCGGCGCCTTGCGCTCGACACCTTCGGCGGTCCAGGTCGTATCACCAATGAAAAACAGCCTGTTTCCAGATGCCAGGTTCAGGAATACGCCCACCTGCCCGGGCGTGTGACCAGCGAGCGAAACGATGATGACCGTGCCGTCACCGAAGACATCCCGGCTTCTTTCGAACCCTTCGTAGGGCTGACTGTCCAATTGCAGGAAGTCCCACTGGATGGCAGGACTGTCGAATTGACTGCGCAGGAAAGCTGGTGCTTCGCCGCTTTTAACCGCGAAATCATGTTCTTCTGTGGTCACCCAAACGGGAATCGAAGGCAGGTCTTCAAGACCGCTGACATGGTCCCAGTGCATATGCGTCGGGATGACCGCATGCAGTCGAGCGAAATCGTACTGGCTGGCTTCGAGCTGATCCATCAGAGGATGGACATCTGCATAAGCGAGTAATTGCCGATGAATCCATGACATCTCTTCGACCTGAGTATCCACATTTCTCCCCAGACCGGTGTCGAGCAGAAGATCACCCTGGGGATGTTGGATAAGCACGACATTGTGTTGCAGCTGCCGATCCTTCAGCCAGCTGCCACCGCTCACGACCAGCATCTCCTTGGCATCGGTTGAACGAGCGGTTCTGATCAGGCTGTAGCCGACTGTCGCGGCAGCCTCAGCCTTCGATTCAGGGCGCTGAGCTTGCACGGTGCCGCTCACCAGCACGCATGATAGCAACAGGGTCAGGGACGCTCTCCGGGGGATAGTATTGAATAGCGAGAGTAATTTTGATTGTGTCATCGTAGGGCCTTTGCGAGCATTGGTGCCGGCTGCTGCAGGATCGCAGTGCGAGAGGCTTCAAGGCCCGATGCTAGACAAAAACCATGAATAGATAAAATATTATTTTTATTGTATGAAGCTATAATTTATCTATGATAAATAGTCCAAAAGCTGTCAGCTGCTGGCATCGGCAGGTAGCACATTGACGATACCGGACATGCCACTGTCTGCGTGATTGTCCAGAGGACAGGTAAAACGGAATTCTCCGGGGCGGGGGAAGTGGACAAGCAGCTCCCTTGTCAGCCCCGACGGAATGTCGAGCGATGGTGACTCGGACACCTGCTTGACGAGCGGTGAGGCGGCATCCGCAGATTCTGGAAGCTTATGGCGATGTCCACCACCGTCTGAGGCCTCCGCTTCATGGATGTACGCTGTTGTGGCGATTGAAAACTCGTCCCGTTCGCCCACCATGAAGCCATGATCCAGGCCGCTGCGATTCGTAATCACAAAGCGAACCGTGTCTCCAGCATGTACTTCACCGGCTTGACCATCGAAGCGATCATCATCCATCGCAAGACGTATGGTCTGATCATGCGCAGCTGAACCGAAGAGCGGGTCGGTCTGCTCGCTACTGGCGGTGCTTGTCGTAAGCGGGAGCAGCCCGAAAACTGCGGCGGTTAACGGCGGCCCGATACTTTTCATCACAGGGAGACCTCTCGAAGCATTCAGCTCCATTATTATACATCTGCCAGGAAGTACAGACTCGCCGAAAATAGCCTAATCTTTCAGTGCTCGATACTGTCGAGAAGCCTTTCAGGAGTTGTAACGAAAATGTTGAGAAAGATTTCAGTAAGCCAGAAGCTGGTTCTCCTTGTTGTACTCGCCGGTCTAGGTGTTTTGGTGACCACCTTGCTGGGGCTCCAGGATCTTCGAAAGGAGATGGAAGCTGGCCGGCTTGGCGAAGTTCAAAGCCTTGTAGAAAGTGCGCAGAATGTCGTTGACCACCACTACCGCCTTTACCAGTCAGGAGAGGTAATGGAAGATCAGGCGAAAGCTCAGGCACTCGCTAGCATCGCAGCAATGCGCTATGGAGACAGCGGCTATTTCTGGGTTCACAGTATGAACAACGACATGATCATGCACCCGCTGAAACCTGAATTGGACGGGACAAGTATTGCAGACACCGCAGACCCGAACGGCAAGCGCCTTTTCAATGAAATGACAAAAATCGTCAAGGCTCAGGACCAGGGCTTCGTGGATTACTTCTGGCCCATGCCGGGAAAGGATGAACCGGTGCAGAAGCTCTCGTATGTCAAAGGCTTCGAGCCGTGGGGCTGGATTGTTGGTAGCGGTATCTACGTCGACGATATCGAAGAACTGTTTGCCAGCACGCTCATTGATAAAGCCGGTATCGTGGCACTGACCCTGCTTGTTCTCATTGGCGTGTCGGTCTTCATCGCCAAGTCGATATCTGACCGCCTGAATGCCATTGCCAGCACTGTGCGTGAGATGCTGCGTTCAAAAGATTTCAGCAGTAACCTGAATGTCGATGGGCGGGATGAGCTCGCTCAGGTGGGTGCTTCCTTCAACGAACTGCTGGCAGTGGTGCGTTCGCTCCTGTCTCAGACAGCTGCCTCGGTGACGGAGCTCAGAAGTAGCATCAATGCCATTGGCGTGTCGATAGACCGGTCAACTGAGAGCACGGAGGCACAGAGCCAGGAGACGGCGCAAACCGCTACAGCCATGACTGAGATGTCAAGCTCCATCCTCGAGGTGGCAGGAAATGCCCAGGACGCTGCCGAAAAGGGAGAGGAGGCCAGGGCTTCCAGTGTTCAGGGCCGTGAGCGAATCAGGAAGACGATCAAGCTGATGGATGAGCTGGGCGCGGAAGTGAGTGGCACCACGAGCGTGATCTCTGGCCTCAAGCGAGATACCGATGATATCGGCCAGATACTTCAGGTCATTGGTGGTATAGCCGAACAAACCAATCTGTTGGCGCTCAATGCGGCTATTGAGGCTGCCAGGGCGGGGGACCAGGGTCGCGGTTTCGCTGTGGTCGCCGATGAGGTTCGAGCGCTTGCCAGTCGAACCAAGGAGTCGGCTACCGAGGTACACACGATTATCGAGCGTCTGCAACGCAGTGCTGATGAGGCAGTCGCCTTTACCGGCAAGAGCCAGACGAAGACCAGTCTCGTGATCGATGATATTCGCCAGACGGTGGAGATCCTCGAAGGGATCAACGATAGCGTCGCGAAAATGTCGGACATGAATATCAGCATAGCGAGTGCGGTGGAGCAACAGAGCGCAGTGGCCGAACAGGTCAATATCAGTGTGACCAGATTATCGGATCTGGCGGAAGCGATTGCTCACAATCAGAGTGAGATTCAGGCGAGTCTGGCTCGCCCCCGGAGTCTGGCAGAGCAACTGGACAGGATGTCGGTCGAATACCGCAGCTCATGAACATGTAAACAATCTCAATCCCAGGGTCGGCCGTACTACCGCTATACCCACGAGAACAATAATCCCCCTGGGAGGGTTTGCCATGACCAAGCCGGACGACGAGCGCCGCGCTATCCAGTCTTCTTCACGCCGACGCTTCATGAAAGCCATAGGCTTCTCCGGAATCGCAGCTGCCACTGCCCGGACTGGTTTCGACCCGGCATGGGCTGATCAGGCATCCAAAGATGAGCCTGATACAACCGCACCGGCTGAAGGTACCCACCGCATCACGCTGGTCATCAATGGGCGCAATGAGCAGCTCGACATCGAGCCGAACAGCGTCCTGCTCGATACCCTGCGAAACCGGCTCGAACTGACGGGCACCAAGAAAGGCTGTGATCACGGCCAATGTGGCGCCTGTACTGTCCATGTCAACGGCAAACCAGTGAACTCGTGCCTGACGCTCGCGGTGATGCACGATGGTGACGAGATCACGACTGTCGAAGGGCTCGCGAAGAATATCACGCCCAATCCCACCGCCTCGGACCTCGGTCCACTGCAGCAAGCCTTCCTCGAACATGACGCTTACCAATGCGGCTATTGCACGCCGGGTCAGATGATGACGGCCACGGCCATCCTGAGAGACAAACGGATCGGCAGTTCCGATGCGGACGTTCGCGAAGCGATGAGCGGCAACATCTGTCGCTGTGGTGCCTACAAGAATATCCTCGCTGCGGTGCAAGCTACCCGCGGCAAAGTCTGATCAGACAACAGGAGACAGGTCATGCGCAGCTTTGCTTATGAAAAAGCGGATAGCGTCGATGCGGCAGTCAAGTCACACGCCAACAAACGATCATCCTATATCGCCGGAGGCACCACACTCATCGATCTTGTGAAACTCGATGTGATGCGCCCGGAACAGGTGGTTGATATCAATAGGTTGCCTTTGGGGGAAGTCGAGCGGCTGTCTGATGGTCGCCTGAAGGTTGGCGCGCTGGTGAGTAATACAGACCTCGCCTATCATGATGTCGTTATGGAAGAATATGCTGTGTTGTCGGAGGCCCTGCTGTCGGGAGCATCCACGCAGCTGCGCAATATGGCCAGCACCGCAGGTAATGTGATGCAGCGGGTACGCTGCCCCTATTTCCGTGATGGCGTCTCCGACTGTAACAAGCGTGAGCCTGGCAGCGGCTGCTCGGCAATCGGCGGCCATAATCGAAGCGTGCATGCGGTGCTTGGCACGAGCGAGCAGTGCATAGCCAGTCATCCATCGGACATGTGTGTCGCCATGGCCGCCATTGGGGCGACAGTTCTGGTGGAAGGTCCTAAGGGCGCTCGCGAAATAGATTTCCTGGATTTTCATCTTCTGCCTGGCGATAACCCTCAACATGAGCACGCGCTCGAGCCTGACGAGCTGATTACCCACGTCGTCCTGAATGCCCCCTTGAAAGGTAGCCGGTCAAGCTATCTCAAACTTCGTGACCGAGCCTCCTATCAATTTGCCCTCGCTTCGAGTGCCGTCATTCTGTCTGTTGAAAGCGGGGTGATTCGCGATGCGCGGCTAGCACTTGGCGGGGTAGGCACGAAACCCTGGCGGGCTAAATCCGCTGAGCAGGCTCTGATCGGTAAAAAGCCGGAAAAAAGCGTGTTCGAAGCTGCCGCCGAAAAAGCCTTCGAAACGGCGAAAGCTTATAAGCACAATGCCTACAAGATTCCGCTGGGCCAGCAGGCGATCGTGAGAAGTCTTGAATTGGTCAGCAGCGACAATGGAGCTACGTCATGAGCAAGAATTTGGTAGGTGCTGCAGTGCCACGCGTTGACGGTGCGAGAAAACTCTCTGGTCTGGCGCCTTATACCTCCGATAATCATCTGCCGAACATGGCTTACGGGTATGGCGTGTTCAGTACGATTGCCAGCGGCAAGATCACTGGCATTGACACAGGCGAAGCGAGCAAGATGCCGGGTGTGATCGACATCTTCCATCATAAGCACTTTCCCAAGCTCTACCGCACGCCGTCGAGCTTCGAAGAAGAGAACAAGGTCGACGAAACCCGGCTGCCATTTGAAGACGACATGGTTCATTATGCCGGCCAGTTTGTGGCCCTTGTCGTCGCCGAGACCTTCGAGCAGGCCCGTGCTGCAGCGTATCGGGTCAAGGTCGACTATAAGGCCGAGGACCCGATTGCCACCATGGATCAGGCACTGAAGCGTAGTGAGAAGAAGCCAGCGCCTCCGGAGACCGACCATAGCCGTGGCGAGCCCGACAAGCGCTTTGAGTCGGCCGCGCGCAAGATCGAGCGCGTGTATACCACGCCTGTGGAAACACATAATCCGATGGAGCTGCATGCTAGCGTCGCCCACTGGGAGAACGGCCGCCTGGTTCTGTTCGAAGCTTCCCAGGGCGTCATCTTTGCGCGTAATGTCATGTCCAAGGTCTTTGGTATCGCACCGAGCCAGGTCGAGGTGAGAGCGCCGTTCATAGGCTCAGGTTTCGGTAGCAAGCTCTGGATCTGGCCACATGCGGTAGCCGCGGCTGCGGCTGCTCGCGAAGTGAAACGACCAGTACAGTTGGTCGTGCCCCGACAGGAAATGTTCACCACAACGGGGCAGCGCCCTGCCACCCATCAGACGCTCAGGATTGCCACCGGTGAACAGGGCAAGCTGCAAGCACTGACACAGGATTCGATCAACAGCACATCAACTACCGATGTGTATGTCGAGTCATCCGGATCGTGCACCAAAAGCCTGTACGACTGTCCGGATCTCAGGGTCAGCCATGCCACTGTAGCCTCGAATCGGGGCACGCCCACATCGATGCGCGCGCCAGGTGCCGCACCGGGATTGTTTGCGCTGGAATCAGCGATGGATGAAATGGCCATCGAGCTGGGCATGGACCCACTGGAGTTCCGCAAACTCAACTTCACCGATCGTGATCAAAGCCTGGATCTGCCGTTTTCGAGTATCCACCTGTTGGAGGCTTATGAAAAAGGGGCAGAAAAGTTTGGCTGGTCTGAACGAAATCCTGAGATCGGCTCCATGCGCGATGGTGACGAAGTCATTGGTTGGGGCGTGGCCGCCTGTAACTGGGAGGCGCTCAAGCGAGACTGCTCAGCCAGAGTGTCCATGCGTAGTGACGGTACAGTGTTCGCGTCGTGTGCGACTCAGGACATTGGCACGGGCACCTACACCATTCTGGCCCAGGTCATCAGTGATCTGACTGGAGTTGCCATCGACAAGGTTGATATCGAGCTGGGCTCGTCGGCCTACCCGTCCGGCCCTGTGTCTGGAGGCTCGTGGGCCACCGCGACCACGCTACCTGCGATCGCCAAAGCAACGAAGAATGCCATCGACCAGTTGAAGGTGTACGCCACCAGTAGCAACGCCAAGTTCGCTGACCAAAAGCCGGAGGACCTGAAGTACGAAGACGGTGAAGTGATATCAGGTTCAGGTGATCGCATCAGCTTCACGGAACTCCTGAAGCAACAGAGGCTGGCAAGTGCGGACGGAGAAGCCGACACGCCCGCAGCGGAGCAGGACAAGTTCTCTTTCAGGTCCTTCGGTGTGCATTTTGTCGAAGTCAGGTGGGACGAAGCCATTTCGAACCTCCGGGTCTCCCGAGTAGTGAGCGCAATCGACGTCGGGAAGATCATCAACAGCACTACGGCCGCCAATCAGGTCGAAGGCGCTGTGGTCATGGGTATCGGCATGGCACTCTATGAAGCGACTGAATATGACCACCGCACCGGCCTCCCTGTGAACAACGACTATGCGGAGTATCTGGTGCCCACCCACGCTGACCAGCCTGACAGCGTTGATGTCATCCTGCTGGATCATCCGGACTATGACTTCAACGAATACGGCGCCAGGGGCATTGGCGAAATCGGTATCACCGGACTTGCAGCTGCAGTCGCCAATGCGGTACACCATGCAACAGGCAAGCGCGTGAGAGATTTACCGATCCGCCTTGAAAAGCTCATGGCCACCTGAGACGGATAGCTAGAATATCCTGAACTCAAGGGTGGCCCGCCCACCAGCACTGCCGGTGCCGCCACTGTCACTCCTCGGCGTGGCCGTCACCGTGTGCGGGCCATTGGCGAAGTCGAACGGCTGGTAGTCGCCATTGCTGTCGCTGGCCAGCGCATAGGGCGGATTGTTCTCGATCTGAATAGTCGTTGTCTCGTCATAGTCGAACACGACGCTGCCCGGTGAGCCGCTCACCTGTGCCCGGATAGACAGGTTCTCCGGCAGGGTGCTCTTTATGAGCAGGTCGCCGCTTCTGATCTCCCGAATGTCTGTGTCGCTATCGGTATCGACCAGATAGAACGCTGTCACGAATGCGCTCAGCCCACCCGCTTCATAGGCGCCAAGGTCGCACAGGCCATCAGATGTATCGGTAAAGAGGCTTTGCGGCCTTGGTACGCCTCGTTGATCCGTCGCCCGGCAGGCATCGGCAGCTGGACCGCCCGGCGTGAAGGGATAGCCAGCGTTCAGTGCAGGGCTGTTGGAGCCGATGGCGTGGGTACGGGTAGGGCCGCCATTGTTGGCCAGGCGAAGCAGATTGGGATCTTCGTTAAGGATATAGGTGCTGAGCAGGGCGTTGATATCGCATTCACTTTCATCCTGAATCAGGTTGTATCGGCTGTCGCTGGTGAGCGGGCCGACACAGTCGCTCGGCACATCCTGAGAGCCAACGCGCTTGGTGTTCCCGGCTAAGAGGCTGTTTTTCATCACTGTGGTTTTGCCCTCGACCGTCTGAAGGCCGCCAGCACCGACGGATGCAGCGTCCTCGCCGCCGGTATTCCCGGTGATCGTCACGTTGCGGAGTACCGCGAACCCGTTCTGCAGCATGCCGCCAGCTGATCGACCGGGCGACAGGCCTCGGTTGCCGCTTATAGTAACGTTATACAGGTTGAGGATGCCGGTGGAATTGTTGTGCAGGGCACCGGCGCGATTGGATTCGTTATCGACCAACAGTGAGTTTTCCAGTACCAGCCTGCCGAAATTCCAGACCGCTCCGCCAAAGGCGCCCGTAGCGCTATTGCCATCGAATTCGACCTGATCACCTTCTACGTCCGCGCCCTCAGACACCAGCAGCCCACCCCCGCCGGTGAAACCATAATTATCGGAAAAGCGCACTCTGAACAACTGGACGTTACCCGCATCGACATACACGCCTCCGCCAGCCTGCGAGTTGCCCCCGGTAATCGTAAGATGACGCAGGGCCACTTCATTCCCACCCAGAATACGAATGACCGTCGAATTGTCTTCGGCATCGATAATCGTCGAACTGGTACCGGAACCCTGAAGCGCCATGCTGCTCTGGATGTTCAGGTAGCCGCTGTTGGGATCGCTGTCAGGCAGATCGAGAGTGTAGGTGCCGGGCGGTATGTTGATGGTGTAAACACCAGCGGACTCATGAGCTTCAGTCACCGCTGCCCGTAGGGTACAGAAGCCAAGCGCGTCTGCGCACTCACCATCACCGGGTGAACTGTCAGGCCGGTCGGCGGTGGAATCGACAGTGAAACTGCACCCTGAAATGAGCGCGATAAAAGGAATTGAGACAATGAGATCCAAGCGGCGAATTGACGTCATGACGGAATACCCCGACGACGTGGCTCCACTGCCCAGCTGAGCGAATTGGAAGGAACAACCTTCGAATATGCTAGACCTTCCGGATCAAGAATTCTATCAGATTTTCCCTGCCTGGGGACGGGCGCGACCTTCTGAAATATTCACTTCTATTTAAACACTTTATAGAACTGGTTTAGGTTTTGGGGTATCAAGTAAAAATCTAGCTAATTCATCGACCTAATTCATCGACCTATCACCTTGCAAGCCTAGACTGGGGTGGCTAACCTTTGATTGAATTTTACACAGGTGCTCATTCCGGATATTTCATGAACAAGCCAATCGACTTCCGTCGTTTCTCATGTCGCCAATGCCTCGAAGAGGCCGACATTGGCTTCGACTTCACCATGGCTTTTCAGCCTTTAGTCCGATATTCCAACCGAAGTGTCATCGGCTATGAAGCCCTTGTTCGCGGCCTGGAAAACGAGTCGGCCTGGTCCATTTTGCAACAGGTCAACGCCAGCAATCGATATCGCTTCGATCAACTTTGCCGTATCAAGGCCATTGAACTAGCAGCAAGACTCAAGCTATCCGGTACTTTGAGCATCAACTTTCTTCCGAATGCAGTCTACCGTCCCGAACTCTGCATCAGGACCACCTTCGAAGCGGCCGAACTGTTCGGATTTCCAGTCGAAAATATTCTGTTCGAGTTCACCGAGAACGAAGAACTCATCTCGGCCTCACATGTCAAGACCGTCGTGGAGTCGTATCAGAAGATGGGTTTTCAAACGGCCATCGATGACTTCGGTGCCGGCTATTCCGGGCTCAAACTGCTTGCAGACTTTCAAACGGACATCGTCAAGTTCGATATGGCGCTCGTCAGAAACATAGACCGTGACGTAGCGCGCCAGAAGATCATTCGACATTGCGTGAGTCTCTGCGTCGATCTCGGCACCACGCCGCTCGCAGAAGGCATAGAGACGCAGGCAGAGGCAGAGATGCTTGCCTCCCTTGGCGTAGACCTCATGCAGGGTTATCTGTTCGCGCGACCAGGCTTCGAACATCTGCCAAGCTGTTCCTTCGAATAGCGCTATAAGTCCTTCCCTCCAGTCAGCTACGCTGATGCACACTACCTCTCCGACTCCGACTCCGACTCCGACTCCTACTCCGACTCCGACTCCGACTCCGACTCCGACTCCGACTCCGACTCCGACTCCGATTTGAGCACAGGTGTACTTGATTGGGATTTCGTATAGATTCCGAAAGGGTCCGCGAAACAGCCAGGGGGCATGATGGTTTTGCCAGCCAGTTATTGGTGGCGATAATCAACCATGAATGAGGAAGTGACTATGACAAACAATCTTAAAGGCATTGTTCTAGCGACTGTATGTTCAACCGCACTGCTCGGTGCAACCACTGCACTTGCCGACAAGGAAGATCGCGAAGCCCTGGCCGCAGCGAAAATTTCGCTGGTAGAAGCTATTCAGGCAGCTGAAGGTGCCAATGGTGGCAAGGCCTTCGATGCGAGTATCGATGATGACAGTTTCGAGCCTGAGTACGAGGTGTCGATCATCAGAGATGACCGCACCTATGACGTTCGGGTCAACGCCGTGTCAGGCGAAGTGATTGGAGAGCGTGAGGATCATGACGATTGATCTCGCCTCGTCGAATCTACAGGTCGGAATACTGATACATGCGCCTGCTGCTACTCGAAGATGAGCTCGATACCGCGAATTATGTCATTCGCGGGTTTGAGCAGCATGATGATGTCGTCGTCCATGCTGGCGACGGTCACACCGGCTTGCTCATGGCAATGGAAGGCGGCTATGACGCCCTGATGATCGACAGGATGCTACCTGGTCTGGATGGGCTCAAGGTACTGTCGATGCTCAGGGCTGGGGGGGATCGTACGCCAGCCATATTCCTGACTGCGGTTGGTGGATTGAAGGATCGAATTGAAGGGCTTGACCTGGCAGATGACTACCTGGTCAAGCCTTTTGCCTTTGCAGAGCTGCAAGCCCGCATCGGCGCCATCTGCCGCAGGCCTCAGGGTCAGGTCCAGGACACCATGCTCAAGGTGGCTGATCTTGAAATCGATCTCCTGCGCCGGACAGTGCAACGCGCGGGTCAGGCAGTGGCGCTTCAACCTACTGAACTCCGCTTGCTCGAATGTCTTCTTAGGCAGAAAGGTCGGGTAGTGACCCGCACTATGCTGTTGGAGGACGTCTGGGAATTTCACTTCGACCCCGGCACCAATATTGTTGAAACCCACATCAGCCGATTGCGCGCGAAAATCGATCGCGGATATGACCGTGAACTGATCAGGACGGTCAGGGGCTCCGGATACATGATCGATGATTCAGACTAGCCTGTTCAGAACTGCCGGCTTTCACTATGCCGCCTGGTCGGCGCTGGTGTTCGGCTTGAGTGCCATGATTCTCGGCGTGTTCGTCTATTACAGCGTTCGTGAGAACATGGAGCAGCAACTTCAGGACAATATCACTGCCGAGACTGCGCAGTTGCTGGGCGACTATGGCGACCAGGGTATCGAAGAGCTGAGACACGACATTCGCGAGCGAATTGAGCGAAATCCAACGCCGCGTCTGTTTTATACGCTGGAAAATGCTGAGGGCGACACCGTTTTCGACCGACTCCCGCTCGCAAGTAAGGATGGCTGGAGCAAGCTCGCGTTATCCGGTCGATCTGATCGCCTCATGTTGACTACCACGCTCGACGACGGATTTCGGCTGGGCGTGGCTGCTGATACGAGAAGCATTGTGCAATTGGGGCAGGGGCTGCGGCAGACTATCCTGATTGCGCTGGCCGGTATGCTTCTGCTGAGTGTTCTGTCCGGACTGCTGGTGAGCTGGCGCTTCCTGAACCGCGTTGATCAATTCAAACGCACCGCCGAGAAGGTGGGGGCCGGCGCCCTGACAGAACGGATCCCGCTGGATGAGGTCGGCGATGATTTCGATCAGCTGGCGCTGGCCATCAATCGCATGCTCGACCGAATTGAACAGCTGATGAATGATGTGCGGTATGTGTCAGTCGGTATTGCCCACGATCTTCGGACACCGCTTGGGACCTTGCGGCAACGCTTGGAACGACTGGCAACTTTGCAGGCGACGGACGAAGCCCGTGAAGCAAGCGAAGAGGCCCTGAAAGTGCTTGATGAAACAATGAAGACCTTTTCAGCGCTGCTGACCATCGGCGAACTCGATTCAGGCAGCGCCACGCTGGGATTCGAGTCTATCGATCTGTCAGCGTTGTTTGAGACGCTGATGGATGCCTATGGGCCGATCGCAGAAGAGCGGCAGGTGAGGCTAGACTGCGAAGTGCAGGGCCAGGTGCGGATGACCGGCGACAGACAGCTGATCATGCAACTTTTCACCAACCTCCTCGACAACGCTTTCAGTCATAATGATGGTAGATTCAGCTTGAGCTTGCAGACGTACCAAACTGACACCGGCATCGAAGTCGTTGTGGCCGATACCGGCAAGGGTGTCCCTCGATCCGCGTTTACCGAGGTGCTCAAACCTTTTCATCGACTTGATGCCAGTCGCCATACGCCCGGTACCGGGCTGGGTCTCAGTCTGGCAGCCAGTATTGCAGCGAGGCATGGCGCCAGGATGGTTTTGGAGGACAATGCGCCGGGGCTGCGGGTGACCGTCAGTTTCCTTACGCAGTTGGGCGGCCGAGCTCACTAGCCATGCCGGAGACTACTTGCTCAAGTCAGGCCGTCTGTCCAGGTACGACTCATTCATCACGATGCGATGCACACCAGCCACATTGAGCGGAAGCCACTCGTCATAAATGGAGAGCTGGCTATACCGGGGCAAGCGGATGTCTGCCTGAAGTGTTTTGCCATCCAGGATGCCTTCATTTACAGCGTTATACACATCCTCGGCATACGCTAGGTATTCTTTGACATCGCCTCTGGGTTGATCGGATCGGTCACGATGATGCCTGCATCAGTGACCATGAAGGCGGAATGGTAGTGCTGGTAGGAAAAGCGGTAAACATTGTCTGTTACCAGTTCGATTGAATATGGCTCTTTGGCTACGGTCGAGGCTGTAATCAGTGCAGACATCGCGATAAGCAATGCACCGAATCTCCTGCATTTCCCCTTAAGCTGAAGCATGGCGCTTTTCCTGTAGACGACCAATTGATATACGCCCTTGAATTTCAATTTGATTGTGCCACTGAGGACTGGTTGTCGTATAAAGTAACCAGGTCCGAAGCCAGATCTCTGTTGGAGCGAGACGCGCAAGCTTTGGAGCTGCCAACCCTCAACCCCTGCATCACTGATCCCGTTCACGGGCTTTGGAGAAGATCATGGACTTTGACCCCGACGGGAAGCGACTCCCGATCAAGATCGATACCACTTCAAACGGCGAGTTCGTCCCCACGCCACTCACCCCCGCGGAGCAACGCGCGAATCACCACGCCATGGAGTTGGTGGGGAATGCGGCGCGTCGTATTGGCCTGAGTCGCAGGAAGTTCGTCATCTCTTCGGCAGGCAGCGCAGCGACCTTGCTGGCCTTCAACAAGGCTCACGGCGCGGTCGGCGGTTTTTTTGATCTCCACCCGGACTCAGCTTATGATCTGGCTACCCTGAAATCACAGCCGGGATGAAAGCCAAAATCTTCGGCTTGAACGCAGCAGAAGTCTACGGCCTGGATGTGGCTGAAATTCAGAGCCAGAGCACGGCAGACAGACTGGCTCGGCTGAAGGCCGAGTATTGCGAGCAACCCAATCCGAGCTACGTCACTTTCGGTCCTAAAACCCGTCGCGACTTTTTTACCATGCTTGCACGAACCCGAGGGCGTCCCGGCTAGTGGTCTTGGGGAGCGAGCGCACGAACTGGAGAGAGCTGATGGGCGTGTTTTCTGCAAAGCTGACGGGCCCTCTATGCATGGTGTTGTGGACCTTGTCTGCGTCTGGTGAAGTGTCCGTGATGCCTTTGGAACACGCCAGCGCCACTGACGCCGATCAACACATCGTTTTCGCGGACTGGACTGGTGCGCCTGAGCCATTCGCTGCATCGAGTGACCTTGCAGACGATCGTCAAGGCCTCATCAGGGAGGTCGGGCATCTGTTGGCAAGAGCGCTTCAGAAAGAGGCCGTTTTCAAGCCGCTCCCGGGCGGGCGGATTCAGGTAGAGCTATTGGCAGGTCGCATAGATGCCAACTGCATGACATCGCCGAAATGGTGGGCGCAGCCTACGGAAGTCAAATGGACGGAACCCCTGTTTACTGGCGGGGAAGGCCCGATTATGCGAGCCGATATGGCGGACTCGGTCACTGAGATCGAGGATCTCCATGGAAAGACTGTAAGCCTTTACCGGAAATTTGAGTATGACGATCCATTGAAGAAGTTGATCGAAGAAGAGCGGATCAAAGTTGTCCTGGTAGACAGTCTCGATAAGGCGCTCTCACTGCTCCAGATGGGCCGAATTGACGCACATATCGAGTTCACCAGCGTGTCTTTCAGAATTCTCGAAGATCCTGATTACCAAACCAGCCTGAAAATGGCGCCGCTTCGCACTGATACTTTTGGGTATTCCTGTGCCGTCGCTGACCACCTCATCCCTCAGCTGGATAGCATGAATTCAGCTATTCAGCAGGCTCAACAGAATGGTGAGATCACGGCATTGCTCCGTAGATACAATTTTCCCGACTCGCAACATTTACCAGTGTCCTCGAAGGAGTAAGAGAGATCGTGAATTTGGTCACCAAGAAACCCTGCATCGATGTCTGCGAATTCGACAAGCACGCCATCTGTAAGGCCTGTGGACGAAGCAAGCAGGAGAAAAAGGAATGGAAGCAGATGTCCGATGCCGAAAAGCAGGCGATCTGGGATCGCGTCCTGATCTCACATGGTTCTGGTAAGGGAAAAGACTCCCGCAGCTTGCGGGCGCTCTACGAAAAGGCCCGAAGCAAAAAGGCGAAAAAGTAGTAAACAGCGGGGGAACAACGGCGAGCAGGTTGATTTTCGCCAGTCGCCGTCTCCCCAAATCGCTAAGCTCTTGGGGTCAAAGCCTAACCTTCCTCGTCGTCCACGTCATCAGCTTCTCGAGGTGCGTCGTTCAGCTTGAAGTCACCGGCATGAACGGCGGGGGCATACCCCATGAAGCCGCCCAGACCTTCGCCAGTTTCTGAAACGCATTGGCCCTGAATCTGATAGAGGGGCAGGCTGGTGCGTTGCGATTCTTTCGGTGATTCGGACCAGTAGGCTAGCTGGAACTGCTCGATTTTTGCGGTAGCACAGCCGACGGGCATACTGAGATGCGAGCCGACCTTCAACTGTCTGAAAGCCTCCTCCGCCGGCACCGTTTTCAGCATGACATTGGTAGGCCTGGCGCTCCGCCACATTCGGGTCACTCCGACGACGTCACCTCCATCACCCAGGGCGACGTAGAGCTTCGAACCAGGCCCTGTCACAGGAAGGTCACCCCACTGTTGCGGATAGCGAACCTCGATGCTGGTGGCAAAGCTCTGCAGTATCCTGCCACTCTTTGCCTCGAACTCGCTCAACATCGGTTGGTGAAAGCTGACCAGGTCGGGTTTCGCCAGCGCATCGTCGGGCAGCAGACCGTGCTTCAGTAGATATTCGGTGGCAATGACGAAAGCTTTTTCAGCTTCTGGCAAGCGGGGTTGCTCTTCGGGCACGGCGTGGAGTCTATGATCGTAGCGATAGAAGAATCCGCCAGAGGAATCGAACCCAGTCAGCGTCTGCTGGTCGTCAGTGCCCGCCCGAGTTCTCGTCGCCAGCTTGCCTTTGCCGTTTCGCATCAACTTGTCGTCGAGGCCGAGTCTGCCAGCAACATCTCTCAGATCCGCTGTTGGATCGTCAGAAACAAAAGTCGCCATCAGCGGCAGCTGGACAGGGACTTGGGGTAAGCTCGTAGCCAGTTCGAAATGCGGTGTCACCACACCAAGGTTTGATGTTCGAAAGACGGGCATGCTGGGCAGCGTGCCAGCTTGAGCAAGCGTAGCGGTAGAGGCGGATGCCTGAACTATTGTCGTCAGAACGGCCAAGCGAAGTTTTGAGGATGATCGATATGTCATGGGAGGTCTCCTTAACAGTTGTGGCTCCACTTCCAGCCAGTGCCATTGTTGGGTTGGTCGCTGCCGACAGAGCCTTCGCCCCAGAGGTGGTCGTTGTAATGACTTTTCACTTCGGCTATGATCATTTGCGTAGTGCCGCCGTTCTGGTCCGTACAGCCGCCGGATCCCGAAAACCAGGCGTCCTTCATCGTGTCGCCGCCGCCGTCAAAGAAACCCCAGTCAATCAACTCGTCTGCGAATTGACCACCGGTATCGCCGTCCAGCGGCGAGTCATGCCAGCCGATAAGTAGATGCAATCTGTTCAGGCCATTGCTATACCATGTGGCCACATTGTTGCCTGTATCGCGAAAGGTCATGGAGGTGTCGAAGGTCACCCATTCCACGTCCCTATCGCCCCAGCGTCCTTCGGTGCTGGTGAAAATGGTGCCTGGATTATTCGTGGTGAACTCCACCAGACCAACATTGCCGTGACCGCAGAAGTAGGAGAAGTCGGCATCGTCCGACCAGTCGCCATCGTCACCACCCGCGAGGTGATCACTCTTGAAGTCCTGCTCCCAGGCGTTATTGTCACTCCATCGGGTGCGGCCCCATCCTCCAGCGTCGCCAAATTCGTTAAACAGCCCGTCGGTGGTATGATCACAGCCAGGCAGGTTGCTGGAGGGGGAGGCGCTATAGTCCTCGATATGTTCAGCAAGCAGTTCCTTGGCCGCATAGGAGCTGCTGGCGGCCACGGCGCAAGCAAGCGCCACCGGAGCCAGCAAGCCAGTCTTTATCCCCAAGCTTCGGGATGAATGCTTTAATAGGTAGCTCGACATCGTCATCTCCTTTTTTCTGGATTTACTCCAGTGCTGCACTGGAGATGTCAGGGTGCAATAACTGAGGTATTGACGCTGTGAAAAAGAGCAGGGGGACAATGTGAAAAATTACCAGGTTGAGTCGACCAGCGAGGAGTCACCGATGAATTTGCGTCCTCATGTCCGAGCCGACGACAAGATCATGCTCTTCGATGGTGGCCGCATGCAGCTTGTCCGGTTCCGTCAGTGACATTGGCTGTACCACTATCCCTCCTCGACTGGGCGGGACGATGAGAATATGTGATATAGGCTCATGAATCAGGCGCTCTCATTATCTTCTGGAAGTAAGATGGACAAAATCCCGGCTAGCAAATCGACACTGTACTCTGACCCCACCGAAGCTGAGCGACTCAAGACTTTCGTCGCCAGCGTGACCGACTATGCGATTTACATGCTGACGCCAGAAGGGATTGTGAATAGCTGGAATGCCGGTGCAGTCCGATTCAAGGGCTACACGGCTGATGAAATCATTGGCAAGCACTTTTCGTGCTTTTACACCAGTGAAGATAAGGCACGAGGTATTCCGGCCAAGGCCTTACAGACTGCGGTAGACACCGGTCGCTTCGAGGACGAAGGCTGGCGTATCCGAAAGGACGGCACGCGCTTCTGGGCCAGCGTGGTACTGGACGCCATAAGGGATGATGCAGGATTGCTGCTCGGATTTACCAAGATCACTCGCGATCTAACGGATCGAAAGAAGGCTGCTGATGCTCTGCATGCCAGCGAAGAGCGCTTTCGTCTTCTGGTGCAGGGCGTCACCGATTACGCCATCTACATGCTCTCCCCCGAAGGCCAGATCACGAACTGGAACATGGGTGCCAGGCGCATCAAGGGTTACGACGAGAGTGAGGTGGTCGGCTCGCATTTTTCCCGGTTCTATACCGATGAAGATCGCCTCAGAAAACTCCCCCAGAAGGCTCTCGAGACGGCTAGGGTGGAAGGCCGTTTCGAGAGCGAGGGGTGGCGAATTCGTAAAGATGGTAGTCGATTCTGGGCACACGTTGTCATCGACCCGGTCAGCAATGACAAAGGCGAGTTGATCGGCTTCGCGAAAATTACGCGAGATATTACCGAGCGGCGGGAATCAGCCCTTGCGCTTGAAAAGGCCCAGAACGCTTTGTTTCAGTCCCAGAAGCTCGAAGCGATCGGAAAACTGACTGGCGGTGTTGCGCACGATTTCAATAACCTGCTGAGCGTGATCACCAATGGTATGGCTCTCTTGCGGATGAACGGCGTCGACCAGCAGAACCTGAGTATCGTGGAGAGCATCGAGCGTGCTGTGACACGTGGAGCCACTCTCACTCGCGAGCTGTTGACCTTTGCCCGTCAGCAGCCCCTGAAGCAGGAGCGGAACAATATCAATGCGATTATTCGGTCCTTTGAAGCCGTCTTGCGGAGGGCGAACACTGGCGCAGTCTCCTTGAATCTGGATCTTGGGGGCCATCTTCCGGATGTGATGATCGATGCAGCCCAGTTCGAGGCGGCTTTGCTGAACCTCATCGTGAATGCCCAGGATGCAACACCTGATGGCGGCACTATTGATGTTCGGACCAGGGTCGTCGCGCTCGATGTGAACGACGTTGGCACTCTGCCCGCGGGTCGATACGTAGCGATAACCGTTTCTGATACCGGGGTCGGTATGTCGCCAGACGTGGTCTCACGGGCCACCGAACCATTTTTCACCACGAAGGAGATTGGCAAGGGTACCGGGCTTGGGCTGAGTCAGGTCTATGGCTTCATTCAGCAGTCCAGGGGCGATATCAACATCGATTCGGCCCTGGGCAAGGGCGCCAGGATTTCGATCTACCTGCCGGCTTTGGACGACGCTATAGCCGCCGTGGTCAACAAGGACAAAGACCGTGAGAGCGTGCTCGTGGTCGATGATGAGCCTGACGTTCTGGCCATGGCTCAGCAGCTTTTCCAGAACTTCGGCTATGAGGTGTTCACAGCCAGATCAGGAGAAGAGGCGCTGGACATCCTTCAACGGACCACAAACATCGACCTCCTGTTTACCGACCTCGTGATGCCTGCGATGAATGGGCTCGAGCTCGGTGTGAAGGCCCGGGCGATGATCCCGGGACTCAAGATTGTGATCGCGTCCGGTTACACCGGTTTGGCCGATCTGGGCGCTAGTGACATCAGTCTTGAAGATTTTCAGTTCGTCTCGAAGCCTTACCAGATTTCGGAAATTATCAAGAATCTTCGCCTCGTCGACTGATCAAGGCGCCTGGCAGACTGAATTCAGCGGCAATCAGGCGTCCGCGGGCCACGGCTCGGCCCAGGCAGGCAGTTTATCAAGGCTATCGAGCCATGCGACGATATTGGAGAACTGTTCCAGTCGCATGTCGGCTTCACGCCAGTGGCAGGCCATGGAGGCCAGCGAAAAATCCGCAATGGTCAGTCTATCGAAGGCAATATGATGTCGACCGGCCAAATGCGTGTTCAGCACGCCTGCAAACTTCTCCAGTTCCGGCCGCTTGGCTTCCAGTTTGTCCAGGTTGGGTGGCCCCATCTTGAATTTTGGTTTGATGACATATTCGAAGTAGAACTGTCCGACCACTGGCGACCAGTGGCCTTCGTTCCAGCTCAACCAGCGCAGCAGTTCGACCTGTTCAGCAGGCTTACTCGCTGGCCACATCTCAGAACCGGCCTTGATGCACAGATGCGCCATGATGGCAGAAGATTCCCAGAGCACGAGTTCGCCATCGACCAGTGTGGGGGCCTTCATATTGGGGTTGAGGGTTTTATAGTCAGGGGCCTGCAGGCCGCCCTTGGCGACGTCGAGCCAGACAAACTTAGCTTCGATGCCGAGATGCTTTGCCAGTGCCACTACACGACGCGGCGCCTGTGCCTTGAACCAGTAAATCTTCATTGAAGTGCTTCCTGAAACGTTGTCGACTTTGGCATTGTTGATTTTGAAAGAAAAGCGCCGCTAGCAGGCAACTCCTGAACACAGTATCTTTGAAGCATCAGGAGGTGTCATGCGAATACTCATTATTTCAGCCATAGCGGTTCTATGCTCGGCCTGCGCGACGAATCAGGATTCTTCATCCACCGAGAGCCAGAGCGCCATACAGCCTGCCAGCGAGACCCTGCTCCAGCCAATGCCAATGCCTGGCGGCCCGTGGACCAGTTATTCAAGAGAACAGGGTGGAGTCTCCCAACACATGTGGACGGCTAATGAAGGTGCAGATGTCGTCAGATCCAGCACCTATCAAGGTGCCTCCAATAGCAGTGTCGAATTGGCGAAATCTACCGATGACCAGGCTGGCGCGCAGAAGTGCGAGACCTTCGGGTCCTCGAATGCCTCGCCAAGCGAGGAAAATGGCTATCCAACCATTACCTGGATCTCTTCCTGCCAGTTGAACGATGGCAGCGAGCGGCATCTGTTGAATAAGGTGATCTCCGGCAAGACAGCTCTCTACCACTTCGCCCGCAGCTGGAACGCCAGACCATCGTCGGAGCAGCTTGGCATCTGGAAGGAATACTTCGCCACCGTGCAGGTGTGTGATCCTGGAGCCAAGGCTGAAAATGCCTGTGGCTTATTCGGTACTGGTATTTGAGCGCTTCAACTGCTCGTGAATCCGGGCGTTGTTGATCGCCGTGGAGAGCGACGCGACATACCTCCGAATCCTGGCCAGATCCTCCTCATCGAGATTGAAGTACTCGTCGGCGCGAAAGAAACTGATAACCCCGATCGTTTCATGCTGGACGATCAGCGGAAGCGCCATATAGGCGGAAAACGGCTTGATCTCATACATGACCCGGTCGATGTCTGTGAAGGGAAGTTCCGGCGTGATTTTTGGAAAGTAGAAGGTTTCGCCCGTAGCGAAAGTGTACGAAGACGCGCTGTCTTCCCTTACGGTCGTGATTTCGAGAGCACACCACTTTTCGAGCAGCTCCTCGGTAATGACATCACCATACACCTTGTGGATATTCAGAAGATTCTTCTCCTTGTCAGCAAGCTGTATACCGACTGCTTCAAATTCGAATATGTCCTTGAGTCCCAGGGAAATGGCAGCAAACACTTCATCTAGATCCAGCGTCGTGGCTGTTGTCAGAATAACCTGATTCAGATGCGCAATTTCGCGCTCCCTTGCCCTGCTTTGCTCGAGAGCGTAGCGGGTCTTCCTGACCAAATATGCATTGTTGATGGTCGTGGCAATCGCAGCTACATAGCGTCCGATGCGATAGACGTCCTGACGGCGCAAGCTGAACGGCGCCTCGGTATGCACGAAGTTGATTACGCCGATGACCTTTTCCTGCACTTCAAGTGGGAAGATGGCGATACCCTTGTGAGGGTTCCATTCAAACATCTGGCGATCACGATCGGAGTAGTGCACGAGCAGTTCTGGCGTAACCGAATTGATGACCTTGATTTCGCTATCCAGAAAACTCCTGACGAAATACACCTCATCCCAGTCAATCGACAAGGGGTAGTTCTCGAATATCTTTCTGAGTTCCTCAGTGACGCCTTCGCCATACCAGTTCGTCACTTCAAGTGAGCTGGTTTCTGCATTGAACAGATAGATCGATATCTGGTTGAAGTTGAAGACATGCCGCAGGGCATCCATCACTTTTTCAATCACTTCGTCGAGGTTAAGCGTTGTATTGATGGCGACGAGCAGTGAATGTATGTCGGTCAGCTCCTGCCGCTGCTCATCGCTGTCGAGTGCAAGCTGATAGCGGAGCTCCTGTAGCTCCTGAATCAACTGATCTTTGGTCTTGTGAGCATCTTTCATGAATAAGGACAGCTTTTCTGGAGTGTGGTCCAGGCGATGGGCAGGCCTCCAGTGTAGCGTAACTTCGGACCGTCTCTTAACCATTGATATGAGACCAGCGTCACCCTGCAGAGGTCTACATCCTCTCAACACTGAGCTTTCTGTAAGATAGTTAATGTTATGTTCTGCTTTGTATTGCAAACTTGTGTAATGACATGAATGAGTCCTATCTGTCAGGACACAGGCTGACGGCCCTGCTGAAAGCTGCAAAGGTTATGGTTATGTCCCACGCACTACGAAAAGCCATCATCTATACCTGCCCGGAGCGCTCGGTCTATGTCGGTCGTCTTGAGCCTGTCCTGCGAAGAAGCAATGTAGTGTCGACGCTACTCGTCTCTCTCGATGATGAGATGCAGTTGGTCGATGACGTCACCAGACAGACCAGTTCGAGTAAAAGTTTTCTGATTCCCGCCGGTAGTGAAGTGACGATCAATACCCAGGGTGCGCGGGTAGCCATGAGCTTCCTTGACGACATGGACGCCGACCTGGCGCGTCTGATTCCGCTCATGAAGAAGGACGTGGTCTATGGTGGTCAACAGCGCATCTTCATGGGTATTCAGCATGAGCGATCCATTATTCAGGACGCTGAGTATTTTTCGAAGGAAAGGCCGTCGACTGAAGACGCCCTAGGCCAGTTTCATGACTGGATCGGCTGCAGCGCTGCGGCCACGCCATGCGACGAACGCATAGTCAGGACGGCGGCTCTGATCAGGGCGAACTCTGCGAACAATATTTCGGTGACTGAACTGGCTCGTCAGGTGAACCTGTCTGTTCCAAGATTGATACAACTTTTCAAAACAGCAACAGGCACACCCATTCGCCGATACCGTCTCTGGTGGAGAATACTCGCCACCGCTGAGCATCTCACCAAAGGCTATTCGCTGACGGATGCAGCCATTGCCTCTGGCTTCTGTGATTATGCCCAGTTCTCCCGTGTCTACCGCGAATTAACTGGCGGGAGTCCTGCCGCGGCGAAAAACAATACTGAAATCAGGGTGCTGCAGCCAGGCGAACAGTCCAATAAAGTAGCGCCAACCTTATCGATCGTGTCCTGAGTTGACTTACTGACCCCTCAAACTTTGCGGTAGAATGTTTTGACATTCAACAATGCTGACTCTGTGCTATGCCACACGCTTCTCATAAATCGCTGATTCTGGTTCGTGCTGGAATTGGTCGAATGTTTGTCGCGCTGCTTCTACTGATACACGGTGCACCGGCTCAGGCCGTTGAGCTGATTACGGGTGATGAGTATGCACCCTGGGTCGATGGACAGTTGCCCGGAGAGGGAATCGCCGTCGAGCTGGTTCGAGAAGTATTCGAGTTGGTCAGTACAGAATTGGTCTCGGTTGATGTGAAACCCTGGAGCCGCGCGCTGTACGAAACACAGCAGGATCTCTACGACGCGACCTTTCCCTTCGTCCGCACCCCAGAGCGTGACCAGATCTTTCTGTTCAGTGCGCCCCTGTTTACAGTGCGCAATGTTCTGTTTTCCCACATCAGTGCGCCGGCATTTCGCGACATAGACAACTTGAAAGGCAAGACGCTCTGGATACTCCATTGAGGAGGTGAACATACTGTTGGCACAGGTTCCGTTCGAGGTGCTTCGGCCCAATGGAATTGGTAACTGCTTTCGCATGCTGATCCGGCGGCGCGTCGATGTGGTATTGACCAGTGAGTCGGTTGGACTACACGAAATGAAGTCGATGGATGACAGCGGAGCGCTGGCCATCAAGATGGAAGTTGTTCCAGACATTGCAGATGAAGTAACTCTGCATTTGCTTGCTCCAAAATCCGATCCGACCAGCCTCGCGTTGATACGCGAATTCAATGCTGGGCTGAAACTCTACGAATCACGTGGGCTCCGGCAGAAATTGTACGAGCGGCGTTTGCGCGGGTTGTCAGTACGATGACCGATAGCCTGCAGCGAACGCGGTATTGGGTTCCTATTTACTGTAGTTGACTAATCAAGGACTGAACTCTCTTCAACTCTTCGTCATCGATCTTCAGATAATCAGCATACACCAGGGCGCCAAGGGCGTTTGCGACTTCTCTTTCTTCGGCAGCATCGGTCAGCGCGTCCAACTCAATTATTTCGTAAATTTCCTCTCGAGTCTGTCTGGCGTGATTGAAGAGGTAGCTATCGAGGACGGGCAGGATGCCTTTGTGGCGACTCACATACCATGCCCACTGGCCTAGTGCTGCGGATCTGAGGGACTTATCGGGATGGACTGACATGGCCGCAAGAAAGTCTTCGATGTCCACGTTATAGGGTGAATGTTGACTGGTGTTGAGATCAGCAATCAAATCGACCAGACGCATTTTGTAATCGATGTGGAATTCAGTGTGATCTCGCTCAACCAAAGTGACGATCAGTGCTGGATCCTTCAAGTCAGCATCCAGAATCAGATCGTACATTGCCGAAGCGACCCTGGTGTCGTCAGATGAAAAGAACAGGCGCGTAATAAGTGCCCGCCCTTCTTGTGAATCACTGATGTCCCGGAGGAAGGCCTGTACTGAGCGCTTTTCGTCCAGATCCAGTTCATGAGACTGATAGTCGAGTAGCAGTTGGGTTAGTAGTTGAGACAATGACTCAGCATGACTTTCGGCCTGAGCTGTAGCCTGGCTCTCAGGGGGCGACAGTTGGCTGTCTACCCTTGAGCTGGCAGCCGATGTCGAGGCAGCCGCAGGCGGGGGCAGGAACGTCGACGAGGATTGTGAGCCCCGCTTCGCCGGGAACTCAAGAGACCTCACCACGTACAGCGACAGGGCCAGGATAGCCACTGTCGCCGCAACGAGCAGCGAGGTTCTGTGCTTTCTCATCCAGGCAGTGCTCAATGTCTGCATAGGGCTGACCTGACCCGCTGCGTGTGAAGCCCCTGACTATTTCGCCCGGATCGTCAGGGATACCAGTGCATCCTTGCAGCTCGAGGCGCCTGCGCCATGAGTCTTCATATCGCCAGTCTCACCATCTCTGCCAAGAATCCCTCCAAACAGGAATCCAGCTTCGTCACTATTGCTCACATAGCCAAAAGTAGTGGTGTTATCGGGTGCATTGAATCTACTGTTACTCACTGCGTCGTCGAAGGACTGCGACAGCAATACCATATCCCCTTTTCTGCCAGACACAGATGGAAACAGACTGTCGGCATTCTTGTCACAGCCTCGATGCGCCGAGTCTCTTACAGGGTTGCTGGTGTCGGCGCCGCGCAAGGTCGTCATAAAAGCCCACCCCGGCTTGCCATCAGAATCCTTGTTGAGGTTGAAACTGTAAGAGCCTGGCTCATTGGAGCCCGCCGTCTTGTAGACTATGACCTGCGCCAGATCGCGGCCGCGGTATCTGTTTTCGAACCGGTCGCAGAACCTGCCGCTTTCACTGGTGCAATCCGCCACAGTAAGACACTGGTAGCCATTATCTTCCTTGTAGCACTCTGCCGCGCGCTTCCAGCCGGATACTTCGAAGGGTAGGTGATCGTCGGTGCGATGGAGGACGAGTACCTGCAAGTCACCGGCTCTTGTGCCTGAGGGGCGATCGATTCTGACGTTCTGGCCATTGCTGTCCCAGACTTCAGTCGTAGCTATATGCTGGATCCCGTCACTGGACCCGCCGGCGTTTGATGAGCCTTCGTTTTGTTCCAACTGTTGCAGAAACCTTGGCAGGTGTTCCGACATTTCGTCGTAGGTGGCGTAGCCGCTGTTGGGCTCATAAAGATAGCCCAGGCCATTGGTCACTGTCTCAAAATCATCGATGTTTGCACCGGCGTCATCTGCGATCATGAACTGCCAAGGAGCGCGGCTGCCAATGATAAGCTCGTACTTGTCCTCTTTGTTACCGGTGCTCTCCCCGTAATAGGCCTTGTTCCTCAACAGGTTCGTCCAATAGCTCCGATTTGCGGTTTTGACTACACCTAGCACGGTCGCTTCGATACTTTCATCCCTACCATTACCGGTGACCAGCCAGGCATCCACATTGGCTTCTGCGAAGGCATCGAGCCACCGAGGCGCCGTTCTCCCGACCGTGAAGTCGGAATCAATGTCGATGGTGCTGTCCCAGTCCAGGACAATGGTCCCGTTGAGAGCCCTGATGTTTTCCAGAACGCGAACCAGCTCATCAGAACCAGTGTCCCCATCGCCGCCAGATGATCCCACCGAGGTTCCGGTAGACCACAGGGATTCGCCGTTGCCACTATAGAGCACCAGGGCGGCATCATCCTGCATGACGAATCGTTCGCCATTCGTACGTGAAGTTCTGGATGACCAGACCGCCGAACCTTGTGCAGTCCGAAGCACCAGATTTCCGTCACTCTGCAAAGACAGTCGAACACCGCCCTTGCCATGGGTGCCGGAGGACCAGAGCGATTCTCGAGTCGCCCAGTCCCGTAGCACGAGATTACCGTCGCCTTGTAAGTAAAATCGGTATTTGCCGTTGTCAGAAGATAAATACTCATCTGAAGTCAGTCTTTCGCCAACATTCAATGTGTTGGCTGCCTGTGCCAGGTGGCTTGTAAGCATCAGCAGCAAGGCGATCTGCCATAACCCGAAACGGTTCGTCATGTGTTTTCCTTCAAGAACAGTGGTGCAAACCCGATTGTTAGCTGAAGGCGAGACTAGATGTACTGGTCAGCGCAATACCTGAACTTTCTGATGATCACCTTGGAAGTGTGAACAGGGTCACCAGTTTCCGTATCGAAACCAGCTGCAATGTTAAGTAATGTCAATGGCGCTCAGGTGAGTCGAGCAGAAGTAACCCGTCACTTGCCGCAGCTTGAGACCGAGTAGCGGGCTACGCAGTCTCAGCCCGCACGAACCGTCGCACAGACTAGTATGGGGGGAGTGCAGTCTCCGACATATTATAGATGCAGCAGCAATCACGGCCCTTTGCCTTGGTTTCATACAGGGCCTGGTCAGCGTAGCTGATCAGCATTTCATAGGCTTCATCGCCAAGTTGAGGCACCGTTGTGGCGATACCCTGGCTCACCGTTAAGCGAATCTGCTCCTCGTCAACCTGGAACAGGTTTTGATCAAGATTCTGCTTGATGCGTATGGCAACGGATCGGGCGCCATTTTCTTCTGTGTTTGGTAACACGACCGCGAATTCTTCTCCACCATAGCGCACTATCATATCGGCAGGTCTGCAGACAGCATCGGAAAGGTGACGCGCAAGAAAGCGCAGACAGTCGTCGCCGACCAGATGCCCAAAGCGGTCATTGAATGATTTGAAGTGATCGATATCGATCATGATGATAGAGAGTGGATGTCCATCTCGTTTGGCACGCTTCCACTCGATGGCAAGTTGCTCGGTGAAATATCGTCGGTTATAGACGCCCGTGAGTGGATCGGAAGATGACAGTTTCTGCAATTTCTCATTGGCCTCTTCCAGCTCGAGCGTACGCTCCCTGACTCGCTGTTCGAGGCCCAGAGTGACTTCGAGTCGCGCTTGCTCAGTTTCTTCCCGAAGGACCTTGATCCTATACGCCAGTGCGAACGACAACAGGACCAGCTTGACCAGCGAGCCGATTTGCTGGCCATTTTCAGTCATGAAATTCAGCGGAATCAGTCCAAATTTATTCAGTATCAGCAAGGCACTTCCGAGCAACAGGCTGGCAAAGGCAAGGCTGTATAATCGGGCTGGTTTGTAGCCCCGATGCCATACATAGAAGCCGGACACAGAGGCCACGATAATGAAGCCGAATCCGAGCATGGCGGCGGTCTTGATGACATGTTCATAGGGCAGGATCAGTGCGAACACTGTTACCGCCCCAGCGGCTCCTGAGAGGCATGCAAGAATGTAATAGAGGTAGGATGAATAAACCCGAAGGTTGAGAAATCGAATCGTGAACCACGCGCCGGCGAAAGAGGTTAGCGCGACGAACATTCCAGTCATTCGGTCCTGCATCCATGGCGAGTCTCGCCAGATGAACTGGTAGGAGAACCCATGCATGCTGTACTGGAAGCCGCCTATGCCAAGCACCAGAAGGACGTACAGAAGATAGGTGCGATCCTTGGTCGAGAAAAACACGAACAGGTTGTAGAAAAACATGATGGCAATGATGCCAAAATACATGCCCTGTACCATCAGGAAGGTCTGTTCGGTCTGCAGCAAGGCTTCCTGGGTTGTGATGGCCAGTGGCGCCTGAACAGCACTGGTCGTGCGAATTCGAATGTATAAGGCGATCCTGCTGTCAGGCTCGATCAGCAGGGGAAACAGGAAATTGCGGTTTGCGATTGGGCGCTCGTTGAATGGATACCTGTCGCCAGTTCGATAGTGAGCGAGCTGACGATCTTCTTGAAAGGCATACACCTCGATGTCATCCAGCAAGGGATAGCCAAGACTGAGTAGCCACCTGACATGGTCGGTTGAAGTGTTGACGATATGGCTGCGGAACCAGTACGTATCGGGAGAAAAGCCAAAATTGGGGTTTTCCGTGTCGGTCGCGGTCCAGCTGAACTCACTGGAAGTCCGGATCACCTCAAGGGACAGTTCCCTATCTGCAGACACCAGGTATTCGAAGTGCTGTCCCACCGGGTAGGGCAAGGTTTTTGGTGGCAGCTCTATAGTGGTAGCCGGACTGTCGGCCCATGCGCCGGATACAAAAAAAGCCACGAACCAGACCAGTAGACAGGTCAGGTCACGCGTTCTGTACTTTGTCATCATCTGCTTTCAGCCTGTAATGGCGCTGCACACCCACTGAGGGCACGTCGTAGCCTGCCCAAGAAATGAGCAGAACCATATTGTCAAAAGTGTAGGAAGACTGTAGCAGTTGAGCACGTGGCTGCGATTTTTAGCTGAGCTCATTTTGAAGTACTGTCGAAAAGCTGACAAACCTGAAGGCGCGAGTTGCTGGCAACGGCCGAAGTCATTGCCTCAATAGTCGTTGTGCAATTTATCGTCCAGACCCTCGAAACCTCTGGCCACCGTCGTATGACAATCGCCGGAAACAAAGTTTTACAAAATTCATCTGCACCTCACCAGATATTCATTGAACCACGTCTAAACTTTTCGAAATTGCCGTGCAAGCTTTCACTAAAAGGACGGCGTTTATTGGTTCTATCTGGAGAGCTAGCGTGGGTGATGAGGTAGTGTCGAGGCGAAGAACGAGCCGAGTAGTTGGCTTTACATTGGCAGTTATCGGGCTGTTGCCCACTTTGGCCATGGCCAGCCACTTTCGAGGTGGATCCATCACCTGGCAGGGACTTGAGCTGGATGGAGACGGGCTGCAAAACGACGTTGAGGTAACGGTCAAGACTGCGTGGCGACTGAACGGTGAAAACCTGCCTATGCCAACATCTTCTCCGGCATTGAGTTTTACGCAGGTAGGGTCGAACGATATCGTGAATCTTAACACTGGTGCCGCTGACGGCCAGTACACGCTGGTGACTCAGGTGTTCCGGGCCAAGGACCTCAACCTGCAGACTGCATACAAGGTCCGGTATTCCAGCTGCTGTCGGATATCAAATCTTCAGAACAACTCTGGTGGCAACTGGGATATTCAGACCATCATCAATCTCGCCAACGGCAATCTGCCACCGAAAATCGATTTGCCGATTATCTTCGAAGTACCGCAATTGCAGCAGGATGATTCGCCCCTGGCGAATTTCACCTTCGACACTGGCTCCACCGATCCCAATGCTGACAAGCTGAAGTTTCGCCTGGCCAATCTGGAGGAGCTGGGTGGAAGTAGTTCTGTCCAGCCACAAGGTTTCTCGATCAATCCCAATACTGGCGAGGTGACCTGGTCTGGTTCTGGCAGCCTGCCTGCAGGGCTATATAGCGCCGGGGTAGTGGCGGAGGATGTCGACTCAAACGGCGTGAATAAGTCGAAGTCTCATGTCGATTTCATTCTTTATCTTCAGCCGAAGAAAGCGGTTACCTTCTCTACGTCCAGTAACATTCCTGAGACGAGAAACGTCATCGTGGAGAAAGGCAGCACTTACACCTTCGAGGTGAACGGTACTGCGATCGAGACGACCAGCCTGGGTAACGTCAGGGGTGCGCTCACTGAAACTGGAACCGAAGGCGAGTTTATCTTCGACCCGCTCAATCTCGATCCAGCAGCCTATCCTGTGACTTTTGAAATTCGTGATACGAGTGGTGCAACGACTAAAAGCTATCTGATACTGAACTTCATTGTGCCAGATCCCGACGCACCCAGAATTGTGAACCTGGAAGCAGACCGAACAGTGTATAGCGCGATAGTGGACCAGATCGTTGACCTGAATGTCGATGCTGTCGTCACTGATGCCAATAACATCGATTTCGATGGCGGTGTTCTCAAGTTCAATGTCTCTTTCACAGATGGAGAGAGCGAAATACTGAGTGTGGCCTCTGCTGGGACCGGTTCCGGACAGATCAGCCGAACTGGTAATGAGATCTTCTATGAAGGTGTGAAAATCGGGCAGATCGATGCAAACGAAGACGGCGTTGGTCGAGCACTTCGAATCGCTCTGGTTGGGGCGAATTCCACTCCAGCCGCACTGACAGAACTGGTTCGCAGCCTGACTTACGAGGATACCTTTTCTTTGCGTACGAGCGGTGACCGGAACCTCTCGCTGTTCCTGCAGGACAAGGATGGCAAGTCGAACTCCTACAACTTCTATGTGGATGTTCAGGATCACCCGAGCCGCCCAGTAAATGGTGGTCCTGTCGGTGCATCCAATTCCCTGATCATCCCCGAGGGCGGCACCGCAACGCTTGGTACAGAGGATCTCAATTTTGCCGATCCGGATACCCCTCGTAGTGGTATCACACTCACGGTATCGAACGTGGTGAACGGTCAGTTCGAGTCGACCAACCAGCCCGGTGTAGCTGTGACGTCCTTTACTCAGGAAGCCGTGGATCTCGGGCAAATTCGCTTCGTTCACAATGGCGCAGAGACAGCTCCAAGCTACGATGTGTCGGCTTCAGACGGTACAGACGCCACTACGCCTGCGCCAGCCAGTATCCAGTTCAGCAACACGCCTGACGCCCCGGTGATTTCTGGCACGCCGGCGACGACTGCTTCTTCTACTTATAGCTTCGTGCCAACAGTGACGGATGGCGATGCTGGCGAGGTATTGACCTTCTCAATCGCCAACAAACCTGCCTGGACAACTTTCAATACAGCTACAGGGGAATTAAGCGGAAACGCGGCAGCGGCAGTACCTGGAACGTTTCCCGGCATAGTCATCACGGTAACAGACTCAAGTGGGCTTTCAAGTTCACTGCCAACGTTCTCAATTACGGTCACGCCTCCGGTAGATACTGATGGTGATGGTGTGCCTGACGATGTCGAAGTCTCGCAGGGCACAGACCCTGGATTGGAAGACGAGTTCAAGGATACAGATGGGGATGGTATTCCGGATTACGTTGAAACCGTAGTCGATCAGACAGATCCGAATGACGACGAGAAGTTCAAGGATTCGGACGGCGATGGCGTGCCTGATTACGTCGAGATCAACAAGGACAGCACAGATCCTCTGGATGCTGGAAGCTTCCTCGATACAGATGGGAATGGTGTGTCTGACTACGAACAGGTGTTCAGAACTGACAGACAGCCACCGGCTATTGTTGCACCGCCAGAAGTGACCATCAATGCCACTGGTCTGCGCACTAAGGTGACCCGGGATCAGCTAGAGGCCCTGGGGCTGGCTACAGCCTCCGATGGTCGGGACGGTTCGAGTTGCTGTTCACCCTATCCACGTTCGATAGTGGATAACGAGCCATTCTTTCCGCCGGGGCGCCACAAGATCGTGTGGGCTGCTCAGGATGCGGCTGGCAACGTCGGTGTTTCGGAGCAGATTCTCAACGTCCTGCCTCTGGTGAGTCTGAGCAAGAGCCAGACTGTGCCCGAAGGTGCGAAAGCAGAGATCAAGGTCATCCTGAATGGACCAGCGCCGAGTTATCCTGTAACGGTGCCGTATTCCGTAAGTGGCACAGCTGCTGTGCCGCAGGATCATGATCTGGTGAGTGGCGTTGCTGTCATTGCATCCGGTCTTCAGACGACAATACCCGTCAATATCCGTCTGGATGCTGCTATTGAGGCTGACGAGACAGTGGTGGTTACGCTTGCGGGCGAAAATAATCGCGGGCCGGCAAATCAGACTGTTCTCACCATTAGCGAGCGTAACATTCAGCCCGCAGCGTCGGTTCGTGTCATGCAGGGTGGCTCTAATCGCCTGTTGCTGACTCGAGATGGTGGACCGGTCGTCATATCTGGAGATGTCAAAGATGCCAATCCCCAGGACGTGCATGTGTTCGAATGGGACACTGGCGAACTGACCGTCCTCGAACAGAACGCACGGACCGTGACGCTGGATCCTGGCAGCATGGCCTTGGATACTGTCTATCCCGTTCTGCTCGGTGTGGCAGACAGCGGGCAACCTGCACTTATCGATACTGTTCTGGTCAACCTCAGAGCTGTTGACACCTTGCCGGCACTGGCCGCTGGTCAGGACAGTGACGGCGATGGCATCTCGGATATCGATGAAGGCTATAGTGATAGCGACCAGGATGGCATTCCCGACTATCTCGACAGCGCCGCGCTCGATTGCAGCGCGATTCCAGAAGATACTGCCGACAGTCAACGCTACCTGATGGAGAGCGATCCAGGCAGCTGTATAAAGCTTGGTGTGTATTCACTGCTGGCTCAGTCTGGTGGTAGCCTGATAGACCGGGCGCTTGAAATTGGCGATGGTGGAAAACTGCGCTTGCCAGCAGACCCGGCAGCCGAAAACGTCGGTGGGATATTTGATTTCACGATCGATGACATCGCTGAGCCAGGTCAATCGGTTCGTGTTGTGATCCCACAGCGCGCTGCGATTCCTGCCAATGCTTTCTACCGAAAGTATCTGCCATCGAGCGGTTGGCAGGATTTTGTTGAGGATAGCAGGAACGATATTGCTTCTGCGCCCGGTGAAGCAGGTTTCTGCCCACCAGCCGGTAGCGATCTGTACCAGTCAGGTCTGCTGGAAGGTTTCTGGTGCGTACAGTTGACCCTGCAAGATGGTGGGCCGAACGACGCTGATGGCGATGTGAATGGTGTTATTGCCGACCCGGGCGGTGTTAGTGTCCTTCCTGGACTCACTAGCACCGGCCGACTGAAGACCAGTGGTGGTAGCGGTTCGCTGGGCGGAGAAACAGTAGCCATGCTCTTCCTGGGTGGGCTTGCAGCGGTACTTCGACGTCGTCGGGCAGCTACTCAGTCGAGGCCTCTGTTCAAAGGGGCAGCAGCGCCTGTTGCGGTAGCGCTCGCCGTCAGCTGTTCGGGGGCTTCTGCAGAAACAGCCGAGACTGTGGCTTACGAACCGGGCAAGGTATTTCTCAGTGCGGCTCTGGGCTATGCCGTTACGCCAATCAGCGAATCGGACCTGAGAGCGCGATACAATGACAAGGGTTATAACGCCAATGTGGACTCCACTGAAGATGCACGCTTTGCCTACGACTTTGGAGGTGGGTACCACCTGACCGACAACATCGCCCTGGAACTGGGGTATCTGGACCTCGGCGATGTTGAAGTCGAATTCGACTCAGCACAGATCGATCGAAGAATCGCGAGGGTGCATCCTGAGTCCGGGCATGGCGTAGTGACTTCAGTGGCTTACCGCCATGCATTAACTGAACGACTCGGCGTTGGCGCCAGATTGGGTATATTCTTCTGGGAAGGCGACTTTGATACTGATCAAGGTAGTGTTGATGTGTCCAATGTCGATGATGACGGGCGTGATCTTTTCTATGGGTTCAGGGGAGATTACCGTATCGACGAGCGCTGGACTGTGAAGGCCGAATTCCAGCGCTTCGAATTCAGTAGGGATCCGAGTTACCTCCTTTCTGCCGGAATTGAATTCCGGCTTCCATCGCCTCGATGAGGGAGCTATCAGTGATTCGGAGAACGCTTGGAGTGTGGCGTCGAATTCTGATGGCTTGCGGGCTGGCTGCGCTGAGTGCGCAGGCCAGCTTCGCCGAAACGATTTCGACCGTGAGTATGCGTCCGATCGAGCGCTATTCTTCAGAGAAATGTCTCGTTCTCGAGGCGAATAAGCCAGTGCAATGGGCGTTCAGGTCGCCGTATTCAGTTAACTTCAACGTGCACGTACATACCGACGAAGGCACTGTATATCCGGAAAAGGATGACGCTGTGACTTCGGGAAGTGGGACGCTGTTAAGTCAGGAGACTGTTGAACACTGCTTCATGTGGACTGCCACGGTCCCGACGACTGATCCATGGGCGATCGAGTTTTCGATCACCCAGTGATGTTTGCTCAGTGCTTCACGCTCATCGTGATATCTGCCGTAAACACCTTTACGCCTGTCTCATCATAAGCCGCTACCGGCACCACGACTTCTCCGGCCTTGGTGAAGTCGACTTCTTCAGCATGGGTCACTACCTTCAAATCTGTCTTTGCCTTGGCAAGCTAGCGCACGGTCATTCCCATAGGGAACCACCGTGCACCCTCGGGCAGGGATCTTTGAGGCCGGATCTGATGTATAAGGTTGTTTGCAGAGCAGACAAAGACTTCTAGTGTCCTTGGGCATGCCCGATTTCCGGCCGTCCTGCGCTCCCCATTTTTCATCGTTCTGAAGTGTAAAGAGATGCAGAAAATCGAACGTGATCGCCAAGAATTTTCAGCTGACCGCAGAGTTGCTCGGATACCGTTTCGCTGTGAATGATCGCTTAACTCAATATACAGTCGCCGTCGTAGGTGCCGGACCGGCGGGATTGATGGCGGCCGAGGTCATGGCCACAGCAGGCGTCTCCGTCGCTGTGTTCGATGCCATGCCAAGTGCAGGTCGCAAGCTCCTGCGTGCAGGCATAGGGGGGCTGAACTTCACCCATGCCGAAGCACCTGCGGCTTTCGTCAGCCGCTATGCTGAGCGCAGCGCTGAGATAAAGCCAATGCTGGATGTGTTTGGGCCGTCTCAGCTCGTGGACTGGGTTCATGGACTTGGGATCGAAACTTTTGTTGGCTCGTCTCGACGGGTTTTTCCGATAGACAAGAAAGCGGCCCCGCTATTGCGGGCCTGGCTAAAACGTCTGAAAGGCCTGGGTGTGCAATTCCACATGCGCTCGCGGTGGCTGGGCTGGGAAAATGATTCTTTGCTGATCGAGTCGTCTGAAGGCGTGAGGTCGGTTCATGCGCATGCAACGGTGCTGGCCATGGGCGGCGCCAGCTGGCCGGAGCTGGGCTCGGACGCGCGATGGGTGCCTTTTTTAGGCGCACAAGGTATTGCGATATCACCGTTTCGCCCGAGCAACTGCGGCTTCCAGGTCGGCTGGAGCGAGCATTTCAAAGAGCGCTTCGCTCGACAGCCGATCAAGTCGGTACGTGCCCGACTGAACGCAGCTGCTCAGGGTATGGATAAATGGCACAGTGGCGAACTCATGGTCACCGAGGATGGCCTTGAAGGTGGACTGGTCTATGCATTGTCTGCCATTGCGCGTGAACAGGTGGCACAGAAGGGCAGAACGACCCTATGGCTCGATCTCAATCCGGGGCGAAGTGAGGTCCAGCTGGCCGAGCGTCTCGCTCAGCCACAGGGCAAGAGTTCACTGGCGAAGCACCTCAAGAACAAAGCAGGAATCGACGGCGTGAAGGCCGGTCTGCTCAGGGAGTTTGGCGACAGCAACAGTATGAGTGACCCGGTTCAGCTGGCCCGGCTGATCAAGCACCTGCCTGTTTTACTCAGAGCGCCTTTCGGTCTCGACAGGGCTATCAGCAGCGCGGGTGGCCTGCGTTTTGAAGACCTCTCAAAAGATCTGATGCTGAATGCGCATCGCGGTGTATTCTGTGCCGGTGAAATGCTCGACTGGGAAGCACCGACAGGTGGATACTTGCTTACCGCGTGTATGGCGAGCGGATACATAGCTGGTAACGGAGTTTTAACGTATCTGTCATCGCAGCACGCGCCAACTCGATAAACGGGAGCAGCCTTACGTTTTGCCCTTGGCCAGCGCTTCCCACAAAGCTTCGGCGACCAGGCCAGTCTCATGCGCTCTTCGACGTATTTGATAGAGTCGGGAGTGGCGCACCGGAAAATTTTCGATTTCGAGCGCTTCGAGTGCGCCATCATCCAGCTCGGCCCTGATCAGGTGCTCGGGGAGACCGCCCCAGCCCATGCCACTCAGAATGACTTCTTTCTTCGCCGCGAAATCGCTCACCGTCCAGCGTAGCCCAGCTTCGAGCACATCCCTACTTTGTTCGAATACACCGTGTCCTGTGCCAGACACGACAACCTGGGTGAATCTGCTCATATCGACCTTGTTGTTCCTGTGTCTGCGAGCTGGGCCGTAGTCCGGCCGGGCAACCGGAATGATATCGACAGTTGTGTAGGGCAGGGCTTCAATAGCATCGGTCGACAAGCCATCCAGCGTCGAAATTACAATGTCAGCTTCGCCCGTCATAAGCCGCTCAGCCGAGCCGCCCATGGCGTCACTGATCAGCCGTATATGCGTCTCAGGATACAGCATGCTTGTCCTACCAACGCTGTCCAGCAGAGACCTGAGCGGGCAGGTGGCCGTGATAGATAGCCTGACTTCCGGTTCCTGCCTCGCCGCCAGCTTGTATGCAAGACTCGAGAGCAGCTGCATTTCGCCCAGAACGGCTTTCGCTTGACGATAGAACGCTTCTCCATCAGCTGTCAGCCTGGGTCGGTAAGCTTCACGAGATAGAAGCACCACGCCAATCTCGTTCTCAAGCGCTTTCATCATCTGACTCAGTGCGGGTTGGGACCTGTGCAATGCAGCGGCCGCCTCGCGAAAACTTCCCTCCGTGACAATAGCGTCCAGAACTCGCAATTGCTCAAGCTTCACGGCAGCTCCTTCATTCAAATAAATTGATAACTTAATATGATCGTTTTGCTAATAACATAATATTATTTTATTGAGGGGATAATACCTAATATTTCGTTGTCGCAGGCATCTCGCCTGCCTGAAATTGGAAACCCCCCATGAATGCGATAGAGGACCACAGCAGGATTCAAAGCCTTTTGATGTGCTATTTCTACGGCCTATATCACGCCGACAGCAAGGTGCTTTCAAAAGTCTTTCACCCGGACTCGAGATATATCAATTGTGTGAGTGGCAGATACGTCAACTTGTCTGTCAAAGAATACCTTCAGCTTGTTGATGAGCGTGTAGCGCCCGTTGAGAACAGCGAGCAGCCCGAGCGGAGCATTATTTCACTGGACATTGCTAGCCCGACCCTCGCTACCGTTCGAGCCGAAATGAGCATGATGGGCAGGCGCTATACCGATTGCCTTACGCTCATTCGAACCACGGCCGGTTGGGCGATCATCGCCAAGGCCTTTCACTACATTAATGAGGGAGAACAATGATGCCTTACGTCAATATCAAGGTAACCCGGGAAGGAGGGCCCGGAGGAGCAGGGCCATCTACGCAACAGAAGGCTGAATTGATTTCTGGGGTGACTGAGCTTCTGGCCAAGGTACTAGGAAAGAACCCGAACTCTACAGTGGTCGTTATAGATGAAGTCGATCTAGAAAATTGGGGGATCGGCGGACTGCCCGTACCGGAATATCGTGAAAAGACGAATGCTTCGATATCATCAACGCAGTAATAAGCGCTCTCGGCGTCGGCCGTCGTGGCGATGTGCTCGGTACCAGGCACAAAAAAGCGCGATCAGAAGCAGCAGTTCAGCGAGATCACCGCCGTAGTACATCAGCTGTGCGCCGGCCTGGATTTCAGTCAGATCGTGGGGAGTATCTAGCGGCCAGCCGTAGGCGTACATGAGCTTCGCCAGCGTGGCATGACTTGCCATGGAGATGAAAAGAATCACCAGCCGGTAGTAAAGGCTTGGGCGCGATGGCCCCGGATCTGGCCCTGCGATGGCCCAGGTGAACAGGCAGCCGGCGAGGATAAAATGGATGTGTACGAGCGCATGCAGCCAATGATTGTCGAGCGTTGCCGCATAGAGTGGCGTGAGATAGAGCAGGTACATGCCACCGACGTTGAGCAGGAGCGCAGTGACGGGATGACTGACGAAGTGCACAGGGCGTGACTGTAAGACGATGACGATCGAACGAGCCCTGCTCGCTGACAATGCACCCAGCAGCAGCGTGACCGGCGCTGCAAACACCAGGCCCAAAGGTGCCAACATCCCCAGTAGCAGATGCTGCAGCATGTGACCACGAAAATCATTGTGAGCAAATTGGGCCAGCGGTGGCGCCAGTGCGATGGCGAGCATGGTGAGGCCAAACAGCAGGCTCAGCACACGCCAGATGTTCATGATCTGGTAGCTCTATTGGGCACATGAGTGTTGTTTTTACCCCTGCGAAAAATCATCCAGCCAATGAGAATTAACAGCAATCCAACAGCATTCCACGCCAGGTCATAGATGAGCAGGTTTTCGACCTCGTAGCGGATTTGATGAAGCCTGAGCACCTTATGATCGATGATGCCGTCAAATACCTGAAATGCCCCCGCGCCGAAAAAGAATCCGGCCCAGACGTAGCTCGACATCAGCGCCCTGTGCCTTCGGGCATCGAGCAATAGAAAGAATCCAGCGACCAAAGCGATGAGTTCTGCCGCATGCAGAAATCCATCCGACATCAGGCCGATAACTGGCGTCGACCCGTCATAGAAATGATGCCAGCCGAGCAGTTGGTGAAAAATGATTTCGTCCACGGCCGCCATGATGCCGACACCGATGAGGGCAGCTGACCACAGCGAGCGCCTGGCAGCATTTTCTGGCTGATTATCGTCATGCATGAATTCGGCTCCTCGCTGCTCTCAATTTAGGCGGTACGACTCTCCTGCTTGAATCGCCTACCAGATTGGCGTGCGAATCCGTCTGACAGTCCTGTTTTTTATTAAAACCTCGGTGTAACCACGTCACACTATGAGTCAAATAGGCCATCTGGTTGTCAGTCCTCATCCATTCCGACGATGTCGTGATCGAATCAATCGCTTAGCTTCCAGCTCATAACGATCAATGGAGCTTTGAAATGGATCTCATCACCACTCGTCGGTTGCCTGCCAATCACCTTTTCCTGGGTTTGACGCTTCTGGCTACTGCACTCACCAGTGCACAGGCCAGCGCTGCAGAGGTCGGGCGACTATTGTGGGAAGATAACTTCAATTCCCTGAATCAAAACGTCTGGAACGTCATCGAAGGCGACGGCTGTGAACAGGGCTTGTGTGGTTGGGGCAATCAGGAGCTTGAGTGGTACAGGGATGCAAACAGCTTCGCTTCGAATGGTCAGCTTGTTCTCGAGGCCAGACAAGAAGCGCAGTTGGCAGGACAGCATAACGGCAAGATCTTTACTTCTGGGAAGATTGATTCGAAAGATAAGTTATCGGTGCAGTACGGCATGATCGAGGTGCGCATGCAGCAGCCAGTCGTCGGCACCGGGCTTTGGCCAGCCGTATGGATGCTCGGCACCAGTGACGAGCCCTGGCCGAAGAAGGGTGAGATCGACATGATGGAATCAGGCCATCGGGCGCAGGGGCGTGCGGAGGCCGGCTTTGCTGGTGCGGATATCAACAGCTTCGTCGGTGCGAACGTCATCTTCTATGCCGACGGTGCCTGCTCTGCGGGTAACCCGACCTGCGCTGCCAGTACCGCATGGCAGAACGACAATGCCTATCTCGCGCCCACGCCGCTGAGTAAGCGTTTCGTTACCTATCGCACCTATTGGACCGATTCGCAGATCCGCTTCACGATAGAAGATAACGGCGTGGAAACCGACCTCTACGAACAGCCAATCACCATCAACGATGACATGGCAGCACTGCGCAAACCATTTTATCTGCTGCTGAATCTCGCGGTCGGTGGCAACTTCACCGATGCCGCGACCAATGCACAGGTGACGGCACCACTGCCAGCGCAGATGACAGTGGACTATGTGCGCATCTATGAACTCGACGGCCAGGGGCAGGTTTGGGTCGACGCACCGGAACCCCAGTCAGGCAAGCTTCGGGTAGAGGCTGAGAACTATGATCGCTATGCCGACCAGACAGCGGGTAACAATGGCGGCGCCTATCGTAACGATGACGTCGATATCGAAGCGACGTCAGACGCGGGCGGTGGCTATAACGTAGGCTGGATGGACGCGGGCGAGTGGCTGGAATTCGATGTCGAGCTCGCCGCCGGCACCTACGAGCTGGCCGCACGCGTGGCGTCCGCCACTGGTGGCGGCCAGTATTCCCTGTCGGTGGACGGGCGTCTAGTGGGGAGCCAGACTGTCTCCAATACCAGCGGTTGGCAGTCTTTCGAGACCCAGCCGCTCGGTGCTGTCACGCTGGCTAACGGGGGTCGGCATAGCGTACGTGTTTCTGTCGACAGTGCGGCGCTCAACCTAAACTGGTTTGAGTTCACTGCCACAGGTGGGCCCGATAGAAACGATGAGGTTCATGGGCTCACCCAGACCAGTAGCGGTGAGGTCGAATTTTTCGTAAATTCGGCCGGCTGGGCCGATGTGCATTACAGCGTCAATGGCGGTGGGCAGATCAATCTCAGGATGCCTCAGCAGAACGGCAGGAACAGCTACAAGGTAAGCGAGCTGAAAGCTGGGGATCGCATCACTTACTTCTTTACCTATTTCGATGCAGGCATCAACGGGGCTGTTGACAGTCCAGCGCAGACCTTCGTCGTAGTGAACGGTGGTGGAACTGACGGCGGTGACAACGGCGATCAGGGCGATGGTACAGATGGCAGCGATGATGGCACGGACGGCGGTGACGGTGGGACGACGGGCGGCGGAAATGATGGCGACAACGGCGGCGACAATGGCGGTGGGGATAGCGGCGGTGACGGCTCCGCCGGAACCGGCAATGTCATCCCCCTGTTCGGTCCGGCTACGCAACTGGAACAGGCGACTCAATTCGATCGCGGCGATGCGCTAGTCACCCGCTTCTCCGATCGAGCTCGGGACCGTCACGCCAAGGAAAATCACTTCCAGGCCTACGACCATTACCTGAGCTTCTACTGGGAAGATCGTACAGCGGCCATCGAAATCATCGACAAGGTGGCCAAGGGCGGAAACAGTATTCGCATGAACGTCCGGGCTGAGAACAAGCTCGATGACCTGCAAGCTGAGAACCGATGGTGGTACATCGGCACCAATACGCTCGCAGAATTCTGCGGCAATGGCGTGATGGCCACCAACGACAATCGAAACTATTGGAAGGAAGAGACTTACAACTGCCGCGAAGGCCGGCCGATTCAAAAGGGCGATAAACTCGAGTTCGAAATCAGCCAGTTTCTCGATGAGCGAACGCTGCCACGCGGCAGGTCCAATTATTACGGCACAACCTTTCTCTATATCGTAGGCGAGGGCATCGTACCCTGGAGCGTGACGGATAAAACGGTCTTTACGCCAGGCCGTACCCTGCAACGCGATTCAGTGCCTGTTCCAGAGCGTGCTCGCCTTGGTGGCGATACCACCTTGCACGCGCAGATGACCGCCGAACCAGACGGACATTTTCAGCAGATGGCGACCAATCTGGGCTATGAGAATGGCCAACCTTTTGTGGAGGGCCGGCGTGTTCATCACACGTCCTTCCTGGATGGTTCGCATGACGAGAATCCTGAAAACGGTACCTTCGGCACCATGGCGGGCAAGGCAGGCACGCACTACATCAATGACCGCTGCGCAGGCTGCCATGTTCGCAATGGACGAGCGCCAGTAGCGGCGAACGGTGATGCGCTGGATCGCTGGGTATTCAGAATCGGCGATGCCAGTGGCGGTCCCGATCCTGAGCGGGGCAGGGTTCTGCAGCCACGTAACGTTGGCATCAACGATGCCAGTGCTGGTGAGGGTGTACCTTCCATCGCATTCTGGAGCGAGGCTAATGGCCTGCGTTCACCGAACTATGAATTCAGCTATGGCGCGCCAGAGACCTTTTCGGCGAGGCTTGCTCCGAATATCAACGGCATTGGTCTGCTCGAAGCCATTCCTGAAGCGAGCATTCTGGCGAAGGCTGACCCAGACGACCGAAACGGCGATGGCATCTCCGGACGGGCTCAGGAAGTCAGGGATCCCCTGACCGGTGAAACCCGGCTTGGCCGCTTTGGATACAAGGCCGGCAGCTTCAGCGTCAAGCATCAGGTGGCCTCAGCGTTCAATACCGATATGGGCGTCATGACGGCAATGTTGCCCTCGCCTGACTGTGGCCCTCAACAGGCTGAATGTGGCAGTAGCGGTGCAGAAATCGCCGAAGGCGACGTGAACAGGCTGGTGAAATATGTTTCGCTGCTGGGCGTAAGGCCCCAGCGTGACTACGACAATGCAGAGGTGCGTCGTGGTGAAACCGTGTTTAACGACATTGGTTGCGCCGGCTGTCACACACCTGAGCAAAAGACCAGTCAGTACCATCCCTTGGCGGAGCTGCGAAGCCAGACCATCATGCCTTTCACAGACTTGCTTCTGCACGACATGGGACCGGGTCTTGCGGACAATCTGGGTGAAGGCATAGCCAGCGGCAGCGAATGGCGCACAGCACCACTCTGGGGCCTTGGCCTGTCAGCCTGCGTGACCGGTGGTGTTAGCGGCGGACGCGGCTGGGATGCTTTCGGCCTGGACGGCTACGAGCGCTGTGCGCCAAGCGCGAGCTATCTGCACGATGGCCGTGCTCGTACGATCGACGAGGCGATCAGGTGGCATGGTGGCGAAGGCGAGGTGTCGAAAGTTGCTTATGAGGCCTTGGGTGCTAGTGATAAGCGTGCAGTATTGAAGTTTCTCGAGTCGTTGTAACGCTTAGTGCCTTGGCGGGTGATGAAGCTGTCTGTCCGGTCAGGAAAACGGGTTCAGCAGCTTCACACCCGTACCGTCGAAGTCACGCGTGTTTCGCGTCACCAGGGTAAGGTCATATACGAACGCCGTGGCAGCAATTTGTTTATCGATAGCATTCTCGTATCGGGGCACTCGTAATTGTCCCCATACAAAAGCTTCTTCTGTACCAAACTGCAAGATATTGGCTTCGAATTCGGCGATAACTTTTTTCAGCCAGTTTTCCAGCATGGTAGCCTGATCCAGGTCGCCTCTATAACGGACAAGCTGGAGCCCGCGATTCAACTCTCCAACTGTGATCGCGCTCAGGTAGACTTGCGTGTCGTTCTGGGAGACTTGGCGGAAAAACGTAGTAACTCCTGAATTAGCGCGGCTTCCTTTACGAATTTCACTGATGACGTTGGTATCGAGCAGGTACATCAGTCGAAGACGTGCTTTGGCTCTTCGACCTCGACTCGCGCGAAGTCCTCATCTGTTCCAACGTTGGGCATGTCCATCAAAATTTCGGCAAGCGATTTTTTCTTAGGGCGCATCAGCGCTTGCTCAAGAATATGCCGATGTTCTGCCTCGGCACTCACGCCATGCTTACTTGCCTGCGCTTTCAGTGCATTGGCGATATTATCGTCAATGTTGCGAACAATAAGGCTCGCCATATTAGTAGGCTCCATGAAGGTAGATTCTTTGAATGATATCATTGATATCATCTGTTTTCCATTGAAGTCAACAGTGAGGGCTCACAAACTCGGTCTTTACTTGGACCCGTATATTCTTGGAGGTAGATCCACAGATCATAAGACGCTATTTACGACTACAGGGCTATTTCATGAATCATCATATCCGCTGCCTGGCGGTTTTCCTGTTCCCACCCACCGTCGCTTTCGCGAACGTTGGCCCGGACCACATCCCCCAGCCATGGCGAACCGAGGCTGTGGTTGAGGGCCGCGACCAGAATTACAATGCCGTTCGCTATCTCCACGAGTTTAGCTATCGCCACAGTCAACGACATCCGGGCCCCACTGAGTTCGGCGTTCGTGGCACAGCCGGCAGTGTTGGCAGCGACGTGCTCTATCTTGATTTTCGTTACAGGCAGGACTTTGAGTTCAATGATGGTCGACAGGCCTTCATGCTCGATATTCAGCGTGGTGAAGATCTTGACGGTCTTTACGAGCGGCAGATCTTCGGCTTTCGCCATCAGCTTCTGGAGAAGACTGAAGTCTGGCTGCAGGGTGATGTCACTGCAGACAAGTCCACCGCTGATGCCTATTTCAGTGTGCGAAGATACCTTGGCAACGAGAGCTGGCTGCATGCCAGCTGGATTCTGCCAGACCTGTATTTCAATACCAAAAGCGACAGCGCAGACGAGTTCGAGACCGAGCCGGCCACCGCCTTTCTGCAGTGGCACCAGCCTCTGAAAGGAGAAGATGAGGGACTTGGTACAACACTGTCTCTGAATTACTTGCCTGAAGCGGTGATCGTCAGCGATACCGGGCAGTTGAGAGTAGAAAGCGAAAGCATCAGTGCTGCGCTGACACACGACTGGATGCTGCCCGCCTGGTGGCTGACCCTGGACATCGGGGGGGAGCGAACGCAGCGCGCCTATCGACTGAGGCAAGCGGAGGGCGAAGTGACTCCCGTGGGTTTCGATCGCTATCTGTGGGAGATCACGCTCCAGTCGACCTATACGCCGCACCCGAATAGGCCGTCGCTAGGACTTCGCTATCTGTCAGTTCGAGAGCAGGGTTATTTCGGGCGCAATCTTGATGATGTGGGTGATATCGACCGGCGGGAGCCGATGATATTCGGCAGCCTGGATTTCCAGGTGTCCGAACGGACACAGCTCACACCGGAGCTGTATCTCAGTTGGGTCGATATCAGTCAGCGCTTTGACAGCGGCCGCAACCGAAGCCGGGATGAAGATGGCTTCATCGGCAAGCTGGCCTTCCCCTTCGTGTATCTCATGTCGCCGGAAGACAACGCAGTATTGACCATCTCGCCGAGCATCCTCCTGCACGAGGCTCGCTTCGGTGGTGGAAATCTACAGGTGCACTGGCCGCTCTAGAAGCAGGCCTTTAACACATCCTTCGTGTTCTCTGCGGTCATCACCACAGGATTGCCACCTGCGCTCGGATCTTCCAGTGCCATCGCCACCATGTCGTCAATGCGATCCTTTGAGACGCCGAGTTCGCCGAGTGTTTGCGGAATGTTCAGCAGCACCCGCAATTCATTCACGTAATCCACAAAGCCGTCGAAGCCACCTTTGATGTTCAGGTAGCGGGCGATATCGCAGACCTTGTCCTTGATCGCCGATCGGTTCATCTGGATGACCGCAGGCAATATGACCGCATTGGTCATGCCGTGATGGGTGTGATAGATCGCGCCGACAGAGTGGGACAGGGCATGACAGGCACCAAGGCCTTTCTGGAACGCCACTGCACCCATGGCCGCCGCAGCCATCATCTGGCCACGGGCTTCGAGGTCAGTACCGTCGGCGTAGGCGCGAGGCAGATAGGTCTTCACGATTCGCATGCCTTCCAGCGCAATGCCCGCGCTCATTGGATGGAAAAAAGGTGAGCAGTACGATTCGAAGCAATGGATGAAGGCGTCCATGCCGGTACCTGCGGTCACCACCGGCGGCATGCCGACGGTCAGCTCGGGATCGGAAATGACGATAGAAGGCAGGAACTTCGGGTGAAAGATTATCTTTTTTACATGCGTCTGACTATTGATGATGACGCTAGCCCGGCCGACTTCCGAGCCGGTCCCAGCCGTAGTCGGGACAGCGATGATCGGGGCGATGTTTTCAGTTTTCGCCCGAGTCCACCAGTCGCCGATATCTTCGAAGTCCCAGACCGGCCTGTCCTGCCCAACCATGAAAGCGATGAGCTTGCCCAGGTCGAGTCCTGAGCCGCCGCCAAAAGCGATGACGCCATCATGTCCACCGTCACGATAGGTCTGTACCCCCGCTGCCATGCTGCGTTCATCGGGGTTGGGATCAACATCGGCGTAGATGGCCCGTCCAAGGCCAGCTTTTTCCAGCAGGTCGAGGGTTGCCTGGGTGATTGGAAAATTCGCAAGACCTCTGTCAGTCACCAATAAGGGTTTACTGATTCCCAATGCCTTGCAGCACTCTGGCAGCTCCGAGATACGACCGGCGCCAAATCGAATCGCAGTGGGGTAAGTCCAGTTGGCAGTCAGTGTCATATTCAGAGGCTCCGCATATAGTAGGACTTTGGTCGGGTCAGATTATGATAGCCGATTGCTGAGAGTCCGCCGCCACGGCCGGTATCCTTGCAACCCGTCCAGCACAGCGCGGGGTCGAGATAATCGCAGCGGTTCATGAAGACTGTGCCAGTCTCGATCTGATCTGCAATGCGCTCGGCTCTGTCGAAGTCACTGGTCCATAGTGAAGCGGTCAGGCCGTAGTCGCTGTCATTCATGAGGGCGATGGCCTCGGCGTCATCCTTTACCTTCATTATGCCGACCACAGGGCCGAATGATTCTTCCCTCATGACACGCATGCTGTGGTCGACGTCGACGAGGATCTGCGGCATGAGGTAGGCATCGTGCTGGTCCGGAAACAGCGCAGGGTCGATCAATGCCCTGGCCCCTGCCTGAACTGCCTCGGCAGTTTGCTCACGCACGAGGTCGGCAAAGCGTTTGTGAGCCATCGGGCCGAGCGTAGTCTCCTGCTGAAGAGGATTGCCGAGCTTGTATTGGCTGACGATAGCCACGGCTTTTTCGACGAAGCGGTCAAACAGGCTGGCGACGACATAGATGCGTTCGATACCGCAGCAACACTGGCCTGAGTTGAACATCGCCCCATCGATGAGGGTATCGACCGCTTTATCCAGATCGGCATCTTCCATGACGTAGCCAGGATCCTTTCCGCCGAGTTCGAGACCGAGACCTGTAAATGTGCCCGCCGCAGCTTGTTCCATGGCCTTTCCGCCGCTCACGGAGCCGGTAAAGTTCACAAAGTCGAAGGCTCGTGCAGCAATCAGTCGAGAGGTTGTGTCATGCGTCAGGAAGACATTCTGAAAAAGATCCGCTGGTATGCCAGCTTCGGTGAATGCCTTCACCAGGTGCTCACCGGCCAACAGCGTTTGCGAAGCAGTCTTCAACAGTACAGCATTGCCTGCAATCAGTGCTGGCGCCACCGTATTGATCGCGGTGAGATAAGGGTAGTTCCAGGGCGCGACCACGAGCACGACGCCATGGGGCACTCTTTTGATAAACCGGCGACTCCTGCTATTGCGTTCAATCTCGATTGGCGCTAGGGCTTCCGCGGCGATATAGGCCATATGGAACGCTCGTTCTTTCACGCCACCGAACTCACCGCCATAGCGCACTGGTCGGCCCATCTGCCAGGCCAGCTCCTCAACGATCTGTTCGTTCATTTCACCGAGCTTTTCCACGCCGGCCTTCACCAGTGCTACTCGCTCGCTGAGCGGTCTGGTGGCCCAGGCCAATTGTGCGACTGTAGCACTGGCGACGGCGTCACCAGCTTGTGAAATGCTCAGAGCAGGACGTTCTGCGTAGACTTCGCCGTCGACTGGCGAAATGCATCGAATCATCTGTGTCATTACGCGGCCTTGTTCAAGGTGATTTCCAAATCGTGAATTCCAGACTCAATCATCATGCGCGTTCGAATCCGCGGCGCACCTCATAATCTGTGACTATGCGATCAAAATCCTCCTGCTCCCACTCGGCTGCGCGCACATAGTGATCGATGACGTCCTCACCCATGGCTTCACGCAACATGATTGAGCCACGCAACGCGGCGGTCGCAGCACGGAGATTCTTCGGAATCCGCCTGGTCTCTTCTGCACCATAGGCATTGCCGCTGAATTCAGTTTCGAGTGTCATCTTGCCGTCAATGCCAGCGAGCATCGAGGCGATCTGTGCCGCCAGCGCAAGGTATGGGTTCATATCCGCGCCGCCGATCCGGCACTCTACACGCACGGCATCTGTGCCTGGTGACACGACCCGGTAACCGGCCGTTCTGTTATCAACCGACCAGACCGCGCTCGTGGGCGCGAAGGTGCCAGCGGCAAAGCGCTTGTAGGAATTCACATAAGGTGCAAGAAAGAATGTTGTTTCATCCACATGCCTGAGCATACCGGCAAGGGCCTGCTGCATGATCTTCGACATGCCATGCTTGGCTTTGGGATCATAGAACACCGATTTGCCTTTCTTGTCGCACAGGGCCTGATGAATGTGGCCTGATGAGCCTGCTGCGCTGTGGTGCCACTTCGCCATAAAGGTGACGCTGCGACCGTTCTGCCAGGCAATCTCTTTCACCGCATTCTTCACCAGGACATGAGTGTCCGCCATATCGAGCGCGTCGGAATAGTGGATGTTCAATTCCACCTGGCCTGGATCCGCCTCGCCCTTGCTGCTTTCCACGCGAATGCCCGCGCCATAGAGACCATTTCGGATAGGCTGCATCACGCCTTCCTCACGGGTGGTCTGGAAAATGTGGTAGTCCTCGTTGTATGGACTCACCGGTGTCATATCGTGGTACTTGTGGTCCTGCATCTGCTCGAAGGATTCACGGAAGATGAAGAACTCGAGCTCGGTGGCTGTCGTCATCGTCAGGCCATGTTCAGCCAGCCTGGCGAGCTGCTTTTTCAGAATGGCGCGAGGGGAGTGGGGTACGTCCTTATGGCTGGCATGGTCGAGCAGGTCACAAAGCACGAAGGCTGTGCCCTTGAGCCATGGTAGCCGACGCATGGTGGACAGATCAGGCTTCATGACGTAGTCGCCATGGCCTGAGGACCAACTGGTGGATTTGTAGTGTTCGACCGGTGTCATTTCGAGATCGGTCGCGACCAGATACTTGCAGCAGTGACTTTCTTCCCACGCCGTATCGACAAAATATTGCGCCTGAAAGCGCTTGCCCATGAGGCGGCCCTGCATGTCCGGGATGGCGGCCACCACGGTATCTATCGAGCCATCCTCGACCAGCTTGGTGAGTTCCTTGAATGAAAGATTTGCAGCCATGTCGGCTCCGCTATTGTTGTCGAACCTCGCGGAACTGACCGCTCTCGTCAGTTCCGCGAATTTTACCGAGCCTGGCTTAACGCCTAGCTATACCTGTAAGGCCGCCCAGCCTTCTCCATCAGCTCGCCATAGTCCTTGAAGATCTGTATGACTTTGGCCTTGGTCTCGGATTCCTTGGCGATCTCGTCCCAGAACACCTTGGCAGCCTTTTCGACCTCGGCCCACTCTTCGTCGGGAATCGTGGTCAGCTTCATTTTCGAACCGTTGACCCGAAGCTCGGCTTCGCCACCCCAGTACCACCACTGACGATAATAGTGAGAACTGTCCAGCGTGACTTTCAGAAGCTCCTTGAGATGCTCTGGCAGGGCATTGTAGCGATCCATATTGGCGAAGAATGAACCAGCCCAGGCCCCCGAGATATTGTTCGTCAGGAAATAATCTGTCACATCGGCCCAGCCAACCGTGTAGTCCTCGGTAATACCGGACCAGGCAATGCCGTCGAGCTCGCCGGTCTGCACTGCAACCTCGATATCCTCCCAGGGCAGCGACACCGGCACCACGCCGAACTGACTCATGAAGCGGCCAGCCGTCGGGAAGGTGAACACCCGCTTGCCCTTGAGATCATCAAGTGAGTTGATCGGTTTCTTGGTCGCAAAATGACATGGATCCCAGGCGCCTGCCGAGATGTGCTTCACACCCACCTTGGCGTATTCCTTTTCCCAGATCTCGGCCAGGCCGTACTGGTTGAACAGCACTGGTACGTCCAAAGAATAGCGACTGGCAAAGGGGAAGTAGCCACCGAATACGGTGACCTCTGTTGGTGAGGCCATCGAATCATCATCGGACTGAACGGCATCGATGGTGCCTTTTTGCAGCGCGCGGAACAGTTCCCCTGTGGGTACTAGCTGATCGGCGAAATACAGTTCGATCTGCATTTCGTCACCAGCGATCTTGTTGAAACTTTCTATGGCGGGCTTGATGACGTGTTCGGCGAGAGCGGGACCTGCGTAAGTCTGCATGCGCCAGCGAATCTTTGGCTTTGCCGCATAAAGCGCTGGGGGTGCCAGAGCGGCTGCACCGGCAATGCCGGCGGTGGCGAGGAACTTACGTCTTGTGGTCATGATGCTCTCCTGGTTTTCCGTTTTTTTATCTACCTTTGAGGTCTTACTTGCCGTACACGTAATTCGGGAGCCACATCGCGATATCCGGGAATATCATGATCAGCGCAAGTGCCAGGATCATCACCAGCACGAAGGGCAGGATGGAGCTGTATATGTCGCGAAGCGATATTTCCGGTGGTGCCATGGCACGCATCAGGAACAGGTTGTAGCCGAAGGGTGGCGTCATATAGGCGATCTGCGTCGTGATCGTGTAGAGAATCCCGTACCAGATGAGATCGAAGCCCAGTGCAGCGACTAAAGGAACATAGAGCGGCGCAACGATGACCAGCATGGCCGTGTCATCAAGAAAGGTACCCATGACCAGGAACGATAGCTGCATCAATATCAGGATCATCCATGGATTCAGCCCGAGTTGTTCGGTAAACAGCCCTTCGATCGCCTGCACGGCACCGAGACCGTCGAAGACCGCGCCGAAGCCGAGTGCTGCCAGGATGATCCACATGAACATGCAGGAGATGGCAAGCGTCTGCCTGACGGACACCTCGAACACCTGACGATTCATGCGCCCCTTGAGCACGGCGGCGACGAAGGCGGCCATGGCACCAATGGCCGAGCTTTCAACCAGACTGGTCCAGCCATTGATGAAGGGCACCATCATGGTGGCGAAGATGACCAGGGGCAGCAGACCGGCCCTGAGGAGACGAAACTTTTCCCGCGTACTGACCCTGCGCTCCTCCGGAGGCAATACCGGACCGAGTTCAGGTTGTATCCGGCAGCGGATGTAGATGTAGGCGATGAACATGGAGGCCATCAGCAGGCCCGGCAACACGCCTGCCAGCCAGAGCTGGCCTACCGGCTGCCTGGCGATCATGGCATAGAGAACAAGCACGACAGACGGCGGCACCAGTATGCCCAGTGAGGAGCCAGCCTGAATCACGCCAGTGACCATGCGCTTGTCGTAACCACGTTTCAGCAGCTCCGGCAGGGCAATCGTGGCACCAATGGCCATGCCAGCCACAGACAGTCCATTCATGGCCGACACCAGTACCATCAGTCCGATCGTGCCTATCGCGAGACCGCCTCGAACCGGCCCCATCCAGACATGGAACATCTTGTAGAGGTCGTCGGCGATCTTCGATTCCGACAGGACATAGCCCATGAAGATGAACATCGGCAGGGTCAATAATGGGTACCAGTTCATCAGCTTCATGGAGGCCGAGAATGGAATGTCCGAGCCGCCCGTGCCCCAGAGGGCCAGGGCGGCGAGTGCTGCAACGCCGCCAATGGCGCCGAAAACCCGCTGCCCGGTCATCAGCATCAGCATCATCGTCGAGAACATGAAGAGGGCAATCAGGTCATACGACATCTAAAGGGTTTCTCCCCTGATAACTGCAATGTCCTTGAAGAACTCCGAAATGGCCTGTAGCAACATCAGGAAAAAACCGATGCACATGACTACCTTGATCGGCCACATGTATGGCCGCCAGGCAGTGCGGCTGCGAACGCCGTATTCAAGCGAGTAACTGGTGCTCTCGATGGCACCATAGAGAAGCACGCCCAGGTAGAAAATCAGCACGAAAATCGTGAAGGCGTCGACCCAGGCCTTCTTTTTCGCCGACCACTCACCGTAGAACAGATCCATGCGCACGTTGGACCCCATCTGCAGCGAGTAGGGGCCGCCCATGATGTAGTAGGCGACCATGGCGAACTGTGCGGCTTCAAGTGTCCAGAGCGAGGGCAGAAAAAAGGTTTTCGAAATCGATGACCACAGCAGAATGCCGACCATGACGAAGATGCCATACATCATGATGCGGCCGATCCGGTAGTTAACGGCATCGACGACACGCACGTAGCCACGAATCATTGGCCCCATTCGGGTTCGTCCTCGTCGGCTGCATCTTCATTCAGCACAGGCAGGGCCTGCGCCACTTTGATCGCCGCAGTCAGCAAACCAGCGAGCATGAGCGCCATCGCTTTCTGGTCGTGTGCTGTGGCAATGAGATCGTTGCGAATTTCGATCATGACATTGAGATAGCGCGCTTTCAGCGCATGGGTTCGCAGCGTATGGGTGACGCCGTCACCTGGTCCGTAGGGTTCGTTGCGTCGAACCACACGTTCACAATGCTGATCTGCAATTTGCAGCACGGCATCGGCCAGACGGCTGTCGTCATCGTGCAAGACGCCGATGTCGATGGTTCGGTTCTTGCCTTTGTAAATGGGGGTGAAACTATGAATGGTGATGATGATCGGAGTGCCGGACATATGCTCGATCGTTTGCCTGAGCGTGTCCTCGAAGGATTGGTAGACGCCGGACACCCTGTTCGCACGGTCGTCGTCGCTGAGATTGACGTTACCCGGGATATCATGGATTTCGCTGCGTGCGGGCATGGCGTCGTGGGCGTGAGGGGGGCGGTTGCAGTCGTAGATAAGGCGTGACACCGAGCTGGCCACTAACCTCGCATCGAGAAATTCGCTGAGGTGCCTTGCCACTTCGAGTGCACCCGGGTCCCAGGCAATATGGCTAAGCAGAACATCTTCACTGAGACCAAGCCTGGCATACTGGTCAGGAACGAAATTACTCGCATGCTCGCACACCAGCAGGATTTGCGAGCCTGCTTCCGGTCGAATGACCTGCGGGGCGATGCGATCAGCGCGTATGCTCATCGCGTAAAAAAGACTGCCTGTTCTGGAATCACGAAGATCTTCCTTGTACAGATGCTATGAAGAGAATTCTTCATATCGCAGGCAGCTGTCAACAACTTTGCTGAAAATATTTCTTCAGGCTTGTATGGCATGTTCGTTTTCGGAGATGTATATACTTTATCTCTTCAGGCCAGATCCGGAACAGGAGTGCCAAAGACACCAATGATCGCCACTACTGACTCAGACAATGAGAATCCGCTTGATACCGTAGCCGAACGACTTCAGGCGCAGGCCAACACGCTTACCCGCGCCGAAAGGCAACTGTCGGATCTTATTCTCGACAATTATCCGGTATCCGCTCTTGGATCGATCACTACAGTTGCCCAGGCTGCCGGTATTTCGACGCCGACAGTGGCACGGCTGGTTCAGAAGCTCGGTTTCAAGGGTTTCCCGGAATTTCAGGCAGAGTTGCGGCGCGAGCTCGAAGCCCGTATATCCGGTCCGATCGCCAAACACGACACCTGGATACGGAAGGCGCCGGAAGGACATATTCTGAATCGCTTTGCGGAGGCTGGTATCATTAATATTCGTCAGTCTTTCGGGCAGATCGAAGCAGAAACCTTCGATGCTAGCTGCGAAATGCTGGCGGACAAAAAACGGGCGGTGTATGTGGTGGGTGGACGAATAACCCGCACGATGGCTGACTATTTCTATCTGCACATGCAGGTGATCAGACCTCGAGTCACCCACATCCCAACGATTTCAAATGCCTGGCCACATTATCTGCTCGACGTAGAGCCGGGCGATGTGTTCGTTATTTTTGACGTCCGCCGTTATGAAGCCAGTACACTGAAATTGGCTGAAATGGCTCATGAGCGTGGTGCGACGATCGTATTGTTTACCGATCAATGGCGCTCGCCGATTTACAAGCTGGCCACCCGCTATTTCTGCAGTCGCATCGTGGTGCCATCAGCGTGGGATTCCTCGGTAGCGACCATGTTACTACTCGAAACCATGATCGCTGATGTACAGGAGCGACTGTGGTCAGACACCCGGGCTCGCATGGAGTCTCTGGAGGAGATGTTCGACAGAACCCGGTTTTTTCGGAAATTTACCTGACCGTCATTACAGAAAGTCGTTCTGTTTGGCCAGCCAGCCTTCTTCATTCTGTTTCGGTCCACGCTGTTTGAGTTCGCTATCAGTTTTCTCTGTCCACTGTTTGCAGAGCTCATTCAGACTGGCGAGCTGCTCATCGGAGAACCTCGACAGGTCAGCCCGTTTCAGTTCGTTTTTCATTGAGTCGATCAGTGTCTTTGCATCCATGATTGGTATCAGCCTCTGCTGTCGTTTTTGTCGAGAATTTCAGCAATCACCTTGCCCAGAACCACAGGATCCTGAGCGCCGCTTACGCTATACATGTCGTTGAAAATGAAGGTCGGCACTGCGGATACTCCCACGCGACGGTAATCATCCTCCAGCGCGCGCACCTGTTGGCCAAGCGCCTCATCATCCAGTGCTGTCTGGGCTTCCTCCCTCGAAAGACCATTCTTCGCCGCAATATCTACCAGTATCTCTGGATCAGATACATTCTTGCGTTCCGAGAAGTAGGCTTCGAACAGCGCCATCGCCAGCGGCGTCTGACGGCCCAGCTGTTCCGCGCGCATCAGCAGCTTGTGCGCCATGAAGGTATTCCAGATCCTCGACCCTGCATCGGTGTCGAAGGTGATACCGAGGTCCATGCCCAACGAACGCATCTGCTGACGGTTGTGTTCGATCGTGGCTTCGTCACTCCCGTATTTTTCGGCGATGTGCTCGTTGATATTCTGGCCTTCCGGTGGCATGTTCGGGTTCAGCTCGAAAGGCTGAAAAGTCAGTTCGACCTTCAGGTCGGGATATTGTTTCAGCGCCTGCTGCAGACGCTGGTAACCGATGATGCACCATGGACAGACCACGTCTGACACCATGTCTATCTTCAATGTCGTCATTGCTGCTGTAGTCACTGTCAGCTCCTTGCGGACGAAATGGTCAGGACTCGTCGTCCTGTTAACGAGGGAGTACGATGACAATACCGGCCTCGCTCAGCGGTCGGTGGGCGTGGCGAAAAATTCATCCGTTTGGGAGCGCGGTCAGGGTATGAGAAAAACAGGCAAGATTGACTATATCGAATTTCCGGCGATTGACCTGGAGGCCACCAAAGCTTTCTATACGAAGGCTTTCAACTGGAAGTTCGTTGACTATGGGCCGGAATACACGGCCTTTTCGAACGCAGCACTGGAAGGGGGATTCTTTCTTTCAGCTGGCCCGATAGGGTGTGAAGCGGGTGGCACTGCACCGGGTGCTCTTGTGGTGCTGTACAGCAGTGATCTTGAAGCCACTCAAGCCATGGTAGAGCAGGCAGGGGGCAAGGTGGTCAAGCCGGTGTTCAGCTTCCCCGGAGGACGACGATTTCATTTTGAAGACCCAAACCGCAACGAGCTCGCCGTATGGTCAGATCTGGCGCCGTAGCGGCCTCGCCCGGAAGCAAAGCCGCATGAGCAAACAGGCCGTATTACTTGCGAGCAGTCACTTCGAGCAGGTGGTAACCGAACTGGGTCTTGACAGGACCCTGAACTTCGCCAACCGGTGCGCTGAAGACCACTTCGTCGAATTCGCGGACCATCTGGCCGGGGCCGAATTCGCCGAGATCGCCACCCTGCTTGCCGGATGGGCACGCTGAATGCTTGCGTGCCAGTTCAGCGAAATCAGAGCCATTGGCGATGTCGTCTTTCAGTTTTGCACACTGTGCTTCGTCGCTGACCAGAATATGTCGTGCAGATGCCCGAGCCATGATATCTCCAAATGTCGTAAATAAAGAAGGCAGTGAGTGTACAGCAGACAGCGAGACTAGCCCAGCTCGCATGTCAGGCTGCCTTGATCATCAATTCAGGAGTTCCACGTGCAATATCTTCATACCATGGTTCGGGTCAGCGATCTGGATGCCTCGCTTGATTTTTACTGCAACAAGCTGGGACTTGTCGAAGCGTATCGAAAGGAGAGTGAAAAGGGTCGATTCACGCTGGTCTATCTCGCCGCTCGTGACGATACAGAGCGGGCTGCTTCACAAGGTGCGCCCTTGCTTGAACTGACTTACAACTGGGATCCTGAGAGCTATTCCGGTGGTCGAAACTTTGGTCATCTCGCCTTTCGAGTTGACGACATTTATGACATCTGCAGTCAGTTGAAAGACAAGGGTGTCTGTATCAATCGCCCGCCGCGGGATGGGCATATGGCGTTCATACGTTCACCCGACGGCATTTCCATCGAGCTGTTGCAGAAAGGCGAAGCGCTGGCGCCGCAGGAGCCCTGGGCGTCCATGGACAACACAGGTAGCTGGTAAGGGAGAGAGATATAATGGGATCAGTCGACCCGCAAGCTGCACAGCTCGAGAACGCCATACGCAATGTGCCGCCGGGCCTCCGGCCAATGCCACCTACAGCGCTCTTCGGGGTCTGAGTGTCTCCTTACGCTGTTTCCTTCTGCAAAGTGACCGGGGCGTTACGCCTCCCCGGCTTCCATGTGAGCAGGTTTCGCAGCATGGGCACAGAGCGCAGACCAAGCGCAGCGGCTGCCGTCAGTACACCAGCGATCATTGCGCCGACCACGCCGCAGGTCAGGGCGTCCTGGCCAGTGAGCCATAGACCCTTCACTGGTGTCTGAGGCCTCAGCCAGCTCTGCTCGAAGCGCTGGGTATCATGGGTGAGGCCGTAGATTTCACCCTGGCTGTAACGGCAGAAGAAATCCGTGGAGAGCGGTGTAGAGGTCTCGAAATAGTCAATGTTGCCCCTGAGCTGTGGCAGTCTGGTATAGAGCGCCTCCAGCATTCGATCGGTCAGGTCCTGCTTGAGTGTCTCGTAGTCTTCACCACGCTTGCCCCAGGTGGTGTCCTTCCACTGTTCGAACTGCTCATAAGTCGTCGGCGCAACAATCTCGATGGCGGAGCGGCCCGGGTAGCGTGAGTTATAGCTCGGATCCTTTGCCGAAGGGAACGAGATGTAGACCACAGGGAAGGGCAGTGACGGATCCTTCATGAAAGCGGTGACGGCGTCATCATAGTTTTCTTCAGGGTAGATCCAGAAATTAGTCTTCGGTAGCCCCAGCTCTTCGCTAGTGCCCTTGATACCAATGTACATGCCAAGGTGAGACATTGACGGCGAGATCGTCTGCCGCTTGGCAGTGTAGCCACTATGAATCCGAGCCGATTCAGGCAACAGCTTTTCGTAGGTATTCAAAGCGCCTGCGTTGGAGATGATCAGCGGCGCGGTCAGCACCTCGCCATCAGCCATCCTCACGCCGGTCGCCCTCTTGCCCTTTCCATCAGCGGTGATGATTTCCTTCACGTCTGCATAGGTGAACACTTCGCCGCCACTGGCCTGTATTACCGGGATGATGGTCTCGGCAATTCTCGAGGCGCCGCCCACAGGATAGTAGCCACCATGCAGATAATGCTTGGCGATCAGGGCATGAATAAGAAAGCTCGATTGTCGCGGGGGTACGCCGCAGTCTCCCCACTGACCAGCCAGAACAGCGATGAGACGCTGGTTCGAAGTCAGCGATGACAGCACTTCATAGGTGGTCTTGTTGAAATAATCGGGCAGTATCATTTTCAGCATGCGGTGGTAGGCGGGTGCGGCCATCGAGGGGACTATCTTGCCAAGGCTGTAGGCCTGCATGCCCTGCGCAACCTTGCTCAACATCTTCAGGTACCGGTCTACGGTAGCGCCCTCGTCCGGAAACGCAGCCAGTATCGACTCCCTGAAGCCTGCCTTTCCGGCGCGAAGTTCGTAGACCTCGTCGCCAATATAGAAGCGATCATAGACCTCGTCCATTGGCGCCCATTTGAGCTCGCCGTCGGTGATGTAGTCGAAGATCTTTCTGGCCAGCGTGTTGGGAGACCCCATGTCGCCAATGTAGTGCACGCCAACATCCCACTCATATCCGTTGCGGCTGTAGCTGTGTGTAAAGCCGCCAGCGGTATAGTGCTGCTCCAGCACGATGACTTTCTTGCCTTGTTTCGACAGGCACGCTGCTGTGGCAAGACCACCGATGCCGGACCCAATCACAATAGCGTCGTAGTCGCTGTCTATACGGCTGGCCCGATAGCGCTTGCCGATTCTGATGGTGCTGGGTGCGCGTTTGACTGGAGCTGAATCTGATGTCTTGGTCATGGGACGTGCCTGTGCTGTTAGCCGACGAGAAGGCAAGGTTAATCCAATGTGATTTTATATGCAAATAATTGCATATAGTGTGCTTGGTTTCTTTCGCCATACCGCTATGATGGTGATATCACCTCAGGAGCTAAGCACTATGTCATTGAAGCATGCCGTTCTGGCGATGCTCGAGCTCGAGCCAGGTACTGGTTACGACCTCATAAAACGCTTCAACAAGAGTATTGGACATTTCTGGGCCGCGACTCACCAACAGGTGTACCAGACACTGAACACACTGAGTGAAGAAGGTCGTGTCGAGTTTGAGTTGGTTGAGCAGTCCGATAAACCCAACAAGAAAATTTACAGCATTACCTCAGCCGGTCTGGAAGAGCTCCGTGCCTGGACCGCCACACCAGCCAAGAGCTACCGTTACCGTGATCCCCTGCTGATCAAGCTCTATGCGGGTGGAAATGTGGCACCGGGGATCCTGGTAGGGGATCTCGAGAAACATCGTCAACTGCACGAGCAGACACTGGCGGACTATCGCGAAACCGAAGCCCTGTACTACCGCAATGATCCCGAAGCAAGGCAGCGGTATATACTGCCGTATATGACACTGAAACTAGGAATGCAGTTCGAGGAAGCGTGGTTGCGCTGGTATGAGGAGGTAAGGGGCGTTCTTGACGGTACTGACGGCGCGGCAGCTGATCGCTGATCGTGCGTCAGTCTCACCGCGTATTCCTGATATCTGTCAAAAGAGATTCACTTCATGGGCAAACGAAATAGAGGACTGGCCACGCTCGCGTCCATCTGCATGTTGGCAGCTGGCTCGGCCGGCTTTCTGTCTGCATGCCAGGAAAAGCAGCCGGAAGTGCGCACGCTGGAGGTCACTGCAAGCGCATACACCATGCGTGAGGCTGAAACCAAAAAAGGGAACGTAGGTCTGGCCGCCTGGGGCGATCAGCTTGAGCCTGGTATGAAGTCGATAGCCGTCTCCCGCGACCTCATCGACGCGGGCCTTGACCACATGACGCCGGTGACTATCGAGGGGCTCGAAGGTACTTATATCGTTCGCGACAAAATGAACAGTCGGTGGGAGGACAAGATTGATATTTTCATGGGAAAGGATGTGGAAGCGGCCCTGGAATGGGGCACGCAGACGGTAACGATCAGCTGGCCAGAGACCACTTCCAGCGAGGAGTGAGTGAGGGTTAGACAGCAGCGAATCAATGAGTATGGCGTATGGGCGAGATACTTCAATTCAGAAAGCCGGTTGGCAAGCAGCCAAGCAAAGGGCTCTGTCAGCATGGCTTCCATAAATGGAAAATAGACAACAACAGCCGATTCGACAGCAGGCAGGGGAAGTTACACACGACCTTCATTTGCGAGCGCTGTGGAAAAACAAAAACCGAGCTCCGTTGAAGAATCATGCAATCGGCCTATTGCGGCTGAGCGAGACCCTTGTCACAACTAACGGTTGTTCTCCTGATAATTCGATACTTGTTTGTTGAAGTTTCGTAATATTATGTTGCCGAGTGTAACGTAATTTTTTTCAAGCGCGCAAGCAAGTGTTCACCGGCTAATACATGAACCTCAGGAGAACATCTCTATGAATAAACACAAGGGACTAATGCAGACAGTAGCAGCCGTGGCACTCACGGTCGGCTTCAGTCTGCCAGCGGCGGCTTTATCCGTCGACTTCACCAAAGCGGCGGACGCCAGTAGCGGAAATGGGTATGGCAACAGTCTGACCTTCGGTAGCATGACTGCTCGCGCTTATGCGGACACTGGCTATTATGGCAAGCTGGAAACGGCCCAACTGCTCCAGTGGAATACCGGTTTGGGCGTCTGCAACCGGGACGAGCGAAAGAACTGTGGGTCCCCACAGCATCAGGTCGACAACTCTCACTCAAAAGACCTCGTCGCTTTCTTCTTCGATTCAGCCGTGAATTTCGATTCGGTGACTATCGATCCTTATGGTAAGTTCGATCGAGACATTTCCTACTGGGTTGGTTCGGTTGGTACCGACTTCAACCTTTCCGGCAATACCTATTCTTCTCTTGAAGCGGTTGGATTTGGATCGCGAACTGATGCGCACTCGACCGTGAGCAACCATGCTCTGACTGTAGGCCTGAGCGGAACCGGAAATGCCTTGTTGGTGTCGGCCTCAATCGCTGGCGGCTACACAGGCAACGACTTTTTCAAGATCTCCGGTCTGAACATCAGTGCAGTCACTGGACCAGATACACCAACACCAGTGCCGCTGCCAGCAGCTGCCTGGCTGATGATGAGTGGCCTGGCCGCATATGGCTGGACGGCTCGCAAGCGTAAGGCAGCTACAGCTGCCTGATCGTAGGTGACAGTTGTGGCCGCTGAAAGGCGGTCACGATTTATTTCGTGTGAATCATCGGAAATGGTGTACTCGAAATGAACGTGAAGGCGTATCCGCCACGTACACAGCGCTAACATCCTCAATTGGAGATAGCCCTGGTATGACCGATAAAGATGAAAAACCCCAGAAAAGCCCCCGCAATAAGGAAGACGAAGAAGAGGTTGATGAAACGGTTGAGGAAACCTTTCCGGCCAGTGATCCCCCTTCCTGGAATCCCGGTACGACCAGTGGTGGCGCTGCCGATAACGACAGCCATAAGAAATAGCCGTGATAGAGTGGCGGGGGAGGCTTTTGTACGATCTCCCGCACAGTTGGTGTCGAAGGGCGATTTCGGACTCAGGTTTCAGCCAATAGCGCTTCAGAGGCGGCGTTGGACCTCGGCAGCTGCTGAGCGGTTTCATCCTCTGTAGCGAGCAGTGACCGGTAACTTTGCAGATAGGCTTTCGCAGCGGAAGCTGTCGTGAAGCGCTTCGATCTGGCCCAAGCGGCTGTTGCAAGATAATGTCGACGCTTTGGACGCGTAATCAGATTATATAGCTTGTCCCTTAATGCATCGACGTCATTAGGGGCGACATAGACCGCAGCATCTCCCCACACTTCCCGAAGATTCTTGATGTCGCCCAATAGCAGTGCACAACCTGCTCTCGCGGCTTCGAGAGCGCCCAGGCCAAGAGGCTCGTAAGCCGTCGGCGCCGCGTAAAGGCTGGCTCGAACAAGCCTGTCCTGCAGTTCGCCCGGCGAAACATGTCCAAGGAAGGTCACCCCTTCGGCGCATCGCTCACTGCTATTCGATGAGGGTGCTTCTCCAGCAACATAGACCGAACAAGCGAGTTCTTTGGAAATAGCTGTAAGTACTGCCAGATGACTGTCCTGCTGCCAGATCGCTCCATCTACGAGTATCGAGACTTCATCGTCTTCGTTTTCAGCTGGCTCCGCCGTTTCGGGTCGGCTGAGGCCGTTATAGATGACCCGGGTTCTTTCCGCAGGGCCATAGTGAGATAGCAAGGAGTGCAGGGCGGCCAGCGTAGGTGCGACGAGCAGACTGGCCTTTTGAATACTGTCGCTGAGCAAGGTCTTATAGCCTGCCCATTGGGGCATTGGGGCGGCTTCATTTTTGGCGGCCGCCCACCAGGACAGAATGCAGAAATGTCCTACCAGCAGAACCGGACATGACCAGGATAATGCGCCATACGCCAGGTGATTGAGGTGAACGAGATCCGGTTTCAGACTCTCGGCGAGCTGCACTAGCCATTGACCGGATGCCTTGATGTCAGGTGGGGAGTCCGATATCCAGCGCACGTCAAATCCACTGTCATGAACCTGAACGTTCGGCAGGGCAGCCAATTGCTCACTTTGCTGCGTTGATAGCGCTTTGCCTATCAAAGCGAGTTCTATGCAGACCGGGTGAGCCTGCAATGCCTCGCAGAGGTCGATAGTATAGGACCAGACTTCGCCCTCGGTATCGGTCGTCATGAGAATGGTTAATGACTGCCGGATATTCCGTTCATGTTCTTGTCTCAAAAGAGGCTTCCTGCGTTGGGAGGATAACTGTACATAACGCTGCGAATAATGTGCCATAACCCTGTCTGGCCTGCTTTTATGGGGCGCAGTCTCGGCAAGGGCCGTATTGACCATCATTCAGTTCGGCTGTCCTGGCCCAAGTTATAGCATTTGATTGATCTGCTTTAAGCTTCTGAAGAGCGTCTTGTAATATATACAAGCATCTGAATTATCTACCGGCTCCTTTTTTGAATTCGAATAGTCGAGTGGGCAGAGTTACCGAAGAAAACATTAAATATTGCCCCTACTCCGGCCCTGTTTTGGGAAGGCTGCTATACCTATAGGACTACTCTTTGTCGTTTTGCGACCATTCAAATGATTCGAGGTAAACTGAAGTGGGCTGGTGGTCAAGATTGGGACTTCGCTGGAAGCTGCAGATCGTGTTTTTCGCGATCACGATGGCGATCACGATATACAACCGGCTGGTAGAGCGCAGCGATCTGCTCTCCATGCTCGCACTGGCAAAGGCTCAGGGCGTTTCCGAGCAGGCCATGAGCGTGCTCAACGCGCGCTTCGACGAGATCATGACCAGTGCGATTATTGGCTCTGGCATAGAATTCATCATTCAGTTTGCGCTTATAGCCCTGCTGGCCAATGTACTGGTCCGACCGCTCAATGGCCTGTTGAAATCACTCAAATCGGTTGAAAAAGGCGATCTCACGAAATCTGTCGACGTGACTTCCGAAGACGAAATCGGCCAGCTGCAGGTTCAGTTCAACAGCATGCTCGATCGCCTGAATGGGCTCTTTTCAAGTATCGACGATTCATCGCTGCATATGGGTCAGTCCGCTTACCAGATCGCGGCTGTCTCTCAGGAGATCGAAACGATCACCAAAACCCAGGAAGCACGTTCGACCGAGGTGAGCGAAGCGACAAGAATGTTGTTCGAAGCGTCCGAGCAGGTGCGCGACCTCAGTGGTAACACGCTTGAAAAAGCCCTGCAGACGGAAGCTCGCGGGGCTGAAGGCGTGAAATCGGTGCAGGGGACGATTGACCGAATGCGTATCATCGGCGACGGCATCAGTAACGCCTCTTCCGAAGTCAATGACCTCAAGGTGGCTGTAGCGACTATTGGACAAATCGTGGCTGCAATTCGATCGATCTCGGAGCAGACGAATCTGCTGGCACTTAACGCGGCCATCGAGGCTGCGCGGGCAGGAGAAAGCGGACGAGGCTTTGCTGTGGTAGCGGATGAAGTGCGAGCCCTGGCGGGCCGTGCCGGTCACTCTGCTGAGGAGGTCTCGAGAATCGTTGGTGATCTCACTGAGCGTGTGGGGTCGGTCGCACAGGTCATGGATGGTGTGGTCGCTGATATGGAAACCAATCGCGAATCCTCTCAAAGAACCATCCATATCATCGAGGCCATGGGGACCGACCTCTCCGAAACCACGGGATTGAACCAGAGGATCAGCCAGGCCTCTACTGTGCAGCTGAATGGCCTTGAGCAGGTGAATGGGACGCTCGCAGCCTTGTTCGAGATGCTGCAGGACAATGCCCGCAAGATTGGCAATACAGCCAATATCGGTGAAGCGCTCTTCACGCTCAATACCAGGCTTCAGAATCAGCTAACTGGCATGAAGTATCGCAAGCCGGAAGAGAGTCAGAAAAAGACTGCCTCCAGCGAGGAGCGACGAACCAATGGTCGCGTCCCGGGTCATCTACTCGTCACAGTCAATGCTGGTGGACACCGTTTTGAAGGGCTTACCCAGGATATCAGCATGACCGGCATCAAGTTGCTCATCAAGAACCGCTTCGAGAAGGGGCAAAAAGTCGAGATGCAAATCCGCTTGCCTAGCAAGGATGTCAACGATTTCTCTCATCAGGCGAGCTGTACTATTTCGGGCCATATCGTCTGGCGCAAGGATGAATCCGGCCGTTTCCAGTACGGCATCCATTTCGTCGATCAGGCAGCCTCCGAACAGGCGAAACTCGCCCAATGTGTCGGTTTCTTCGATAGCGCCAGAGGAGCAGCCTGAGATCAGCAACAGGACGACAGTCGACCGTTCCGCTGATTCGGGGCTCTACGCCGATCTGTCGCGCTATTACGACTGTTTCTGTGCTGACGTGGACTATGCCCAACAGTGTGCCTTTACCGACAGACTCTTCAGGGCCTTCGGCGAGAGCCGGGGACAAGATTTGCTCGACCTCGCCTGCGGCACAGGACAACACCTCAGCCATATGGCGGCGAAAGGTTTCGCCGTAAGCGGATTGGACAACAGTCCCGCGATGCTTGAAGCCGCGGGGCGGCGATGTCCGTCAGCAACACTCATCCTGCAGGATTTGGCAAATTTCGACTTTACCCGGCGTTTCGACCTGATCACCTGTTTCCTGTATTCGATGCATTACAGCCATCCCTCGGCGTCGCTACAACGGACGCTGAGGCTTGCTTTCGAGGCCCTGCGCCCTGGCGGTGTTCTCGTATTCGACCTGGCGGACAAGGCCGGAGTAGCGCAGCGCGACGCCGTCAGCCGGGCCGAGCAGGATGGCGTCCGCTTCGAGTTTCGCTCTGGCTGGCGTTATCGTGGGGAGGGAGAAGATCTCGATCTGCTGGTGTCGATCAACCGTATGGCAGACCCGGCTCGAGGCATTGAAGCCGCGCAGTGGAATGATCGTCACACGATGACAGCTATCGCCATCACTACCGTTGAAGCCTGCATGAAACAGATAGGCTTCGAGGTACGCATACTGGAAAGAGACTTCAGCCTGATGCAGGCATGGACAGGACGTAGCTACAATGTGCTCTTTGCTGGCGTTCGTCCGCTGGCCTGAGCTCAGGCCGCCGGGAGAGAGTCTTCGCCTACGGTTCGGTTCCTTCCATCGTGCTTTGCCTGATATAGCGCCATGTCAGCTCGATGTATGGTGGCATCGACGTCTTCCGTGTCACGGTGCTCTGCCAGGCCGATTGACACGGTGATACGGAAATCCGGGCCTATCTCCGGGAAGCGCAGGTTTTCGATGCTCTGACGAACCCGCTCCGCTTTGACCCGGGCGCCTTCGAGCGGCGTTTGCGGCAGGATGAGCAGAAATTCTTCGCCACCGTAGCGACCGAAGCAGTCTATGCCCCGGAGATCACGACTGGTCGCCAGCGCGACTTCCTTGAGCACGTCGTCACCCGCCTTGTGGCCGTATTCGTCATTGACCTTCTTGAACCAGTCGACGTCCATGATGCAGAGGCTGAACGGCCCGGTACTGCGCTTGCGACGATTGGCTTCCTTGGACAGGACATCGAGGAGATGACGTCGGTTGAAGACGCCGGTGAGCGAGTCCCGGCTGGCAAGTTCACCGATTTTCTCAAGCGCCTCGGCAAGTTCGGTGGTCGCTACGCGCAATTCACCGTTACGTTTTCTCAGCTGGCCCCTCAGGCTATTGATATAGCCACCGATGACGGCAATCTGGGTAGTGACCAGGGCGAGGGCAATGAACTGCATCACTTCGAGTGGGGGATTCAGCAGCGTCGACCCGTCGTACCACAGCATCAACATCGTAATGCCATAAAACAGAAGATAAAACACACCGACGAATAGAAACTGTCGTGTGTTGAGCGCCAGAATTCCATAGAGGGCGGGGACGATGCCCACTAGCAGGAAGACCGCGCGAGCCTGGCCATCGTCCAGCGCATAGACCACCCACAGGGCAGGAATCAGAGACACGATCATCTGGACCGCAGTCATACTGGGATCGCGAAATCTCAGGTTCAGGTCACTGTGAATGAGCCAGAAGAAAACGACGTTGAAGCCAACCATGAAGCCAATGAACTCGAACAGTATTCGGCTCGGCACGAGCGCCTGCGACCAGGCAAAGGTCACGATGCACAGCGTCAGGGTGTAGGACACCACAGACATACCAAGTCGTCGCTTGCGCAGGCGTTGATCCTGGCGGACGAGCTCGGGCGGACGGCGGTTTTGCCTGTTGGCTATGGGAGCAGTGTCGGAAATTTCGTCGGCCCTCTACTGGCAGTCCGGTCAGATGCTTTCAACAAGTCTAGTGTAGACGACATTCTGGAAACTTGATCTGCCGCAAGCTGCCCGCTCGTGAAGCATTTACCGATTTTGAAGGCGATTGAAGTCGAATAGCCCGGCTTCAAGTGGCCGCCTGTGTGCCAGCGATTGATGCAGCGCGTCGCTGAAGGGCCAGAAGCCTTTGTCAGTTCGTCTGATGCCGTAGCGATCGACAAATGCCTCATAGTGATCCTTTGAGTCAATTGCGCCTAAGCGGGTGACGAAATCTTCCACATCTGAAGACTCCACCGAAAATAACGCATTTGGGTAAGCGCCGACGAAGCCCGGCAGAATCATGAGCTGATCTTCTTCAGGTACTCGTCGTTCTTCTTCATTGAAAGGGTGGGCGATATTCAGATGAGCATTGTGATGCAACAGTGAAAACCACTCAGCTTCCTGTACATCTTTGCTCACCACCCGTATGAAGCTGACCTGGGGCATGAACCTGACTGCTCCGCCGTAAACATCGTTTAACTGAGTGAGCGTTGCTTCGATTGATCCGGGCTCGGGGTTTGTCAGCTCGAGGTGTTCTGGTTGCAATGGCAAAAAGAAGCGCTTCAAATCGCCATAAAATTCATGCAGGGGATCGTCCGTCTCGAAGCTCATGCCGGTATCCTCAGACAGAGTTGCGTATCGACCATGGACATAAGCCTTGACGTCTTCGCTGGCACCACGATACCAGTGGTCACGCGCGGCGATACGTGCCTGGGAGGGTAGAAAGGCGAGGAAGTTGAATTCGCCCTCCATTCGCAGAAAATCCATATACAGTCGTGTACTCAGTTGATGACCGACATTGCCGTACACGTCAAACCCGGCCACCAGCAAATAATGTATGCGCTCCAGCAAGGGATAGGTGATGACCCAGGCTGTCTGGGGTGCCGTACCGGCCAGCCCCTTGATCACCGTTGCACTGTCTTCGTGGCGAAAAATGGTCAGTGTTGCATTCTGATTGAAGCCGTCACCCTTCCACAGGTAGTCCAGGTTGATCGGCTCCTTGCGGGTTACCCGGTCGATGACGGCAACCTTTTTCTTCAGATAGGCCTGCTCCATGTCGGCAAACTTCCCCCAGGCCAACAGACCGGCATCGCTTTCGTCCTCGGCTGGCAAGCGCAGGTGGTCGCGCGCGTCAGCAATGAAGTCGGCATCTTCAGCCAAGGCAGAAAAGCGTGGATCGGCGAAGGCTACCCAGAAGTAATCGTTGATGACATTCAGGGCCACCTGACCACGGCATACTGGCCCCTTGATATAGCCCGAGATAGTGTAGTGCGCTTCTTCGAGCATGAACCGGTAACGTGCCAGCTGCGGGAGAGCGGCAAAAGTCACGAAAGGATTCGACGCTGTTTCAGGATCATAGCCGGGCAGCTTGCTGACCTCATAGTCGACCTCGAAAAAAAGATTGTGCCAGTGCTGCATTCGCTGGTCATTCAGCGCGTATGGCATGTGGGTCTTGACCAGCACCGTACTATCTTCGGGCACAAGCCGATAATAGACACGATCGACGCCGGGATCATCGTAGGGCCGGCGGCTGGGAAGGCGTTCGACCGGCTGGCCCGGGGGCGTGGCTGAGCGAATCAACTTGAAGAAGCGGTTCGGTGCCTTGCTCATGGTGCCGGCCTGTTCTTCGCGTTCGCCGAAATACAGCGACGCCAAGAACAGATGCTCATACATGTAGCGACTGCTGAGCTGACCTTTCAGGCTGTCCTGATTGAAAAAGGCTTCCCATCGGTCGCGCTGTGCGGCTGTAGCCTGGTCCACTGCTGGCCGTTGCGGATGTGGCGCGCCATTCTTCACCCACTGCAGCACAGTCTCATGCTCAGCAGGTGTCAATGCAGGCAGTCCGTAGGGCATGCCTGACTTGGGGTATTCCGATGCATAGTCATCGAATTCTTCAATGGTGGGGCACTCGTGAGCGGCATTGAGCCCGAGTCTGATCTCTGGCGGTAGCAATTTCCCTTCTCCGCCCGGGTGTCGCTGCTTCAAGAGCAACATCTGCGCGAGCACACTGAGCCTGATATTGGCGTCTGAATCTGCCGTGCGCTCGTTGAGCACTGGAAAAAAACCTTCCTGTCGCCACTCGCTCGTCAGTCGCGGGGCATCGATGAGATTTGTAATACGGGCAGGACTCAGCCTTGTGCCATCGTAAACGGGCGTCTTCACGGCGCCTCTGGCAATACCGTCCCAGCGACTCATGTTCAGCTGACATGGTGAATCCAGGCAGCCATGACAGACGACACAGCGCGTTTCCAACACCCGTTCGGCGGCCTGCCATACCTCAGGCCTGGACGCGTCGTCTGCTGTGGAAGCGCTCGCTAGCTGCGGCTCAGTGGTTACAAACTGCGCAGCGGCAGCATCGAATGTCTCAGCATCGGCCGGGCCATACTGCTCGTCGAACTGGCGGGCCTGCCAGACACTGCAGCCAAAAATGAGGCTCAGGATGACGGCCAGAGTGATGCGCTTGAACATGGGGTATGCCTCATGGGGTCAACAGAGCGGTGGCAGAGAGTCAGATGGCGAATGCAGGTCAATTGACCTGGCAGTCCATTTTAGCCGATTCAGCTGCAAGCGTCTCGATCGCTTTGGCCGGGCGCGGCGTACTACAGCTTGGCATCCTCTTCATGCATGTGAGATGGTGGCCGCTCCCGTATTCAGCCGGACATTTCATTTGAGTTCAACGCCAGTCATTTCTATTAACGGTCTGACCAAGACCTATCAATCCGGCCATCACGCCCTCAGCGCGATAGACCTGGAAATACAGCAGGGTGAGATCTTTGCTCTGCTTGGACCCAATGGAGCGGGGAAGACGACGCTCATCAGTATCATCTGTGGCATCGTCACCCGCAGCGCTGGAAGTGTGGCCGTCGCAGGCTACGATATCGAGCGGGACTATCGCGTTACTCGCGCCATGATTGGCCTGGTGCCGCAGGAGCTGACCACTGACGCTTTCGAGTCAGTGTGGGATACCGTCTCGCTCAGCCGTGGCATGTTCGGCCATCCGCCCAATCGCCAGCACATAGAAAAAATACTCAGACAATTGAGCCTTTGGGACAAGCGCAAGAATCAGATCATGACCCTTTCCGGAGGCATGAAGCGCAGGGTCATGATCGCCAAGGCCCTGTCCCATGAGCCGCGCATCCTGTTTCTGGACGAGCCAACGGCAGGGGTGGACGTCAACCTGCGTCGTGACATGTGGCAGATCGTCAAGGACCTGCGTGACGATGGCGTGACCATTATACTGACTACCCATTACATCGAAGAGGCCGAAGAGATGGCAGACAGAATCGGCGTGATCCGCAGCGGTGAACTGATTCTGGTCGAAGACAAGGTGGCGCTCATGAGTCAGCTGGGGCGTAAGCAGCTCATCATTCAGCTCGATCAGGTCTTGACCCAGGTGCCAGCCGAACTGGCGGCCTGGTCCCTGACGCTGAATGAAGCGGGTACGGAACTGCATTATGGTTTCGGCGCTAGCCCCGGTCAGGCGGCTGGCACTGATGGCATCGGTGTGCTGCTCAAACAGCTCGAGTCGCTGGGCATCGTATACACCGATCTGACCACACGGCAGCGTTCGCTCGAGGAAATATTCGTGAATCTCGTCGAGGCTGAAGCATGAAGGCAAACTGGCATGGCGTCTGGGCGATTTACAGGTTCGAGATGCTCAGGGCGCGACGAACCTTTCTGCAAAGCCTGGTTGCACCGGTCATCACTACAGCGCTGTATTTCGTAGTCTTCGGCGCCGCCATTGGCTCCCGCATGCAGGCAGTAGGCGGAGTGGAGTACGGCGCTTTCATTGTTCCAGGTCTGATCATGCTTTCGCTGTTTACGCAGAGCCTTTCGTATGCCTCCTTTGGCATCTATTTTCCGAAATTCACCGGGACAATCTATGAATTGCTGTCGGCGCCGCTCTCGCCCTTCGAGATCGTGCTGGCCTACGTGGGTGCAGCGGCCACCAAGGCCATCGTGCTAGGGTCCATCATATTGGCAACGGCAACCCTGTTCGTCGATGTGCAGATCATGCACCCCGGCTGGATGGTCTTCTTCCTCGTGATGACGGCTGTGACCTTCAGCCTGTTCGGGTTCATCATTGGCATCTGGGCGACGAACTTCGAGCAGCTGCAATTTGTGCCGATGCTGATCGTGACGCCACTGACGTTTCTCGGGGGCGCTTTCTACTCCATCGATATGTTGCCGTCCCAATGGCAGGCATTCAGCCTCTTCAATCCGGCGGTCTATCTTATCAGTGGCTTTCGCTGGAGTTTCTATGGTGAAGGCGATGTGAGCATTGGCATCAGTATTGGCGTCGCACTGTTTTTCCTGGTCCTGTGCATAGGTGTTGTTTCGTGGATGTTTCGGACGGGATACCGCCTGAAAAGCTGACACTTCGGCAATGGATGCTTTTGCACAACGCGAGTGTTCCAGCTGTGACTCAGCCCGCACTATTAAACCAGGTCAACATCCGCAAAGCAGCGCGAAGACTGTTATCATGGGGCCCTTGTGAGACGGCCCTGGAAAAGGGCTGCGAATAGCATATGGGAATGACAATGAAAAGAATGGGTACACTGGACGCATCCTGGCTGGCGGTCGAGTCCGACGATACGCCTATGCATGTTGGCAACATGCAGATATTTTCACTGCCCGAAGGTGCAGGGGATACCTTCCTTCGAGACATGCTGGCCCGCATGAAAGCCGATTTCGAAATAGCACCGCCCTGGTGTTCCAAGCTGGCGCATCCGAGTCTGCTTGGGCGTGTCATCGCGCCGGGCTGGGTAACTGACGAGAATATCGATCTTGACTATCACGTTCGCCATTCAGCGCTGCCAAGCCCTGGCAGTGAGCGCGAACTCGGTATACTGGTATCGAGACTGCATTCGAACCCGCTGGATTTCAAACGTCCACTGTGGGAGTGTCACATCATCGAGGGCCTCGAGAACAACCGCTTCGCCCTGTATACCAAAATGCATCACTGTGTGATTGACGGCATCAGCGGCGTGCGCCTGTTACAGCGGGTGCTGACTACCGACCCGAACGAGACGAATATGCTGCCACCCTGGTCAGTGAGGCCCCAAAGTACACGGGGTAGCAAGACTGACCGGGAGCCGAGCATGCCTGCGGCCTTCTCGCAGGCGATGGAGGCCCTCAAACTGCAGGCCGATATGGCACCGCGACTGGCCGGTGCGCTAACGAGGGTGGTGAAATCCGTTCGGCATCCGGAGGATGGCCTGACAGCGCCTTTTTCCGGCCCAAACTCGGTACTCAACCGACGTGTGACTGGACAGCGCCGTTTCGCAACCCAGCATTATCAGTTGAGCAGGTTGAAGAAGTTGAGCAAGAACAGCGGCAGCTCGCTGAACGATATCGTGCTCTATCTCTGCGGCACGGCATTGCGACGCTTTCTCATCGAACAGAACAATTTGCCGGACGAGCCGCTGACAGCCGGAATACCGGTCAATATCCGACCGGCCGACGACACTGGCATGGGCACAGCGATCAGCTTCATGATCGCGAACCTGGCCACCGATGTAGCCGATCCGATGTCGCGTCTCGAGGCTATCAGATATTCGACACTGCAGGCGAAGGAACATCTCCAAAAGCTCCCTAGGGCGGCGCTCAACCAGTACACGATGCTGCTGATGTCACCATATATCCTGCAGCTCATGTCCGGACTCGGTGGACGCATGAGGCCGGTTTTCAACGTCACCATTTCAAATGTGCCTGGTCCGGAACAGACCCTGTATTACGAAGGTGCCAAACTGGAAGCCATGTATCCGGTGTCTCTGATAGCTCATGGCGGTGCGCTCAATGTCACCTGTCTCAGCTATGACGGATCACTCAACTTCGGTTTCACCGGCTGCCGCGACACCTTGCCGAGCATGCAGAAGCTCGCGGTATACACTGGTGAGGCGCTCGAGGAGCTCGAGGTACTGCTCAACGCTGGTGCTACGGCTTCAAGGCGGAGTGCGATGAAGCGAGCGCCCCGAAAGGCGGCGCCCCGCAAGCGTTCGGTCAGGGCCATCAAGGCTACCAAGGGGGTCGGAAGCGCCGCCTCAGGATCTGCTGGCAAGCGGGGAGCGTGACGAGCGTCCACCGACCGGCACCGCGATGGATGCTTGATTGATACCTCAACAGGCAAAGGTCATACAATCCGATGCCGAACGACTGAAGGTGCTCGTCGCGGGCATCTGCAGCCTGGTGCTGATGCTGGGCATAGCCCGCTTTGCCTATACTCCCCTCATGCCACTGATGCAGGCGCAGACCTGGCTGGGGCTTGAGGAGGGCGCCTGGCTCGCCAGCCTAAACTATCTCGGTTATTTCAGTGGCGTCATCCTGGCGTCATTGCTCAATGATCTCCGCACGAAAGATACACTCTACCGAATCGGACTTCTTCTTGCGGTTTCGACGACCGCAGGGTCGGCACTGAGCGATAACTTCTGGTGGCTCGGTGGCCTGCGTTATCTGGCAGGGCTCAGTAGTGCCGCCGGTCTGATGCTGGGCTCTGGGCTCGTGCTGAACTGGCTGATGCGACATCATTACCGCAGTGAGTTGGGCGTTCACTTTGCCGGCGTTGGTATAGGCATCGCGCTCTCCTCATTGATGATAGAGATGCTCACACCCACGCTCGACTGGCGAGGACACTGGCTTCTGCTCGGCGGCATTGGCCTCGTGCTGGCCATTCCTGCCTGGTTCTGGCTACCCAGGCCCGTAAAAGCACATCTTCAACCTCCCGGGCGGCTACTCAGTGATTCGCCCCCTACGCGACACTATCTGCTCGTATTCTGCGCTGCCTACGCCCTGGCCGGTGTCGGGTATGTGGTGAGCGCCACATTTATTGTCGCCATCATCGATGCCGAGTCGGTCGGCAATGCCGGCACAAGAGCCTTCCTGGTGCTCGGCCTTGCGGCAGCGCCAGCGTGTCTCATCCTCGACCGTGTGGCGCGGGTACTGGGTGATCATCGAACCTTGCTGCTGACCTGTGTCTTGCACACCTTCAGCATACTCACGCCATATATCAGCAATGCACTCTGGCTGGCCTATCTCAGTGCGGCCCTCTTCGGCGCCACATTCATCGGTATCGTGAGTCTGGTGCTGACAATGGCTGGCAAGCACCATCCCACCAAACCAGCCAAGATGATGGGCAAGTTGACCATTGGTTATGCAGTGGCTCAGATGCTGGCCCCGGCGATCGTGGGCGAGATCACGCGTCACGGTGGAAGTTATCGCGACGGATTATTGCTGGCTGGTCTGTGTATGGTGGTAGCCACCGGTCTGGCGGAGTGGCTGCGGAGGCTGGCCCGCGACCAGAAAATGTACCGGTAAATTGACAACGTCATTCTTTTCCGAGTATTCACTCCGCCTCGTCGCGAGCTGTCGCGTCCCGGCCTCTGCGCCGCACGTCGCCGGGTGTGTTGCCTGTCCAGCTTCTATAGGCCTTTGTGAAGCTCGCTTGATCACTGAACCCAAGTTTCAGCGCAATATCCATGAGGGACAGCGGCGTGTCGATGAGATAGAGGTCGGCATAGCTGTGACGGATGTCCTGCCGCATCTTGCGGAACGAAGTGCCTGCGGCTGCCAGATGTTGTCGAAGGTAGCGTGAGCTCATGCCGAGTTGCTTGGCTGTGCGCTCCAGCGTTGCCTTCCCGGGCTGCTTCAGAATCTGTTCCCGCGCCTGAGCCGCAATCTCACGACTTTCCGGCGAGCCGCACTCTGCATCATCAGCCACGGCAGACTCGCCATCATTCTCTATGTGCTTTTCCCTCGCCAGTGAATAAGCCACCCGCGTGTTGTCGTCCTGGGGTTTGCGCCCCACCAGCGACAGGGTGATCTGATTGTGTTGTCCGTTAAACTGCCAGCTGGAGTCAGGTGCCAGCGCCTGCCAGTCTGCTTCGCCGAGTGCGGAATCGTAATCGAACTCGAAGCTGGCCGCATGCGAGACCTGGGATGCGATCGAATAAATACTGCCCAGGTATACCTTCGTCAGAAAAGGGCGAGCTGTTCCGGTATTCCAGTTGTCTTTCAGGCGGATTTTTGCCTGTGTGCCGGTAACAGTGCATTCCATATCGATGAGGGGCAGGCAGACGCGCAGGTGTTGAACCACCATCTCGACCAGCTTTGCATTACTTTCCCGGCTGAGGAGCACGTAGCCGAACAGACCGTGCGCGATAAGGTCAAGTTTCTGTCCGAACTGAAATCCCGCTCTTTCGTCCGTTGCAAGCCATTGTGCATTTTCCAGCATCTTGACAATCTGGCTAACAGGCAGAAAAGCATCTGCATCATCGATTGTGGCCAGACCTATGCCCGTGTTGTTGAGCAAAGCTTCCTGACTGACACCCTTGGACTGCATGAAGGATACAAACTTTCGCAGGTATCTTGATGAAACCAAAGGAACTTTGTAAGTAATCATTTCTGACATAATTGTTGCTTTCACACCTTCATGCCACGGCTATTCAGTCTGGTTCCATTACGGCTACCGGCTTTTTAGCCCTCTTTTGGGGGATAGCATACCTCCTGCCTCTGTATAACAGCCCGCGATACTTGTCCAAAACCTGAACAGTGTCACGAAATAACGAACGCACCTCGCAATATTCCTGTTTTAACAAAAGAGCTTCCGTTTAGGACAATGCTTACTTTCTGAGCTTGTCGCTAAATGGTTGGTGTGACAGGAAAAAAGGACGACAAAAAGTACTGTAATCCACGGATCATCCCTGATCCACAGCGACAGAACAACAGAAAAGAGGACGACAATAATGACCACGACTTTTAACGCGCGACGTACGCGCCTTGGTGCTGCAGTGGCAGGCACGATACTCATGACAGCTCATACCATGGCGCTCGCGGAGCCCGTGACGCTGGACCTTGAGTTGCGTTGCCCATTTCCATTGATAGGCGAGCAACCAATCCAGGCTCGTATCACTGCAGACTACCCCGCTGAAATTACAGCGAGTGAAGGTGTTCCGGCTATTACCGTTGATACCATCACTGTAGTCAACGAACCTTCCCGCCAGGGCTTGTCATTGCTCGGCGCGGTTACTGTAACTGGCACAGCACAGAGCTTTACCACTATCAGTACGACGGCTCGAGATATTGAAAGCACCGTTGATCTGACTGTAGAGCCTTCACCTGTTCCTAGTACGCCAGGCGAGTTTGAAGTGGCTGCCGGCGGCGTGGCTGACCCTGTCGCGCTGACCGACGGCGATGTGGGCCCAGGACAAGTCACTGTCGACGATCTCATCCTGAGTTTGCGAAACCTTCGCGCCGACGGCACGCTGGCAGGCATGCCGGTTGGCGAGTTCACCACCGACTGTGAAGTAGTTGCTGGCCAGGATAACGTGTTGGCAAGCTTTGATATTGTAGACGGCGGCCCCGGCGGCGGCGGTGATCCAGCCAATGTGGCGGTCGATGTTGAAGCAGTGGACTTCGGCAATGTTCAGCTGGGTCTTTCTGAGCAGCGCAGCGTGACCGTCACCAACGACGGCGGCGGCATTCTGGCTATTAACGGTGTGACTGTATCTGGCGCCAATGCCGACGCGTTCATCCAGACCAATGACTGCACCACACTCGCTTCAGCTGAGAGCTGTACGATCGACGTGACCTTCGCAGCCGGTTCAGAAGGTGCGCAGGCAGCCGTACTGTCTATTGAAACTGACGATCCGGACAGTGGAGTCGTGACTGTCGACCTGAGTGGTAATGGACAGCTCGAGCCGGAAGCCGATATCGAAGTCAGTGACGACGAGCTGGGCTTTGGGGCCATCGACCTCGGTGTGACATCAGACCGCACGCTGACCATCAACAATGTCGGTAGTGCCGCCCTCAACATCAGTGATGTATCTCTGCAGACTGGTGGTGACTTCAGCGTGCTGAGCAATGACTGTAGCACTGTCGCTCCAGCCAGCAGCTGCGCCGTTGGCCTGCGGTTTACCGGTAATGCGGTAGGCGCCAGCAGCGATGTGCTGACGATTACATCGGATGATCCTGATGAGGCCGCCGTCACTGTCGATCTTTCAGGACAGGTGAACGACGACGACACTGGCGGTTCAACGCTCGATATCAAGCTGGATGTCGATGGCTCCACCACGCTGACCTCTACAGGCAACACGCTGCCACTCACTGGCGTCATCGACAGCGTAGTCGATCTGGCCACCGGCATGCTGACTGCAGAGCTGCATCTCGATCCTACGAGCGGCACCTTCCAGGTCAGCAAGTGGTTCCGCAAGCTGACTGCCACTGCAGAGGTTGAGTTCGAAAACGTAGGTGAGGCCACCGGTACGCTGATCAATGGCAAGCTGACTACTTCAGCCCAGGCCTATGTCAAGGTTCCACGCGTCACAGTCAACCTGTTCGGCCTCAAGCTGCCGATCGGTGGTGGTGCCGAGTGTCGGACTGCTGAACCAGTCTCGTTCACGGTAGCTTCGCCAGACGGCGAAACCTTCCTGCCGCTTGGTGGTGGAACCGTGACAGGCTCCTACGACCTGACTGCACTGGAAAACTGTGGTGCATTGACCTCCGTCCTCAGCAACTTCCTTGAAGGGGACGACAACACTATCAACCTCACACTGACACCAGTTCAGCCCTGAGGCTGGTCGGGGCCTGCGCAATGCAGGCCCCTCCTTCTGCAAATCTGGAGTAGAACAGATGAGAACAACACTAAAATATGCGTCACTGGCTGCGGCCATCATGACGGCAACGAGCGCGCAAGCTGAGCTGCAGGCTATTGATGATGCAGACATGGCGGAAGTTTCAGGACAAAGCGGTATCGTGATCGAAGCTGGCTTCGGCTCGATTGGTGGCATCGACAGATCGGCCGAAAACGCCTATACCGCGAGCACCACGCTTGCGGATGGCTCAGTAGTCGAGCAGTCCGGCACCCTGGGCGACTTCTACGGCGCTGACTGGTCGAATGCAGGTATTACCATCGAGGCCTTCAAATATATCGTTGATATCGAGGGCGGCTGGGATCAGGAGACCAACACTGGTGTGAACACCAGACTTCAGCCACTGCAAAGTGTACTCACTGAGAAGCCTCTCGCCGGTATTATCGTCAAGGATATTGCTGTGGCTGGACGCATGGACGTGACCATCGACGCAACAGCTGACCTGGCGAACGTCGTAGCGAACGGCGGTGACGTGGCCGAGGGTGATGGCGGTATCGGTATTACTTTCAGTGACTCTGATATCAACTTCAAGATGGGCGACATGGGGGTGTTCGTCGAGCCATATGAAGGCATCGGTGTCATCGGCGGGCAAGTCAGCAGCTTCGGCGGCGTGGAAATGCTCGGTATCAATATCGACAATCTCGGACTCGTCATCCGGGGTAACGGCCTCTGACAAGACTGCTGCTCCCATGTCGGCGTAGGTATCTGATGCATACCAGGCCGAAAGAGGAGAAGCGTGATGTCAGGAGATACGGAAAATAAAGGGAAATCACCAGAGGATGGTAAAAGCGGAAGCCAGGCAGATGGCTTCCGCTCCGAACACGATAGCCTGGGCGAAGTCCGGGTCCCACAGCAGGCTCTCTGGGCAGCCCAGACTCAAAGGGCAGTCAATAACTTTCCGATGAGTCTCCGGCGCCTGCCGGAAGCCTTCATTCGGGCAGTTCTTGATATCAAGAAGGCAGCGGCGCAGGCCAACCAGAATCTCGAAGAACTGGACGCAGGCCGTGCTGGTGCGATCATCGAGGCCGTCGACCGGCTGCTGAACGATGACAGACTCCTTGATCACTTCCCGGTTGATATCTTCCAGACAGGGTCTGGTACCAGTACCAATATGAATGCCAATGAGGTGATCGCGCATCTCGCCAATGCCGGGGATCACGACGCTGAAGTTCACCCCAACGATCATGTCAACAGGGGGCAGAGCAGCAACGATGTAATTCCCAGTGCCATACAGATCAGTGCAGCCTGTTATCTTCACAGGCACACATTACCAGCCTTGACCCACTGCATTCAGGTCATGAACCAGCGCTCGGAAGAGCTGCGGAGTGTCATCAAGACCGGCCGTACCCATCTCATGGACGCGATGCCGGTCAGTTTGGGGCAGAGCCTTGGCGCCTGGGCGGCGCAGATGGCAGATAACCGTGACCGGCTCAACGACATGCTTGGCCAGCTGTTGGCGCTGCCTCAAGGTGGTACTGCGGTAGGCACCGGCATCAATGCCCACGAGTCATTTGCCGAAGCCTTTAACGAGACGCTTGGCCGCAACACCGGCCTACCATTCAGAAGAGCGGATGATCTGTTCTCCCGCATCGCTGCGCAGGATACTGCTGTGGCACTCTCGGGTCAGCTGAAAACCTGCGCCGTGTCGCTGATGAAGATTGCCAACGATCTGCGCTGGATGAACTCTGGTCCGCTGGCCGGTCTAGGCGAAATTCAGCTCGAAGCCTTACAGCCGGGCTCATCCATCATGCCCGGGAAGGTGAATCCGGTGATTCCCGAAGCCGTCGCCATGGCCTCTGCCCAGGTCATTGGCAACGATGCCACCATTACGGTCGCAGGCCAATCCGGAAACTTTGAACTCAACGTCATGCTGCCGGTCATAGCAGACAACCTGCTGTACTCACTGCAGCTCGTTACCAACAGTTGTCAGCTGCTCGCAGACAGAGCGATCGCCACCTTTGAAGTGAATCACGAGCAGCTGGAAAAGGCGCTGGCGTCGAATCCCATACTGGTCACTGCGCTCAATCCGGTCATCGGCTATGAGTCCGCGGCGAAGATCGCCAAGCAGGCCTATAAAGAAAAGCGCCCGGTACTGGATGTGGCTGTAGAACAGACCGATATGAGCCGGGATGAGCTCAAGGCCTTACTGGATCCAGCTAAACTCGTGTAGACTTCGACCAAATTTCAAACAGTGGTCGAGATGCAATGAGTGAGAAAGCGCAAGCAATCACAGAGGCCGTGGCGCAAACCCTAAGTGCCTACCGGTGCGCAAGGAAGGCAGAAATGTACCTGTTCGTGCCTGCGGGTCGTGATCAGGCGACCGTGGAAGCTGATCTGCCTGAAGATCTGATGCAGGCCACCGGGCGACTGACTCATGCGATGGATTTCACAGCAGACCCGGGGCGCCAGCTCGCCCGATCGGACGTTCATCAGGTACTGAAAAGCATTGCCGAAAAAGGCTATTACCTGCAGATGCCACAGACCGAGGCCGATATCGAGGCCATGATGACCATCATCAGTGCGGAGAAATCTGGCAATCGACCGCTTTAAATCATGAGCAAGATGACGGACGACAAGGCTTCAGAACAGTGGTGGCTCAAACCCATTCAGGCACTGAACACATCCGAATGGGAAGCGCTGTGTGATGGCTGTGGAAAGTGCTGCCTCGAAAAACTCGAGGATGACGAAGGCGCTGGCATGCTGTTTTCCATTATCGCCTGTGATCACCTCCGAACCAAATGTGGCAACAGCGCAGACGGTGCCGAAACAAAGACCGTTACCTGTGCGTGCTACACCAAGCGCCTGTCCCGGAAGACTGACTGCATCAAAATTACACCAGCCTTGCTCGCCGAGTCGGCCCATTGGCTGCCAGGAACATGCGCCTACCGCCTGCGCTGGGAAGGAAAACCCCTGCCAGATTGGCATCCGCTGATCAGTGGCAACAAGGAGTCAGTCAGGCAGGCTGGGCATAGTGTTGCTGACAGGGCCATGTTGAACGATGGCCGTCAGACACTCACCAATGCTGAAAAGCTCGAAAACCTGCTGGCGAATGACGAAGTCGACTGGGAGCCGCTCGTCATTCGCGATTGGAGCTAGATAGAACTTTAGAGGGCGGCGCCTGGTAAAACCAGCACGCCACTAAACGCATCAGTGCGCCAGTATCTGACTCAGGAAGAGCTTGGTACGCTCATGCTGCGGGTTTTCAAAGAAGGCATGTGGTTCATTTTCTTCCACGATCTGCCCCTCGTCCATGAAGATCACTCGGTCTGCCACCGTTTTCGCGAAGCCCATTTCGTGGGTGACGCAGATCATCGTCATGCCGGACTCAGCCAATTCCACCATGACATCCAGTACTTCCTTGATCATCTCCGGGTCGAGGGCTGAGGTCGGTTCGTCGAACAGCATCACCGCAGGATTCATGCACAGGCTGCGGGCGATGGCTACTCGCTGTTGCTGGCCGCCGGACAGTTGTCCTGGATACTTCAGCGCCTGCTGAGGAATCTTTACCCGCTCGAGATACTTCATGGCCTCTTCTTCCGCCTGTTTCTTGGGCGTTTTGCGAACCCAGATGGGCGCAAGGGTGCAGTTCTGCAGTACCGTCAGGTGAGGGAAGAGGTTGAAGTGCTGAAACACCATGCCAACTTCGCGGCGAACAGTATCGATGTTCTTCAGATCATTCGTCAGCGGGACGCCATTGACGATAATGTCACCTTCCTGATGCTCCTCGAGCCGGTTGATGCATCGGATACAGGTGGACTTACCTGAACCAGAAGGACCACAAATGACAATTCGTTCCCCTCGCCGAACCGATATGTTGATGTCTTTCAAAACGTGGAAGCTACCGTACCACTTATTGACGTTCCGCAGCTCGATCATGTTTTTTTCGTTTGTTTCTGTCTTCGCTGTATCTTCAGCCATTTGGCAAGGCTCCTGATGAATCCGTAAAGTTATTGCTTAAGCTGTTTTGTGGCCGGTACTGAACTTGCGCTCGAGTCGCTGACTGTATTGCGACATGCTGAAGCAGCAGATCCAGAACATGAAGGCAACGAAGAGGTAGCCTTCTACTGAAACCTGCGGCCAGTTCGGGTCCGTTATCGCCGATTGGACAATGGCCAGCAGGTCGAACAGACCGATGATCAATACCAGGCTGGTGTCCTTGAACAGCGCAATGAAGGTGTTGACGATGCCGGGAATCATCAGCTTGAGTGCTTGAGGCAGAATGATAAGCCCTGTTTTTTTCCAGTACCCCAGGCCCAGCGCTTCGGCGGCCTCATACTGACCTTTCGGGATGGCTTGCAGACCACCCCGAACGACTTCCGCCATATATGCGCTCTGGAACATGGTAATACCGATGAGGGCTCTCACCAGCTTGTCGGTATCGGTGCCTGCAGTCATGAACAACGGCAGCATGACTGAAGCCATGAAGAGCACCGTGATGAGCGGAACACCGCGCCAGAATTCGATGTAGGTAATGCAGATACTGCGAACGATGGGCATTTCCGAGCGCCTGCCGAGTGCCAGTACTATGCCTATTGGCAACGAAGCTACGATACCCACCATTGCGAGAATGAGCGTGAGAGAAAACCCGCCCCATCGATGCGTGCCTACCTTCTCCAGTCCAAAAGCGCCACCGAGCATGAGGTAGTAGGCGAGCACCGGAAAGATGACCAGGGTAAAGATAGCGAACCACTTCTTGCCCGGAATCGAGTCGACTACGAGACCGATGATGCAGAAGGCGAACAGTCCGAACATGATATTGATTCGCCACACTTCATCGGACGGGTAAAAACCGTAGATGAACTGTGGAAAGCGGGCCTTGATGAAGACCCAGCAAGCACCGGAACTTGTGCAGGCTTCTGCAGAATCACCAGCGAGATCCGCATTGATGATGCCCCAGTCCAGGAACCAGGCCGCCGCCTGGTAGATGAAGTACAGGGCTATCAGCGTGAGAATGGTATTGCCAACACTGTTGAACAGGTTGGCCCGCACCCAGCCTATAATGCCGACAGTATTTCCCGGCGCTGCCCTGTCGGGTAGTGGCTTATAGCCTGTGGCGTTTTCCGGCTGCGGTGGTGTCAGCGTATCGGATGGTATGTTTGGCATATTTTAGGCTCCCCGGAGACCACTTTATCGCTCGATGAGCGCCTTGCGAGAGTTGTAATAGTTCATGGCTGCTGATGTCACCAGACTGATGGTCAGATAGACCCCCATCGTCATGAAGATGATTTCAACGGCCTGTCCGGTCTGATTCAAGGTCGTACCCGCAAACACCGATACGAGGTCCGGGTAGCCGATAGCCGTCGCGAGAGAGGAGTTCTTCGTCAGGTTGAGATACTGGTTGGTCAGCGGTGGGATGATGATCCGCATCGATTGTGGTATCACGATAAGACGCAGACGCTGCCCATTGGTAAGGCCGAGGGCGCTTGCCGCTTCGGTCTGACCGTGGGAGACGGCTTCGATGCCGGAGCGCACCACTTCTGCGATAAAGGCCGAGGTATATATGGTCAGCGCAAACAACAGGGCCAGGAACTCGGGGATTATGGTGATGCCATCGGTGAAGTTGAAGCCCTTCAATACAGGGTATTCCCAGCTTAATGGCGAGCCTGCGATGAAGAACACGATCAATGGCAGGCCGATAATCATGCCCAGCGTTGGGAGGAACATAGGGATGATACGTCCTGTTTCAGCCTGAATCTTTTTGGCATAGCGATACAGCGCGTAGCTACCAACGACGCCAGCAATCAGGGCAATCCAGACATAATCGAAGCCGGCCCCGGGTATTGGCTCCGGCATGTACAGACCACGGATGTTGAGGAAAAAGGCATCGCCCATTTCCATGCTCATCCGGGGAGAGGGTAGGGCCCGAAGTACAGCGAAGTACCAGAAAAAGATCTGCAGCAGCAGTGGAATGTTTCTGAATACTTCGATGTAACACAGCGCCAGCTTCCTAATGAGCCAGTTCGAAGACAGCCGTGCTATCCCCATCAGGAAGCCAACGATTGTCGCGAAGAAAATGCCGAGCATCGATACGAGTAAAGTGTTCAACAGACCCACTGTGAAGGTCCGTGCGTAGGTGTCCGTTTCGGTGTAATCGATCAGGGACTGAATGATGCCGAAGCCCGCCTGGTTATCGAGAAATCCGAAACCGGTGGTGATGCCTCTGGCAGCCATGTTGGTGTTTGCGTTGTCGAGAATGTGCCAGAAGAACCCGGCGACACAGGCTATGGCAACGAGCTGGAAAAAAATGGATCTGAGTCTGGGATCGTAGATCAGGCTTGTCACGCCACCTTTCTTCCCGTTACTCATGCGGCGTTCTCCTGTACGAGATACTGCGGTTTACTGTGGGCAGGCATATAATTCAATAGCGAATTGTGGGATACATGAATCAGAACGGGCGCCCTAGGGCGCCCGTGTGTTTTCTATCTGACTGGTGGAGCGTACTGAATGCCGCCTTCAGTCCAGAGCGCGTTCAGGCCGCGCTCGATATCAAGTGGAGAGTCCTTGCCAACATTGCGCTCGAACATCTCGCCGTAGTTGCCGACCTGCTTTATCGCATTGGCAGCCCAGTCTGCGGAGAGACCAATGGTCTGACCCATGTCCTGGTCCTTCACACCCAGCAGGCGCTGGATATCCGGATTGTCGCTCTTCTTCATGTCTTCGACATTTTTGGAGGTCACGCCAAGCTCTTCAGCATTCAATGTTGCGAAGTGAACCCACTTCACGATGTTGAACCACTGATCATCACCCTGCTGAACAGCTGGGCCCAAAGGCTCCTTCGAAATGATTTCAGGCAGAACGATGGCCTGCTCAGGATCTTTCAGCTTCACTCGAAGTGAGTAGAGTTGTGACTGATCTGATGTGAGCACGTCGCAACGACCGGTTTCGAAACCCTTTACGGTCTGATCCGACGTGTCAAATACGATGGCCTGGTATTTCATGCCGCCTTCCTTGCGGAAGTAATCAGCAAGATTCAGCTCGGTAGTCGTACCGGCCTGAATGCAGATGGCCGCGCCATCCAGTTCCTTGGCACTCTTGACACCAAGGCCCTTGTTGACCATGAAGCCCTGGCCGTCGTAGTAGTTGACGCCAGCGAAGTTGATGCCGAGTGAGCCATCACGGGTGATGGTCCACGTGGTGTTACGGGAAAGGATATCGACTTCGCCCGACTGCAGCGCAGTAAAACGCTCTTTGGCATTCAGAGGGATGTATTTGACCTTTTCTGCGTCACCGAGAACGGCGGCAGCAACGGCTTTACAGAGATCGACGTCCAGGCCGGTCCACTTGCCCTTGTCGTCCGGGTTGGAGAACCCAGGAAGGCCGGTACTGACGCCGCATTTGACGACGCCCTCTTTCTTGACGTCGTCAAGCTTTGCTGCACTGGCGTGGCTTGATGCACCAATTACGCTCGCGGCAATAATGGCAGAGAGAAGTGTTACTTTCATGGAAGTTCCTCTTTATGTTCTTATGATCGGAATCGACGTTAGCATACGCTTTTTTTTAAAAGAAGCGCTAGACCCAGTCAACCATGGTTTAAACGAAGGATATAGGTATAACTCATGATGGTATGCATCAAGTTTGTGCGCGCGATATTTCTAACGCTTGGAATGGGCGCCCTTTTATCATGCACGGGTGTGCCGGAAGGTGTGGAAGTCGTGCACGATTTTGAAGCATCCCGCTATCTTGGAAAATGGTACGAAATTGCAAGGCTGGATCATAGTTTCGAACAGGGTTTGCAAGGCGTGACGGCGGAATACAGTGAGCGTGACGATGGCGGGATCGATGTCCTCAATAGTGGCTACAACGTGGAAGAAGACAAGCGGGAGTCAGCAGACGGTAAAGCTTATTTCATCGGCGACAGGGACGTCGGCCGTCTGAAGGTGAGTTTCTTCGGTCCATTCTATGGCGCTTACAACATCATCGAACTGGACGAAGACTATCAGTGGGCATTGGTCTGCGGCCCCGACAGGGATTATCTCTGGATATTGGCGCGCAGGCCCGAGATGGAAAAGGCCGTACTCGACAGGCTCATCGCCAAGGCCGCTGAGCTTGGCTTTGCCACTGATGAGTTGATCATGGTAAGGCACGACACCCCGCTGTAGGCGCCACCAGCGGGGTATCGCAGGCAGGCTTCAGATATCGAAGCTGTTCGGAAGTTTCTTCGCGACGAGCTCGTTGCGAAGTGTCACATAGCTTGGGAGGCCATCCTTGAATGGTGGTGGCGCTTCTCCTTTGATCAGCGGTTTCAGATAGCGCTTCGCTTCAGCGGTGATGCCAAAGCCATCCGAAGATATGAAATTGTCCGGCATGAATTTTTCGACGTTGGCAATTTCACTCAGGGGGGCGTCGCCTACGTGCCAGTGGTAGGGCTCGTCCGACTCTCGAACGATGATGGCCATGCTGGCATTTTTCCCTTCCAGTGCCAGTTCGACAGCGTGTCGTCCTACGGCAATGGCATGTTCGAGATCGGTAGCGGACACGATATGTCGAGCTGATCTCTGCAGGTAGTCGGCGACGGCCCAATGGTAGCGGTGTCCCAGGCGATCCTTGATCAGGTTGGCGATGAGAGGAGCGACACCGCCAAGCTGGGTGTGTCCGAAAACATCCTTGAGGCCTGATTTGGCCAGGAATTCACCGTCGGCATTTTGCACCCCTTCGGATACGACGACAGTACAGAAGCCATCGCGATCCACACTCGCCTGCACCTTTTCCAGAAAGGCGGCTTCGTCGAAAGCAACTTCCGGAAACAGGATGACTTGCGGCGCGTGACCAACAGCGCCATCGGGCAGCTCGGCCTGTTCTGACTGGGCAAGACCAGCTGCTGCCGCAATCCAGCCAGCGTGCCGGCCCATGACCTCCATGACGAAGATCCTGGTTGAACTGTTGCACATCGACTTGATGTCGAGGGTGGCTTCCATGACGGAGGTGGCAATGTATTTGGCAACGGAGCCGAAACCGGGTGAGCAATCGGTCAGTGGAAGATCGTTGTCGACCGTCTTTGGGATGCCGACGCAGGTGAGGGGGTAGCCCATTTTTTCGGCAACCTGCGACATTTTCAGCGTGGTGTCCGAGGAGTCACCACCACCGTTATAGAAAAAATAGCCGATGTCGTGAGCGCGGAAGACTTCAATAATGCGTTCGTATTCAGCCAGGTGCGTGTCGATGTCCTTGAGCTTGTGTCTGCATGAGCCGAACGCGCCGCCAGGCGTATGCTTGAGCGCGGCAATGGACTCGTCCGACTCGAGGCTGGTATCGATCAGTTCTTCACGCAGGGCGCCGAGAATTCCGTTGCGACCGGCATAGAGGGTGCCGATTCGGTCAGGGTGCTGACGGCAGGTCTCGATGACCGCAGCGGCGGAGGCGTTGATGACGGCTGTAACACCGCCGGACTGAGCGTAGAACGCATTTTTGCGCATTCGTAATACCTGCTATTGTGAGCGACAATTGATAACCAGAATCGACCTTGGCCTGAATATCCAGCCTGGTCTCGTCCAAAATTTGTGCAAGGATAATGTTTCGCCCCATGCATCTCCACTTTTTAGGTATCTGCGGTACGTTCATGGGCAGCCTCGCCTTGCTGGCGCGTGAGCTTGGCCACCAGGTCAGCGGCTCGGATCAGCACGTGTATCCACCCATGAGCACGCAGTTGACCGATGCCGGCGTCGACATCATGAACGGCTATGAGCCTGCCCATCTGCAGCCTGCGCCAGATCTTGTGATCGTCGGCAACGCAATGAGTCGGGGCAACCCGGCGGTCGAGTACATGCTCGATCATAATCTGCCCTATAGCAGTGGCCCGGAGTTCCTCAGAACCCAGGTGCTGCAGAAACGCTGGGTACTGGCGGTCTCCGGCACCCACGGCAAGACGACGACTACCACCATGCTCACCTGGATACTCCGTGAGGCCGGTATGGCGCCGGGTTATCTCATCGGTGGTGTCCCCAATGGTTTCGATAACTCCGCCAGCCTTGGTTCGAGCGACTTTTTCGTTATTGAAGCGGATGAATACGACACGGCTTTTTTCGACAAGCGATCCAAGTTCGTACACTACCTGCCGAAAACACTGATCATCAACAATCTCGAATATGATCACGCTGACATCTTTCCGACCCTGGCGGATATCCAGCGCCAGTTTCATCACCTGATGAGAATTCTGCCTGGTGTTGGCGAAGTCATTTATCCGGCTGGTGTCGAAGCCGTTGATCAGGTACTCGAGCAGGGTTGCTGGTCAAGGCGCGCTGCGTTTGGTATCGAAGGTTCTGCTGGCGATGTGCTCTGGTCGTGTCGGGCCAACAGCGATGACTGTGCCAGTTTCAGTGTTCTTCATAAGGGCCGGGTAGTGGCCGAAGTGCAGGGTTCGATGGCTGGCCGCCATAATATGCTCAATGGCCTGGCTGCCATTGCAGCGGCTCACCACGTTGGTATTCTTCCGGAAGTCGCGGCCAGGGCCCTCAGCAGTTTTCCTGGTGTGAAGCGACGGCTCGAGCTGATCGTCGAGCAGGCCGGGCTGCGAATCTATGATGACTTTGCCCATCACCCGACGGCCATCGAGGAGACGCTGGGTGCCTTGCGGGCGCGACATCCGCAAGCGGCCATTACAGCTGTAATCGAACCCCGCAGCAATACCATGAAGCAGGGTGTGCATTTCGCGCGGCTGCTGCCCTCCACAGCTTCAGCAGATGCCGTGATCTGGGCCAATCTCGATGGCGCCGGCTGGCTGGACACACTGATTCATGAGCAGGGTGCAGCCACAGCCAACAGCCAATTGGTGTGCCTCGATCAGCCTGGCATTCTGCAGGCGATCCGGGCCAGCCTGGCTACCTACGGTGATCAGGAGAATATCGTGGTGTTGATGAGCAATGGCGGTTTCGGTGGCCTCTCCGGACGGCTGCAGAATGACTACCGCGAGCCACTGCGATGAAAACGGTCACGCTCGCGATCACAGGTGCTTCGGGGTTCCAGTATGCGCTGCGCCTGCTGGAAGTATTGTTTCAGACGCAGCATCGTGTGTATCTGATGATCTCCAAGGCGGCTTATGTCGTGGCCGCAACGGAGCTCGACCTGAAACTGCCGGCCCAGGCCGCTGCCTTGCAACAGCATCTCGTCGACAGGTTCAAGGCCGATCCCGAGCAGCTTCGAGTGTTCGGCAAGGAAGACTGGATGTCTCCTGTGGCCTCCGGTTCAGGTTCTCCGCAGTGCATGGTGATCTGCCCCTGCAGCACAGGTACACTGGCAGCAGTGGCCAATGGCCTCAGCAACAACCTCATTGAACGCGCAGCCGATGTGGTGCTCAAGGAACGCAAGAAGCTCATCCTTGTCCCTCGGGAATCGCCCTTCAGTACCATTCATCTACAGAATATGCTGACCCTGAGTCAGGCTGGGGCTGTGATTCTGCCTGCCGCCCCCGGCTTTTATCACAAGCCTAGCCGGATTGAGGATCTCATCGACTTCGTGGTCGCGCGCATCTTGCAGCAACTGGATATTCCGCAGACACTCATGCCTGTCTGGGGCAGGACGAGCGCCAGTCCTGACGAACATTGAGCACCTGATAGTAAAACGAGCAGCATAAGGAAGAGCGGTATGTCATTCGACTGGCGACATCACAAGGCAGCAATCTGGCGTAGTGGACCACCTGATCATGAACGGGGCTCGCCCTGGACTTCGGATGTGGTGCTCAGGGCGGTGCGAGCCTACGACCCAGTCACGCTGGATGAGGTCTATTCAGTAGACCAGCAGAAAAAGGCAATAGTCAGCAATACAGAGCGCTTTCTCAGTGGGCTCAAGGCCAACCATGCATTGCTGTGGGGGGCCAAGGGCACCGGCAAATCCTCGCTGATCAAGGCAGTGCTGAATCATTTTGCGCCTCAGGGGCTGCGGTTGATTCAGGTTGAGAAATCGCATCTGTCAGACTGGCTCACAATTGCCGATCTGATCTGGGACACCCCTGAATATCATTTCATCCTGTATTGCGACGATCTCTCCTTCGATTTTGGCGAAAGCTCCTACAAGGGGCTCAAAAGCCTGATCGAGGGCTCTATCGAGATGCCACCGCCGAACATGCTCATGTATGCCACTTCCAATCGGCGGCATCTGCTGCCGGAGCACATGCATGAAAACCTGGATGCCCAGGTCGAAGATACTGAAATCCACATGAATGAGGCCCTGGAAGAGAAGATCGCGCTGGCCGATCGCTTCGGCCTGCGCCTCGGCTTTTATCCATTCAACCAGGACGCCTATCTGAGCCTGGTCGATCTCTACTTCCCTGAACCACTCTCCACACGCTTTGTGGACCGGGCCGAGCTGCACCGAATGGCCATTCAGTTTGCCACCGCACGGGGAGGTCGCAGTGGACGGGTCGCCCAGCAGTTTCACCGGCATTACTCAGAGGATAGAAGTGGCTCCAGAGTTGGCGTCCAGTAAGCCTGTCGGATTTCGTCAGCAGGAAAGAGTCTTTTCCCCATTGGGCCTGTCTGCCGCCTGAGTCAGACTCGGGACACTTAAGAGCCGATTGAGGGCGCACGCCATGACCAGCAGTATTCCACGAGATCTGTTCGACGCGGATGTCGAAGGTTTCCGAGACAGCTTCCGCAAATTTCTCGAGCAGGAGGCCATTCCGTATCATGCCCAGTGGGAAAAGGACGGTCAGGTCAGCCGCGAGCTCTGGCGCAAGGCAGGCGAGATGGGCTTTCTCTGTCCCGAATTGCCAGAGGAATACGGTGGTAGCGCTGCAGACTTCCGCTATTGTGCGGTGGTCTCCGAGGAAATCGCCCGGCATGGCCTGTCCGGCATAGGCTTCGGTCTGCATTCAGATATCGTGGCGCCTTATGTGCTCCATTATGGGAGTGCCTGGCTGAAGGAACACTATTTGCCGAAGATGGCCAATGGCGAAATGATTACCGCAATAGCCATGACCGAGCCGGGAGCAGGCTCTGATTTACAGGGCGTCAGAACAACAGCGGTCAAGCAGGGTGATCACTACATCCTGAACGGCAGCAAGACCTTCATCACCAATGGACAGATGGCCGACCTGGTCATCGTGGTGGCAAAGACCGACCCTTCAGTGGGTGCCAAGGGCATCAGCCTTTTTCTCGTCGAGGCGGCTTGGGATGGCTTCAGCAAGGGCCGTAATCTCGAAAAGGTGGGAATGAAGGCACAGGACACTTCCGAGCTGTTCTTCCAGGACGTCCAGGTGCCAGCCGCCAACCTGCTTGGCGCCGAGAACAGTGGCTTCATTGCATTGATGCAGGAGTTGCCACAGGAACGGCTCATGGTCGGCATCAATGCGGTGGCGTCTGCGGAAGCGGCGCTTGAATGGACGATTGCGTACTGCAAGGAGCGAAAAAGCTTTGGCAAGCCGCTCATGAACTTCCAGAACACGCGCTTCAAGCTCGCAGAACTGACATCTGAAGTAACAGCCGCACGGGTATTCGTCGATCGTTGTCTCGAATTACACCTCAAGCGCAAGCTCGATATTCCAACCGCGGCCATGATCAAGCAGCTGACGACTGATCTGCAGTGCAAGGTCACGGATGAGTGTGTGCAACTCCACGGAGGCTATGGTTACATGTGGGAATACCCAATCGCCAGAGCCTGGGCAGATGCCCGCGTGCAGAAGATCTATGCGGGAACGAACGAAATCATGAAGGAAATTATCGCCCGCTCGCTGTGAGTGCGCGCGGACGAAAGATGCTCAGGAGCCGTTGACGTCCAGACCATCGATGAACTTCCCAACAAGGTCGTCAGCCTCAGTCAACACCGAGAAATGGCTGGCGCCCTTGATGAGTTCGTTCTCACGCATCCATGGCGTTCTGCCATTCTGCTTGAAATACATCTTCGTGCGACCGCCCTGAATATACTCGTCGCTGCTGCCGGCGATCATGGCAAACGGTATTCTCAGTCGACGGATTGCCATATAGGGTTTACTGAGCGAGAGGGCCTTGGCAAAGGCGAAGTTGTATTCCTTCACCAGACCAGGGTGGGCAAAAGTGTTTTCGTTACTGTGCTGCACCCTGCCGGCCACACAACTACTGCAGCCGAAGCCAAAGGTCAGTTTGCCTGTCAGGCTGCCCAGCAGAATACTTTCGTAGTAATTACCTTCCTTGCTTCGGTAGAGCTCTGCCGAGTCACCGAGGTCGGGTGAAATGAACACGATCCCGTCCAGACGGGGTGTCACTTTCGACGCCATATAATTCAGCAACACTCGGGCAGCACTCGAATGGGCCACGACCACGAGTGGGCGGACCTTGTTCTGTGAACGAACGTAATTCAGCACCGTATCCATATCGTTCCAGAGCGTGGCCACGCGCCCAGGCGTCAGCGCATCGCCAGCTGATCGGCCGTGACCTCTGAGGTCGGGCGTATACACCGCAATATCATGCTCGGCTGCCAGGGGATAGGCCAGATGCTGCAGACCGATCCCGCTATGGAAGCCTACACCGTGCAATAGAACGACCGATGCGCGTGCATCACGAGGAATGTACTGGCGGTAAGCCAGTTTTTCACCATCCTGCGCACTGAGGAACTTGGCGCTAGCCAATGGGACATCGGTATCGGGCAAACGCGTCAGATCTATACTCGCTGCGACACTCCCAGCCAGGAGCCAGCAAAACAGGAGCGTAATGATCGAGGACACCTGGCCAAAGACCGGGCAGGCAAATAAGCGGCTGGAGACTGGCGGAGCCTGTCGCCCTGTATTCGTAATCACTGACATCTGGAGCATTCCTGGCTGTGCAACTGTGTAATTTTTTATAACGCAGCATTAAAACACAGATATGGAATCCGATTCATGACCTGGCCGACAATCGGTAGCTTTGCTACAAGGCTGAGGCATCCTCCGACTGGTCGATATCTGCAGGCTCTTCTGCAGCGTCTATCTGCGCAGCGGGCTCAGGAGGGGCGGGCCGGTCTGGCTCTTGCTGTTCAAACGCCTGTTCAGTGTCCTCAACCGCTGATACATCGCTCGGTGGATTGCCCGTTCTACTCGCTTCGGCTTCGCCAGTCTCAGCAGTCTCGGCGGCACTGATCGTCTGTTCCAGTTCTGCTATCCGCGCATCCAGCGCCGCACGCTCAGCCGCATGAGCCTCGGCCTGGGCGAGATTTGCAGCTTCGCTGGTTTGCAGGGCCTGCTGGGTGGATACCAGCTCGGCCTGCAGTGTTTCGGCCTCGCCACGCAGACGGGATTGCGTTTGTTCGCTGCTTTCGGTGGCTTCAGCAAGCTCGAGTCTGAGCGCGTCAAGTCGCTCCATGTTGCTGTCGACCAGGGTCTGGCCAGCCTGTGCAGCTTCGGTCAGACGTGTGACCTCTGCCTGTTGCTGCGCCAGCTGCTCGCGTAGTGATGACAGCCGCGCTTCGAGTGCCGTGTTGTCCTGTTGCAGCGTTTCGGCCTCACCTGCCGATGCCGACTCGGATTGTTTCAGAGATCTGACCGTCTCCAGTAGCTCGGCCCGAGCTCTGCTCGAGTCGTCGAGATCGTCAGCCAGCTGACCTGTGTCTGCCGCAAGGGTAGTGAGTGTGCGCTCCAGCATGGCCTGGCGATCATTGCTTTGCCAGGCAAACCAGATGAAAGCGGCCGCAACGGGTAGCGCGAGCGCGAACAGCCACCAGCCCCGATGCCTGGCTGCATCTGCGGAGGCTTTGAGTCTCGAAGCTTCCGCCAACATTTCGTCCGCAGCCCGGGCCTGGGCTTCGGCAGCAGCCATTTGATTGCGTGCCTTGACCTGTTCGGTTTCCAGCTGGGTTTCACGCCTGGCCATCTGCTCCTCGGCCATTTTTGCCGACCTGGCGTGCTGATCTTCGGCGCGTTTTCTGTCCTGTTCGAACTTGGTCTGTTGACGTTCGAGCTCACGTTCCTGCCGACTCAATGCCAGCGCCTGTTGATTCAGCGCGCGCTGCTGATCCCTCTCCTGCTGCAGGTCATCCGAACGACGATCCTGGAACGAATTTGTTGGCGGGGGAGTGTCAGGCATCACGGTCTCCGTAGACGGTATTTGATTTACTAAGTGTAGTTGATATGTAAAACTCCGAGGGTTCGCGAACTGAGTTCGCAATCAGTTTGCCATCGGTCAAGCGACCCCCTGTTTCAATACATCAAACCTCTGGTCTGTATATAGTCATGTCCTCTTTTCCGGAAGATCCAGAATCACGTCCCGACAAGCCCGCCCAGTCCGATCAGCCCGTGGAAGACTCGCAAGAGCCCGAGTCTCGGCAGCTCACTGGAAACGGTGGCGACAATGGCGATCAGGGCGAAGGTCCGCAGCAGAATGCTACGTCCGACCAGGACAAGGGGCCGGGCATCGCTGTGTTCAATAGCTTCAGCGTCTGGTACGTGCTCGGCCTCACCATCCTGACTCAGGGCTTGTACTTCATGTACTGGCACTGGCATCGTTCGAAAAAATTGAATGAAGCCCTGCCTGCCAATCCGATATCGAGCATGTTCATCAATAATGTCGTGGCCGCTTATATCGTCTACATTGGCCTCGTGATTTATGCCAGCGTGTACTTTCCCGAAGCTCTGCAGGTGCCTGAGGGCGCCACTGTCGAGAGTCTGGCCGATCAACCGCTTCCGGGCGTATGGGTCGCGGTACAAATCTTCGGAAATATCGTCCTTATCCTCACTGCGATCTGGTCGTTCAAGATCCGCAATCGGCTTAATCAGCTATTAAATGTGGAAAAAGGTCACCCATTGTGGAGCGGTCCCATACTTGCGGTACTGTTTCAGGCATTCTATCTGCAATGGAAAATAAATAAGGCGCTGGAAACCGAGACGGACCAGCTGGTTCGGCGCTTCTAGCAGTTTGCCGGCAGGCACTGAAATATAACAATCGCACAACAAATAGCTGAGTATTTATGAACGTTCGACGTATGACTATTCCCGCCAGTGAGATGACCCACGCCAAACCATCCAGCCAGACCTCGCTTCGCAGTGTCCGTGGCAAGTGTTTAGGGCAAATGGCCATGCTGGCGCTGACTGGCCTGCTGGCCATGCCGCTGGCGGCCGAAACTTCGCCGGCGCCTCAGGCGGAAGCAGGAGCCAAGTCGCTTGCACCCATGACCGGCATGGTCGAGCGAACGTTCTGCGTCTGGGATCCCGTCGGTTCGACTGGCCCTATCGTCGGTCTGGTGAAAAATGCACAACCCGCCATGATGGCCATTGGCGTCAAGCTGAATATCCAGGCCTATACAGACGAGAATATTGCTGCAAATGATTTCAAGGGCGGCAACTGCGACGGCGTTTTGATCACGGAAGTCAATGCACGGCAGTTTAACTCCTTTACAGGCACGCTGGGTGCCATCGGCGCCATCCCTGGTGATAACGAGCTCAAGACTTTGCTGACTACGCTGGCACAGCCGAAAGCTGCCAGTCTGATGCGTCAGGGGCCATATGAAGTGGCGGGCATCCTCCCGATCGGCTCGGTATTCATATTTGTCCGTGATCGCTCGGTCGATACTGTCGAAGAGTTGCAGGGCAAGAAGATGGCAGTCTTCGAAAACGATCCGGTGGCGATGAATATGGTGCGCCGCATCGGCGGTTCAGTGGTTGGCTCATCCCTGGCGAACTTTTCCGGCCAGTTCAACAACGGTAGTGTGGATGTCATTTTTGCACCGGCAGTCGCCTACAACACGATGGAGCTTTACAAGGGCCTGCAATCGGGAGGCGGTATTCTCGACTTTCCACTATTGCAGACCTCGATGCAGATCGTGATTGCCTGGGAGAAATTTCCGGAGAGTTTCGGGCAACTGATGCGTAGCCTGCTCATGCAGCGGTTCAGTGAATTTCAGTCGATGGTTCAGCAGGCTCAGAGCGAGATTCCTGCCGAAAACTGGATTCGTCTGCCTGAAGAGCGCAAGGAAGAGTACCGTAACTTCATGCGTGACAGTCGGATCGCGCTCATGAAGGAGGGCCTCTATGATGCCAAGGCACTCCGGCTCATGAAAAAGGTACGCTGCAAGCACACCCCCGCAGCGGCCGAGTGCACCTCCAGCGAAGAGTAAGTCTGAAGCAGCCGGGAGATGCCTACCGCTCATCCTTCGAATCTCTATTGCTCAGGTCGCTGCTGGCCTGAGCCGCTGAACAGTACCTCTGGCTCACCAATATAAAAGCCCTGTGCGTAATCGACGCCGAGGTGAGTCATGAGTTCGAGCACTGCCTTGCTTTCCACATACTCCGCACACACGCCCATTCCAGTCAGATGGGCGATCTCCGTAATCGACTTCACCATTGCCAGATCCACAGGATCCTCGAATACGTCACGCACGAAACTACCGTCAATCTTGAGCAGATCGACCGGGAGGCTCTTGAGGTAGGAATAGGAGGAGAAACCGCTACCGAAATCATCCAGCGCGAACTTGAGGCCGTTGCGGCGCATGCTCATCAGGAAGTGCTTGGTATCGGTCAGGCTGGCTACGGCTGCGGATTCAGTGATCTCGAAGCAGATCTTGTTTTCCGGTATCTCATAGCGCTTGAACATCGCTGTCAGGAATTGCTGGAAGTCCTGGCTCCCAATGGTTTGTGCGCTCAGATTGATATTGGCCTGACTCAGGGTTTCCAGGGCGCGTGGGTTCTGCTTCAGGAAGTCGAAATAGTGCTCGATCACCCAGCGATCGATGAGATTGATGACATTGAAGCGCTCGGCGGCTGGTAGAAAAGCACCTGGGAGGAGCGTCTGATCACCGGCTTCGAATCGCACCAGCAGTTCGTAGGCGGCGCCTTTGCGTTGACGCTGTAGCGCCTGGATCGGCTGAGTGAACAGCCGTAGCTGATCCGCTTTGATGGCATTACGCAACTCGCCCACGAGAATCATCTCCCCCTGACGGATGCGGACTGCGTGGCTCGCGTCCGAGTGCACGACCACGCGGTTCCGACCAGCATCCTTAGCGGCATAACACGCCGTATCAGCCAGGCTGAACAGATTCTCGAGCGTCGCAATTTCCTGGGTAATGGCAACGATGCCAATACTGACGCCGATGGAAAATGTCTTGCCCTGCCAGGCAAACTTGAAGTCGGCGACCGCTTCGCGCAGTCGATCACCCACCTTCTTCGCCTCGTCGAGGTCGCAATCGTTCAGGAGAATGGCGAACTCGTCTCCGCCAAAGCGTGCGATGGTGTCAGTATCCTTCACTATCGTGGAGAACTCCGAGGCCAGCAGCCTGAGCAGCTCATCACCCGCTGAGTGTCCGCCCGTGTCGTTGACGATCTTGAACTGATCGAGATCCATGAACAGCATGGCGTGCTCGTGGTCGCCGGTCGCCGCCGTCTCTATGGCGCCCTGCACCTGCTTTTCGAACACCAGTCTGTTGATGAGACCTGTCAGCGCGTCGTGCTCGGCATAGTACTTCAGCTGGTCCTGATGCCGGCGGCGATCAGTGATATCGATGAGCGAGCCCTCGTAACCCATGCGTTCACCTGGCAGCTGCACAGTATGCATGTTGAGGGTGCCCCAGAATTGATTGCCGAGGAGATCCCGGCAACTGGTCTCATAGCCGATAACCTGGCCATGATTTTTGAGACGTTTGTACAACAGTCGGAACTCGACTGCAGATTCCGGGACCAGATTTTTCATGGTGGGCGCGAGCGTGGCGAGTTCGGCTTTACTGTGCGCCCCCATCAGCTTGAGAAAGGCCGAGTTGCATACCAGGAGCGTGCCATTTTCATCCAGCTGAAACAGGCCTTCCAGGGAATGCTCGTAAATCGTTCGATAGCTGTCGAGGTGGCGTATCGCTGCATCCTGCGCCTCTTCCTTGAGCTTTCGTTCCAGGCGAATCCGATCGGCGAGCGCGAAACTCATCAGTGACACTGCGGTTATGGCACCGAAGTGCACGCTGTATTCACTGAACAGGGAGCGGTCAACCAGGCCGAATTTGCTCAGAATGAAGATCACGGCCGAAACGATAAAGACTGAAAATGCGGAAACATACAGGCGTGCTGACTTGTGTCCCTGGATCAGCAGCCAAACACCGATGCAGTAGTTCAGGAAAGGGCTGACACCCACATTGAGCGTTGTGATTTTTATGGCCGCGGAGTAGGGGAGGACCAGGACCAGTACACAAATAAGGATATTTGCCGCGGCCAGCAACCTGAAAATCGAGGCAGCGCGTGGTGCAAAGCTCTCAAGGCCAAGGAATTCTCGGGTGAACAGCGCCAGTGATGCCAGGGTAAAATTTGCCGCCAGCATCAGCCCCTTCTCCTGCAGGAAAATGGAGGCGGGCCAGATGTATTGAAATGCCAGGCCCAGCGTGCAGGCCTGAACAATAGCGTATCCACTCATGCACATGGCAAAGTAGAGATAGGATCGGTCGCCCACCGACAGGTAGAGCAGCAGATTTGTCAGTGCCATAATGGCAATAATGCCGATGAGTCCGCCAGAAAAGACGGCCTGGTCAAAGGTGTTCTCGCTGAAACCGGCCGGCGTCCACAGGTTTAGTGGTACCTGCACTGCCGAGTCCGTCTTGATACGCAACAATACGGCATATTCAGTGTCAGGCAGCACATCGATGGGAAAAATGAAGTTCGGGTGGGGCACTGGCCGCTGCGCAAAAATTTCCCGGTCACCCGTGTGGAAGTGAGCCGCTTGATCGAAAGGCTGTTCGCTACCGGCAGGCCGCGTGAGCACCACGGCATCGACGTGGTCCAGGAGGGAATATCCCACTTCCAGATAGTAAGTGGCTTGCTCTTTCAGGGTGTGGAACTCAAGCAGCTGAGGGATGAATAACCAATGGACAGCGTCGCTGAAGCCCAGATTGACCGTCCGGCGGGTATAGGGCTTGAAAGTGTCCAGCTGGTCGAGCGCCTCGGCTTTAGAGAGCAAGCCCGCGGCATCCTCCAGGTGCAGAAGATCCGTTCCCTCAAGCACTCGGCCTGGCTGACTGTCGCTCTCGGCTTCTGCGAGCTGTATGCAAAGTACAACCGCAACGAATAAAACTGCGGCCACTGGGAGGCGGCACAGATGGCTCCATTGGAAGCGCAAGCGTGGAGCACTGGAGTGTCGTGGCATGTTCCTTGCCATAGATCGGGCGTCCCTAGAATGTGACAACCGTTCCACAGCGCACGAACTGAACGGTTTACATGTCGCAGGATGCCAGATGCCACGATCTGGGGCTATGCAAGAAACTGGTGTCCCGCGTCAGAATCGGAGTGTAGCGTCATCGATCTGTTTGGCCAAGGCAAGTGTGAGTCGGACATAGCGGCTCTTGTCAGGGTGGAGCACGTATAGGCTATCGCCAGGCCGAGCTGAGTACCCAAGTTTTTTCAGGTCCACTTTCTTGTATTTGAAGGTCGCCGTCTTCTCGATTTCGGGTGTCACCCTGAGAAAGACTGGTAAAGCATAACGAGGCAGGCGCTCTTCCAGAAAAAGCAATAGTGAGTTGGTGTCGAGCCCGGCAGAGGGTTCTGCCAAGGTGACGGTCGCCATGCCCACTCGGCCGCTGCCTTCGGGTATTTCAACGCCGTAGACAATCACTTCGCCGATATTATTGAAATCATCGAGAATATTTTCGACCTCTGTAGTCGAAACATTCTCACCCTTCCAGCGAAAAGTATCGCCCATGCGGTCAACGAATTGCAGATGTCGCCAGCCGATACTTCGGAGTACATCGCCGGTATTGAACCAGGCATCGGCTTTTTTGAAAGCGTCTCGAACGATGGCCTGTTCAGTGGCCTCTGACTGACTGTAGCCCTCGAACTTCCAGCGCTCGGTGATCTCGCCGAGTAGCAGGCCTGGTTCGCCCTGGGCAACCCTGGTGAGCTGGCCGTGCTTGTTCCGCACCGGCTCACGAGTGCCTTCCTTGTATTGAACGAGGGCAAAGGGCGCGGTGGAAAAACCTACCGTATTGTCGAGGTTCAGAAAGTTGCTGAATCCGATATTGCCTTCACTGGCGGCGTAGAGCTCCGAGACCTGTTTGATGCCGAAGCGCTTTTTGAACGGTTTCCAGATGCTGGGTCTCAAGCCGTTCCCAATCATCCTTGTAAGCCGATGTTGCTTGTCTCTTGGGCTTGGGGCTTGTGCGAGCAGGTAGCGACAGAGTTCTCCGACGTAGCCGAACACCGTGGCATCGAAGCGGCGAACGTCATCCCAGAACTGGGTGGCTGAAAACTTTCGTCGAATGGCTATCGCACAGGAGCCTGCCAATGCAGCACCCCAGCAGACCAGAAGCCCTGTGCCATGATAGAGGGGCAGAGGCACGTAAACGACATCATCGGGCTTGAGCGCAAGGGCCATATGGCCAAAGCCACCGTAGGCCTTGAACCACTTGAGATGACTGCTTGGCGCCGCCTTGGGTAATCCTGTCGTGCCAGAAGTGAACAGATACACTGCCGTATCCCCGGCTACCGGTCGATTCAGAACGCGAGGTTCGTCAGAGCGATAGCTGTCTACGGCGGAGATGAGATTGACGAAGTGCTCAGGCGTCTTGTGTCGACGTTTCCACTGCTTGAACGCGCTCTCACTGAGGATGTCTATATCGGGTACGAACAGCTTGAATTCAAAATCCAGCGCGCTTGGAGAAGTGGCAGCAGCCGTTGCGGTATGCCAGGCCTCCATCTGTTCTTCGCCGATGATGACTGCGCGAGGTCTTGTGAGGGTAAGTGAATGAACCAGGCCTTCGCTGCGTTGGGCGGTATTGAACATTGCGCAGGCTGCGCCAAGTTTGGCAGCGGCCATGATGATCGCCAGAACTTCCGGCCGGTTTTGCATGTTGAGCGCGATGACATCACCGCGCTCTATGCCAAGCGCATGCAGGTAGTTCGCGGTCTTGTTGACGAGCGCATTGAGCTGGCTGTATGAAATGGCTCTTGATTCATACAATATTGCGGTGACATCGCCGTGTTTGTTGGCGTTATTTACCAGAATGTCGCCCATGGTCAGGTCAGCCTGCTCCCTGATAAGCGCAAAGTAATAGGCGCCCTTCAGAATCGATGGCAGACGTCTTACGACAGCTGGCAGCTTCCTGACAATATCCGTCAGGCCGATGCGCTCGCCTTCACTCATCGCTTTGAATCTCAATCTCTGCAAGCAACTGACGGCCCTTGACCTGCGTGCCGGCATTGACATGCACGGCTGACAGTCTGCCACTGGCATTGGCTCTGAGTGGATGTTCAATTTTCATGGCTTCGAGCGTGAACAGCAGATCACCCTGTTTCACAATGTCTCCTTCGCTTGCATGAGCGGCAATGACCAATCCGTCCATTGAAGCATAAATTCGTCCATCTCCAACACTGGCAGCAGAACTCTTTCGCTGCCGGGTGACATCGACAAATGCATGGTGCGCGATAGTGCCGGCGCTCCTCACCTTGAGCCACACGGTCCGGCTGGCTTCCGGACCCTTCAGGATGAAAGGTACACGTAAACGGCATCTGTCGATGAGGACGAGAAGAGCGTCTGCCTCGGTGGCTAGCACAACGAGTTCATGTGTTCCCTCATCCGTGCTGATGTCGAAGGATGGGTGTGCCTGATGCTGATGGCCCATGGATACACCAGCTGCCCTTCGGCGCAGCCTGATCGTCTGGGGTGGCGTTTCACCACCCTCAGCCTGGAGGATGATGTTGGCAGCGACCGGCACCGCGAGGGCGCCCGTCGCGCTCAGCCCAGTGGCTCGCGGATCAGATTTGAAGTAGATCACCAGCGCTGCCAGGGCCAGGGCCAGGCCGGCATCATCTTTCGCAATATTCAGTGTCTGGCTCTGCTGTTGTAAAAAAGCAGTCGTCGTACGGCCGGCTATAAACTCGCTGTTGCCTAAGATAGCACCGAGAAACGACAGGTTGCTGGTCAGACCGAAGAGCGTCATGTTTTCCAGACCTTTGATCAGATGCCGACGCGCGGTCTCACGATCTGGGCCGAAACCAATGACCTTGGCGAGCATGGGATCGTAGTAGGGTGAAATCGTCTGCCCGCTCAGGAAGCCGTCGTCCACACGGAGGCCACCGCTGCGGGCCGCGAGTGGAGTGGGTGATGCGCTGAAGTCGGTCAGCAGCCCCAGTTCATCGACGTTCTGCCCATGGTGTTGCCACAGTGCAATGTGGCCCGTTTGCGGCAGGAAATCACGGGCAGGGTCTTCGGCGTATACCCGCACTTCGATGGCATGCCCGCGCAGCACGATGTCGCTCTGTTGCAATTCGAGCTTGCGTCCAGCAGCTACTTCGATCTGCATGGCCACGAGGTCGAGCCCCGTCACCATTTCGGTGACCGGATGCTCAACCTGTAAACGCGTATTCATTTCCAGAAAATAGAAGTCACCACTTCGGTCCAGAAGGAACTCCACGGTGCCCGCGCCATAATAGCCACAGCTTCTGGCGGCGCGGACGGCTGCTTCGCCCATCTTTTGCCTCAGTGCTTCGCTTACTACAGGCGAGGGCGCTTCTTCGACGACTTTCTGATGGCGCCGCTGAATGGAGCAGTCGCGTTCACCAAGATGGATAGTATTGCCATATCGGTCGGCCATGACCTGAATTTCGATGTGGCGTGGTTCGATGACCGCTTTTTCGAGAATAACCTCATCGCTGCCAAAGGCGTTGAGCGCCTCGGACCGCGCCGTTTTCAATTGCGCCTCGAAATCAGCAGCCTTCTCGACCAGCCGCATACCACGACCGCCACCACCCGCTGAAGCCTTGATCATTAGCGGATAGCCAATCCGGTCTGCCGCTGCCTTGAGTGTGTCGGTGTCCTGTGCGGCGTCTTCATAGCCAGGTATGCAGGGCACGCCGGCTTCGAGCATGGCGACCTTCGACAGTCGCTTGCTGCCCATGAGCTCGATGGCATCGGCAGGCGGGCCAATGAATACGACACCAGCGGATTCGCAGGCACTGGCGAAAGCGGTATTTTCCGAGAGGAAACCATACCCGGGGTGCACTGCGCCGGCACCAGTGGCGTGACAGGCCGCGACGATCTGGGCAATATCGAGATAGCTCTCGCTGCTGGAGGACCCCTTCAGCGCATAAGCGTCGTCGGCCAGTCGAACATGGGCCGAATCGGCATCCGGTTCACTGTAAACAGCAATGGCTCGATAACCGAGCCGTTGCGCTGTGCGTATTACCCGGCAGGCGATTTCTCCCCGATTGGCAATCAGAATGCTGTCGAACTGGTGAATCTCTATTTCGCGCTCATTCATTGCTGATCACCTTCCCATCGTGGCTTGCGCTTTTCCATGAAGGCCATAGTGCCCTCGGCGCCTTCATCCCCGCGAACTGCAGCACTGAAGCCGAGCGCAGCCGCATCGAGAATGTCATGCAGTGGTTCACGGGAGGGTGGGTCTACACGATGCAGCAATGCCTTTGTCTCACGGCTCGCCCTTGGTGCGCAGCGACGAATCTCCGCAATGACGGCTTCCACCCGTCCCTCGAGCGCTTCGGCCGAATCTACCGTGTCATGGATAACGCCGAGTCGTAGCGCTTCATCCGCACCGAAGCGACGTCCGAGCAAAGCCAGTGACCGGGCCTGGGTGAGACCGATCCGACGCACGACGAAGGGGGCGATCTGTGCCGGCAATATACCGAGGCTGGTTTCCGGCAGCCCAAAGCGGGTGTCAGGAGCAGCGATGGCGTGGTCGCTGACACAGGCGAGGCCGAACCCACCCCCCAGCACAGCGCCATCCAGCGCTACCACCACGGCACATGGCGCTTGATCGATAGTCATGAGCATTGTACCGAAGGCACGATTCAATGCAGCGAAAGGGTCGGAAGCGATCTGCTGTGAACTCGTTTGCTGCAAGCCTTCGACCGCATGGCTGGACGCATTGCCTGCTGAGGAGCGCTGTCTTGCCCCGGCCATGTCGCTGATATCGGCACCGGCGCAGAAGTGCTGCCCCTCGCCTGAGATGACCACGACGCGAACGGTCTCTGCCGTCAAAATGGCCGAGGCATTACGTTCGTCGATGGCTTCAAAGACCGCGATGAGTTCCTTCACCATCTGTAGGCTCATGGCGTTGCGAACCTTTGGCCGTGACAGCACGACGCGCAGCACGCCCTGGGAGAAATCGAGTTTTAGCGTGTCCGTAGCTGGAAAGTTCATTTCAGTACCTCCTGTGTGGCAGCCTCGACATTGGCGACAGCTGCTGCGGCTGCCACTGGCGACTTTTTCTTGCCGGGGAGGGTACCCATCAGCTTGCAGATGATACCGAGCATGATTTCGTCAGCACCGCCGCCTATGGAGACCAGCCGAACGTCCCTGAAAGCCCGGGAGATCTGGTTTTCCCACATGAAGCCCATGCCACCCCAGTACTGCAGGCAGCTGTCCGTGACTTCCCGGCCAAGTCGACCAGCCTTGAGCTTGGCCATCGAGGCAAGATTGGTGACGTCCTTGCCCGAGACATAGAGCTCGCAGGCCTGGTAGGTAAGGGCCCTGAGACATTCGATTTCCGTCTGTAACTCGGCCAGACGAAAATGGATCACCTGGTTGTCGATCAGGGGCTGGCCGAAAGTCTTGCGTTCGCGACAGTACTTGATGGTTTCATTCACGCAACTTTCCAGTGCCTTGAGGATATTGGCAGCCCCCCACAAGCGTTCTTCCTGAAACTGCAGCATCTGCAACATGAAACCGGTGCCCTCGGCGCCAATACGATAGCGCTGGGGTACGCGCACCTCGTCGAAAAACACCTGAGCCGTTTCTGACGAGCGCATTCCCAGCTTGTCCAGGTGCTTGGACAGGCTGATGCCAGGGGTATTCATGGGCACGACGATCAGCGTTTTGTTCTTGTGCGGCTTGTCGTCACTGGTGTTGGCAAGCAGACAGATGAAGTCGGCCTGAGGCGAGTTGGTGATCCACATCTTGTGGCCATTGATGATGTAGTCGTCGCCATCCTTGCGTGCCGTCGTTTTCAGTCCGGCAACATCCGAACCTGCACCGGTTTCGCTGACGCCAATACAGCCAATGGCCTCGCCAGTGATGGAGGGTGCCAGAAACTCGCGCTTGAGTTCGTCGGACCCAAATCTGGCAATGGCAGGCGTGCACATGTCAGTCTGCACCCCAATAGCCAGGGGAATACCGCCGGCCCAGGCCGTGCCAAGTTCTTCTGCGGCCACCAGGTTATAGGAGTAGTCGAGACCCAGCCCGCCATACTTCTCTGGTTTGTGAATACCCAGCAGACCAAGAGCGCCCATTTTCTTGAAGATCTCACGCATCGGAAAGCGGCCCTCTGCCTCCCAGTCTGCGACGTGAGGATTGATCTCCTGTTCGACGAACTGACGCACGGTCCGGCGAATTTCGTTATGTTCCTGGGTAAACAGCATCTGGCTACTCCCGTAATTTGAATTGTTTTGAATTAGAAACGGGCGACGCCAAAGGTACTGGGTCGCAGTGTTCGTGCTTCGGCTTCATGACAGACCAGCAGGCAATGGGCAAGTATCGCTCTCGTCTCCCGAGGGTCGATGAGACCATCGTCCCAGAGTCTGGCCGTGCCATAGAGTGAAGTGCTGCCCTTGTTCAGTTTCTCGGCGGTGGCAGCTTCCAGCGCATCTAGCATCTTCGGGTCTGGCTCCATGCCTAGCTTGCGCTGCTTCTCTTCAGCCACGATTCGCAGGACCTTGCCAGCCTGCGCCCCACCCATGACCGCGGTGCGACTGTTGGGCCAGGCGAAGATGAATCTTGGATCGAGTCCACGCCCGCACATGGCGTAGTTGCCGGCCCCATAGGAGCCTCCGACGATGACGGTCAGCCTCGGCACTGTGGCGTTGGCCACTGCCTGCAGCATCTTGGAGCCGTGCTTGATGATGCCGTTCTGCTCACTATCCGTCCCGACCATGAAGCCCGTCGTGTTATGGAAGAATATGATGGCGGTATTGCTCTGTTCGCAAAGCTGAATGAACTGCGCGGCCTTTGTTGCACCGGCGGGAGTGATGGGGCCGTTGTTCCCGATGATGCCGCAGCTGAAGCCATCGATTCGAATGAAACCGCAGATTGTCTGTGTATCGTAGGCCGCTTTGAAATCCTGGTATCGGCCACCGTCGGCCAGCCTGATCACGATTTCCCGCACATCGTAAGGCGTCTTGCTGTCGGCGGGCACGAGCCCAAGCAGTTCGTTCTGATCATAGGCGGCCGCTTCAGGTTCTGCCCGGTTCAAGGGCAGCTTGCGTTGCCATGGCAGCAGGGCTACCAGCTCTCGAACCGTCTCGATGGCATCACTATCGTTCTCGGCCAGATATTCGGCTGTGCCAGCGTCGGTAGCATGCATGTCAGCGCCACCAAGTTCCTCATCAGTCGCCACTTCGCCAGTGGCAGCCTTGAGCAGTGGTGGGCCCGCGAGGAACAGCTTGGATTGGCCCTTGACCACCACGACATAGTCGGATAGGCCAGGCTGATAGGCGCCACCCGCCGTGGCGTTACCATGCACAATTGTTATCTGGGGAATACCGAGCGCCGACAGCCGCGCCTGATTGGCGAACCCGCGGGCCCCCTCGACGAATACATCGGTAGCGTAATTAAGATTGGCGCCACCACTCTCGGCGAGCGTGATGATAGGCAGCTTGTTTTCACGCGCGATGGTCTGCAGTCTGAGCGACTTCTGCAGGCCCGCAGGGCTGATGGTACCGCCCTTGATAGCTGCGTTGCTGGCCACGACCAGGCAGCGCATGCCGGATACGATGCCAATACCGCCTATGATGCCGCCGCCAGCCAGGCTACCGTCCTTATCGTCATGCATCTTGTAGCCAGCGAGGCTGCAGAGTTCGAGAAACTCGCTATCGCGGTCTATGAGGCGCCGTATGCGATCCCAGGGCAGCAGCTTGCCCCGCTTTTCGAACTTTTCCCTCGCGGCCTCTGCACTGTCAAAGACCTTGCGCTCAATCGCCCGGAATTCGTCGACATGGGCTTGCATGGCCGCGCTATTGCGCTCGAAGGTATCGCCGTGGGTGTTGAGGGTGCTTTCGAATCCGTACATGAGTCAGTCCTTCTGCAGCACTTTCGGTGTCACGCTGCGGTGAAAGCCATTAAATTCTGGGGTGTTGCGTGCCTTCGCCAGGGGCCAGACCCGGTTGCCGAGGGAAGCTGCGCCGTCCACACGAATGGTCGTGCCGTTGATGAAACAGGCGCCTTCACTCAGCAGAAAGCAAATAGCGGCGCTGACTTCCGCTTCAGTGCCGAGACGCTTCTGCGGCACACTTTCAGCGAGCTGTGAAATGAGTGGCTTCATGCTAATGTCGTAGTTATCCAGACCGCTGGAAGCGATCCAACCCGGTGCAATCGCATTCACGCGGGTGCCACTCGAAGCCCATTCGACAGCAGCTGTTTTGGTCAGGTTCTCCATCCCGGCTCGCGCTGCGCCAGAGTGACCCATGCCGGGCATGCCGCCCCACATATCAGCGATGATGTTGACGATGGCGCCCCCGTGCTTGCTCATTGACTGCTTGTAAACCTCTCGGGCCATCAGAAAGCCGCCAGTCAGGTTCGTCCTGACGACGGTCTCGAACCCTTTCTGGGATATCGAGCTGAGCGGGCCGGGAAACTGGCCGCCGGCGTTGTTGACCAGGCCGTGAATCTGACCATGCGTCTCGACGATAGATCGTATGGTGTCGACAACCCCCGCCTCTTCGCGAATATCGCAGACTCTCGTGTCCGCCTTGCCGCCGTCTTCGATTATTTCCGCCTGCGTGGCGTCAAGCTTCTCCGGCTTGCGTCCGATCAGGATGACCTGAGCGCCGAGCGCAGCCAGTTCGTGTGCGTTGCATCGACCGATACCACTGCCCCCGCCGGTGACGATGATGGTCTGGGCCGCGAAGAGCTTATCTTTGAACACTGATGAATAAGGCATGGCTGGTTCTCAGGCACTGGTTGATGATGCAGCTGCGAGCTGGGCAGCAATGTCGGCGGTGACCGGAATAGGGAAGTCCAGAAGTTGCTGGCCGAAGGCCTTGCCCTGCGGGTCGATGCGCAGACTGGCCACGCCCCCGCCACCGAGGGCCTGCTCAAGCACGAAGTTGAGCGCATTGATGCCAGGCAGGTCGTAGCGATGAACCAGCGAGCGCTTCTCAGCCGCAGGGCCTGCAAGTGTATGACCCATGTAATCAGCGACCGCTTCAGCGGTCAGTGCTGCACGAATGGCTGGCAGCCATTCGGCTTTGCGCGCAATGACACCGATATTGGAGACGTCGCCCTTGTCACCTGATCGTGCCCAGGCTAGCCGGATAAGTGGCACAGTCTCTGTTGTGCCTGACAGTGCTTCGCTGGCTACCGGTGTTGAGTTCTGCTGCAAAGTCGACTGCTCTGCCACGTCAGGGAGCTCTACGGGAAACGTTTCGTCACTACTGGCGCCCAGTACCGTCACGGAGAGCTCGCACGCAGTCTTGGGGACAAGGCAGGAGAACAAACGGATCTTTGGCCAGACGTCAGGGCGTCCGCCCACCAGGCCGGTCATGCCCGGCGCCATGCCGGTACTGGCCTGGGCGATTTCGCGTGAAAATAGCACAAGCGCTTCCTTCTTTGGATGCGCGCAGCCGATTTTCACCACGACCTCGCGACTATCAGCCAGTTTCTGTCTGGCGTTGGGGCCGTAAGTCTGCTCAATGCCCAGCACTTCGATGGTGGTATCTGTGTAATCCGGCCAGTCCTTTTCGGCAAACAGTCGGCTGGTCTTCCGGAGTATGGCTTCGGCTACCGCGCGCGCTTTCGCTGGCGCCTCGATACCGGCCATCATGAAGCTGACCGCACATTTGAAGCCATCGGGCCAGGTGCCGGAGACCTTGTAGTCCGGGCCTGGCGCTCTGCCGCGGGCGCCTGAAACGGTAACTTGTCTGTTGTCTTCGATGCTGTCTATCTGAACCTGCGTGAAATCACAGATGACGTCGGGCAGGCGATATGCCGCCGGGTCGCCAATTTCGTAGACAAGCTGTTCGGCTACCGTGGCAAAGCTGACCAGACCACCAGTGTCTTCAGGTTTGCTGACCGTGAAGCTGCCATCGGCACGCACATCGATGATGGGAAAGCCCATGTTGTCGTAGCCTTCGCTGACCGCCTTCCAGTCTGTGAAATTGCCGCCGGTGCATTGGGCGCCGCATTCGATGATATGACCGGCGAGACTGGCCTGGGCGAGCCGATCGTAGTCCTGCCAGCTCCAGCCGAATTCGTGCATGAGTGGCGCCACGACCACTGCGCTATCCACAACGCGTCCGGTGATGACGACGTCAGCGCCTGTCGCCAACGCAGCTGCGATGGCCGGTGCGCCCAGGTAGGCGTTCATGCTGACCATCATCGCCGGGAGCGGCTGGTCCGTGAACATTTCCTTGATACCCTGCTGCGCAAACTCGGCCTTCTTTGGCAGGACGTCATCGCCGTTCACCACGGCAATGCTCAGCTCGATATTCTGTTCACGGGCAAGCGCCTGGATCGCTTCGGCGCAGGCCTGGGGGTTCACACCGCCCGCATTGCTGATCACCTTGATGCCCTGTCGCTTGAGCTCGGGAAGCAGGGGGCCCATGACCTGTTTGACGAAGTCGCTGGCATAGCCCGCCTTGGGGTCCTTCATCTTCTGTGCAGCCATGATCGACATGGTGATTTCTGCCAGATAGTCGAATACCAGATAATCAAGCTGCCCTTTCTCAACCAGCTGCTCGGCTGCGGTATTGGTATCGCCCCAAAAGCCGGAGGCGCAGCCGATGCGGACCACCCGATCTGTGGCTGGGGTGGAGGATGTTTCCTGAGCTGCTGTTTCTGGGCGTACCGGGGTCATTGCGTGCTCCTTTTGCAAGCTGTCTGCATCATCACAAAACACTACCAAGCAAGCGCTTGGTTTGTAAAGCTGAAAAATTCGGATATGATCGCTTTATTCGATCGATTACGGGACGCTACAGGATGAATGAATCAGTCGACCTTGCAGTGGAAGGCGAGTCGCCGAGAGGCAGACTTCTGAGGGAGGCTGCTCATCTGTTTCGCGAGAAGGGGTATGAACGAACCACTGTGCGAGATATCGCAGCAGCTGTGGGCATTCAGAGCGGCAGTATCTTCCATCACTTTCGCTCGAAAGAGGATATTCTTTACTACATCATGGTCGACACCATCGAGGAGATCACTGCTCGCATGGAGGCTGAGCTGGCGCGGTCTACTGATCCGGTGGAGCGCTTGCGATCACTGATCTTCTGTGAGTTGCAGGCAGTGAATGGCCAAACCAGTGAAGCCATGGCTGTGCTGGTATACGAATGGCGCAGTCTGGCGAAGGAGAGGCAGGAACAGGTTCTCAAACTGAGGGATTATTATGAGCATCTGTGGCTGAGTGTATTGCAAGAATGCGCGGCGGCTGGTCAAATAGCCGTCGACCCTGGCATTCTGAGACGATTACTCGCCGGGGCGCTCAGCTGGACGGTAACCTGGTATCGCACGGACGGTAGCGCATCATTGGAAGATCTCGCTTCGCAGGCGCTCGCGCTGGCGGTCAAGCGATAGCACCGGGCCAATCGGCCTTTTGATGGCAGCCTTCGGGACTGCGTGACTTATAACAATACCAATAAGACTCAGGATGCTCACCTCATATGCCGAACACTTCTCTTCATAGCTCATCACGTGCTCTTTCGACTCGAAAAAGCGCCTCATATCGCTGTTTTACCGTTGTCTTTGCCATGCTCGGAAGCCTGGCCTTCGCCAATATGGTCCGTGCTGAAGCCATTTATGTCTTTGGCGACAGTCTATCGGATACAGGCAATCTGGCCTCGGTGACCAGTGCATTTCCAAATCCACCGTTTTCTGGTAATCGCGTCACCAACGGCGATACTGCTGTTGAGGTGCTTGCTGACCTCCGTGGCGTTGAGCTCGAGGCCTCACTGCATCTGCTTGGACCCGCGCAGGGCACCAACTATTCAGTGGCGGGCGCCAAAGCTGGTACTGACGAGCCTATAGACCTCAACACCCAGGTCGATGCCTTCCTGCTCAACACTCAGGGGCAGGCACCTGCAGAAGCGCTATATGTCGTTTTCATAGGCGGTAACGACGTACGTGCAGCGCGTGATGAACAGAATCACCGTGAATCCAGCAATCTGCTACGGCTGGCACTCGACGGTGTAAAGGCCAACGTCGAGAAACTTCTGGCGGCCGGTGCTCAGCAGGTGATGGTGGTGAATGTGCCTGACATTGGTGCGATTCCTGAGACCCGCCAGCTGGCCACAACCAGTGGCAATTGGTTCCTGCCGACCTCCGCGACCGTCAAGACCGCGGCTTACAATCTGGGGCTCAAGCAGCGGGTGAAGTCTCTGGAAAAGGCGAGTGGTCAGGAGATTGTCCTGGTTGATCTGTTTTCCGCCTTCCGAAGCATTGACAAGGATGCACTGGCGTACGGCATCACCAATACTACCGAGCCATGTTTCAGCCAAGCGACGCGCAGCTATACCGAAGGCTGTGCCTTTGGCCAGAACATCGATAGCTATGCCTATTTCGATGAAGTCCATCCCACGGCCGCACTGCATGAACGGGGTGGCCGACTGCTCTTCGCCTACGCACCGTAAATTCCTCGCACCTCGGCAAAGCCTCCTCCTGATATAAAGAGGAGGCTTGATAGCCTCTATCTATCGTTCCTAATTAAATAATCAATTTTTGATATCAGTCTCGTCGCTGTAGTATTGTTTCCACGGTTTACCCAAGTGACCTAATGGAGACAAAGAATGTCAGCAACCTTAATCAATACCGAAATCAAACCTTTCAAAGCAGAAGCCTTCCACAATGGTGAGTTCGTCACCGTTTCCAGCGAAGACCTCAAGGGCAAGTGGGCTATCGTCTTCTTCTACCCAGCCGATTTTACCTTCGTATGCCCAACCGAGCTGGGCGACCTGGCCGATTACTACAGCCAGCTGAAGGACATGGGCGTTGAAGTCTACTCAGTCTCTACCGATACACACTTTACCCATAAGGCATGGCACGACACGTCAGAGACCATCGGCAAGATCGATTTCCCGATGATCGGCGACCCTACTGGCGCCATCACACGCAACTTCGGTGTGATGATCGAAGAGGCTGGTCTGGCCGAGCGTGGCACATTTGTTATCGACCCTGAAGGCAAGATCCAGATCATCGAGATCAATGCCGGTGGTGTAGGTCGTGATGCTGGTGAGCTGGTTCGCAAAGTCAAGGCTGCCCAGTATGTTGCAGCTCACCCAGGTGAAGTCTGCCCAGCCAAGTGGAAAGAAGGCGAAGCCACTCTGGCACCTTCACTCGATCTCGTCGGCAAGATCTAAACAGCCGTCATCGATAGTCAGCCAATCTTTAGGAGAACGTCGGATATGTTGGATGCAAAACTCAAGCAACAGCTCAACGGTTATCTGCAGAATATCGTCAAGCCAATCGAATTGACCGTATCGGTTGATGACAGGCCCAAGTCGCAGGAGCTGCTGGAACTGGCACAAGAGATTGCAGCCATGTCTCCTAAGATTGCGCTGACTGTCAATCAACCCGCTCAGGAGGGCCGCGTGCCCCTCCTGACGATCGCACCCGAAGGCGAAAAGGCCAGGGTCGAGTTTGCGGGTATTCCGATGGGGCATGAATTCACGTCACTGGTGCTGGCATTGCTCCAGGCGGGTGGCCATCCATCGAAGACAGAAAAAGCACTACTCGATCAAATAGTCGAGCTTGATCCTTCTACGGAACTCAAGTTCGAAACTTATATCTCGCTGTCATGTCACAACTGCCCGGACGTCGTGCAGGCCTTGAACCTGATGGCCGTACTGAATCCAAAGATCAGCCATACCATGATCGATGGCGGTCTATTCAAGAGTGAGGTCGAGGACCGCAACGTACTGGCTGTCCCAGCAGTGTTCGTGAACGGTGAAGTCTTTGGACAGGGCAAGATGAGCCTGCCCGAAATTCTCGACAAGGTTGATGACAAAGCGGCCGAGAAGAAGGCCGCAGCGCTGGCAGACAAGACACCCTACGAAGTCCTGATCGTGGGTGGCGGCCCTGCAGGCGCCTCGGCGGCCGTTTATGCTGCTCGCAAGGGCATACGTACCGGCATCGTCGCGGAGCGCTTTGGCGGCCAGGTGGCCGATACCATGAGCATCGAAAACTTCATCTCCGTGAAGGAGACCGATGGGCCGAAGATGGTGGCCAACCTCGAGCAACATGTGCTGCAGTACGATGTCGATCTGATGAATAGCCAAAAGGCTCGCAAGCTTCACCCGGCTAGTGTCGACACTGACGGCACGCCCACTAATCTGATCGAAGTGGAACTGGAATCAGGAGCGCGTTTGAAAAGCCGTTCGGTCATCCTGGCAACCGGTGCTCGCTGGCGTGAAATGAATGTGCCTGGTGAGCAGGAATACCGGGGCAGGGGCGTGGCTTACTGCCCGCACTGTGACGGACCCTTATTCAAGGGCAAGCGCGTGGCTGTCATCGGTGGCGGCAACTCGGGCATCGAGGCAGCCATCGACCTGGCTGGGCTAGTGGAGCACGTGACCGTGCTGGAGTTTGCCGATACGCTGCGCGCGGATGAGGTACTCGTTCGCAAGGCGAAATCATTGAAGAACGTTACAATCATCAAGGAAGCCATGACTACCGAGGTGACTGGTGACGGCAAGCGAGTGAATGGTCTCAACTATATCGACCGGGCTACACAGGAAGCACAACACATCGAACTGGCCGGCATTTTCGTCCAGATTGGTCTTGTGCCGAATACGGAATGGCTCAAGGGCGATATCGAGTTGAGTGAGCGAGGCGAAATCGTGGTGGACACCAAGGGCCATACTTCACTGCCAGGCGTGTTTGCTGCCGGCGATGTGACCACAGTACCTTACAAGCAGATCATCATTGCGATGGGAGCGGGGTCAGGCGCTGCACTCGGCGCTTTCGATCACCTGATCAGAACACCTGTACCCGGTACTGTTAGTGATCAGCAGGAGCCAGCCGAAGAAGAAGCTGCCTGAGGCCTCGATCTCAGCGCCTCCTGGACTGACAAGCCCGCCTCGGCGGGCTACACTTGAGCCTTCAATCCACGGCAAGGTGCACGCTCCGCATGCAGTTCAAGGTAATTCCCGTCACGGCTTTTGAACAGAATTGTTCCATTATCTGGTGCGAGGAGACTCGAAAGGCGGCTGTAGTCGATCCGGGTGGAGATCTGGACAGAATTCTTTCAGCGCTGGATTTCGAAGATCTCGAGCTAGAGAAGATTCTGGTGACCCATGCCCATATCGACCATGCCGGTGCCGTGTCCACATTGGCAGCCTTGCGTAAGGTCCCCATCGAAGGCCCGGCGCTAGAGGATAAGTTCTGGATCGATCTTCTTCCGCAACAGAGCCAGATGTTCGGGTTTCCCGAAGCCGAGACTTTCGAGCCCACCCGTTGGCTGGCTGATGGTGATGAAGTCACTGTCGGCAAGGAAGTGCTGCAGGTGATCCACTGCCCAGGTCATACCCCTGGCCACGTGGTCTTCTACAATAAGGCGAGAGGGCTTGCCCTGGTAGGGGATGTCCTTTTTCACGGCTCGATTGGCCGCACGGATTTTCCAAAGGGTGATCACGCCACCCTCATCTCCTCTATCCGCGATAAACTCTGGCCCTTGGGTGACGACATCTCATTCGTCCCCGGACATGGTCCAATGTCGACTTTTGGTGACGAAAAGGAAAACAATCCCTACGTCAAAGTCTGAACTTCTAGGCGAAATCGAAAAAGTGCGGCGGCCTGTGGGTGGCATTGAATCGCAGGGCCGACTCCAGTGATCTCGCCGTCCGCAACAGTACGTGCTCCTGCCAGGGTCCAGCATGGAGTTGCAGACCTATTGGAAGGCCATCGCCAGACAGTTTGACCGGCAGTGTGATGGCCGGCATGCCCACCAGGTTGTCGTTAATCGAAAAGCGCATGATTTCTGTCATCTGCCCAAGGTCGAGTGCCACTTTGCTGCCTTTCGGCCGTCTCGGCGGCAAGGCGCCTGTTGCTGGAGTGACCAGCATGTCGACCTTGGCATACAGCGCCTCGTGCTGTGCGATTGCGCGCGTCCGGACCCGCTGGGCCTTCACATAGTCTGTGCTGCGGAAGAGGCGGGCAAAGGCCAGCAGCATCCGGGTATCGTCATTGAAGCGCTCAGGCGTTTCGCGATGGGGCTGTTCCACCGAAGAGAGCATCTCGGTCATGATGGTGACAGCATGCGCGAGTCTCATGTCTTCCAGCCCTTCGATGATGACCGGCACAATCTCCGCCCCCAGGCTCTCGAGAACCTTCACCGCTTCACGACAGGCCGCGACTATGGCTTTGTCCGCATGATCGAACCACGGCTTATAGATGCCGATCTTCAGACCTGTAAGATCCGCCTTGAAATAGTTCGAGAGGTGCGGGAATGGCTGGTGACAGCTTGGTCCATAAAGCGGATCCGGCCCTGCGATGGTGGCATAGGCGAGCGCCACATCGTCGACGCTCGCACCGATCGGGCCGAGATGGTCCACAGTGTCACAGACAGACAAGGTGCCAGCGCTGCTGATGCGCCCCCAGGTCGGTTTGAGTCCGACCACGCCGCAGAAGGCCGCCGGGATGCGGACGGAGCCACCGCCATCCGATCCGATCGCAACAGGGCAGATGCCGCTCGCGACCGCAGCTGCACTGCCACCAGACGAGCCACCGGCAAGAAAGTCGGTATCCCAGGGGTTGAGACAATGGCCGTAATGCGGGTTGGCGCCTGTAACGCCAATGCCGATCTCGTGCATGTTGGTTTTGCCAAGGACCATGGCGCCTGCCGCTCTCAGCCGCGAGACGACCGTGGCGTCCTTTTCCGCACTATGGTCCTGGCCAAAGACTTCTGTGCCGCCGGTCGTGGCGTAGGGCACCGCGTTGATGCTGTCCTTGATGGCCACCGGAACACCTTCAAGAAGCCCTCTTGGCTGCACCGCCATGAAGCGCTTCGTGCTGAGCTCGGCCTGGTGCTTGAGCGCCTGGCTGTCGGTGAAGACAAAGGCCTTTGAGTCCTGCATATGCGGTGACTCGAGCGCCGCCTGCAACTGCAGTGAAACCGTTAGCGGTGATCTCAGTTCACTGCGATAGTCGCGCGCATAAGCGAGCGTGGCGCAATTGAGTGATCCTCGCAAACTGGCACTTTTCTGATTCAGATTCTCTTCTTCTACGGACTCCATGAACAATTGGACCGAACGCTGAGCGCCAGTCGCGGTCACCGCCGATGTATTGGTGTGCAAGGGGGTGAAGCTGGGATGGATATCGTAGCGGTGTTGTCTGAACTCATTCATGCCGAGCTGGGAGTTGACGATCGGCTCGAGAATTTTTCTGGCCATGTCGGTTTCGAGTACCGACACCGAGAGGCCGAGTCCGCGGCCGGTCAGACCCGGCATTCTGTAAGTTTTTAAATCGTAGCTCATTACATGTACCGCTTAGGTCATGGGATGTATGTGTGAGTTGCCATAAGTACCTGCACGTACACAAAGTCAAGTGTAGTTAACGCAAATGCTACATACCGTAGCAATTCAACGCCAACTGGAACTGAACTTCGGCCGGCAGCCTTCTAAGATCAGTAGACAAGAGATCTGATCAAAGATCCACCAAAGACTAAAGCCGATGATCATCACCGTGGCAGTACATAGCTTATGTTCGACTCCCGAAAAAATACCATGCCGGAGGGCAAGGCAGAAGTAAAAGCCGCCAGTGCTGCGCTGGTTAGACCGAAGCTCTTCGTCCCGACTTTGCTTGGCTTGAGCATTGCGCTCGCCGGTTGTGGCGGCGGTGGTGGTGGAGGCAGCGGTGCAACATCGATAGCGCCGATCGTGGACAAGAATTTTGCCGTGTCGGGTCGTATTCAGGTGGCTGCCAATTCATATGTGGATCTTGATACAGCCGATACGGGTGGCGGCATATTTACTGCGCGCAACAATCGGATCACTGCACCGCAAGCCATCAACAACCCGGCGATAGTTGGCGGTTACGTCAGCGCGCGCTCCGGCACCTATGCCAGCTCCGGCAACCTTTTTAGCTACCCGGCAGATCCCACTGACTTTTACAGGGTGACCTTGGTGGCTGGCCAGCAGGTCACCCTGAAGCCAAGAATTGCTGATGATTTTCTTGGCAGTTCTGTCGTGGCTCAGCGGTTGACGGTCAAAAAGGTGAATAAAGACGATCCCACCATGGACCCGGAAAATATCAACAATCCCATGGTGTCTGATGATCCGCAAACCGTTCAGATCATTGACTCTGGTGAGTACCTCATTCAGATTGACGAAACCAAAGGACCTTCTAATTACACGCTCATCGTTGGAGAGTTTGGTGCTTTGGCGAGCCTTGACAATACCGCTGCCGTCGATTTGAACGTACCCGCCGGAGCCCGCTTCGTAGCTGGCGAAGCGATTGTGGTCATGAAGGGCAACGATTCCGGGGCTTATGCCACGGCGTCCGCCAGTGAGGAGAACGGGGCGGCATCGATCGCGGAGCTGATGTCCTCGCAGAATATCGTGGATGTGGAGGCACTGACAGAAGGCTCGGATACTCACAAGTTCACTTTCGACATGTCTGGTGGCATGTCTACAGCTTCGGCTTCTTCGGCCCCAAACGGGCGTGAGGCAGCCCGCGCGGAAACACTCGCACGAATCGCCGAGCTGCGAAAGCAGCCTGGTGTTCTGCTGGCCGAGCCTAACTACATTCGCCACGCCAGTGCGGCCCCGGCAGGTACCAATCCGCTACGCCGATATCAGTGGCATAACGATGCGGTCAACCTGACGCCAGCCTGGGAACTGACGAGTGGTGAAGGCAGCGTTGTGGCCGTTCTGGATACAGGCATCTATTCGAATCATCCGGACCTCCTTGGTCAAACCACTGCAGGCTGTGACTTTGTGAGCAATCTGAACACCTCCCTCGATGGTGATGGTGTGGATGGCAATCCAGAGGATCCAGGCGACAGCCTGATTGGACAGAGCAGCTTCCATGGTACGCATGTGGCAGGCACCATCGTCGCAGCCGATAACACCGTTGGCGGTATTGGCGTTGCGTTCAGCTCGAAAGTGATGCCTCTTCGAGTGCTGGGCAAGAATGGTGAGGGCAGCGACTTCGATATCGCTCGCGCCATCCGTTTTGCTGCAGGTCTTGAAAACGTCCCTGAGTGCGGTGGCACAGCCACCAAGGTAGACGTCATCAACCTCAGCCTTGGTAGCCCAGGCAATTCGGTCACACTCAGCAATGCCGTGAAGGCAGCCAATGACGCTGGTGTGGTCGTCGTGGCAGCGGCTGGCAACGACAGCACGTCGGCGCCGTTCTATCCAGCAGCATTTCCGGAAGTCATTTCGGTTGGCGCGGTAGGGCTGGATCTCGTCAAGGCACCATATTCCAACTTTGGATCTACGATCAGTCTTGTGGCGCCGGGAGGCAATATTCAACAGGACCTCAATACCGACACCTACGGTGATGGCGTGTTGAGCACCTGGGCCAATGATAGCGGCAGTTCAGTCGTGGCAAGCTATGGCTTCATGCAGGGTACGTCGATGGCAGCGCCACACGTGGCTGGCGTCATTGCGCTTCTGCAGTCATATCGCAAGACGGTCGATGCACTGCCAGTGCTCACTCCGGACGCTGTTCGAGGTTACATAGCCTCTGGAGATTTTACCCGAGATCTTGGTGATCCTCAGCGCGACGACGTCTATGGTGATGGCATCATCGATGCGACCAAAGCGTTGACGGTCGTTGCTCAAGCAGGTCCAAACCCGGTGCCGACGCCGGTGATCAACGCTAACGTCACTAACATTCAGTTTACGGTATCTGGCTCAGTGGATCTGATACTGAGCGTTCCGGAAACAGGTGTGGTGGTCACAAACGTCGCAGCTACCACCGTAGGCGATCAGGGCTGGCTTACCTACGAAAAAATTGATGATGCGAATTACCGTATAATCGCCAACGCCAATGTCAACGGGCTAGCTGAGGGCGTCTCATACCCTGGCGCTGTCAAAGTGATATATACGTCGTCGATCGTTGGTGGCATGCCAGTTGCGCGCACGCTCACTATTCCGGTAGCGCTTGATATTCCGAATACCAATATCGCTTCAGATGCCGGCGCCCACTACGTGTTGCTGGTGGAGGTCGACACAGGCGAGGATTACCAGTTCATTGCTAATGTCTCAAACGGCTTCTACGATTTCGCCTTCAGTGAGATTCCTGCCGGCAATTACCAGGTCTATGCCGGTTCGGATATGGACAACGATGGCTTTATCTGTGACACCGGTGAAGCCTGTGCAGCCTTCCCCTTGCGAAATCTTCCGGACATCATCAGGCTGGCTACTGATCGCAACGATATCGACTTCCAGACAGGCTTCGAAGATGACATTGCGGCAGAAGGCTCATCGTCAGACTCGCTGTTATCGAGTATTCTTTCGGGCAAGGGCATCAAGCGTCTTCCGGGTACACCTCGTAGTCAGGACCAGAATCCTCTGGCCAGCGACAGACAGGTCTTCGGAGGATAGTGCCTACCAATTAATCTGGATGAGCCGGCAATGGATGCCGGCCGATGATGAGGCACCATGTCACAGTTCAAAATCATTTCCAAAGCCGCACTTGCGGCTTCTTTCGTTTTCATCACCAGCGCCTGCGCATCCTCGGATGGTGAGACCGAGTCCCCGATACCCGGCCAGGTCGCGCTCAATACACTCTGGCTGAGCAGCCAGTGCAACCTGCTCCCGGCAGCCGTCAAGGCACTCGAACCTGAGCAGAATCTGAACGCCGCTGCGGTCGAGCGTGTCATAGTGGTTCGCGATGCCGCCAAATGGCAGCTATTCTGGAAGTCGGTACATTCTTCGCAGTTCGAAGCGCCACCAGCCCCTGAAGTCGATTTCGACAAGCATTCGTTAATAGCCGTAATCGCAGCGCCCCAGAGTCGTTCCGGAGGCGGTATCGAGCTGGCTGGCAATGCTGCGCGCGCTGATGATCTCCTTCAGGTGCCAGTGACCATTCGCGATCCGGCGCCCGGTACGATGTCGGCTGCAGTGGTGACTCAGCCCTGTGTTGTGGTACAAACATATCCGGCGCTCGAGGACGATCTGAAGGTGACTGCGGGCGCCTCATCCACTAATTGATTTAACGGAGAAACAGACTTGGCGAGCAGTGGCTCCAGTTCTACCAGCGACTATAATGCAGATTCGATAGAGGTCCTGACCGGTCTAGATCCGGTGCGGCGCAGGCCGGGCATGTATACGGACACCCAGCGGCCCAACCACCTGGCTCAGGAAGTGATCGACAATAGTGTCGATGAGGCGCTCGCTGGGCACGCCAAGCATATCAGTGTCACGCTGCATGCGGACCACACGCTGACCGTAAGCGATGATGGCCGAGGCATGCCAGTTGATATCCACAAGGATCAAGGACTGCCAGGCGTTGAGCTGATCCTCACCAAGTTGCACGCTGGTGGCAAGTTCTCCAACAAGAATTATCAGTTTTCCGGTGGCCTGCACGGTGTTGGTGTTTCTGTCGTCAACGCACTGTCACTCAAGCTCACAGTGCAGATCAAGCGTGATGGCAATGTCTACCAGATGCGCTTTGCCGGGGGCGAGAAGGTAGAAGACCTGAATATTGTCGATACCGTTGGCAAGCGCAATACCGGCACTTCGATCAACTTCGTGCCGGACCCGCAGTACTTCGACTCACCGAAGTTCTCTGTCAGTCGGCTCAAGCACAACCTGCGCGCCAAGGCAGTGTTGTGCTCCGGGCTTCGCATTACGTTCAAGAATGAAATCGACAATGAAACCATCGAGTGGCACTACGAAGATGGTCTGACTGACTATCTCAAATCCTCTACCGAAGACACGGTCACCGTTCCACAGGAGCCTTTCGTTGGGTCCATGGCTGGCGGCCAGGAAGCCGTGGACTGGGCCGTTCAATGGACGCCGGAGCGGGCTGAAACCATCGCCGAAAGCTACGTCAACCTGATCCCGACCATTCAGGGCGGCACCCACGTCAATGGTCTGCGAACCGGCCTGCTCGAAGCGCTGCGCAATTTCTGCGAATTCCGTAATCTGCTGCCGCGTGGCGTGCGCCTGGCACCCGACGATATCTGGGACCGTTGCTGCTATGTGCTGTCAGTCAAACTGGCCGATCCCCAGTTTTCCGGTCAGACCAAGGAGCGGCTGTCGTCGCGTGAATGCGCAACCTTCGTCGCTGGTGTGGTCAAGGATGCGTTCACGCTCTGGCTGAATCAGCATGTGAGTGAAGGTGAAGCGCTGGCGCAAATGGTTATCGAGCAGGCTCAGCGTCGCCTCAAAGCCTCGAAGCAGGTGGCCCGCAAGAAGATTACCAGCGGCCCGGCCTTGCCCGGCAAGCTGGCAGACTGTAGCGGCAGCGATATCGCCCTGAGTGAACTGTTTCTCGTGGAAGGTGACTCTGCGGGCGGCTCTGCCAAGCAGGCGAGAAACCGTGAGTTTCAGGCCATCATGCCCCTGCGCGGAAAGATTCTGAATACCTGGGAAGTCGAGTCCGGGATGATATTGGCTTCGCAGGAAGTACATGATATCGCCGTGGCGCTGGGTGTGGACCCTGGCTCCGACGACCTGACTGGTCTGCGCTACGGCAAAGTCTGTATTCTGGCTGATGCCGACAGCGATGGTGCGCACATTGCCACGCTATTGTGCGCACTCTTCTTCCAGCATTTCCGCCCGCTTGTAGCTGCTGGTCATGTCTATATCGCCATGCCGCCGCTGTATCGTATCGATCTGGGCAAGGAGACTTTCTACGCCCTTGACGAGTATGAAAAAAAGGGTGTACTTGACCGACTCGAAGCGGAAAAGAAGCGTGGCACGCCACAAGTGACGCGTTTCAAGGGGCTCGGTGAAATGAACCCCTTACAGCTGCGTGAAACCACCATGGCACCGGATACCCGCCGACTGGTCCAGATGACCATTGACGAGCCCAGCGAAGCGATGGAGCTGATGGACATGCTGCTGGCCAAGAAGCGTGCTGGAGATCGCAAGACCTGGCTCGAAGACAAGGGCGATCTGGCTGAAGTGGTCTGATAGCTAATCATCCGCTGTCCAGCTCAGTGCTTCAAGCGCGGCAGCGATATGAATCTGGTTCTGCGCCATGGGACGTGGCAGAAGGTCTTCTGCGCGCGCGAGCCGGCGTAACAGGGTATTGCGGTGGGTGTGGAGACGTTCTGCGGCCAGCGTTGCGTTGCAGCCTACGGTCAGATAGGTGCGAAGCGAGCGTCTGAGCGCAGGCTGAGCGCTCGCAAGGTCGCCCAGCGTGTGTTTGATGAACTGCTGTGTCGCTTCGGGGTCACGCGACATCAATGAAACGAGCCGGACTTCGTCGAAGCTGGCGAGCTGTGCACTGGAGTTCAGTCTGCCCAGCACACTCTGCGTGGCGAGGGCGTCCAGATGCGCGCGTCTGAAGCCTTCGATACCCCGTCCGGCAGATGCAGTCGTCATTCGAAGGTCAGCCAGTTTTCTCATGGCAGTCTTGAGCGCCTGAACGTCCAGTCCTTTGTCGCCGGTAGTCCAGACCCATAAAGTCGCTGTATTTGCGAGTACTGTCAGCATCTGCTCCGTACCCGCGCAACGAGCCAGCGTATGGGCCGCCTCATCAAGCAAGCCTATTTCGGTTTCCGCCTGCTCGCTCCAGACCACTGCGGCATGGTGAGCGTGATTGAGAGAATAGCCAAGACGGTGGCTGGCCTGCTGACTGCTGACCGATGCACCCTCGAGAATGGCGGTGACCAATTCGCGGCGGTCGACATGGGTGCCACGTACCAATTGCTCATGTTCGGTCTTCATGAAGCTGGCCATTTCCCGCATGCAGGCATCAATGAAGCTGGCGATCGAGCGGGCCGACACAGACAGTAGCTCCCGAAGCTCGTCCGGATCTGAAGTCAGCTGAAATGCTATAGCCATCCATCGTTGCCAGGCGGCGTCCTGGGCTGCTCGCGCGGCGGTGAACATGAGATTGGTGGCATCCCGTCGCACCAGTTCGCGGGCGGTGCTCATCATGTCAGACGGCAGATTTGGCGCAACCGGAGCGCCAGGCTTCTCGATGTTGGCGATCGCCCAGTGAATCAGATTTGACCGGTTGGCGCGTCTGGTGGCTGCCATGATGACAGGGTCATCGGCCATCAGTTGCAGGTTGTCGGTCGACAGGCTTGCCTGATCAATTTCCTCCAGCCACTCCGGCGGCGCACTCAGCGCGATTTCTGCTCCCCGACGGAATAACTCGCATACAGCCGGGGAAGGGGGCGCCCATTTTGCCGAAGCTGGAGTTTGCGGCATGACAGTGTCCTCAAGGCATAGGGTCGGAGAGTTAGCATATCGATATGTCCATAGTCTAACGTCTGAATGCTTCGGTGAAAAAGGGCGCTTTGCACCTTGTAGATTGAAAATTGATGCAGTTAGTACCTTGTTCAGTCCATTTATTGTGCACACAATAGCTTCTACATGATCAACCATTGTTCAAGGAGCCGCAGTGCCACTACAACAACAAGCAGCCACAGCGCATACAGATGTCATCATTGTCGGTGCAGGCATTTCAGGCATCGGTGCTGCGTATTACCTGCAGCGTGACCAGCCCGAAAAGTCATATACCATTCTGGAAGCACGTGAAGCCTCTGGCGGCACCTGGGACCTGTTTCGTTATCCGGGCATTCGATCGGATTCCGATTTGCATACCTTTGGCTATGAGTTCAAGCCCTGGGTGGATTCAGAGGCCATTGCAGGCGCAGACCGAATTCTTGCCTATCTCCGCAAGACCGCTGCAGAGCATGGTATCGATAGCAAGATCCGCTATCAGCACAAAGTCTGCAGCGCCGCCTGGAGCAGTGCAGACGCGCGCTGGACAGTCGAAGTAGAGCGGGCCGACACTGGCGAGCGCACCAGCATGACCTGCAACTGGATATTTGCCGCCGCTGGTTATTACCGTTATGACGAAGGCTTCACCCCGAAGTTCAAGGGCAGGGAAGATTTCAGAGGACAGGTGATTCATCCACAGCACTGGCCAGAAGATCTGGACTATGCCGGTAAACGTGTCCTGGTGATTGGCAGCGGCGCGACTGCCGTGACGCTGGTGCCAGCCTTGGCCAGGCAGGCTGCGCATGTGACCATGTTGCAGCGGACGCCCACTTACGTTATGAGCCTGCCGTCAAAAGACGCTGTTGCCAATGGTTTGCGCAGGCTCCTGCCTGAGCGCTGGGCTTTCGCACTGACGCGGCGCAAGAATATTGCGATATCCAGTGCCGTCTGGCGCTTCTGTCAGAAGTATCCGAAGATGGCCCGACGGTTTATTCGCCACTTCAACCGAAAAGCCCTGCCGGAAGGCTATCCGGTGGATGAGCATTTCAATCCCCCCTACAACCCGTGGGATCAGCGACTGTGTGCTGTACCCGACGGCGATTTGTTCAGAGCCATATCGAAGGGCAAAGCTTCGGTGGTGACAGATCATATCGAAGCGTTCACTGACAAAGGGGTAACGCTCAAATCCGGGCGGGAGCTGGAGGCAGACATTATCGTGACGGCTACCGGCCTGAACCTGCTGGTCTTCGGCGGCATCAAGTTGACTGTCGATGGTCAGCCCGTCGACTACTCGGAGAAAGTCGCGTTCAAGGGCATGATGCTCGATGGAGTGCCGAATCTCGCTTTCGCGGTGGGCTACACGAATTCGTCCTGGACATTGAAGATCGGGCTACTGTGCGAGCATTTCTGCCGCTTGCTGGCCCATATGGATGACCATGGCTTCAGTACCTGTACACCAGAGTTACCTTCAAAGGACATGAAGACGCGACCATTGCTGGATTTTGGCGCCGGTTATGTCAAGCGATCGATTGACAGTCTGCCGAGGCAGGGTGAGGGCTGGCCCTGGGTAATGTCGATGGACTACAAACACGATAAGACAGTGCTCCGGAAGGGGCAGATCGCCGACCCCCATCTTCGGTTTGACAGCGTGAAGGCCCATAAGACACCAGTCGCAGATTCAGGAGATAAAGCAGCATGAAGGATTTCAAAAATCGTGTTGTCGTGATTACCGGGGCCGGTTCAGGTATGGGGCGCGCCTATGCAGTCGAGTTCGCCAGGTTGGGGGCCAGGTTGGCGCTGAACGACTACGATGCTGATGGACTTGCGGAGACGGTGGGTCTGGTGGAGGGCGCTGCCCCGGCAGTGGTGAGTAAGGTCTTTGATGTAGGCGACAAGGCCACCATGAACAGTTTTGCTGACGAGGTAAAGGCTGAACTGGGAGATGCGCATATCATCATCAACAATGCTGGAGTTGGTGGTGGCGGCAAGCCAGTCTGGCTCAATAGCGATGACGACTATGAGCGAACCATGCAGATCAACTTTTTCGGTGTGGTCTATGGCACCCGGGCGTTTCTGCCGCAACTGCTCCGCAACGGCGAAGGCGCCGTGGTGAACGTCTCCAGTGTATTCGGTCTCGTCGGCACGCCTAATACCTCGGACTACTGTGCCGCCAAATTCGCAGTCCGCGGCTTTACCGAATCACTCATGGTCGAGCTACAGACGTCAGCGATATCTGTGCACCTGGTGCATCCGGGCGGTGTCAGAACCAATATCGCCAAGGGCGTCGAAGGCGGTGAAGAGTTTACTGCGAAGTATCTGAAGACGGACCCTGCCGACGTCGTCCGCCAGGTGATTCGCGGAATCCGCTCTGGCAAACAGCGCATTGTCTGTGGTCATAACTCTTTCAAGCTTTGGCTGACCTCCTGGAGCCTGCCCCTGGAAAAAAGGAACCGGCTGCTTCATGGTGAATTGAAAGCGCTGATGGATCCTGAGCACTATGACATCCTGAAGGGGCCGAAAGCCTGAGTTATCAGACGCCAACAGTTCACTAAAAACAAAAACAATAAGGAAGTCCTCATGATCAGCCAGACTGCTACGGCTTCAAAAATCCAGCCACGAGAGCACATGGATTTTCAACTGGACGAGACTATCCCGAAGTACTGGTTTCGCAACGACCCTTTCAAGACGCGTCTTCTCGATGGCATGCAAATGTCGTTTCCGGAAGGCGAGCGCTACTTCATTACCTGCGTCAGAGCTTTTCGAGCCGGAATATCAGATCCGACGCTCGAACAGCAGGTGAAGGATTTTATCCGCCAGGAGGGGCAGCACGGTCTCGCCCACACCAAGTTCAACACCTTACTGGCGCAGCAGGGTATGCCGGTCTCGCAAGTGATCGCCTTTCACAAGAAGCAGCTCGAGCGGCATCTCGAACGGTTTTCTCCGGCCTTCAATCTTGCCATGACGGCGGGTTTCGAGCATTTTACAGCCTTGATGGCTGATGCGTTCTTCACCGATGCCTCAGTGCTGGCGGGTGCTGATCATCGGGTCAAGTCCCTGTTCGCCTGGCATGCCATCGAAGAGATGGAGCATAAGTCAGTCGCTTTCGACGTGATGCAGAAGGTGGCCGGGGTAGGGTACGCCAGGCGCACTGCGGCCATGGCCTACAGCACGCTGCTGACTGTGCGGATGATGCTCGGCTACTGCGAGGCGCTGCTGAAGGCGGATGGGTTTGGCTGGTGGGCGCGAAAGCGCATGCTTCTGGCCAACCTCGGCTGGATGTATGGCGTCAATGGCGTGTTTTCGGCCCTGCTACCGAAGATTCTGGCTTATTTCAAACCGGGCTTCCATCCTACGGATATCCCGGACATGCGTTATTACGGACAGTGGATAGAGAGCTTTCGGCGGACAGAAGATCCCCTCAAGGCTTGTGATGCCCTCGTTGACGCCGCCCGGGCCGCCTGATATTCGTGCGCTGACTCGCGCGTCGGGTCCGCTTCAGTTACCCTTTCGTATTCTCTTCACATCAGAAGCGGACCTACGATTATGAAACTCCAAACAATTGCCTGTAGCACCCGGCCTGGGCGCATCGGTCTTTCCATCGCCCAGTGGTTTCATGAGTTTTCGAGCAAACATGGCGGCTTTGATTGCAGCCTTGTCGATCTGGCAGCATTCGAGTTACCGGTTTTTGACGAACCTGCTCATCCCATGCTGCAGCAGTACACGCATGACCACACCAAAAAGTGGTCCGCAAGCGTTTCCGAAGCAGATGCCTATGTTTTCGTGCTGCCTGAGTACAACTATTTTCCGCCGCCCTCCTTCGTGAATGCGATCAACTATCTTTACCGGGAATGGAATTACAAGCCCTGCTGTTTCGTCAGCTACGGCGGCGTCTCCGGCGGCCTGCGTTCGGCCCAGGCCGCGAAGCAACTGGTGACGACCGTGAAGATGATGCCTATGGTCGAAGGCGTCATGATTCAGATGGCTGGCAAGCGGATCAATGAGTCCAAAGTCTTCCAGGCCGACGATCACCTCGATAGCTCGGCCACTGCCATGCTCGATGAACTGGCAAAATGGGCGACATCACTCAAGACCATGCGTTGAACTACCGTCGCATCATTCACCTGATTCATCTATAAGCGATGCTGTTGATCCAAGGGTTCTTTGCCCTGTGTCTGTTCCTGATTGTCGGGGAGTCTGTCCGCTACAGCTTCGGCTGGCCGGTGAGCGGTGGTGTGCTGGGCATGTTGCTGCTGACCGTGTATCTACTCGCAAGGGGCAAGGTCAGTGAGGACATTGCGATAGCGAGTCAGCATCTCATCTCGATACTGATTATTCTGATCCTGCCTGGTGTGGTCGGTGTGTTCTTTCTCGCCGATCGCTTTGCCGGACAATGGCTGACCTTTGGCGTCGCCCTCGTGCTGGGGACTCTACTCAGTGTCCTCAGCACCTTTCTGATCATGATGGTCCTCACTCGCGATAAATCCCGGCCAAGCGACCATGACTGAGCTGCCGCGCTGGCTGGATGACCTTCTGGCGCATCTGGGTCAGTCTTCGATACTGGCTATTGCACTGACGATAGCCGCCTTCCTGGCAGGTACATGGATCTTCCGCCGGTTGAAACATCCAATCTGGTGCCCGCCAGTCCTCATCTCCGCGATGCTGACGGCTGCCGTGCTGGCTATACTGGCGATTGATTTTGTTGATTATCGACGCGGTGCCGAATGGGTGTCCATTCTCCTAGGCCCAGCCACCGTGGCTCTCGGCGTACCACTTTACCAACAGATTCATCATATCCGTGCCTTATGGCTGCCTATTCTGGCGACAGTGCCACTGGCCGCAACGCTTGCCTGTATTTACGCCGTGGCGCTGGCCTGGTGGATGGGCGGCACACCGGAGGTGCTGCTTTCCCTGGCGCCGAAGTCAGTCACTGCTCCCATTGCGATGGGTATTACCGAACACATCGGCGGCTCGCTTTCGTTGATGATGGGCGGGCTGTTGGTGACCGGAGTGGTGGCTACGCTATTCGTCAGTCTGCTCGCGCCTTTATTGGGCGTCACTGATGATCGCATCATCGGCTTCGTGCTTGGCGTCAATGGTCACGCCATCGGGACCGTGCATGCCTTCACTATCAGTCCCCTGGCCGGCGCGTTTTCGTCGCTAGGCATGGGGCTGACCGGTATTTTTACGGCGCTCTGTCTTCCGTTCGCGGCTGAGCTGTTCAAATGATATTTGCAGCCACTCAAGCGAACGAGATGCCTGCTACAGGAGCGTATTCGTGAGGAATAAACAATTTTGGGACTTTCTGCTGAGCACTGCACTGGAGGTTGAAGCGCTTGAGACCACAGACGATGCCTCACTGGCCAGGATCGCTGCGCTTATTGAAACAGTCGACATCATTTACAAGGGTGCATTCGACCCTGCCGATGCTTACGAGGAATACGTCGCTGCCGCACTGTGCGCGGCGCTTCACAAGAAGCTGCCGCGCCAATGACTAGCGCTAAAGGTGAAAATCGCCGGCCATTTCGGGTTGGTAGCAGATGTTGTCGATCCGAACCCTTGTCGAACGATCAGATCCAAGCGGCCATTCCATTGTCTGACCCGTGGATAGCCCAAGCAGTGCGCTACCAACCGGCGTAAGTACAGAGAGAGGACTGTCGTAACCAGTTAGTTCTTCAGGATAGACCAGTGTATAGGTGAACGTTTTCTGCGTAGAAAGAATAGTGAAGGTCACCCGCGAGCGCATGGTGGCCACGTCAGCCGGCATGTCTTCAGGCATCCGATGTTCGGCACGTTCGATTTCTTCAGCCAGCAAATCAGCTTCCGGGCTGAAGGGTAACTTGTCCAGCAAGGCACTGAGACGCCTGTAGTCGACAGTCGATAGCTTGATGGGTGGCATGCTAACCATGGCAAAAACCTCGAAAACAGCGTCGCTTCGATAGCGAAACTGTTGATGGATATTTAGGGGATACCGTGATGCTAGGACAAACCCTGAAGCGCCGCAAGCGCTCTCCTACTATACTGACATCGCCCAAGCGTTTTCGTTGAATAAGTAGGAAGAGGAAGGTCCTGCATGGCTGCCCACAAACACCACCATCACACTGACCACAGCCATGGTCACAACCACAGTCATAGTCACAGCCATGGGAGTGGGAAGACTCTGCTGTTTGCCCTGATCTTCACCATCAGTTTTGCCGTCGTCGAAGTGCTGGGGGGGCTCATGGCGGATTCGCTCGCGCTGTTGTCCGATGCGGGTCATATGTTCACGGATTCCCTGTCGCTTGGCGTGGGGGCCTTTGCCGCCTGGCTGGCCAGCAAGCCTGCTTCTCGGCGGCACTCTTTTGGATTGCAGCGGGCCGAAGTGCTGGGCGCGCTATTCAACGTTATCTTCATGTTTCTTGTCGTCGCCTTCATCACCTATGAGGCGGTTCTCAGGTTGAGTGAGACCCCCGAGGTCAACGGCCTTGTCGTGATGGTCATTGGTGGGCTGGGGCTTCTGGTCAATGTCGTAGTGGCCTGGGTGCTCATGCGAGGCGAGCAGAATATCAATGTTCGTGGAGCGCTTCTGCACGTCATGGGCGACCTGCTGGGCTCGGTCGCTGCGCTTGCTGCCGGTGCAGCGATCTATTTTGGCGGTCCGTATATTGTCGACCCAATACTGTCATTGGGCGTCAGTCTGTTGATTCTGATCTCTGCCCTGCGCCTGCTGCGTGAAATTGCACACGTGTTGATGGAGGGGGTGCCGGCCGGTATCAATGTCAGTGAGGTCAGCGAAGCGCTGACGCAAACACCAGGCGTTCAGGCAGTCCACGATATGCATATCTGGAGTCTGACGACGAGTAGTCACGCGCTGGCGGCGCATATCGAATTGAGTTCGATGCAGTCCTGGGTGGACATCCTGCCGCAGTTACGCAGTGTATTGCGAGATCGCTTCGCTATTACCCACAGTACCCTGCAACCAGAGGACGCTGGCATGCGCCTGAGCTGCGATGCCGAACCGAACTGCGGAAGCGGTCATCCCGCAGCATAGGAGACGTTTTGTTTACGCAACTGTTGTACCCGCGGAGGCGGGGGCCGTGAACATGACAGTCAGTATTGGCATTGCCGCTGGCGTGCCGTCAAAGCGGGACGGCCAGGCAGAGCTTCTGACACTGGCAGATGCACGACTGTATATGGCCAAGTCGAACGGTCGAAATCGCTTTGAAACCGGCGCTTGCTGACAGTCTGAGATCCAGCCTGACATCGCCTTCCACCTTCTCACTGTAAACTGCTATCGGTGAATGGGCGGCAGCACGCGTTCTGTTTTAGGTCTTTCGGCCAGCCGTTCATTTCTTTACAAGATCATGCGCTTCCACAATGGTCTGCCACCCACAGCCTCCTATACTTGCCTCTATAGGTGCACCTGCACCAAAACAGCGAGCGTGGAGTTCACTACCCCTGACAGAACATCATCGACGGCCTGCCCACTGCAGTGCCACCACCTGAAACGATAGACGACATAGTGCTTTCGACCGGTGATAAACAAGATCGGAACCAGCTGTTGGGCTGGCTTCGTTGCATGCTCCTGGTATTTGTAATGCCGGCGACAGACTGTCTTGCGCTGGATGAAATACGGGTCGACGAGCAATTCAACAGTGCGGCTCTCGGAAAACACCTGGAGTATCTGAAAGATCCACAGCGCGAGCTGACCCTGCCAGAAGTGCTGGAGCGGAGCGAGGACTTCATTCGAAGCGAGGCTGAAGTCATCAATCCCGGCTATACCTCGGCCGGTTACTGGGTTCGCTTTCAGCTCCGTAATGTGACGACCGAAGCCCAGACGGTCTTTCTCGACTATCAGACGCCCTTCGTTGACACCATCAGGCTCTATCAACCCTTGGAACAGGGTGGCTATGACCTGCAACGCTCGGGCAGGCTGGTATTGCCCGCAGATCGACCATACCAGTCCCGGCATTTCGTCCTCCCCATAACGCTGCCTGCAGAACAGTCGCAGACTTTCTACCTCTACGCCGACAGCGCCGACACCTTCTACATGCCCTTGCAACTGTTCGACGAAGCGGCACTGAATGAGTCTCAGCGTGTCAGCTACGCATGGTTGACGTTCTATCAGGGGCTGATTTTCGCCATGACGGTGTTCAGTATCTTTCTACTGGTCACTGTACGCGACAAGGTATACGTGTTCTATATCCTGACCATAGTCGTGCATCATGGCCTGTTCTTCGCCATGTACGACGGTCTGACCTATGACTATTTCGGTCTTGAACATCCATGGTGGTTCCGCGAGGCGCTCTCTCTGGTGGCTGCGCTGTCGATGGCCATCATCATGCAGTTCAGCCGCCTTCTGCTGAATACCCGGCAGGAGCAGCCCCGTCTTGATCGCTGGATCGTCGCACTTCAGTGCTTGGCGGTGGTGACCGCGATCGCCAGTATTTTCCTCGATTACTATATCTCTATTCGGATTGCCAACCCGGTGGCTTCAATCACGGGCGTATTGCTGTGCCTTGCGGGTTGGAACAGTTACCGCAATGGCAATAGCGCCGCACGGTACTTCCTGCTGGCATGGGCCTTCGTGATCATTGGTGGTTTTGCCTTCAGCCTCAAGGCCTGGGGCATTCTGCCGGTAAATCTGTTCACAGAGTACGGCTGGCAAATGGGTTCAGCAGTCGAGGCGCTTCTACTGTCCATGGCCATTGCCGAGCGGATCAATATCGAAGTTCGTCAGCGAGAGCGTTCACAGCGGCAGGTCCAGCAGGCTCAGGCTCATGCGCTCGAAGTTCAGCTCAGAGCAAACGATACGCTTGAAGAGCGGGTGCGCCAGCGCACCGAGCAGCTGGAGAAGGCTAATCTTAAGCTCGAGAAGATGAGCTTCACCGATGGTCTGACGGGACTGCACAATCGGCGCTTCTTTGAGCAACGGCTGGAACTTGAATATGCCAGAGCTTTTCGGGACAAGATCATGCTGGCCGTCATGGTGCTGGATATCGACAACTTCAAACGCTTCAATGACGACTACGGTCACCTGGTGGGTGACCAGTGCCTCAAGGCCGTGGCGGAGGCAATACGGGCTCAGTTGCAACGTCCTTCCGATGTTGCTGCGCGCTATGGTGGTGAGGAGTTCTGCGTACTGCTGCCGACAACCAGCCTCGAAGGCGCCTTCTACATTGCGGAGCGTATAAGACTGGCTACGGAAGAACTCGGGTTTTCAGTCGATGGTGAGCTGGTCGACGTCTCGATCAGTATTGGTCTCGCTGCCTTGGTACCAGGTACGGAGGCGGGCGTGGAGTCGTTGCTCAAGTCGGCCGACACAGCGCTGTACAAATCCAAACATAGCGGGCGGAACAGGGTCACGCTAGCAGAAGCGTGCACTGGCTGAGTCCGCCAAGCCTACCAGGGTAAGGTCTGTCCAACTGTCAGCAGTTCATCGATCAACAAACGAACCTTTGCAGACAGGTATCGATTCTGCGGGTACATCGCATAGATACCTCTGTCTGGTATGGTTTTATAGTCAGCTAGAATCTGTTCCATCGTGCCAGCCTTCAGCTGTTGCGCAGCAGCAAATATCGGTAACAGGCCGATGCCGATGCCCTCCGCCACTGCAGTGCTCATCATTTCGGCCGAATTCGCCAGCATATGGGCGTGTCTATATACGCTACCCTGCCGTCCATCCTTATGCTCGAAAAGCCAGTCGGACTGAAGGCCATGGCGGCTGTAGATGATATGGCGGTGTCCGGCCAGGTCCTCGGGTGTTTCCGGACGGCCGTGTTGTTGCAGATACGAAGGACTTGCACAAAGCATGATAGGGCAGTCGGCCAGACGCCGGGCGACCAGAGTCGAGTCAGCAAGAGAGGCGATGCGTATGGCTACATCGTAGCCTTCGGACACGAGATCGACATGGCGGTCGTCGAAATCGATCTGCAGGTGCACCTCTGGATACCGGGCGGCAAAGGCAGCAAAAGGCTTGACCAGATGCCTTCGACCGAAAGACATTGGTGCGCTGATTTTCAGCGATCCCTGCGGCGCTGCACCAAGATCCTGTATTTGCCGCTCTGCTTCGGCAAGATCTTCGAGTGCCTGCCGCGCCCGTTCATAGTAAATGGCCCCTGCTTCTGTGAGTGAAACATGCCGGGTGGTTCGGTTGAGCAGCTTGACCCCGAGCTGAGCCTCCAGGTTCTGCATCTGTTTGCTCAAGGCCGAACCACTGGTGCCCAGTGCGTTGGCTGCGCCAGTGAAACTTTTGTGACGAACGATCTCGAGAAAGAATTCCACCCGACTAAGCCGCTCCACTTCGTTCTCCTGCTGATAAATACTTGAGCGATTATAGCTGTTATGGACTTAATAATATTCCGATTGAGCGGATTATCATTCTCCCGGAAAAAGATAGAGTAAGTCCATAGTTAGCCCGCCCATTGGAACAGGACAGTAGCATGACCACAATTCTTCACATCGACGCCAGCGCCCGCAATACGGATTCCACCAGCCGAAAGCTCTCAAGCGCTTTGCTTGACGGCTTGCAGAAGGATGGCGATCAAGTCATTTACCAGGATCTGGCCGAAGGCCTTCCCTTCGTGACTGAAGCGATGATTGGCGCTTATTACACAGCATCCGATGCCCGCACTGAAACACAGCTGGCAAACATTGCGGTATCCGAAGCGCTGGTCGATCAACTCGAGGCTGCCGACATCGTCGTCATCGGTCTGCCGATGTACAATTTCAATGTTCCAGCAAGTTTCAAGGCCTGGATCGATCTGGTTGCGAGAGTGGGACGCACCTTTCGCTATACAGCTACAGGGCCTGTCGGGTTACTGGAGGGTAAGCGCGCTTATGTCGCTGTCGCGACGGGCGGGGTGGCCATTGGCAGCGAAGCGGACTTCCTGAGCCCCTACGTGCGATTCGTGCTGGGCTTCATCGGAATCAATGACGTCACCTTCATCACCGCAGACCGCCTGAATGCTGCCGGTGACGACAGCGTGGACAGTGCCCACGCGCAGATACAGAGTATCCTGGACAAGGCAGCTTAAGCAGGGCGCCTGCGTCGCCGCCAGACGGTCATTTCAGCCACCGAGTGCTGAAACTTTCTGGCGGTTTCCCTGATCACGAAATGCACGTCGACCGGATTATCCTGCCGTTCGAAATGTTCGTCCAGTATGGCGTGCATGCCATCCAGTACCGTTCGTGGCTCACCGTCTGCGTCGATGAAGCCACCAATCCAGTCCGTCCGCTCGGTGAACGCTTCCAACAGGGTATAAGGACTGCTGATGACGAACAGCCCGTCGTCGTTCAGTCGCTCTTGCATACTGTCGAGAAAGGCAGCTGGTGCAGACAGGCGATCGAGCAGGTTGCCAGCGAAAATCAGATCATGCCGTTGGCCTGATTTTGCTACGCAGGCGTCCCCCACCTGAAACTTCACTCGACCGGCTGTATCTGCCAGTTTCAAACGCGCCAGGTCTGCTGAATAGTTTTCCCTCAATTCGCCCTGAGTCGTGAGTGAGTATCGGTGCTGTCCAGTCTCCTGAAGCGTCCTTGCCGCTTCGATGAAGCGTGCAGACAGATCGATCGCCTCGACGTGCTCGAAATGCCTGGCGAGTTCGAAGGCCGTGCGACCGCAGGCGCAGCCCAGCTCAAGCACGCGAATGGGACCGTCGAGAGATCTCAGGTCTGTGCGCTCAGACAACGCTTCGACGCAGAGTTCTGCACAGCGGGCAGGATAATTGGCCACACCAAAATGGTCGGGGCCGTAATGAAAATCGAGGTACTGGTCCAATAATTCATCAGTTTCATAAGTGGCCTGGGTCATGCCAATGGTCATGTTTGTCTGCTCGGGTTGAGTGCACAGCTACGGAAGCCGGTGAAGACATCGAACCGGTCAGGCAGGTAGGCTTGTCGATAGGTACCACGGATGAGTAACGACGATGTAGCACAAGAGCCGCCACGTGTCGTTTTGTGGGTGCCGAACTGAAGCGTTGACATATAGGGATACATATCCATTCTGAAGCCGTCGTACGGCAGGAACTGTGACGAGGTCCATTCCCAGCATGTACCGATCATCTGAAGACAGCCCGAGGGACTGGCACCAGCCGGCAGGGCAGTGGCTGGCAGTCGGCCCAGAGCACGCGCATCCATGTCCGCAAGACTGGCGAAGTCTTCCGGGGAGCCATCGCTGACCCCCGTGCGCTCCCAGGGCAGTAGCTGAAAATCCTGGCCGGGGCGATTGTCCAGCGCAGCGGCCTCCCACTCCAGCTCGGTTGGCAGCCGACGACCGGCCCATGCGCACCATGCTTCGGCCTCCCAGTAAGCGATGTGAAGCACCGGGTGCGAGGGTTCAAGTGGCAGCCATTGATCGAAATGCCGCACTTCCCAGCCGTCTCTTGAGGCGCGCTTTCGCCAGTATTGCGGATGCCGCGGTGGCGCGTCTGCCGGTATATCGCCCTGCTGATGAATATAACGGGCCTGCTGCGCGTGCCATTCGGCTGCTATGGGTCGCTTCTGGGCATTACGCAACCAGCCCCTTCCACCCTGGCTCCAGAACTCGGGTCGGTCATAACCGCCATCTTCGACGAAGGCGAGAAAGTCTCCGCAGGTCACCAGAGTCCTGCTGATTGAAAAATCGCTGATGACTGCGCGGAACCCAGGTTGCTCGCAGTCGAAACCGAAGTCCCGACGTGCGAACTCACTGGAATCGCCCGGCAGACCGATCAGAAAGTAGCCGCCCCGAATGTCAGTATCGCCCACGGCATTGGCTGTATCGCCGGTGTCAGTGTGCGATAAATTCGGCTCTTCTGGCGGCGCTGGTGGTGTCGGTAAAGCCAGGGTCTGTCTCGCCCAGATCATCGACTCGATATGCATGTTCTGATGGCAGATGGCATAACGGTAGAGATAGTGATCATTCGACGTCAGCGGCTTCTCAAACAATCGAGTCATCACCTGACGTTGCACGTGCCTCACATAGTCGAGCGTGGCCAGATAGGGGGGGAAGAGACTGGGGGACCATCGGTCCGCGTGATCCAGTTCAAACGAATCCCAGACCTCGTCCATGCTTGGGTCGAATGAGCTGACGCCATCGAGAGCCATCAGCAGGAAAAACTCATAGAAGAAGGCACTATGACCGAGCTCCCACACGGGCGGGTTGATGCCGGAGTGATAGGGCACTGCTCGCTGTTCATCGGACAATTCACTCACCAGCGACTCTATTCTCTGATGCGTGAGATCGAGCGCCTGGATAAGTGCTTCCCGGCTATTCATGGTCTTTTACTGACAGGACGGCAAGGGTCATTCAAAAGCAGACTCGGTTGGCGCAAAGGCTCATTCTGTCACGCCCGTGCGTCTACTGGAAGTCGTCCGACCGGCCGTCTGCGCCTTCACCACCTGCTGATCGGCTTTTAATCCATGAGCGTATTCTTCATTGCTCAGAGGCCATCTCGGTTCCGTTTTATGACCGGTGATTAGCTAAGATCGGCCTGCAGCAGACGTCTCTCTGGAAGGATGATCAATGCGCCTTGATGTAAGCGCAGTACATGGCTGGGTCTGAGATGACTGATGCCCTGCTGCAAACTGCCTATTGGCTGAGAACGACCCTCGATAGTATTGGTGATGCGGTAATTGCCGTGGATTCCGAAGGCCGCGTGACCTTTGTCAATGCGGTAGCAGAGACGCTGTCCGGCTGGACTTTCGAAGATGCCGGAGGGCTTCATCTGGATCAGATCCTCGCCCTGGTCAACGCAGACACCAGAAACAAGGTAGATAATCCTATTTTCGACGCACTGCGCAAAGGTGAGGTCGTTGGCCTGGCCAGCAATACCCTGCTAATCGCCCGGGACGGTACCGAGCGTCCAATCGATGACAGTGCAGCGCCGATTCGTGACCGGGACAACCGGGTGTCCGGTGCGGTCATCGTTTTCCGCGACATCTCCGAGCGCAGGGCCCAGAAACAGAAGATAGAGGATGCGCTCGCCTACGCTACCAACATCATCGGTACCTTGCGCGAATCCCTGCTGGTACTCGACGACAGCCTTCACGTCGTGTCGGCTAATGCGGCATTCTACGAAAATTTTCAGCTGAAGCGTGCTGAAATCGAAGGCCGCCTGATCTACGAACTGGGTAACGGTGAGTGGAACAATCCTGAACTGAAGATGCTGCTCGAAGAACAACTGTTGTTCGAGTACAAGGATTATGAGGTTCAGCAGTACCTTCCCGGCCGCGGGGTCAAGGTACTACAACTCAACGCACGTCGCATGCCATCGCCCGAGCACACTGAACTTATCCTGCTAGCGATCGAAGACATTACTGAGCGTCGCCAGGCCGAAGAAAAGTTGCAAATGGCCCGCTCGCGCCTGAACTCGACACTGGGTGCTGCTGAAATAGGCACATGGGAGTATGACCTGTTGTCCAACCGGGTCTGGGCGGATGCCAACCTGGCGAATATGTTTCAGGTGACTCAAGGGGAAGCTGCTGGCGGCCCTGTCGAAGCCTATACAAGGGCAATTCACCCCGATGATCGTGACCGGGTGAAAATGAGCCTCGCCGAAGCAGTTTCCGCGGATCGGCTGTTTGAAGCGGAATATCGTCTTGTTGGTGCTGCGGGCGAAATCCGCTGGGTGGTGGCGCGCGGAAGACTGGAAAAAAATGCTTCAGGCACGGCGATCCGGCTTCCAGGGGTCGCGGTTGATATCACTTCGAGAAAGGTGGCTGAACAGAAGCTGCAGGCTAGTGAGGATCAACGCAAGCTGGCTCTGGATGCTGCCGAGCTCGGCGCCTGGCATTTGGATCCCGAGTCAATGCAGCTGAGTACAGATGCGCGTTCTCGTGCGATCTTCGGGATCGATCTCGAACTCGTAGACTTCGAGCGTGGCCTTGAGCGCATGCATCCCGACGATCGTGAGCGTGTTCGAGCTGCAGTGAATGCTGCACTCAATCCAGTGGACCCTCAACTCTATGAAATCGAGTATCGGGTCCAGCATCCGGATGGCAGTTGGCGCTGGATCTATGCGAAGGGCCGATCGCTATTCGACCATACCGGCAATGGTCGAAAAGCCTTGAGCTTTGATGGTACCGCAGCCGATATTACTGCCAGAAAGCAGGCTGAGCGGCAGCTCAACGAGTCAGAAAAGCGCTTTCGACGGCTGTTTGAGTCGGCCAAAGACGGAATACTGATCCTTGATGCTGAGAATATGAGCATTATCGACGCCAATCCCTATATGTCCGAGCTGCTTGGCTACTCACAGCAACAGTTTCATGGCAAACAGCTCTGGGAGATCGGATTCTTCAAGGACAAGCGACAAAGCAAGGAGGCTATGGAAGCGCTCAGAATCGATGGTTACGTTCGCTACGATGATCTGCCCCTGGAAACCAGGCTTGGCCGGGTTCAGGAGGTCGAATTCATCTGTAATGTGTATGAAGAAGAAAATCGTCGCATGGCGCAATGCAATGTCCGGGATATCACCGAGCGTAAGGCGATGGAACGGCAGATCACGCAGCAGTCAGCTGAGCTTGCTGATGCCGATCGACACAAGGATGAATTCCTCGCCATGCTGGCGCATGAATTGCGTAACCCACTGGCGCCGGTTTTCAATGCGCTCGAACTGATCAGGCACCTCGGCGACGAGTCTCAGACACAGCATGATGCTCGGGGCGTGATCGAGCGCCAGGTGCGACACCTTGCCCGCCTCGTCGATGACCTGACTGAGGTGTCACGTATTTCCAGCGGTCGAATCCGGCTGAATCGGGAGCGGGTGACGGTGAATGAGCTGGTCGAGCGCGCGGTCGAGCGCGTGCGGCCTCTCATCGAGCGAAAACGGCAGACCCTGATGCTCCATTTCAGCAGCGCAGAGCTTTTCCTGTTCGCTGACGCTACCAGGCTCGAACAGGCCTTCGGTAATCTTTTGAATAACGCGTCAAAGTACAGTAGTGCCGACACAGAGATTCGTCTGTCTGTCACGCAGATAGAGTCGGAGACTGAAATTAGGGTGAAAGATGAAGGCGTGGGCATCGAAGAGGAGTTGCTCCCACGAATTTTCGATCTCTTCACGCAAGGCGACAAATCACTGGATCGCTCGGAGGGCGGGTTGGGCATTGGTCTCGCACTCGTCAAGAATCTGATTGATCTTCACGGCGGTAGTATAACGGCAAAAAGCGAGGGCAGCGATCTGGGAAGCGAGTTCGTCGTGCGACTGCCATTGGATAGAAGGCGGGAGCGAGAAGCTGCACCTGAGATCGAAAAGCAGCCAGCTGAGACCCTAGAGTCGATGCGAATCCTCGTGGTCGATGACAATACCGATGCCGCCCATGTGACTGCCATGCTGCTCGATATGTGGGGTCATGAAGTGCGAACAGCCCATGACGGCACAGCCGCGCTTGAAATGGCAGACAGCTTCATGCCGCAGGTTGTCCTGCTCGACATTGGCCTGCCCCTCATGGACGGCTACGAAGTGGCGACCCGGCTTCGCAGCCAGCCAGCCTTCAGCAGGATACTACTGGTGGCGATGACTGGGTATGGTCAGGAAGAGGATCGCCGACTATCACGCAATGCAGGCTTCGACGAGCACCTGGTCAAACCTGTGGAGGCGCAGGTGCTTCGCGATCTGATCGAGGCCTATCAGGCCCAGTCGTAATGATTCAGCCTTCGTAGATCATCTTGCGGGTCATCCCGCCATCGACAACAATGTTCTGGCCGGTGATAAAGCCTGCTTCGTTCGACAGCAGGAAGGCCACAGTGGCAGCTACATCACCCGGCTTGCCAACCCGTCCGACAGGATGCTGCTCATGATCCGCCTGACTGAGCTTCGCCTGCTCGTGCTTACTAGCCTTCTGCCAGCCACTCACGTCGATCCAGCCAGGGCTGACGGCATTTACCCGCACCTGGGGGCCCAGACTGATGGCCATGGCATGGGTCAGCGCGAGCAGCCCACCCTTGCAGGTGGCATAGGCTTCACTGTTTGGCTCTGACTGCAGCGCTCGCGTCGAGGCCATGTTCACGATGCTGCCGCCGTGTTGTCGGAGGTAGGGCAGCGCATATTTCGACACAAGAAAGGCGCCGTGCAGGTTGGTGTCCAGGACCTTGCGCCACGCATCAAAGGTGAATTCTTCCAGTGCAGCGTTGTAGGGGTCGGCGATGGCGGCATTGTTGACGATGCCATCCAGGCGCCCAAACGCTTCCACGGTGGCCAGCAGGCTGGCCTGCACCGAGGCTTCATCAGCGATATCGGTTTTCACAAACCTCAGTCGCTCTCGCTGCGCTGACAGCGCGCTGAGTAGTTCCTCACCGGCCTCCTCATCGATGTCCGCAGCCACGACCTGATGTCCCAGCCGAAGCAGGTGCTCGACAATGCCTCTGCCGATGCCCTGGGCGCCTCCGGTGACATAGATCACCTGCTGTTGTAGATCGGAAATCATGTCATGCCTCCGGCTTCGGTGTTTCCGGCTGTTCTACCGGGTTGGCGAGCACGTAGATATCACCGTCGAACATACCCTGAATCGTCAGTTTTTGTGTCGACAGCGCCTTGAGATAACTGAGATGTGCTTCCTCGATTTTCTGCCCCGGCACCAGTAAGGGAATACCGGGCGGGTAGGGCGTTACCAGCGCGCAGGCAATTCGACCTACGGCTTCCTGCAGGGGAATGGATTCCCGGCGACCGAAAAAGGCCTCGGAGGGCAGGCAGGCCAGATTGATCGGTGGAATGCCATCAGGCAGGCGGTGCTTGGAACGACTGCGAATCAGGCTGACCTTGCCATCGTCCAGTTTTTTCAGGGCGTTGTAGAGGCGAACCATCTTGGAACGCATGCCACCGAGCGTCAGTAAGACCAGCAGCGTGGAGTGCGTAAACTTCTCGATTTCGAGGCCGACTTCATCCATCAGGTAGCGATGGATTTCCTGGTTGGAATACTCCAGCGCAGAAATGTCGATGAGAATTTTCAATGGATCGTGGCCCATGTTGTTCGATTCGAAATGGCTGAACATCTTCGCAAAGTCTTCAGGGCCGAGTATGCGGATTCGCTTGAAACGGCTCACCTGCTGTTTCAGCTCCTCGACGTTACGCAGCAGGGTGTTTAGGATCTTGTAACCCTCCATTTCCAGTTGCTTGCGGCAGACGTCCAGAGAGGCAATGAGCTGATACTTCGGCGAAGTACTCACATAGATGTTGTAGATCTCCTTGAAGTAGTCCTGGTCGAACTCCGGATCGTTGATGTGAATGTACGACGCTTGCGAAAACGCAGAGACCACCTTGTGCGCGGAATGCGTAATGTAATCCGCACCCGAATTGATGGCGGAATAATGCCTGAATCTCGGGTGGAAGGAGGCATAGGCAAACCAGGCTTCATCAATGAAGACCTTGATATTGTGTGCGTGGGCTTTCTTGACCACCTGTGCCAGGTCGATCAGCAGACCATCATAGGTACACCCGGTAAGAATGAGCAGCTTGGCATCGGAATTGGCTTCGATGGCTGCACTGATATTCTCCAGCGAAGGCGGCGCAAAAATACCGAATTGCGGATTCAGAATGCTGTCGAGGTAAATGGGCATCGCGTACGACTGTACGATGCCGTAATGCACCGACTTGTGACAGTTTCGATCCACGATGGCCTTGTCGCCCGGTCTGAGTAAGGTCTGCAGCACGATCTTGTTCGAAGTGCTGGAGCCGTTAGTGACGAAATATGATTTTCGGACATCGAAGGTATAGGCGACTGCCTCCTGGGCGCGGCGAATGGCATTGGTACTGTCCGAGAGCGAGCCTAGAGAATCTACCGATACCGACAGATCGCTGACAAAGACATTGCGCCCGAAGAAATCGTAAAAATCCTTGATGTAAGACGAGTTGCGAAAGCTGGCACCCCCGCTGTGACCTGGCGTGTGCCACGAATCATTCGCCTCTACGACATACTTGCGGTAGGCGGTCCAGAACGGTGTATCGCAGCGGTCGTCATAGTCATTGATGATATAGCCGAGTATTGATTCAGGATCGGAGATGATGTCGTTCCGATAGAAAAACGACTCCATGGCTCGGGTATCGTTGACGATTTCGAGTCCGCGTTCGGCGTCGCCGAGAACATAGACAGGCAGTTCATGCCGAATGTGCTTGATGGCATCGATGACGACTGCGTTGTTATCGACCTTGCCATTGCGTTCGACATCGATTTCCCGCCAGTTGGTACTGACATCCCAGCTGAAGACTACCGCCTGAATATCACCGTCGTTTCTGACCGCTTCCAGCGCAAGCTTGACGCTTTCAGCTTCAAGTACCACGATGTCGATATCCTGCCGCTCGAAGGTCACGATCGTCTTGGTGATATTTTCGGTGATCTGGCTGAGCAGAAGGGCATCATCTTCGATAATCAGTACTTTAAGCGTGGGGCGCATCGTTTCTCCGGGCCATGGCTAGCTATTTCTGCAGAGTGTAGTGGTGGCGCAGACATCTGTCAGCCTGAGATGTGCGAGCCGTGGTACGGGCTGTGCTCGTACTACTTTGATTAACATCATCTGCCTTCAAGAGTTGTCGTTATGTCTACGTTACGATCATTGCAGCGTTCCGCTCTCCTTTTGGGTCTGTTGGCCATGCCGGCCGTTGTTGGGGCCGGCGAACCAGTCAGCAAGGTCTGCCTTGATGATAAGGGTGCAGCAGAGCTTGTCAGCCTGGTGAATGGACTCCGGCAGGATAGAGGTCTCGGAACCGTCTCATCGTCAAGTAAACTCACTGCAGCTGCTGAAGTGCAAAGCGTGCACATGAGTCAGCAGAACCAGATGGGACATGCCGGTCCCAACGGCAGTCAGGTATCTGATCGAGTCGAAGCACAGGGCTATACCTATGGTGTCGTGGCTGAAAATGTCGCTGCCGGGCAGCGCGGTGTCGAAGCGGTGATGGCCGGATGGGAAAGCAGTTCCTCTCATCTCGAGAATATGTTGAGGCCGGAAGTGGTGGATATTGGCGTTGCCTGCCTCAGCGATGAAGATTCCGAGTTTGAAACATGGTGGACGATGGTGCTGGCCGCGCCGCTGAAGGGCGGCCGGTGAGCGCATCTGCAGTGCCTGCCGGGATTGGCCAGGCTTTGAAAGACATACGCCTCGTGATCTTTGATCTGGATGGCACGCTCGTAGATTCGGTGCCTGATATCGCCGCAAGTGCCGACATCATGCTCAGGCAGATGGGTTTGCCTTCGTGTGGTGAACTCGCCGTCAGACACGCCATCGGCAACGGTATCGATCGTCTGGTCAAGCGTCTGTTGACTGGAGAGGTAGCCGGGGAGCCCGAGGACGTTGTATTTCGGCAAGCGTTGCAGCTGTTCGACAAAGCCTATGGTGAGCATTTGAGCGAGCGCTCTACCTTGTATCCCGGCGCACACACAACACTTGGGCAGCTCAGGCGTGCAGGACTCAAGCTGTGCTGCGTGACCAACAAGGCCGAGCGATTCACGCTGCCACTACTGGCGAAGCTGGATATCTGCCAGCTGTTCCACCTGGTGCTATCCGGTGATTCTCTTCCGCGTAAGAAGCCGGACCCCATGCCGCTGTTGCACGCTGCTGAACGGCTGGACGTGCCCGTTGCTAACAGCCTGATGGTGGGTGATTCTAAACATGATATCACTGCTGCACAGCGCGCTGGCATGCTCAGTATCGCGGTGCCATATGGTTACAATCATGGTGAGGACATCAGGCTGGCAGAGCCTGATCTGCTGGTGCAGAATTTATCCGAATTGCCCGCCTTGCTGGGTTTCTGAGTTGCGCGGCACTCGACCATTGTGCGCCTACCTGGCAGGCTCAGGACGATGACAGCGGCAAAAGCCAGCGAGGCCTGGTACGTGTATATGCTCGAGTGTGCGGATGGCTCTTTCTACACCGGCATCACTACTGACTGGCAACGACGGGAGCTCGAGCACAACGAATCGGACAAGCTGGGGGCCAAATATACCCGTGCGCGGCGGCCGGTCAGACTGGTTTGGCTTGAGCCACAGCCCGATCGCGCTGCTGCGAGTAAACGTGAATACGCCCTGAAGCGATGGTCTCGAACAAGAAAACTGAAAATGATCGAGGATTCATCGCGCGAGTGACGCTGTGGAATCGACCTTAAACGGGTCGCACTTGAAGAGTTTCACGCAGGCCCAGCCAGGCATTCACGCTCACCGCACCCAGTATGAAGACGCCGCCCAGCAGTGTGAGCGGTGGTATCGCTTCGGCTAGCACCAGCCAGACCCATACCGGCCCAAGGACCGTTTCGATGAGCAGGAAGAGGCTGACTTCTGGCGCTGGAATATACCTTGTGGCCGACAGCGCGCAAATCCAGGCAATCGGAATCTGAACCAGCCCCATCACCATCAACCATCCCATGCTCTCGCCTGAGAGACTGAAAGGGCTAGCAAATGGCAGGGCAACAGCACCGGCAATCGCGCCGCTCACCGCCAGGACTGGAATAAGCGGAAGACCGGCAAACTTTCTCAGAAGTGTCAGGGTCAGGCCCGTGTTGATCGCAATCAGCAAGGCCAGAAAGCTGCCAATGACATCGTTGATGCCATCACCGAAACCGGCAGCGCCCGCGAACACGACGCCAATACCTGCCGTTGCAGCAATCATCGCAATCAGTGTGCGCTGGCGAATTCGTTCGCCTAACAGGAACCATGAAAATATCGCCGCGCAGAAGGGTGTACAGCTCAGAATGAGAACGGTGTTGGCCACCTTGGTCAATTTCACTGAAAACACGAACAGTGATGAGCCGAGTGCGTAAAGCGAAGCAATGAGCAATACAGCGAGCCAGAACTGTCTTAACTGGCGGAACTGATCAAGGCGGCCGGCTACGAGCAGGTAGGCCATGAGCGCCAGACACACCAGCCAGCCCCGCCAGAATACAATGTCCCATGAGGCCACGTCTGCCAGACGCACCAGTAGCGCGTCGAAACTGAGGACGAACATGCCGATTGCCGCTAGCGTTATGCCTGTGCGTTGATTGTGAGCTGCCAGCCCAATACCAGATACTGGCTTCAAGGTGAGTCGGGACGGCTTGCGTACGCCTGGTCAACAGCCTTGTCGTAATCGAGCGGGAAATGCAATGTGAAGACCGTGCCATGTCCTGCTGATGACTGTACGGTCAAGGTGGCACTGAGCGCTTCGCACAGGCGCTTGACGATAGTGAGCCCGATGCCTTCGCCCGAAAAGGAAGAGGCCGATTGCTCCAGTGGATTATCGGATTCGAGCTCATGCGCGAGTGAAGTGGGGCTGGTGCAGTCAAGGCCGGGTCCGGTATCGGAGATGCTGAGCACCCAACGTTTCCGCTCGGGTTCAGCATGCAAGGACAAGCTGACCTTGCCCTTGTCGGTATATTCCAGCGCGTTGATGAGAATATTCTGGGTAATTCGGCGAATTTTCTCAGGGTCAGTCTGGACGAGCAGCGTGCTCGTTCCCTTGCCTTCGAGCTGGAGCCGCTTATTCTTCGCAATGACCCTATATTCTGCCGATATAGTCTGCAGCACCGGCACGATATCGAGCAATTGAAGTTTTACCACATCCTGGCCTGATTCGAGGCGAGACAGGTCGAGCAGGGAGTCCAGCATGGTTTTTACCGACTCTACGCCACGGTCGAGGCTTTCAAGCGCATCTCCGAACATCGGGTTTGGCTGCTCAGCGAACTTCAGTACCGCAGTGGCGCCAGCAATGGCAGAGAGCCCGCCGCGGAGGTCGTGCGTCGCTTCACGAAGCAATCTGGACCGGGACGAGCTTGTTTCATCGAATTGATCCTGAATGGCCTGAAGTTCGTTGGCCACACCGCCAGCTTCCCGCCGTCTCAAAGCCTCGAAACAGCGAACACTTTCACTCAGGGCTTCCGTGATAAAATCGGACAGTCGCTCGAAGACGAGCGCCCGGTTGGCATGGTTGTTCTGATAATAGCGGCTGAAATATGCATCGACTTCCTGAACGAGGGCCTTGTTCAGATTGCCCCAATCCCGAATCAGTTGCCGAAGGCTGAAGCCCTGCCTCCAGCGGTGCTGACTATGCAAGTCGAGCACGGTGCCTGAAGGGGTGAAATAAGCCTCACCGCCTTGCCTGATAGTGAGCGCGAGCCCGTCTATGGCCTTCGGTATGTCATCTACAAAGGCTTGCTGCGACAGCTTGGCGACGACAACTCCAAGCGCTTCATCATGTTTACAGGCTTCGAACCACCGACTCACGACTTCATCCGCGCGGCCGCTCAGAAACGATCCGCAGTCCTTGAGTACGACGTTCATCCGCACCTCCCCTGTCGTCAGAGCGATCACTGTAAATTGTTCAGCCGCTGTGTTCTAGGGGAGATTCAGACTTTCTCGCCATTCTTTCGCTATCTACCCGCCGCTATGGTGCGCGCCGCCTGGCAAGTAGCATGGCATCAAGACTGATGATTCTCATGATTGAGGTCCTTGCAGGGCGGGCTTGTGGTTGACGACATAAAAAGCGGCAAGATTGTTTGCATCTATTCGACCCGATACCAGCGAAGCAAGGGCTATCTCCTCATGGCCATAGCCGCCGAAGCTTTCGACGCGGACCATCCCTACCTGCTTGCCAGGTAGTTCAAGCAGCATGCCGGTCTGTGGGTTCCTGACCAGTTGGCCTGGTTTCATCAGCCTGAATTCGTCTCCGACCACAATGCCCTGGGACTGTCCGCCAGTCAGGATATACTGGCCATCCTGTTCGCCGATGACATAAGCCCGCCAGGGCTGGTCCAGCAGATTGTTAACCAGACTGCTCATCAGCTGACTGATGGCAGCAGAAATAGCCCTGGCGTCCAGCGAGGCGTCGTAAGCAGCTTGTTGCCCAGGCTCGACTACAGTGTCGGCCTCCGCTGTGGCCTCGCCGCTACTTTCCTGGGAATAGATAATCTGGCCTGTCTTGACGTCGACCAGTCGCACGTTCAGTTTGGCTCTGGCCGCCTGAATCTTGTTGCGGCTGAACATGCCTACCTCGCTCTCTGCTGAACGCCCGAACTCTGATATCGAGCCGACAATGAGGTAGTCTGCCCCTATCTCCGCATGCTGCAGGCCTTTCAAGGACTGTTCAGTATGGAGCTTGTCGAGGTCGGCGCGTTCCAGCATCAGAAACTGTCCCGTTTCGCTCAGTCGCCGGGAGAGGATGTCCATTGCCTGTTCGCCCACACGATCGTTACCCTGGTTCAAACCAAAAGCATTGCCATGACGGGTGTCATCTGTAAAGCCTGCGATGGCGACCTTGCGCTTGAGCATCTTGTCCGTCTGGGCGAGCGTAGCGCCGATCCTGTTACCCTCGGCGTTGCCCGGGAGTAGGGCGCTAGTCGGTTTGGCAACGTACGAGCAGGCTCCGAGCGTAAGGGTGGCGACTACGGCCGCCGGTAGAACGAGTCGTCTTGACATATCGGCTCCGCTGCTCAGGAATGCAGCCTGCTTGGGAATAGGGTTGATAGTGGCTAGCCTCATGGAGGCGAACAGCGTGCCAACTACTGAAGCATAGCTTCAATTCGACTGGCAGTAACCGGCAGGGGGGCGGAATCTGCAGGCGATCTCGGAGATTTGAGGGGCAGGTCTCAACGCCGGGGTTTGGCTCGAGTCGTAGCAACAGCCTGAGCGGGATCGTCTGGCCAGGGGTGTTTCGGATACCGTCCACGCATTTCTTTGGCGACCTCCCTGTAGCTGCCGCTCCAGAAACCGGGTAAATCGCTCGTGACCTGCAAGGGTCTGCGTGCCGGTGACAGAAGCTCAATCAACAGGGTCGCACCGTTGCCCAGGCGCGGATGCTCGTCAAGCCCGAAAAGCGCCTGAAGTCGAACCCGAATGACTGGTCCTCGTTCATCCTGATAATCTACTTCGACTGTCTGGCCGTTCTTGAGCGAAAGGCTGACTGGCGCCAGCTGATCCAACTGTGGCCATTGAGCCCAACTCAACCTGCGCTTCAGTGCTGCAGTCAGGTCGATCGACGCCAGTGATGCGAAGCTGGCACGCTGATCAAGATCAGGTCCAAGCCATTCATCAAGTGCAGTAATATCGCCAAAGAGGCGTTGATCGCTCATATCGGGCCATTGCTCAGGATCTTGTTGATGCAGCCATTGCATCCTCGCCCTCAACTGGCTGGTGCGATCACTCCAGGGCAGGGCGGCACCTCGATCAGCGATCAGCTGTTCCAGCAGACATTGCCTGACAGCGAGGGACAGTGCCGCTGACCATGGCTTCTGCACAGCCTGGCTGGAGATCACCAGCTCACCGAGTACAAGCTGATGCTCAGTATCCACACGTTGACGCTGCTTGTTCCAGGCCATCACTTCCCGCTGTCTGAAGAGATGGCCGAGGGCGTTCTCCAGTTCACCGCGGCCGATGGAGCAGGCCAGAACGACTGTCAGCTCTCGTGCCGCTGTCTCACCAGGCATACGCTGAGTTGTTGCTCCGCCTGCCTGGCCGGCGGTGTCGAGCACGACGAGCCACGGACTACCCGCCAGACTGTCGTCGTTGTTCAGCTTCACGCCACGCCCGTCCATCATGCGGTAACGCGTAGCGCTGTGCTCGCGAAGCTGGGCAATGCGATCGGGCCATGCCTGCGCCAGTGCCTCGGCAATGCCTTCCGAATCAGCCGCTTCCGGCTCCCATGTCGAGCGAGTCCGTCGGGCAAGCTGCTTCACGGTCTTCTGAATGCCCTGCCAGGTGTTTCTCTGCAACACGCCGAAGGTCGGCGCGTGCTGCCACGATGCCAGACGAAGGCGGATATCGGCATGCGGGGATTCGCCCGGAAAGCGCAGGGGGTCACCTTCCGACATCAGGGCAGCGCATCCGAGCGCCGCCGAAGCCAGCGCCGTGTGTCGATGGGTCAGCAAAAGCAGTCCGAGCCGAGGGTGCATGCCAAGTTCGCTGAGCTGCTGTCCCTGTGGAGTCAGCCGGCCAGCGCTGTCCATTGCCCCAAGACTCTGCAGAATTTGAAGGGCTCGGGTCCAGGCGTCCGGATTTGGTTGGGTAGGCAGCTTGAAACTGGGAAAATCAGGCGCGCCCCATTGCGCCAGTTCAAGCGCGACTGGCACCAGGTCGGTCTTCAGAATGTCGGGTTCATCGAAGGCGGCCATGGTCGCCTCGTCAGCCCTGCTCCAGAGACGATGGCAAATGCCAGAGGATGTGCGACCGGCACGACCCGTCCGCTGGCGCGCTGAGGCCAGTGAAACTCGACGGGTTTCCAGCATATCGAGTCCGCGCCGCTCATCATGGCGTGATACCCGGGCCAGCCCGCTGTCGACAACGATGCGAATGCCTTCGATGGTCACGCTGGTTTCGGCGATATTGGTCGCGAGCACAATCTTGCGTTGTCCTGCCGCTGCGGGGTTCAGAGCAGCCATTTGCTCCGTCTGCGGCAACGAGGCATGCAGACTATGCACGACGACTCCGCTTGGCACAGCATCGGTCAGTGCACGGCGCACCTGATTGATTTCGCGAAAACCTGGCAGGAACACGAGCGCATCACCGGGATCGCCGCGCATGGCTGCAAGCGTTACCTGTGCAATATGCTGACTGAGCACTTGTCGGGCTAGTAGTGGGCTGTGGTGAATATCGACGGGATATAGCCGTCCGGCGGATTCGAAAAAGGCCGCATCGAGCCACTCGGCAAATCGTGGTCCGTCCAATGTGGCCGACATCACGATGAGGTAAAGCGGGTCATCATCTTCGCGTAGAGCGTGATGTGCTTCGAGAGCGAACCCCAGGCCGAGGTCCATGGCTACGGTGCGTTCGTGAAATTCATCGAAGAGCACAGCACTGATGCCACCCAAAGCTGGATCACTCTGTATCCAGCGGAGAAATATGCCATCGGTCACGACCTCAATTCGCGTGGCTTTAGATACGGCACTGTCATGACGGGTCCGGTAGCCTACAGTCTGGCCGACCGTCTCCCCAAGCAGGCCAGCCATCCGACTCGCTGCAGCGTAGGCTGCGAGGCGTCGAGGCTGAATGAGAATGATTCGGCCGTTCACCCAGCCAGTCTGCAGCAAGGCCACAGGAATAATGGTGGTCTTCCCGGCGCCAGGCGGCGCCTGCACGATCACACGCTGTGTCCCACGCGTTGCTTCCAGCAACTCCGTGAGTATGACTTCAATGGGTAATGAGGCGTTGGCCATGCTTGAATTGCAATCTGGATATCGACAAAAGGGGAACTACTGCTGGTTAGCTGCCGTAGACACGTCACAGTGCAAACTATCATAGAACACGCAGTCTTACTGCAGCAGCGGTAAGCAGTGAATGTTTCTGAGCGAACAGGGAGAGTCAGTGGATACGCAGGGTAAGGTCACAGATAAAGCCAACAAGCCCCTCATTCTGCTTACTGGCGCAAGCGGCCGCATCGGCTCCGCGCTGGTGAGCGCATTCAGGGACAGCTATCACGTCATCGGACTGGACCAAAGCCCCCCCGAAGAACCGGAGCGGGAAGCTGATCGACTGTTCGAGTGCGACCTTACCAATCCCGAGTCAATCGAACTCGCTCTGACAAGACTGCGTCAGGATTACGGCAATTCCATCGCTGCCGTCATTCACCTGGCTGCCTACTTTGATTTCACCGGCAACAAAAGTCCCTTGTATGATGAGGTCAACGTTCAGGGCACGCGCTACCTGCTCGAGGCACTCCAGCCTTTTGAGGTAGAGCGCTTTTTCTATGCCTCCACGATGCTCGTTCACAAGCCCGGCGTACCTGGTCAGAAGATCGATGAACACACGCCCATCGATCCTGGCTGGGCCTATCCTGAATCGAAAGCCGAGACTGAGGCGGTGATAGAACAGACTCATGGCGATATTCCTTACACGCTGCTCCGGCTAGCCGGACTCTATGACGACAGCTCAGCCGTGCCGACACTCAGTCAGCAGATAGCACGCATCTATGAGCGCGATCTGAAAAGCCATGTCTATTCTGGTGATCTCATGGCTGGTCAGGCCTTTCTTCATCAGGACGATATGATCGACGCATTCGAGCGAGCAGTAGAGCGGAGAAATGAACTTGAGCCGACTGGCAGCATCCTGATCGGCGAAGACTCGGTGATGGGCTATCAGGCGCTGCAAAACAGGATTGGCCAACTGCTGTTCGGTGATGAAGAATGGACGACCATGTCCATGCCTGAAGTCGTGGCCAAGCCTGGCGCCTGGATGCAGGTGAAGGCCGAGCCAGTGGTGCCGGATGCCATCGACAAGGGCGAAAAGCCCTTCATTCGTCCGTTCATGATCGAGCTGTCTTCGGACCACTACGATCTCGATATTCGCAAGGCTCGTCAGCAATTGGGCTGGCAGCCGACGCACAGCATTTATCACGGCCTCGAAGCGCTGATTGACAATTTGAAGAGCGATCCCTTCACCTGGTACAAGCGGAACGGCATCACCCCGCCAGATCGTGTGGAGACATCTGAAGAGAAGAACCGCAACGCAGAAAGCGTGCGCGCCGAATACGATCAGACCTTCCGCGCCCAGCATCGCAATAGTCTCTGGGCCCATTTCATGAATATGGCGCTTGCCTTCTGGCTGATCACAGCGCCCTTCACGCTTGGCTATGAATCGACGGCCATGACAGTCAGCGACATCGGCTCGGGTGTGCTGCTGCTACTGTTCGCGTCGCTATCACTGTCACACCGCCTGAGCATTGTCCGCTGGTTCTCTGCTGCAGTAGGGCTCTGGTTGTTATTTGCGCCGCTGGCCTTCTGGGCGCCCACGGCCGCCGCCTACATGAACGGTACACTGGTTGGCATGATGGTGATGGCTTTCGCCATTCTGACGAGGCCGACGCCGGGCGTATCCAGCGTTGCACTGACTACCGGCCCGACGCTCCCGCCCGGCTGGACCTACAATCCCTCCGCCTGGTTCCAGCGTCTGCCAATCATCATTCTGGCTTTGGTGGGCTTTCTGATCTCGCGCTATCTCTGCGCCTATCAGCTTGGTCATATCGATGCGGTATGGGATCCGTTTTTTGGTGGTGCAGCCAATGATCCCAAGAATGGCACGGAAGAGATCATTACCTCATCAGTATCGGAAGCCTGGCCTGTGCCTGATGCGGGGCTTGGCGCAATGACCTACGCGCTGGAAATCCTGACCGGGGTCATGGGCTCGGCACGGCGCTGGCGCACCATGCCCTGGCTGGTGATGCTGTTCGGCATCATGATTGTGCCCCTGGGTGCCGTATCGATCATCTTCATTATCATTCAGCCCATCGTGATTGGAACATGGTGCACGCTCTGTCTTGTCGGCGCAGCGGCGATGCTCATTCAGATTCCGTACTCGATTGATGAGCTGGTCGCCACAGGTCAGTTCCTCTATCGACGAAAGAAAAAGGGGCGGCCGCTATTGCGGGTGTTCTTCATGGGTGATACCGATGACGGTCCGACCGAGCAGATCGAAGACAGTTTCGAGCAGACACCGGGCAAGATTGTCTATGAGATGTTCAATGATCTTCGTTTGCCATGGAACCTGGCCCTCTGTCTGCTCATCGGTCTCTGGCTCATGCTGACCAGGCTGACGCTCGGCCACGGTGGTGACATGGCCAACGCGGATCATCTGATCGGTGCGCTTGTCCTCACTGTGGTGATTACAGCGCTGGCGGAAGCTGCCCGAGCAGTTCGCTTTCTGCTCATTCCCCTGGGACTGGCCTTGTTCGCCACGCCCTTCATGTACGACGCAGGAATTCTGTCGATTGTGTCGAGCCTAGTCTGCGGTGTCCTGCTCATGGTCCTGAGCCTGCCGCGCGGCAAAATCCGCCATCAATATGGCTCGTGGAATCGCCTGGTGGTATGAAGCACCGGGTCGCTGGCGGCCTCGATTGTTGGAGACACGGAACAGGTCAACTGCCGCCGTCGTCTTCGGTGGTGCTGGCTTCGGAAGGCTTGACAGAAGTGGCGTCTCGCTTCGGAGTGACGGGCTCGCTGTCTTTTCTGAACAGCGTCTTCAGCTTCTTCACGGTCTCGAGCGGCTTGATGGCTGGCCGGGTCCGACGACCGGCGTGTTCGTCTGCAAGCGCCACCAACGTTTGCAAATCCTCTGGCGTGACATCGATAAAGGAGTCCATGTCATGCAAGGCTGCGGCAAAATCCTCTTCAGTCAGTACAGCGCTTCTCTGACCAGGACGGAACGCAGGTCGGGATTGACGCTGCGCAAGGTGAGCGGGATATCGGCGCCAGGCAAAGAAGGCGTTGAAGAGGACGGCCACGCTCATGAGTACCAGGGCGTTGACGAGCACTGGCATCAGAACGAAGCCATAGCCCTGCTCGGTGATGTCAGCGCCGCCAACCACTGCAAGAAGCGCAGCGGCCCCACCGGGCGGATGCAGGCAGCGAAGGTAGTGCATGGCCACGATGGCCAAGCCCACAGCGAATGACAGTGCGATGCCGGTGTCAGGGATCGACTGCTGGCAGGCCACGCCGATGATTGCAGACACGAGATAACCACCAAGCAGGGGCCATGGTTGTGACAAGGCCCCATGTGGCGCGGCGAACAAGAGCACTGCTGATGCGCCAATACAGGCGGTGACCCAGATCGAGTGCTCCCCAACCGGATATATGGTGTTACAGAGAACGATCGCATACATTCCAAGCGCTGCGCCCATCCCAGACAGTAACTTTTCCTTATGGCTGGTAGCGTTGTCTCCCAAGCCTATGAGCAGAGAAAACTCGTGCCACCATTTATGAACTACGGACACACTGACTTCGTCAATTATCAGAAAATTGAAAGAAAAGCTGGGGGCGAATGCCTGTCAGGCTGCCTGGCTGATACGTCGTTCCTGGGCGAGCGCCTCGAGTCGAACGACGTACCCTACCTTGATACCGACTGCAGCGATCATGGCGAGAGCATGACCAAGCACCAGAAGACCTATTGGCAGCACATCGCTCAGGCCGAATGCGATGGCCAGTGCCACGACCACGACGATTGACGAAATACTCATCAGTAGGGAGGAAATACGTAAGAGCGTCATGAATCTACCCCTTAGGTGAAGTTCAGCACCCATTGTATGTTTCAGCTTAAATTATGGATAATGAAATTATACGATTGATAATATCAATTATATCGATATCAAATCCAAGAGATGCTGATGGATATCAATTTGGCGAAAACCTTCATCGAGGTGATGAACTCACGGAGTTTCATTCGGGCTTCAGACAAGCTGCATGTCACCCAAACCACCGTCACCACTCGAATTCAGAATCTCGAAGAGCAGTTGCAGGTTCGACTGTTCGTGAGGAACAAATCGGGTGCTTCGCTGACGCCGGAAGGCGAACGTTTCGCACCGTATGCCAATGCGCTTGTTCAGACCTGGGCACGCGCCCGTGACGAACTTCGTAATCCACAGGGTGATCAGGTGTGTCTGAGGATCGGCGGTGAAACCAGTCTCTGGAATCCGCTGCTCCTGAGCTGGTTGCTCTGGATTCGGCAGCACGAGCCCATGATCACCTTCGATGCACGAGTCGATAACGCAGCCATTCTCACGACCGATCTCGAGCATGGTGTGCTGGACGCAGTCATTGTTCATCGACCGCTATATCATCCGAGCCTCGGGGTCGAGCAGATTCTTGAAGAGAAGCTGATACACGTACAGGTGCCTGGAAAGGGAGAGCCTGATATCAGCATCCAATGGGGAGATGATAGCGCTGCTGACATCAGCACCGTACTCCCGCGTCCGAAGAAGAATGCTTTCGGTTTTAACCTGGGGCTGCTGGCCTTGCACACCATGCTTGGCAGTGGGGGCAATGGGTGGTTCAGGACCCGAGTGGTCGATCAGTATCTTCGTTCTGGCCGCCTGGTAAGGGTGGCAGGGTCACCGGAATTCACTTATCCACTCTTCGTCAACCACAGGCTGGATATGCATTCCTCCGAGCTGGATGCGATTCTGGCTGGGCTCAGACAGGTAGCGGCGGCGGATCCGGCCTGGGTCGTCTGAACGATCGAACCGGGGTACAGTCACAACTTCACCAGAGGCAGAGAGGGTCAATGTCATGACGGACGATAACAGGATTGAGCTCGCGGCCGAGGCGCTGGTTCAGGCGCATCGAAGCCGGGATTGGCTTGAGGCCGAACCATATCCGCTCACAAACGAAACGGAGGCTTATGAGGTGCAGTCGATCGTCGCCGACGAGCTTGGCCTTCGAAGCGGCTGGAAGCTGGGCCTGAATGCGGAAGGCCGGGCAATTCACGCGCCCCTGTATGCAGAACGCACCCATCCATCGCCAGCACACCTGAAGCGTGGAGCGTTCAACCGCTTTCTGCTGGAAAGTGAATTGGCCATATCCTTCGGAAAGGCCTTGCCGCCGCGGCCTGAGCCTTACACCAGGGCAGACGTGCAGGCTGCTGCTGGCTTCATCCATCCTGCCTTTGAAGTCGTCGATACCCGCTTCGAAGCCTGGCCAGATGTAGATGCGCTCTGGTTGCTGGCAGACGGTATGAGCCATGGTTGTTTTGTACTTGGCAAGGGCGTGCCAATCAATAGCCCGGCCAGGCTTACCCGTGCCAGTTACCGTCTGACGGTGGATGACCGGACCGTGCAGGATGCCGAGCGGGCGCATCCCCAGCCGGACCCCTGGGACACCCTGACACAGTTAGCCAATCACCTGAGTGCTCATGATGTCGGGCTGGCCGAGGGGGACGTGGTCACCACGGGCACTTTTTCGGGCGTGACGCCACTGGAGGCGGGCCAGGTCGCGGAGGTCTGCTTCGAGGGTATTGGATGCTGCCGGATCACACTGCGCTGAGCGAATGCACCATCACCGACCCTTATGGCGCCATAGTGGTGCGAAAACTGGGTCTTCGAGTTGTGTCTAAAATATTAAAGGATTTAAGTCTATAGAAAACATACTGATACAGTAAATTGTATTTGTAATCCAAATTGGCCTGCTCGTTGCAATGGTTCTCGTGTGTCCTACGGAGCTAGTCATGAGCAGACTGATCGATCGGAGCAGATACTGGCATTTCGCACCAGATTTCGAGGCGGGACTAGGCCGTGGACTGGAGTCACTTGCGCCAGACAGGCGTCTGGATTTCATTCTTGCTGTGGTATCAGGTTTCCTGGGACTCGCTGTGGCGCTTTTCCTCGTGAATGCTGCCTTCGGCGAATCAAGCACCACCATATTCGGAATGCGATCCCCCTTCCTGTTCCCGGCCATAGCAGCCGTGCTCATGTGCGGTATCTGCGGGCTTCTGCTGCGTCGAGTCGTCAAAGGTCGTAGTACCGCCCTCGCGGAAGAAGCTGCACCGGCAGACCTGCAGTCAGCTAAAGCTGGCTGGATCGGTCTCAGCATTCTCGTCTATGGCGTGCTTGTCTTTGTCCTGGGCATGCTGCTGTCCTCGATGCTATTCATCGTGGTGGCTTCCCTGTTGTTCGGCTATCGGAATATCTGGGGGATAGCCGCGCTGTCGATCATGACGCCTGTCAGCATTTACCTTCTGTTTGAGCGCCTGCTGAATATTCTGCTGCCTTCCGGCTGGATCTTCTGATGCTGGAACACCTGCTCGCAGGCTTTGCCACGTTGATGACGCCCATCACGCTGGCGGCTGCTGCACTGGGGCTTGTCGGAGGCATTTTCGTCGGGGCATTGCCGGGCCTCACCGCGACGATGGCAGTGGCTGTGCTGGCGCCGTTCACCTTCTTCATTGACGCGACCATTGGCATTCCCTTTTTGCTTGGGGTTTATAAGGGTGCTATCTACGGTGGATCGATACCGGCCATCACCATCAACACGCCGGGTACGGCCGCGTCGGCGGCCACAGCCATCGATGGTAACGCGCTGGCCAATCGCGGAAGGGTGAGGCTGGCACTGGAAACGAGCCTGTTCGCCTCGGTTCTCGCCGATCTGCTATCTACCGTAGTACTCATACTTGTGGCGGCACCACTTGCGAGTATTGCCATCAGCTTTGGCTCATCTGAATTCGTTCTGCTGTATCTGTTTGCCTTGACGCTGATCGCAGGCGTGTCGGGCAACGATTTCGTCAAGGGTCTGCTCAGTGCAGCCGGAGGATTGCTGCTGGCTGTCATAGGGCTTGATCCAATGACAGGCTTTCAGCGCTTCACCTTCGGTGTGACCGATCTGCTTCAGGGCATTTCGCTGGTCCCCTTGCTGATCGGTATGTTTGCACTGAGTGAAATTCTCATCCAGGCAGAAAACGGTGCTGCGAAATCACAGGGCATGGACCGTCTTGGAGGGCGAGGGCTCAGCTGGCGTCAGGCGCGGTCCCTGCTACCGGTGTCTCTGCGCTCGACTGGAATTGGAACCTTCCTTGGTGCTCTGCCTGGCCTGGGCGCGGAAATTTCCTGCTGGATTTCGTACGGTGTCGCCAAGCGTCGCTCTCGGCGACCGCAGCAGTTCGGAAAAGGCTCGCTCTCTGGTATCTGTGCAGCCGAAGCGGGAAACAATGCCGTAGTGCCCGCCGCCCTCATTCCAATGATGGTATTCGGTATACCTGGCGATACCATCACCGCAGTACTGCTCGGCGCCTTCATGGCACATGACCTGATGCCGGGACCACTGCTGTTCGAGCGGGCGCCAGACCTCATGTATGGGTTCTTCGCAATTCTGCTCGTGACCAACATCATGCTGATCGCCTTTGGTCTGCTCGCCATTCGCCATCTCAGACATATCAATCGGATTCCCCAGGGTCTGTTGTATCCGGCGGTAGTAGTGCTCTGCTTCGCCGGTGCGTTTTCCGTAAACAACAGCAGTTTCGACCTTGTGATCATGCTGGCTGGCGGTGTGCTTGGCTATGGGATGCGCAAAACCGGCGTACCCATTCCGCCACTGGTCATAGCACTATTGCTGGCGCCGGGTCTTGAAAATGCGCTGCGGCAGACGCTGCTGCTATCAAATGGATCACTGTCGATCTTCGTCACGCGGCCCATATCGCTTGTACTGCTATCACTACTGGTGTTGAGCATCGTCGTCATGATCTGGCGCTATGTCGCCATACAGCGGGAAGCCGCTCAGGACGCAGTATCGCCGCAGATGCCACCTGCACAAACGCCATCAAAAGTTTCCTCACAGGAGTAGTCCCATGAAGCAAGTGTCAGATAGTCAATCAGTTGCGTTGTTTACAGGCGCAGACCGCTCTACAAAGGTCTCAAAGCTTACTGCACTGGCTAGTAGTGTCAGTCTTGCGCTCGGGCTGGGGTTGATCGTCCCGTCTGTCGCCTTTGCGGAAAGCGTCGAAGACTTCCCCTCTAAGCCCATACGTTTCGTCACGCCCTATCCGCCAGGCGGCTCACACTCCCTTCATGCCGGTATCATTACTACAGTGAGCGAAGGCGTATTCGGTCAGCCAATGATCTCAATTACACGAGCTGGCGGCGGCGGTGTTGTCGGTGCAGCAGAAGTGGCCAACGCCAAGGCAGACGGTTATACCTTGCTCTTCGGCGATCCCACCATCAATTCGCTGCGACCTCAGGTCGAAGACCTGCCGTTCGAGGTGGAAGACTTCATCCCGGTCGCACGAATCAATTATTCGCCTGCCGTGTTCGTGGTCAGGGCCGATGCGCCCTTCGGGACGATGAAAGAGATGGTGGAATTCGCGAAAAAGAATCCTGACGAACTGGTATACAGTTCCGACAACCTCAATGGCTGGACCTATACAGTGTTCGAGCTGCTCAAGGTCAAAACCGATACCAAAATGCGGGGAGTTGAGTTCGGTGGTGGCGGCCCGGCCGTGACCCAACTGCTTGGAGGTAATACGATGGCCTATGCGGGCGACCCCTCCGTAGTTGGCGATCATGTTGCGTCGGGCGCCCTGAAAGCGCTTTGCGTAACGGATACCGAAGCCTGGCCTGCCATGCCGGATGTGAAGACCTGCCAGGAACTTGGCTACGATGTGGTGTTTCAGTTCTGGCGCGGTGTCATGGTACCGAAAGATACGCCAGCACCTATTGTCAGCAAGCTCAGCGAAGGCTTCGCAAAACTTGTTGAAGACCCCGGCTTTGTCAGTCTGATCTCCAAGATCAACAGCAAGATTGATTTTGCAGATCATGAACAGTTTTCAAAACTGTTTGCGGCCGAAGTCGACAACATGAAAGCCATTGCTGACAGTACCGGCAAATAGGATGAGCACCACCTGCACCCTCACAGGCTGTAAGGCGCTGCTTGGCGAGTCGGCCACCCTCAGCGAAGGGCTGGTCGACATTGTCATTTCCGGCACAAAAATAGCGCGTATTTCTGCGGCTGGCACTAGGCCAGCGGAAGGCGAAGTGATCGATGCCAGCAATAGGCTGGTCGTGCCGGGCATGGTCAACGGCCACCATCATAGTCACGAGAACTTCCACAAGGGGCGCTACGACAATCTGCCGTTAGAACTTTGGATGAATTTCGTGCGTCCGTTGAAGCCCCTGCCGGTCACACCGAGGCAGGTATACCTGCGTACAATGATCAGCGCCATGGAGGCGCTGCGAACCGGTGCTACGACGATCGTGGATGATCTCAATGTAAGCCCGCGGCTCGATCCCGCACTGGTCGAGGCGGCCTATCAGGCTTATGAGGATGTGGGTATCCGTGCCTACGTGGGTATCACGCTTTTCGATAAGCCCTTCTTCAGGGGCGTACCCTTCGTTGATGAAGAGTTGCCCGCCGATCTGCTCGCTGAACTGGATTCCACCAGTAGTACGTCTGCAGAAGAGATCCTCGGTTTTGCACGTTCGCTGGCGACGAAGCACCACCCTGATAGTAATCGGGTAGCGTATATCGCTGCGCCATCAGCGCCGCAGCGCTGTACGGAACCGTTCTTGCTGGCGGTGCGAGCGATGGCTGACGAGCTTCGCGTACCACTGATGATCCATGTACAGGAAACCCGAATGCAGGTCATCACCGGCTACGAGTTCTACGGGTCGACCATGATAGAGTACCTGGATCGCATCGGCTTTCTCAAGGCGGGCACAACCGTGATTCACGGTGTCTGGGTCACTCCCGCTGAGCTGGACATTCTTGGTCGAGCCGGCGTTACCGTTCAGCATAATCCCTGCAGCAACTTCAAGCTCGGCAGCGGGCTGATGCCGATGCGGGCCATGCTCGATGCGGGCGTCAATATCTCGCTAGGCAGTGATGGCTGCGGCTCCATCGAAGGCGTCGACATGCTTCGTGTGCTGTACAACACGGCACTGGCGCAGAAGTTGCGCGGCGACGATCACACCCGCTGGATCGGTGCCAGAGAGGCCTGGCGTGCGGCCACACTGGGTGGCGCTCAAGGCCTGGGACGAGAGGATCTCGGCGCGATCGACGTTGGTAGAACCGCCGATCTCGCCTTGTACCGACTCGATGATATTGCCTTCACACCCTTGAACAATCCGATCAACCAGCTGGTATATGCCCAGACGGGCAGGGGGCTCGACAGTGTGTTCGTCGATGGCAGGCAGGTCATGCGGGGCGGGCAACTGACGCAGGTGGATGAAGCTGCATTGATCGCAGAGATTCAGGAAGCTCATTCCGAACTGGAACCACATATCACGCTATCCGAAAACACTGTTGGACGGCTCAGAGAGGCCTATACACGCATATATGAGCGCTGTAAGGCGATGGATATTCCGGACGCTACCATACAGGCCAGATTTCCCTGATTCCCGAACCTTCTACGGCTTTCATTACTGCGCAGGTGGTCGGTGGCCTGGCTGCGCTGGTAGGTATCACTGCCTTTCAACTGCGCAGTGAAAACAGAATGATGTACTGCCTGGCGGCTGCGGCGGGACTCTGGGCCTTGCACTTCCTACTGCTTGGCGCCGTGACGGCTGCGCTGATGAATGCTATTACCCTTGTGCGAAACCTGCTCGCAGTGCGCGGCAATATGCGCTCACTGGGCTATGTTTTCATTACCGCCTATCTGATCTCTGGTGGACTGACCTGGGAAAGTGCCTGGGATGTGCTGCCTACCATAGCGGTCTGCTCCGGCTCGTCTGCCGTCTTTCTGCTGAGCGGCTTATGGCGTCGCGGCGGTCTGTTGCTCGGAGGCCTGCTATGGCTGGTCTTTAATATCCATGCCGGCTCGATTCCGGGTATCGTGGTGATGGCGGCAGAAAGCATCTCCAATACCGTCTTCATCATTCGTGCTCTGAGACTCCGCGCGAAAGGCAGTCGACCATCCGCTAGCGATCAGTAAAGAAGCGTTTACGGGCAGCCTGTTGATTTGCATAAATCGACCCTTCGTAAGGACGGGGATAGCCCATTCGCACAAAGCAGGGTTCAAGCCGTGGTTCGATGCACTCCTTTCCGCAAATCAGGCGGCTGCTGTATTCAGGCCAGTTCACGCCATAAAACAGTGGCCAGGCATCAGCGGCTGCGTATTCGTAGAACAGCACGTTGCGTCGACGCTCCGAACGGTTCGGGCCGGCGCCATGAATCAATAGAGGATGATGCAGCGTTACCGTGCCGGCGGGACCGGTGACCGCCACAGCTTCCTCAGTCGATAATTCAGGATCATCAGGATCGATGGCACCGGTAAACTCGCCAGCGGAATTACGATGGTCGAGCAGCGTCTTGCGATGACTGCCAGGAATCACGAGCATTGGACCGTTGGTGGCGTCAACGTCATCCAGCATGAGTGAAGCGACGACAACACTCTGGTTGGTGTGCGGGATAAAGGCCCAGTCCTGATGCCATTCCAGTGACGAGCCAGTGAGTGGTTGCTTCGTATTGATCTTGCTGTGGTGCAGCCTGATGTCGTGACCAATCACAGCCTTGAGATAGGGGAGGAGCACTTTGTCGGCGGCTGCAGAGCGGTAGAGTGCGTCGATGTCATGTGGTTTCTTGATTCGGCGTACCGCTGGTTGTTGTGCTGTGTGCCCGGGCTCGAGGTCATAGATGGCGTCCTCGGCGCTTATCGCTCCAGCGCGTGTCAGGAGGTCCTCAGTCAGCTGATTGAGCTGATCAAGCAGGCTCCCGGCCAGGAGCCCGGAAAGGACAACATAGCCATTCAGCTGGTAGTTTTCGATGAAGCTGCTCAGGGCCTTGTCATCATGTTCGATTCCCATGCTCACGGCTCCCGGGCGTTATGAGTCGGCGACGCCGGTGCTTGCATGATGACGCACAGGTTTGCGCCTCCTGGCGGCCCCTGATGCTCTGCACCGGCTGAAAGATAATGTCTGGTGCAGCCCAAAAGCCCACTCAGCAGGGCTCCCATTGCTGATCGATAGTGTCGAAGTGCATTGATGTCGCTATCGTCCCACATCGTATGCCGGTGTCCCCGAATATCGGATCTGGGGGGCTCCCCCTTGAGTACGACGGCTTTTACCGCAGCTGTGTCGACCGCGTTGAGCTGAGGAGAGGCGTCGTAGCCCAACTGCTTCAGCAGCCTCGCTACCGAGGGGCTGTCGAGCATGTCTGCCAGTATGGTATGTCCCGCGACCAGCTCTCCACCCCAGGCAGGACTGTTGCCAAACACGACGATCTCACTACATGCGAGATCGCTGGCAGCTGTGACGCAAGCTCTGGAGGACCATGCCGAACGTGGCACCTCGCTGAGATCATGCAAATGCTCAGGTGATAATTCTGCGAGGGCTACCGCCACACCCAGGGCAGAAGCTGCGCGCAATGCAGGCTTTGCCTGCTGTTGTGCCCCCGCTTCGAGCCCAGCTGGCAGGGCAGCCTTCACAAGTACCAGATGCACAGCGCTATGGTCGTAGAGCCCGGCCTTGATCATCGCCTGGTTGACCGCAGCGGTGATGGCCCGGCGCTGTGCTGTTTCGTCAATGCCAACGCCACTATGGACAACTCGCTGGGCATGAGCATGACCAAAGGCCAGCCTCGGCCCACTACCCACGTCAGTGCCACCAGCTTGATACGATACACACACAACGGTCATGTGAGGACTGAGAACACCCTCGGTTCCCCCGCTGCAGATCAGGGAGATCCTGGCCTCGACATCATCTCTGCCAAGGTGTAGATGCCGGCAAAGCAGGCTGAGCAGACTGATCTCGGCCAGTGCTCGAGTGAAGTCATTCGCGAGTCCATTACCTTCGGTCTTGACCAGAATACAGACGATCTCGTCGCCCTCGATTGCGCCCACCTCAAGTGCCTGTTCGAGTGCACGGGTATCATCAGGCGATCGCATTTCGAAAGCATGAATCTGTACCGACTTCATGACGCGCTGCCGGAAAACGGCACCATCTGCGGCCTGGCCCAAGCCAGAAATTGCCCGTGTCCAAACATGTTCTCACCTTTGCTGTCTATTGAAAAAGGCTGCCCCATTTTCGCAGCGGACCTGAGTCGATTCCGGCGAGTTGCAGCGCTTTCCAGACCACTATGGCCACCGAATCATAAATTGGGATACCCAGCTCGACCTCGAGCTCAGCCACCAGCGGCGCGGCTCTCAAATTGGTGCAGAGTATGGTGATGGCCTGTGGCTCGGATCGGGCGGCCAATCGAATTCTGTCCGCCAGGAAGGCCTCGTCGAATTCTGCAAAGGCGAAGTTGTTGGTCTCGCCGAAATGAATGTCGCCGACGACTTCAATGCCAAGGCCCGCATAGTTTTCAATGATTCTGGCTTGCACCTCCCGATGGTAGGGGGTCACCAGCCCGAGTCTGGTAATGTCTCTGCTGGCCAGCAGCTCGTTGAGGGTCAGCACGCTGGTAATCGTAGGTATGCCGGTTTCGCGCTCGATGGCAGCGCAGAGCGACTCGTCATGAGCGAAGCCCAGCCAGCTGGCGGAAGTACCGTTCCAGGCAATGGCTGCCGGCTTCGCGTCGGCCAGCAGGTTGGCGGCCGCGAGGAGCTTTTCAGTCTCGAACTGCATGAGCGCTGATGCGCTCATGGATATCTCCGTAACCCTGAATCGACTGAAATGCGCGCTGACTGTCGGGTAGAGCGGTGCGAGCATCATCGAGGTCAGGGGTTCGAGCACGGTATTCGACGAGGGAGTCACCATGCCTAATAGTGTTCTGGTCAACGCTTTCATCGTTTCTCCTGGCTCGCATGCTTGCACCATGATCGAAGAGCAAGACCTGCGCCAAAACTGTATTTGTAATACAAAGGCGCGTAACTTACAGAAAAATATGGTAATTGGTGTTTTCATAAGCTGGGCAAGGCAATGGCTTGCGCACCATAAGCGGTCATCTGCGCTTCGTGATGGTGCGTGAGCGATTCTCCTTGCGTCGGGCTTTGGAATACGCTGAACTGTTGACATACTTCGGCTATTGCAGCACCCGAAAGGATCGGCCTTATGAGAGCCTCTTCGCTTCAGATAATCACCAGCCCCGGGGGACATGCGCCTCGCCGGCGGCTGTCGCTGCACGACCAGATTGTCGACGATCTGCGACTCAGGCTGCTTGAGGGGCGTATTCGGCCCGGCAGTCGAATTCCAGAAACTTCGCTGTGTGAGGAGCTCGACATATCCAGAACACCGTTGCGCGAAGCACTCAAGGTTCTGGCTTCGGAGGGGCTGGTCAGATTGCTGCCTCACCGTGGCGCCGTGGCCACTGAGGTGACACCAGAGCAGTGTCATGATCTTTTTATGGTGCTCGCTGCGCTTGAACAACTTGTGGGCACCCTGGCGGTGCAGAATCTTACAGATCCCCTGCTGGCTGAAATGGAAGCGCTGCATGACCGAATGCTTGAGTTTCACGAGCGCCGTCGGCGCGCTGATTATTTTCGCTTGAACCTGCAGATTCATACCCGGCTGGCTGAAATTGCCAGCAATGAAGTGTTGCTGAAAACCTATCTGAGCCTGACCCAGAAAGCTATGCGGGCGCGTTATCTGGCGAATATGTCGGATGGGCGCTGGGATGATTCGGTTGAAGAACACGCGGCTATCATGGAAGCCCTCAGAGCCCGTGATGGCGCAGCATTGGCTCAAGAACTGGTCACGCATTCGAGTCTTACCGGGCAAGCGGTAGTAGCCGCCTTACGCCAACTGTCCTGACATGTTCATCTGCCTTGGAGAACCCGATGGCTGGCATGCTCATTCTTCTACCCGATTCTGATTACGATCCTACTGAGTCAGCCGTACCTTGGTCCGCGCTTGAATCAGCCGGGCATTCTGTGCTGTTCGCCACACCGGAGGGCAAGCCCGCCTATGCTGATAAACGCTTGGTGAGCAAGGGCTTTGGTCTCCTCACACCCTTCCTGATGACCCGCAAGAGCGATCTTGCCTGTTACGGCCGGATGATCGAGCAGCCTGCCTTCCTGAGCCCATTGGCCTTCTCCGATATTCTGCCTGAAGACTTCGAGGCACTTCTGGTACCGGGCGGCCATGCGGGGGGCGTGAAAAGCCTGCTGGAAAATGCGGATGCCCAGCGTCTCGTGGTCGATGCGTTCAGGGTACGCAAACCAGTCGCGGCCGTCTGTCACGGAGTATTACTGTTGGCCCGTAGCATCGATTCCGACACGGACCGGTCAGTGCTGCACGGCCGAAAGACGACCGCCTTGACGAAGAGTCTGGAACTCACTGCCTGGCAAATGACCCGTCTCTGGCTGGGTGACTATTATCGTACCTATCCAGAGTCTGTTGAAGAGGAGGTCAGGCGCGCATTGGCAGATCCAGACGATTTCAGTTCTGGTTCACCGCTGCCGGTCCGGGATACCGAAACCATGCGCTGGCCGGGTTTCACTGTACTGGACGATCACTACCTTTCGGCCCGCTGGCCTGGCGACTGTCATCGCTTTGCGGCAGAGTTCGTCAATCTTGTTTCAGCGCACATACACTCGAGCGAAACCTCATGAAAGCAAATGTAATCATCCTGTTCAGCTTGCTGTCCAACGCCGTTGTCGCTGCAGGCGAGGCTGTCACCTATCAGTCGGATGGTGTGACCTATGAAGGCTATTACAACAGCCCTGCGCGTGAAGCCTCTGGCGAGGCACCACTCGTGTTGATGATCCATGACTGGGACGGCCTCACCGAGTACGAGCAGACTCGTGCTGACATGTTGACTGAAGAAGGCTACGCCGTATTTGCCATGGATCTATTCGGCAAGGGCGTTCGACCAACAAGGCCTGAAGACAGGAAGCAGCATACCGGTGAGCTGTACGCGGACAGAAAGAAGATGCGCTCGATCATGCAGGCTGCCATCAAAGCGGCTGCCGCACAGGGTGCAAAGACTGATAATGCCGTGGCCATGGGCTACTGTTTTGGGGGAGCAGCTGTGCTGGAGCTGGCAAGGTCAGGTGTAGATCTGAAAGGCTTTGTAAGTTTCCATGGTGGACTGGCAACGCCGTCCGATCAGAATTACGACAAGGTAAAAGCGCCGCTGCTCATTCTCCACGGCACTGCGGACACGGCGATACCGATGAGCGAATTTGCGGGCCTTGCAGTTGAGCTTGAAAACGCTGGTGCCGAGCACGAAATGATCACCTATGGTGGGGCACCACACGCGTTTACCGTGTTTGGGACTGAGCGTTATAAAAAGGATGCTGACATGAAATCCTGGCGCCGGCTTGGCGAATTTCTCAGCACTCAAACAGGTTTCATACCCTTCGAATGAACACAGAGTCTGCCGCGGTTTTTGCGACGGACTCTGTGCACTCAAGGCTTCTGACTGCCTGGGTTAGTGACTGATCATCCACGGCCGCTGCGAAGGAAAGACCTTGCTGCCATCCGCCAGATAAACCACCTGCTTGCGAAGACCTGACTGCGCATCATGATGATCGCAGCCACAGCCACCCCCTGACTTTCGTCGACTATCCTGCTGGGCTTTATCGCGCTCCTTCGCCCTGGCTTCGCGTAACGACGACGTCGTAACGATCGGTTCATGGGCGGCCTTCTCGTTTCGCGCCATGGCCTTGCGCTTCTCCTCAGCCATGGCGAGTACCTGCGGTGGTATCATAATGATGCGCGGACTCAGCTCGCTGCATTGAGGGCAGCGGCAGGGCATGCCCGCCTCTGCCATCGTAGCCAGCTCATGGAACACACCGTGTTGGGCACACTTGTAATCGTAGAGTGGCATGGCACCTGTCTCCTCTAGAGGTCTTTCGACAATGGGACATCGACGCTGCCGTCGAGGGCCTGCTTCGGTCCATCAGCACCCGGGTTGATGTCGAAGTCGAAGATGCCTGTTGGCAGCCACAGCGTCGCACAGGCGTTCGGTATGTCGACTACACCACTGATATGACCCTGTACTGGTGCGCAACCAAGAATTGCGTAGGCCTGCGCCTTGCTGTAACCGAACTTGGTCATGTACTCGATGGCATTGAGACAGGCCTGACGATAGGCGATATGCACGTCGAGATAGTGCTGCTTGCCTTTTTCGTCAACCGAAATGCCCTCGAATATCAGATAGTCATCATAACGCGGCGTAATGGGGCTCGGCTTGAAGATCGGATTCTTGATGCCGTATTTCTGCATTCCGCCCTTGATCAGCTTCACCCGCATATGAATCCAGCCAGCCATTTCGATGGCGCCGCAGAAGGTGATTTCGCCGTCGCCCTGACTGAAGTGAAGGTCGCCAACGCTCAGGCCTGCGCCATCCACGTAGACTGGAAAGTACACCTGCGAGCCACGCGAGAGATCCTTGATATCGCAGTTACCCCCATGTTCGCGGGGTGGCACCGTGCGAGCGCCTTCGGCAGCGGCGGTCTTGGCAGCCTCTGGTGACATCTGCCCCATATGCGCGGTCTCGGCATAGGGTAGTGCAGCCAGCGGTGGAACACGCTCGGGGTCGGTATCGACCAACGCTTTCTCACGAGTATTCCACTCTTCAAGCATCGACTTCGAGGGCAAGCAGCCGATCAGACCAGGATGAATCAGACCCGCGAACTCGACACCCGGAATATGCCTGGACTTGGTGAACATGCCATTGAAGTCCCAGATGGTCTTTTGGGCCTCAGGAAAATGCTCGGTCAGGAAGCCACCGCCGTTCTGCTTCGAGAAGAAGCCGTTGAAACCCCACTGGCTCTCCTTGAAGGCTCCGATGTCGAGGATATCGACGACCAGGAGGTCACCCGGTTCCGCGCCTTCGACCTCTACAGGACCCGACAGGAAATGCACTTTGGTCAGGTCGACGTCGCGCACGTCGTCAGCGGAATCGTTGTTATGAATCTGCCCGCCGGTCCAGTCCACGCACTCGATGATGAAATCGTCACCCGGCTTGACCTTGGCCACCATTGGGATATCCGGATGCCAGCGATTGTGGAGTTTGTCGTTGTCGTAGGCGGATTGATTCAGATCCACTTTGATGAGAGTTTCGGCCATGCTGTTCTCCTGCTTGTTTGATGCTTTGTTTGTAAGTTCATGAGTATCCGGGCTGTGCCCTATACGGCGAGGTAGGCCGCAATCTTGCCTTCATTCAGGGTATGTCTGAGTTCTTCGTGGACGATGCGGCCGTTTTCCAGCACCAGGACCCTGTCTGCTATTTCGAGTGCAAAACTGAGCACCTGTTCAGACACGACGATGGTGAGGTTGCGGCTATCGCGGATCTGCTTGAGGGTTCGCGCCATGTCCTTGATGATGGAGGGCTGAATACCTTCAGTGGGCTCGTCCAGAAGCAGGACTGTAGGATCGCTTGCCAAAGCCCTGGCGATCGCCAGTTGCTGTTGTTGACCACCCGACAGATTTCCACCGCGGCGGTTACGCATTTCCTGAAGCACCGGAAACAGTTCGTAGAGATCCGGCGGCACTGATTTTCGTCGTGTACTGGTCAGGCCGGTTTCGATATTTTCCTGCACGGTCATGGTCGAGAAGATCATTCGACCTTGTGGGACATAGCCCAGCCCACTCGCGACACGTTCATGGCTTTTCTGCGCAGTAAGGTCGACGTCGTCCAGGCTGACACGGCCTTTTGAGGACGGGATCATACCGATCAGAGATTTCATCAGGGTCGATTTGCCCATACCGTTGCGGCCCATCACTGCCACGATTTCCTTCGGCTTGATATCAATGTCGAGACCGTGAAGCACTTCGCTCTGACCATAGGCCACGTGGTAATCATGCACTGCGAACATTGGGGGTTTCCTCACTACTGATATCGTTTTTGTCGTCGCCCGCATGTTTGATCGGGTCCTGTCCGAGGTAGACCTCGATGACTTTTGGATCGGACTGAACACGCTCCATCGAGCCTTCCGACAGGACCTTGCCCTGATGGAGGACTGTCACGCGATCGGCGATATCAGCGACGAACTTCATGTCATGCTCGATCACGATGACCGAACGGCCCTTGGTGATTCGGCGTAGCAAGGCGGCCGTCTTGTGACGCTCTGCGACCGACATCCCGGCTACCGGTTCATCGAGCATCAACAGCTCCGGGTCCTGTATCAGCAACATACCGATCTCGAGCCACTGCTTTTGTCCGTGGCTCAGCAGACCTGCCTGCTTGTCCAGATCGCCATCCAGGAAAATCATTTCTGCGATTTCAGCCACCTTCGCCACGACAGCGCTGTCGCGCTTGAATGCAAGCGCGCCGAATACGCTGCGACCTCTGGGGAATGAAATCTCGAGATTCTCGAACACTGTGAGATCCTCGTAGATCGACGGATTCTGGAACTTGCGGCCCACACCGGCGCGTACGATCTGATGCTCCTTCATGCGGGTGAGCTCCTTGCCGCGAAACTTGATTGACCCGCTGGTGGCGGAAGTCCGTCCGCAGATCAGATCGAGCACGGTGGTCTTGCCGGCACCGTTAGGACCAATGATCACGCGGATCTCGCCTTCATCGACATAGAAGGACAGATCGTTGACCGCCTTGAACCCATCGAAAGACACAGTGAGCCCTTCGACTGCCAGTGCGAACTCAGTTTGATGGACTGACATGGAGACCTCCGTCGAGTTTGTCGGATTTACTGCTGTCCGATGGTGTGGCCGTAGCCGTGGGCGAGGAAGCAGTCGAGGGTGCCATTGCGGCTGGCGCGTCATCTACTGGAGATTCCTCGGCTTTCTTCGGCTTGCCAGTGATGAACTCAGGCAGTCGGGGCGCGACATAACGCTGATATAGACCCGCGAGTCCATTAGGGAAGGCCAGCACTACTGCAATAAACAGTGCACCCATGACCAGCACCCAGAGCTCCGGAAAGCTCTCGGACACTGCTGACTTGGTCCAGTTCACCAGCAGCGCGCCGTAGACAGCGCCCAGCAATGACAGGCGGCCACCCACCGCGCAGAAAATGACCATCTCTATCGAAGGCACGATGCCGACGAAGGATGGCGACATGAAGCCGACCTGCAAGGTGAACATCGCACCACCAATAGCCGAGAACGCCGCCGCTACGCAGAACACGAAAATCTTGAAGCTTGCGACGTCATAGCCTGAGAAGCGCACCCGGTCTTCCTGGTCGCGCATGGCCACCAGAATGCGGCCAGCCTTGTTGCGGCGGATGTACTGAGCAGCGAAGAGGCAGGCAAAGAGCAGGGCGCAGTTGATGAAGTACAGGATCAACTTGGCGCTGTCAGTGCGGATATCCCAGCCCAGCAGCGTGCGCAAGTCAGTGATGCCGTTGACGCCACCGGTAAAGCCCTGCTGGCCGATGATCAGAATCGTGAGTATTGCGGCGATGGCCTGCGTGATAATGGCGAAGTACACACCACCCACACGTCGGGTGAACATCGCAAATCCGATGACGAAGGCAAAGAAGGTCGGTATCGCAATAATGGCGAACAGGGTGAAGCCAAAGCTCTGGAAGGGTTCCCACCAGCCTGGCAGCGCCGTGATCTGGTTCCAGTCCATGAAGTCCGGTATGCCCGGTGTCGACTGGATCTTGGTGGCCTCCGGGCTGGAAGCCTCGAGCTTCAGAAACATCGCCATGCAGTAGCCGCCGAGACCGAAGAAGACCCCTTGGCCAAGGCTCAGGATGCCCCCGAGTCCCCAGCAGAGCACGAGGCCGATGGCGACGAAGGCGTAGGTGAGATATTTGCCGATGAGGTTGAGCCTGAAGGCATCCAGCGCCAACGGCAGTACAAGCAGGAGTAGGAGGGCCAGTATGGCAAAGCCCACCAGGTCCTGCCTTGGCATGAACCGCATCTTTGAAGAGGCGGCAAGTGCGTGTGATGTCGACATGAGTAACCTCGTTTACGGCCTGTACAAGCGCTATTTGCGAACTTTCAGGGTGAAAAGTCCCTGTGGACGAAGCATCAGGATGCCGACCACGAACAGGAGCGTGAGAACCTTGGCCATCGAGCCACTGAGAAAGAATTCCATGGTCGATTGCGCCTGCGAAATCGTGAATGCCGAGGCGATGGTACCGAACAGACTCTGCGCCCCGCCGAAAACCACCACGAGGAAGGTATCGACGATATAGAGCTGTCCGGACGTCGGACCGGTCGAGCCGATCATGGTGAAAGCGCTACCTGCCACACCGGCGATACCGCAACCGATGCCGAAGGTATAGCGATCCACTTTCCCGGTATTGATGCCGACTGCGCTCGCCATGGGTCGGTTCTGCACGACCGCACGAACCTGCTTGCCCCAGCGTGAGCGGAACATGAGGAAATAGACGCCTGTGGTGATCACGATCGTCAGCGCCATCACGAACAGGCCATTTACAGGTACCTCGATGACGTCTGTCAGTGGATAGGAACCCATCATCCAGTCCGGCAGGGTCACGCCAACTTCGCGGGCACCAAATATGGATCGGTAGAGCTGCTGCAGGATCAGACTCAGGCCCCAGGTGGCCAGCAGCGTGTCGAGTGGCCGCTTGTACAGAAAGCGGATCAGCCCCCATTCCACCAGCATGCCCAGCAGAAAGGTTGCCAGAAATGCCAGCCCCATGGCGACGAAGAAATAGGCGTCAAAGAGGCCAGGCAGATAGGTCGCGAAAAGATTTGAAGTCAGGTAGGTCACGTAGGCGCCGAGTATCATGAACTCGCCATGCGCCATGTTGATCACGCCCATCTGGCCAAATATGATCGCGAGGCCCAGTGCCATGAGCACCAGTACCGAAAACAGGATCAGACCGGCAAAGCCCTGCATTGCAAAAATCGCGGTGAGTTCGGATGTCGTGTATTCAGCAAACATGGGATCTAACTCCTGAATACCTCCGAACCACACGTCGCTGCGCTGGTCCGGAGGGGTGCTTCACTCAAGCAATAAGTCTTAAGCCTTCAAGCTCACTGATAACCTTTGGGGAACGGGTTTGGTTCGATCAGATCACTGCTTTCGAACACCACTTTGTACTGGCCATCAGCCTGGGCGTGTCCAACGCGGGTCTTCGACCAGAGGTGATGGTTGTCGTGGATCCGTACATAGCCCTCGGGCGCAGTATCCAGCTCGATGCCGGGCGAGGCGGCCTTGATCTTGTCGATATCGAAACTACCGGCTTTCTCGACCGCAGCCTTCCACAACCAGGGTCCAAGGTAAGCGGCCTGAGTGACGTCGCCTATGACAATGTCATCACCCCAGCGTTCCTTGAAGGCCTTGACGAAAGCCTTGTTGTTCTCGTTCTCCAGACTCTGGAAGTACTTCATCGCGGCATAGGCGCCTTTGATGTTCTCGCCGCCGATACCAAGGATTTCGTCCTCAGTGACCGAGATGGTGAGCAGTAGTGGCTTTTCCTTGGTGAGGTCGATACCAGCGGCATTGAGCTGCTTGTAGAACGCCACGTTGGAGCCGCCAACGACGATGCCGTAGATCACATCAGGCTTCTTCAGCTTGATCTTGTTGATGACCGAGTTGAATTGCGTGTGGCCCAGTGGGTAGTACTCTTCACCCACGACCTTGAGGCCCAGCTTCTCGATGTGCTTGCGCGCAATCTTGTTGGAGGTTCTTGGCCAGATGTAGTCGGAGCCGAGTAGATAGAAGGTCTTCGCGCCTTTTTCCTTCACGACCCAGTCAATACCGGCAATGATCTGCTGCGTGGCTTCCTGGCCGGTGTAGATGACGTTAGGGGACTGTTCAAGTCCTTCGTAGAACGTCGGGTAGTACAGCATGCCGTTGTATTGCTCGAAGACCGGCAATACCGCTTTTCTGGAGGCCGATGTCCAGCAGCCGAACACTGCGGCGACATCATCGTTCACGAGCAACTTCTTGGCTTTCTCGGCGAAGGTCGGCCAGTCGCTGGCGCCGTCTTCCTGGATCGCCTTGATCTGCCGTCCGAGTACGCCGCCTGAGGCGTTGATCTGCTCGATAGCCAGTGTTTCCGCCTGTACCGAACCAGTCTCACTGATCGCCATGGTGCCGGTGACCGAATGCAGAATGCCGACCGTGACGGTGTCATCAGTGACGGCAAGGCCGGTGGTGTTGACGTCTTTAGTCGCCGGTACCGCCCATGACAGGCCAGCACCCAGCATGAGACTCATTGGCAGCGCGCAGAGTGTGCCGAGCAGGGTACGCCTCAAGGCTGAGGATCCGGACTGCGGGTCACGCTGGATCGCAGAAGCGCCAGCCCGTCCCCTGTGGTGAGATGTCTTCTTCATTGGAGTTTCCGCCTGTGGGTTTGGATACACCACAAGTCTCTGCTTCCGGCAGGCGGCTGAACATGCGCTGCATGCTCCCTCCGGCTACGTCATCTGACGTATGTTCGGCGTTCATGTCTTCGGCTAGGGTCAGGCGAGCGCACGCACTGGCGTGGCTTTTGCGTGCGATCTGTCCTGGCGAAGTCGGCCGGGTAGTGGCAGTAGGGGAAATGGTCTGGCTATGAACGCTCAACAAGCCGTCTTTCGGGTCCGGCGGAATTACAATCAGTGGGTCGCTAACGAAACCCTGGAAGACTACGCCCTGCGTTTCACCGCCAAGCGGGCCCGTCGCTGGTCGGCCGCACGGGTTTCGCAGACTGCACTAGGTGCAATTTCATTTCTGGCACTCGAGGCGATTGGCGGTGCCATCACGCTCAGCTATGGCTTCACCAATGCGGTATGGGCCATCGCAGTCGTAGGCCTTATCATCTTTCTCACCGGAATTCCGATCACTTACCACGCATCAAAACAGGGCGTCGATATCGATCTGCTCACTCGTGGTGCAGGCTTCGGGTATATCGGCTCTACAATTACCTCCCTCATTTATGCGACCTTTACGTTTATCTTCTTTGCGCTCGAAGCGGCCATCATGGCGCTGGCGCTGGAATTGACCCTCGGCATTCCCCTGACCATCGGCTACTTCATCAGCGCTATTGTGGTCATTCCATTGGTGACCCACGGCATCACCCTCATCAGTCGTTTCCAGGTCTGGACACAGCCGGTCTGGATACTGCTGCAAATCACACCTCTGATCTGCATAGCGGTCCAGGCTGACGATGCATTCATGCTATGGACAAATTTCGAGTCCGGAGAATCTGGCTCTTCCGGGTTCAATATTCTGGCTTTCGGGGCAGCATCGGCGGTGGTGTTTTCGTTAATCGCGCAAATTGGTGAGCAGGTTGATTTTCTGCGCTTCATGCCAGTGCCCGCGGCAGGCCGACGGTCTGCCCTGAAGTGGTGGGGCGCGATGATGGCTGCGGGGCCAGGATGGATTATCGTAGGCTCACTGAAGATTCTCATCGGCTCTTTTCTGGCCATTCTCGCGCTGAGCCACGGTGTACCAATCGAGCAGGCCTCTGATCCCAACCGGATGTACCTGACCGCCTTCAGCTACGTCACCAGCTCGCCAGAATTGACGCTTGTCCTGGTGGGCGGCTTCGTCATCATTTCCCAGCTGAAAATCAATGTCACCAACGCCTACGCTGGCTCGATAGCCTGGTCCAACTTTTTTTCGCGTCTCACCCACAACCATCCCGGGCGTGTTGTCTGGCTGGTGTTCAACGTGACCATTGCGCTCATGCTCATGGAGCTGGGCATCTACCGCGTGCTGGAAGACATCCTGTCGGTGTTTTCAATTCTGGCACTGGCCTGGGTGGGGTCACTGGTCGCTGATCTCGTTATCAACAGAACACTGAAGCTTCGGCCCCAGGCCATGGAATTTCGGAGAGCGCATCTTTACGACATCAATCCAGTCGGTGTGGGCTCGATGCTGGGCTCGTCGACCATTGGCTTTCTGGCCTTCTTCGGACTGTTTGGGGAGCTGGCGGAAGCGCTGGCGACCTATATCACGCTTGGCTGCACCTTTCTGCTGGCACCAGGCATCGCCCTTCTGACCAAAGGCAGATTCTACATCGCCCGCGAGGCTGACAGTTTTGCAGGCCAGCCTGATATTGCCTGCTGTATCTGCGGACACCGATTCGAACCGGAGGACATGAGCCGATGCCCGGCCTATGGCGGACCGATCTGTTCGCTGTGTTGCTCGCTCGATACCCGCTGCGAAGATATGTGCAAATCGAAGTCCAGACTGCCAGATCAGCTCAATGCCGTACTGGCACGTCTGCTGCCGGCCAGCTGGCTCCGTGTACTCAACAGTCGCTTCGGCAACTTCATTGCGATATTCGTCCTCACCAGCATCGTGATCGGCTGCCTGTTGGCCCTGGTCTACTTTCAGATCACGCTGGATCAGGGTGTTGGCAAGTCGGTGATTGCCAATGCTCTGATAAACGTCTTCTTCATTCAGCTTATCGTCTCGGGCGTGGTCGCCTGGATGTTCGTGCTCGTTCACGAGAGCCGGCAAGTGGCGCTCGAGGAGTCGCGGCGCCAGACAGGTCTGTTGATGGCAGAGATCGATGCCCACACACAAACCGACCTGGCCCTGCAGCAGGCGAAGGAGAAGGCAGAAGCTGCCAATAGCGCCAAGAGTCGCTATCTCACTGGTATCAGTCATGAGCTGCGTTCACCGCTCAACGCCATTCTCGGCTATGCGCAGTTGCTTGAGAAGGATACCTCGCTACCGTTGATGAAACGCGAGGCCCTGGGAGTCATCCGTCGTAGCAGTGAATATCTTGCCGACCTCATTGAAGGCCTGCTGGATATTTCTCGCATCGAAGCTGGACGGCTGGAACTGATCCAGAAAGATGTCAACCTGCCGGCGCTGCTCGACCAGCTGGTCAGCATGCTGCAGGTCCAGGCCAATGCGAAGGGCATTGGGTTCGAGTACGAGCGGTTGACGCCCCTGCCGGACATGGTCCGCACTGATGAAAAACGGCTTCGTCAGATCCTGCTCAATCTCTTGTCCAATGCGCTCAAATATACCCAGGCGGGCTCGGTCAGATTTCAGGTTCGTTATCGTAATCAGGTGGCGGAGTTTTCCATCATCGACACTGGCGTGGGTATCTCGGAGCAGGACATGGATCGGATATTCCGTCCCTTCGAACGGATTCACAAGGCAGGCGATCCTTATGTCACTGGCACCGGACTCGGGCTCACGATTACCCGTCTGTTGACGGATATCATGGGGGGCGACATCGCCATCAGCAGCGAGCCCGGCAAGGGCAGCACGTTCAGGGTGTCACTCATGCTGAGTAGTCGGGGAAGGCGACACGAACTACCAGTTCCGCAGCGGGTAATCACAGGCTATGAGGGTCCCGATCGCACCATAATTGCCGTCGACGACGAGCCAGCGCACAGGGCCTTACTGTTCGACCTGCTCACGCCGCTGGGCTTCAATGTAATACAGGCACCGGATGCGGTGACCTGTCTGGACATGCTGCAGCATGGGCACAGTCTGACAGCGCCCATTTTCCTGCTGGATGTTTCGATGCCGGGCATGTCCGGCTGGGATCTTGCTGCGGCCATCCGCGAAGGCCACCCTGCTGCAACCATTCTCATGATATCTGCCAATGCCCATGAACAGCCGCCGAAGCATGTCCCTGATGGCATCAACAATGGGTATCTGGTCAAACCTCTGAATCACTACCATCTTCTTGAGCAGCTGGCGCAAAGCGCCGGGGTGCGATGGTGTCATGATGCCGAACCAAGCCCGACATCCGGACTCGAAACCAGGCTGGCAAGTACCTCAGCCTCAGGTGCCGAGCTGATTCCACTGTTGTCCATAGACGCAAGACAGGAACTGATAGAATTGGCTCGAATTGGCTACCTCTCAGCTATCCGGCAACGTCTGGAGATGATCGAGGCGCAAGGCATTTACGATGAACAGCTGATCGCGACACTCAGATCACTGACGCTCAGTATGGACTTTGAAAGTCTGATCACACTGCTCGGAGGGGATGATCTATGAGCACCGTCGCGCATCAGCGAAGAGACGTGGTGCTCGTCGTCGACGATAGCGCCGAGACGCTCGCCATGCTCAACGACACTTTGCAGGCAGAGGGCCTGACGGTGCTCGTGGCGCTCGGTGGCGCTCAGGCGATCACGATTGCGGGCAATATTACGCCAGACATCATACTTCTCGATGCCCTGATGCCGGCCATGGACGGTTTCGAAACCTGTCGCCGCCTGAAGCAGAGCCAGGAGCTCTCTCATATTCCGGTCATCTTCATGACCGGTTTATCGGATACCGAAAGTATCGTTCAGGGCTTCGAGGCCGGCGGTGTCGACTATGTGACCAAGCCACTCAAGGCGGAGGAGCTGATCGCCAGGATGCGGGTGCATCTCGCTAACGCCAGACTAACGCAGAGTGCCAGGATGGCGCTCGATTCGGCAGGTCAGTTCCTGATGGCGGTGGACGGCAATGGCGCGCTCTCCTGGGCTACCCCTCAGGTTCATCTTCTGTTCGAGCGACACGGTATGGGCGCGCGATGGCTCGATAAGGAATTGCCCGAGCGCCTGCGTCAATTTCTCCTGCCGGCACATAACCGGGACAAAGGACTGACGTTCTCCACCGATGCCGGTGAGTTGCAGATCCGCCATATCAGTCGCACAGGTCCAGACGAAATTCTGCTGCGACTGATCGACCCTGAAACGCCTGAGGACACCACTCGGCTGCGCACGCAGTTTGCGCTGACGGAACGAGAGGCAGAGGTCATGCTGTGGGTCACCCGCGGCAAGGCCAATCGCGAGATTGCTACTATTCTCAGCATGAGTCCCAGAACGGTCAATAAGCATCTTGAACAGGTCTTCCGGAAACTGGGTGTCGAAAATCGCACCTCAGCGGCAGCCCTCGGACTCAAGTTACTGATGGACACGGGGACTCGCTGATTGTGAAATAATCACAAGATTGGCCCTGCCGGGCCTGAAGAGGCGTAATCTCCTTGCATTGACAGGAAACCGAAGCGGCATCAGTACGCTCATGCAAAGGTAGAAGATGACCTCAATACGTGTTCGCTATCAGACGGTCGAATTTGGCGACGTCGACATTCACATAAGGTCCCTACGCGACAATCAGCAGTTCTACGACGCTGAAGGTATCGCGGAGAAGCTCGGGATTTCGTCTGCCACGTGGCCATTGTTCGGCATTGTCTGGGGCTCGGGTGAGATCCTTGCGCGCTACCTCTTTGATTACGATGTCGCCGGCAAGCGTGTGCTCGAAGTGGGTTGCGGGATCGGGCTGGCCAGTCTGCTTCTGAGTCACCGAGGTGCGGACATCACAGCGACTGACTATCACCCTGAGGCCGGCAATTTTCTGGCGGAGAATGCCCGTTTGAATGGTGATCGAGAAATTCCTTTCCTTCGCATCAGCTGGGCAGATGAAATCGAAGAACTCGGCAAGTTTGACCTGATAGTCGGCAGCGATCTGCTGTATGAGACTGAGCACGTCGATCTGCTGTCGCACTTCATCGAGCGCCATGCAAAGCCTGCATGTGAAGTCATCATCGTGGATCCTGGCCGTGGCAATCATGCCCGCTTCAGCAAGCGGATGGTGGCTTATGGTTATGCCCATACGCAATCGCTGTCAGTGCACGGCGCAGCCCTCAATCCGCCGCTGCGTGCCCAGGTCCTGCGTTATATCCGTAGCGCGTGACAAGCGGTGTATTGACTACACAGTGCCGTCGTGGCGTAGTGGACATATTTCCGCAACCACTAGCCGAAGATGACCACGATGAAACTGGAATCAATTGCCCTGCACCAGGGTTACAAGTCCGAAGCGACAACACGCGCAGCCGCTGTTCCTATCTATCAGACCACTTCCTATACCTTCGATGATACCCAGCACGGCGCCGACCTTTTCGATCTGAAAGTGGCCGGCAACATCTACACCAGAATCATGAATCCGACCAATGCAGTGCTCGAGGAGCGAATGGCGGCCATGGAAGGTGGCGTAGGCGCGCTAGCGGTGGCCTCAGGCATGGCCGCCATTACCTATGCCATTCAGTGTCTCTGCGAAGTTGGCAGCAATATCGTCAGTACCAGCCAGCTGTATGGCGGTACCTACAATCTGTTCGCCCACTCTTTTCCGCGTCAGGGTATTGAAGTACGGATGGTGTCGGCGGATGATTTTGAAGGTTTCGAGCGCGCCATAGACAGCAATACGCGGGCGGTATTCTGCGAATCGATCGGTAACCCTGCTGGCAACGTGGTCGATATCGAGCGCCTGGCGAAGATCGCTCATGCAGCAGGTGTCCCATTGATCGTCGACAATACGGTGGCCACGCCTTACTTGTGCCGTGTCTTCGACCATGGCGCCGACATCGCCGTGCACTCGCTGACCAAGTACATTGGTGGTCACGGTACTTCTGTCGGTGGCGTGATTGTCGACTCAGGTCGCTTCGACTGGACGAAGGACAAGAAGCGCTTTGCCGTCCTCAACGAGCCTGATCCCTCCTACCACGGTGTGGTGTATACCGAGGCGCTTGGTGAGGCCGCATTCATTGGTAGATGCCGCGTCGTGCCGCTACGCAATACCGGTGCTGCACTGTCGCCAATGAATGCTTTCCAGATCCTTCAGGGCCTGGAAACTCTGGGTCTTCGAATGGAGCGTCACTGCGAGAATGCCGCCAGGCTCGCAGACTATCTGCAAAAACACGAGAAGGTCGAATGGGTGAATTATGCAGCCCTTCCGGACAGCCCCTATTTTGCAACCTGCCAGAAGATTACCGGTGGGCGGGCCTCGGGGATTCTCAGCTTCGGCATCAAGGGCGGACAGGTCGCGGGCGCTCAGTTCATCGATGCCCTGCAAATGATTCTGCGGCTGGTAAACATTGGTGATGCCAAGTCGCTGGCCTGTCATCCGGCCTCGACCACCCACCGCCAACTCAACGATGAAGAGCTTGGGCGGGCTGGCGTATCAAGAGATCTCGTGCGCATTTCAGTCGGCATCGAACATATTGACGATATCGTCGCCGACGTTGCTCAGGCATTGGAGGCAGTATCATGATGACCGCACTGGAAGCGCTTGCAAGGCTGCAGGAAGGCAACCGTCGATTTGCTGAAGGCGAGGGGGGCATTGGCAATACTTCCAGCGCAGAACGGCGCAACCAGCTGGTGTCTGGTCAGGAACCGTTCGCTATCATCCTCGGTTGCTCGGACTCGAGAGCACCCGCGGAGATTCTTTTTGATCAGGGTCTTGGAGATCTTTTCGTCATTCGAGTCGCTGGCAATGTCGTCGCACCCTCCCTGGTAGCCAGTATCGAGTTTGCTGCAGAGCGGTTCGGTACCCGCCTCGTAGTCGTGCTCGGGCATTCCAGCTGTGGAGCTGTGCAGGCCACTATCGAAGAATTGAAACGGCCGCCGGAAGAGCGGTCGCCTAACATGCGCTCGATCGTCGGGCGTATCCGGCCTTCTGTGGAAACGCTACTGCATACTGACGTCGAAAAGAATCCCGATAAACTCATGCATCACGCTGTACGAGCCAATATTCGTTCGTCCGCCCACCAACTTCGTAATGGTTCTCAGATTCTGGAGCAATTGACCGAGCAGGACGGTTTGCTGGTCGTGGGTGCGGAGTATTCTCTCGAGACTGGTCTGGTCGACTTTTTTGATGGTCTGCCTGGCAAACCTGTAAGGTGAACATTCTTCAGATGAAATATTAGTTATCTACACCGGCAGCGTGATCAGGGTGCTTGGAAACAGGCTGGACAGTCTACAGTATAAGAGCAACCATATTACAAGCAGATCAACTGCGTGGAGTAAGCCAATGATGAAGTCAATGAGGGGCCTGACGCTAACGCTACTCCTCGGTGCCGGGGGTGCAAACGCAGCAGGTGCCGACGCTGAAGTGGTTGAAGTCTACAAGACGCCCTGGTGCGGTTGCTGCGCTGACTGGGTGGACCACATGAGCGCCAATGGCTTCGAGGTGAAGGTTCACCAGATTGAGGATCTTGCCCCGATCAAGCAGAAGTTCGGTGTGCCGACCTCACTGCAGAGTTGCCATACAGCAGAGATCGGCGGTTATACCTTCGAAGGTCATGTGCCAGCCGAAGATGTGCATCGGGTGTTGAAGGAAAAACCCGATGTGAAGGGCCTCGCTGTTCCGGGTATGCCCATAGGTTCTCCGGGTATGGAAACGGGTGGTGCACCTGACAAATATGATGTCATTCAGTTTGGTGAAAAGGGGCAGGCTGTGTACTCGAGCCATGTAGGCTTGCGTGAGCCTCCCAGCCAGGACTGAATGATCTCAGCGAGCTCAACGTCACTAAAGTGTAATTGTGTGGGCTTGCCCGCCGCAGTCCTTTTTGCTAGAAAGACTTTATGACTTTTCATTCACTGCGCGCCTGGCTTGTATTCGTGTTGGCTTTCCTGATGCCGATGCAGGCTTTTGCGAGCGCGATTCAGTGTCATAGCCCAGTCAGTAGCGCCTCGTCGGCGCCGTCCGAAGCTCACCATCTAACGGGGCAAGAGCACGCTCACGATGTGACCCATTTGGCAGAGGCAGTGGTCAGTCATGATGTAAATTCTGCCGTTGATCCGATACATGCCATTCATGGCGATCAGAACCCTGAGGCGCCTGGGCAGCACCCGCAGAATCAGGACGTCTGCTTCAATTGTGCCCCCTGTAATGCCAGCGCGCCCCTCGTCCAGGCCAGTGCGCTACAGTTTTCTGAAAGTAGATCGGTTCACGCCGCTGCCGTGCCTATACCATTCTATCTTTCCATACCGACACCCGCCCTGGAACGTCCCCCCCGATAGTTCTTCCTTGACTGATCTTGCACGCATTCTGTTGCTGGTTGGAGCTCAGCTCTCCGCATCGGTCTATGCATTCTGAGCAAACTGTGAGGAAGACATGTTTCATCCATTTCCACTGCGAAAGCTTTCGCGAGTGTGCCTTGTTTCGGTTGTTCTGGCCCTAGGCAAGGCCGCGCCAGTTTTCGCTGAATCTTCATCAGAGGCTCCATCAGTACCTATCGAAATCGTCCCTGAATGGGAGTCGGTATTCTCTGATTACGAAGCCTTCGAGACCCAGCCCGTGCTGTCCTGGCCGAGGCTCAACAGGCGTGTCGCCGAGATAGGAGGCTGGCGCACTTACGCCATGGAGCCCTATGAGGATGAAGCCGCCGAAGCCGAGCCTTCCGAAGAGCGGCATGACAATGCTGACCATAGTGGGCATTCGGGAGGTCACCCATGACAATTCGTCTCAGTGGCCTGCTGCTTGTAGCTTTGCTGGGTGGCTGTGCCTCAGTCGATATCGATGAGTCGATCCAGCACACCAACGAGCAAGCCGCGGACTTTACCGGTGGTCAGCTTCAGCTGGCCCAGACGGATGACCAGCGAAGTACCATGCAGGCGCGTGCGGATGAGCTGTTAGCCGATCCGTTGGGACAGGATGAAGCTGTGCGTGTTGCGCTCATCAACAGCCCCAGGATGCAAATGCTGATCGCACAGTACTGGTCCGAGGCGGCTGAGGCTGCCGAGAATGGCCGCATTGCCAATCCCGTGTTTGCCTTCGAACGCATCCGTCTCGGCGGGGAGCTGGAAATCGCCCGTGCGCTGTCATTCGGGCTTGTCGATGTACTGACCTATCCACAACGCTACAGCCGTGCTCAAAGAGCGCTGGCGTCTGCTCAGTTGGGGCTTACCGCCACAGTAGTCGAGGAGGTCACGGAGGTGCGTCAGGCCTGGGTTGAGGCCGTTGGCGCCAGCGAACGGCTCGAGTATGCCTACCAGGTCTTTGAAAGCGCTGAAGCCAGCGCGGAACTGGCGCAGAGGATGCGTGCTGCCGGTAATTTCAGCGAACTCGCAAGAGCCCGCCAGCAGGTGTTCTACTCCGACGCCGTGACCAGGCTTGCCAGCGCAAGGCACCAGGCGATAGCAGCACGTGAAGCGCTGGTGCAACGACTGGGTCTCACTGAAGAACAGGCCGACCGTCTCGTGCTCCCCAAGCGCCTACCTGATATTCCGCAGGCGCCGGTTCAGGCAAACACACTTGAAAACGAAGCGCTGCAGAAAAGACTCGATGTGCAGATTGCCAAAGCTGGTTTCGAAGCCGCTGCTGAAGCGCAAGGCCTGACCCTGCTCACCAGTTTCACCGACATTGAAGTCGCTGCACTGCGGGAGACCGTCTTCGAAGATGGCGACCGTGAGTCAGCCTGGGGCTATGAATTCGAACTGACACTGCCAATCTTCAATTGGGGTGGCATGCAGCGAGAGGCCATGAATGCCCGAACGCTAGCCGCCGCCAACAGTCTGGAGGCAACACTCCGCTCAATAGGGTCGGATCTACGTGAGCAGTATTCGGCCTATCGTACGGCTTACGACGTCGCCAGACATTACAGAACAGAGGTCATTCCCTTGCGTCAGAAAATAATGGAAGAGTCGGTTCTGCGCTACAACGGCATGATCATTGGCGTCTTCGAGTTGCTCGCTGACCATCGTCAGCAGGTGGCAAGCGTAATTGGCGCGATCGATGCCACACAGAATTTCTGGCTCGCCGACGCGGCTCTTGAAGCCACTTTAATCGGTCGTCCCACCAACCTGAATACCAGCCTGTCAATCGAATCCAACCCTGCCGGAGGTGGCGATGAAGCCCATTGATCAGCGAACAATGGCTCGCACAGCTACCGCACGTCGCGAGTTCCTGAAGTTCGCCGGGATGACCGGCGGAATGGTCGCGGCGGCTAGCATGAGCAAGGTGGCCATGTCGGCCATTCCCGAGCCTGTTATCCAGACGAGTACAGACACCATGGCGCCGCTGGTGCCGGAGACGGGAAGGCCCTACACCCCGGTAGTCACCCTCAACGGCTGGACCCTGCCTTGGCGGATGAATAATGGCGTGAAAGAGTTTCATCTGGTCGCTGAGCCGGTCGTCCGAGAGATGACGCCCGGTTTCAAGGCCCACCTTTGGGGCTACAACGGCCAGTCGCCAGGCCCAACTATCGAGGTTGTGGAGGGCGACAAGGTGAGGATCTTCGTGACCAATCGCCTGCCTGAGCACACCAGCATTCACTGGCACGGCCAGCGTTTGCCCAATGGCATGGATGGAGTCACTGGCCTCACCCAACCTGGCATTCCTGCAGGCAAGACCTTCGTCTACGAATTCACCGCAAGGCGCCCCGGCACCTTCATGTACCACCCGCATGCCGATGAAATGACGCAGATGGCCATGGGCATGATGGGCTTCTGGGTCACGCATCCAAAGGGAAATCATCCCCTGATCGATCCCGTGGACAGGGATTTCTGCTTCCTGCTCAACGCCTATGACATCGACCCTGGCAGCTACACGCCAAAGATCATGACCATGCTGGATTTCAATCTCTGGTCCTGGAATAGCCGCATCTTTCCCGGCATCGACTCGCTGAACGTGCGCAAGAATGATCGGGTGCGTATTCGCATGGGCAATCTCACCATGACCAATCACCCCATGCACCTGCACGGTCATGAATTCGAGGTCACGGGCACGGATGGCGGGCCGGTTCCTAAAGGCGCGCGCTGGCCTGAAGTGACCTCCGATATCGCAGTCGGTCAGATGCGCCAGATCGAATTTCTCGCAGACGAGGAGGGTGACTGGGCCTTCCACTGCCACAAGAGTCATCACACCATGAATGCCATGGGACATGACGTGCCCACGCTCATCGGCGTCGACCATACCGGTCTGACAAAGAAGATCACCAAACTCATTCCCGACTACATGGTCATGGGCGAGCGCGGTATGGCAGATATGGCGGAAATGGATATGCCGATCCCGGAAAATACCGCCCGCATGATGACCGGCGAGGGCCAGTTCGGCTCAGTGGAAATGGGCGGTATGTTCAGCCTGGTGAAGGTTCGCAAGCATCAGCCGCACGGTGACTACAGTGACCCCGGCTTCTTCAATCATCCAGCAGGTACTGTCGCTTTCGAGTATGAGGGTGAAGTACCCACTGCTGAGCGTTCCACCGACGCAGGTGCCTCGGCGATGCCGGCGGCACATCGTCCAGCGGAAGATATCGAAGTGAAAGTTCGCAAACCGGGCGGCGGAGGTCATCAGCATTGATGCTTTCCATCATCTTTAAAGAGAACAAGCGTATGAATGAGTCACGAAAAATACACCTTTTGGTCGCACTGCCTTCGGCTTTGTTACTCGCCAGCGGTCAGGCGTTCGCGCACGAGAACCAGCACGAAGCAGTTTCCACCGAAGCAGTAGACAAGACCCAGCAGCTCTGGGGACTGGCCGCAGATCCTGGGACAGCTGACCAGACCATCACGATCAGCATGTCTGACGACATGCGATTCTCGCCGGAAAAACTGTCTGTAAGAGAAGGTGAGACGGTCACTTTCAAAATCAGGAACGAGGGCGAGATGATGCATGAGTTCGTGCTCGGTACCGAAGAAACCCTAGCCGAACATGCGGCGCTGATGGTCAAGTTTCCTGGCATGGAACATAGCGAGCCCTACATGGTTCACGTACCGCCCGGCGAAACCGGCGAAGTGAACTGGACCTTCAACAAATCCGGCCATTTCGATTTCGCCTGTCTGATTGCTGGTCATTACCAGTCAGGCATGGTTGGCACCATCGCCGTAGAAGTCTCAGACAAATAATCAAACCATCGATGAGGATCAGAACAATGCAGACAATCATAAGCTACGCACTCGCCGCTACGCTGGCCATTGCATCGACAGCCGCTATTGCAGACACCGTGAAAGATGAAGGCAAGCACTCCGGTATGTCGGGTGGCATGTCAGGTGAAATGCATGAGGGGATGAACGATGATATGCATAAAAACATGGACGACATGCACAAGAACATGAAAGGCATGCAGGGCCAGATGGGTGCCAAGAAAGGTATGAAACATGACGGTGGGCCTATGAGCAGCGGCGTGCTCCGTAATATTGATACTGATGCCCGCACCCTCACGATCAAGCACGGTCCCATCAAGAATCTGGGCATGCCACCGATGTCCATGGTGTTTCAGACTGACGAGGGTGTGAATCTCGATGGACTCGAAGCAGGCGAAAAGATCAAATTTCGGGTAGTCGACAGGCAGGGCAAGATGACCATCACCGAGATACAGCCAGACTCTTAGTCAATGGGGCGCTTCGCCAATCCTCTCTAGCGCTCTGGCCGTACCACCCGAAGGGAAGCGTCGGTCGGCACCTGGCTTCCCTGCAGCCGGTCGGTCGTAAAAGTGCGCGACCGACCATGTACTGAACCTGTTCAAGGAAAGTATTATGTCCCACACTGACAAATATAAAGACTGTATCAAGGCCTGCCTCGACTGCTTCCAAGCCTGCAACCATTGTGCGTCTGCCTGTCTTCAGGAAGACGATGTCAAGATGATGGCAAAGTGCATCGCAAGTGATATCGATTGCGCAGCCATCTGTGCGACTACAGCCGCGGCCATGTCCAGGGGAAGTGAACATGTAGGCCATCTCGCCCGAGTCTGCGCGGAGATCTGTGAAGCCTGCGCAGCCGAGTGTGAGCATCATGACGCCGAACACTGCCAGAAGTGCGCGGAAGCCTGCAAGCGATGCGCCCAGGAATGTCGCAAGATGGCCGCATGATTTTTCGTTAAAGACGGGTGCTCGCTGGCCCGTTTCTTTTCATTTTTCAGCGCAGGGGATCCCGCATGAGTGACCCTTATAAATCCGGGAGCCTGTCGCTGCCCGGCGCAATAGCCATGGGCACCGGCGTCATGATCGGTGCTGGCATCTTTGCACTGACAGGGCAGGTGGCCGAAATGGCCGGCCCACTGTTCCCCTTGGCTTTTCTGGTGGCAGCCATCGTGAGCGGCTTCAGTGCCTACAGTTACGTCAAGATGGCCAATGCCTATCCGTCGGCGGGCGGCATCGGAATGTTTCTCAACAAGGCCTATGGTCGTAGTGTCATGACCGGCGCCTGCGCGCTACTCATGGTGTTCTCCATGATCATCAATGAAAGCCTGGTGGCCCGAACCTTCGGTACCTATACCATGCAGGCTTTCGGTGGCAGCAAGGATTCAATCTGGGTGCCGATTCTCGGCGTGCTGCTCATCGCTGCAGCTTTCGCAGTAAACGTCGCCACGAACAAGCTCATCAGTCGAATTTCAATGGTGGCTGCGGCGGTCAAAGTCGGCGGCATTCTCATATTTGCTGCAGCCACTCTCTATATGGCCGGATTTTCCTTCGAACCCGCCAGTAGTATTGGCAGTAGCGATGAACCAGCCGTCGGCATGCTCGGTTTTGTAGCAGCTGTAGCGCTGGGGATACTGGCATACAAGGGTTTTACCACCATCACAAATAGTGGCAGTGAACTCAGCAATCCAGAAAAGAATGTGGGCAGGGCGATTATCATTTCCCTGACGATCTGCCTGGTGGTTTATCTGCTGGTGGGATGGGCGGTAGGCTCAACCTTGTCCATTCCGGAAATCGTGCAGACCAGGGATTACGCGCTCGCTGAGGCCTCGCGCCCCGCCTTTGGCGAATACGGCGTCTGGTTCACCGTCGGCGTCGCGATCGTTGCGACAGCCTCAGGCATTCTGGCGAGTATTTTTGCAGTCTCCCGGATGATGGCCATGCTGACGAAAATGGAGATGATTCCGCACCGTCACCTGGGTATGAGTGGCCATATCCAGACCCATATGCTGGTGTACATCTGTGTCATAGCCGCACTACTCACGGTATTCTTCGATCTGAGCAGAATTGCATCCCTCGGCGCAATTTTTTACCTCATTATGGATATTGCCGTGCATTGGGGTGTGTTTCGTTATCTGCGCCGCGACATCAACGCGAAGGGGTGGGTAATGATATCGGCCATGGTTCTCGACCTAGTCGTGCTCTGCGCATTCATATGGCTCAAGTGGGAGCGCGATATCTATGTGCTCTACTGGGCCGCCGGCGGCGTCGTCGCCATCTTCGTACTCGAGCGGCTCTTCCTGCGCTTTCATGGCAATTCGGAAGGCGAAGATCGGAATTATGTGAGTCCCGCCGACTGGGAGGAGAATAAATGAGGAGAACTGATCTTGCACTTTGATTTTGATGAGCCGATAGCCCGAGCAGGTACAAATTCGGTCAAGTTTGACGCTAGAAAGGCCGTATTTGGTGTTGAAGACATCATTCCGCTCTGGGTGGCTGATACCGACTTCGCTGTTCCGCCGGCGATTAGCGAGGCCTTGCTGAAGCGAGCGAAACATCCCAACTATGGCTACTCACTAGCCCCCGATAGTCTCTATCAAGCCATGATCAACTGGTTTGCCCGTCGTCACCAGTTTCCCATCGAGCGTGCTTCGATCATGCTGGCTCCCGGCGTGGTGCCATCGATACATGCCGCTGTCCTCGCGCTGACCCAGCCCGACGACGCCATTGTGATCCAGACACCCGTCTATGCGCCGTTTTTCAATATCGCAGCGCATACAGGTCGACGCCTGGTCGAGAACCCACTGCGCCTCGTTGATCAGCATTACGAGATGGACTTCGACCACCTTGAGCGCTGCGCGCAAGACGGCGCACGACTGTTGATTCTTTGTTCTCCACACAACCCGGTCGGTCGGGTCTGGCGGCGTGACGAGCTCAGCCGTCTGCTCGCAATTGCCGATGCGTATGACATGATCGTGGTAGCAGACGAGATCCATTGCGATCTTGTGTTCGAGGGGCACGCGCATACTCCGCTGGCCCTGCTGACGGATCGTCCGGATCGGGTCATTACCACCTTGGCACCCAGTAAAAGCTTCAATGTGCCCGGTCTCGGCCTGTCGGCGCTGGTGGTGAGCGATGGAGATCAGCGTAAGGCCCTCGGGAAGGTGTTTGCCTCGCTGCATATTGAAATGGGAAATCCATTCAGTCTGACTGCCTGTGAGGCCGCGTACGCTGGCGGTGAAGCCTGGCTCGACGAAATGATGAAATATGTAGACGGTAACCGCCAGTTCGTGATCAGTTTTCTTCAGAACCATGTGCCAGACATCAGGGTGATGCCTTCCGAAGGGACCTATCTGCTGTGGCTGGACTGCAGGTCTCTGTGCCAATCGAGAAATTGGGATGACCGCGATTTGAAACATTTCTTCGTGAACGAGGCCAGCATTGGTATGAACCCGGGCATTACCTTCGGCAAGAATGGCAGTGGCTTCATGCGTATGAATATCGGTACCCAGAGGTCTGTCCTGAAAGAAGCATTGCTGTTACTACAGCAGGCGCTTCACCGTAACGGCTGATCAGCAGGACAGTCGGGAAACCATACAGCGATTCCAGCAGCCCCCTGCTGAGGACGGTGCTGGAAGGCCCGTTTCAACTCGTGAGCGAGTGTTAAGTTTTGTCAATTTCTTATACATATACTTACAGTATGAATGATGAGGCTGATCAAATGCTGAGCAAAATCAATGTGCTGCAATTATGGCACGGCGGTTGCTATGTATTACTCACGAACGAATAGATCAGTAATACCTAAACGTCGTAGCTGCAGGTGCCAAAGAATGGCATGCAGGCTTCCCTTGAGTCTTACACCAGTTGCGCAGGAATTAATTAAATGACTACTTCAATGACTATCAAAAGTTTTGCTCTGACCGCTCTTGCAGCTGCTTTCGCTTTGCCAGCTTCTGCTGCGGTGATCAGCGTCTACGACGTGAAGAATCAGGCTCAGTCCTCATCTTCATGTGGTAACCCAGCCTACGGTTTGTATACCAGCACACTGCTGCGTGGATCAAACTCTGGTTGTGCGCACTTCTACAGCATTCAGGACGGTGCAACACTGACTACGTTTGACGACGGCACAGCCAAGCTGACTGGTTCTGCGATCAATCTGTACGGTATCAACGCTTCGTTCGACATGACTTTCACTGGTTTTACCGACACGTATGCCCCGGTCAAGACTGGTGGTTCTGCCAACACGGCTGACTGGACGTTCTACACCGGTCTGAGTGCTGATAGTTCCATCACTGTCAACACCACGACCTACTTTGCACAGTTGGTTGGCGCGCCTAATAACATCGGCACAATGCCTGTGTTCCAGATCGGTACTGGTGCGAACGACAAGACAGATGCTTTCGGTGGCTCGACCTGGCTGGACATGTTCTCTGCCAACGGCACGCCAATGTTCACTGGTGGCAACCACTGGGACCTGAACTTCGACCTGGATCTGCGTCCAGATACCGGCCTGGACGTTCCAGCACCAGCTACACTGGGCCTTCTGGCACTGGGTGTTGCTGCACTGAGACTGTCACGTCGTAGCAAGTAAGCTGAATACTGAGGAGCATCTGCTCTGATGGAAGCCCCTTTCGAGGGGCTTTTTTCGTTCTGACGAGATCTAGTTGAAGGCTTGCAGCCCTGTCTGAAGTTTGCCGAGGATGAGTGCATGCACATCATGCGTGCCTTCATAGGTATTCACCGCTTCGAGATTCATGACATGGCGGATGACATGATATTCGTCGGAGATACCGTTGCCGCCGTGCATATCCCTTGCAGTGCGTGCAATATCGAGCGCCTTGCCGCAATTATTCCTTTTCAGCATTGAGACCGCCTCAGGGGAAGCTTTGCCTGCATCCATCATGCGCCCCAGCTGCAGCACCGCCTGAAGACCCAATGAAATCTCGGTCTGCATGTCCACCAGCTTTTTCTGGATCAGCTGAGTGGCTGCAAGCGGCCTACCGAATTGCTGGCGTTCCAAAGTGTAAGCTCTGGCAGCGTGCCAGCAGTACTCAGCAGCCCCGAGGACGCCCCAGCAGATGCCGTAGCGAGCCTTGGTCAGACAGCTCAGGGGGCCTTTCAGGCCTGTGACATCGAGACGGTTTTCGTCAGGTACAAAAACGCCATCCATGAAGATCGAGCCAGTTTCCGAAGCGCGCAGAGAGAATTTACCCTCTATCCTGGGCGTTGTGAGGCCCTTGACGCCATCATCGTTTCGCTCGATGACAAAGCCCGTAATCTGCCCGTCCAGCTTTGCCCAGACTACAAACACGTTCGCGATAGGGGCGTTGGTGATCCAGGTCTTCGATCCGCTCAGCAGGTATCCGCCGTCGACCTTGACCGCGCGGCTAGCCATCTGTCCCGGATCAGAGCCGTGGTCCGGCTCGGTAAGGCCGAAGCAGCCAATCTTCTGGCCGGTGACCAGGGCAGGCAGTAAACGCCGCTTCAACGGCTCGGTGGCATAAGCGAAAATGGGGAAGATCACTAGCGAGGATTGCACGCTGAGGGCCGAGCGATAAGCAGAGTCGACACGCTCGACCTCCCTGGCGATCAGGCCATAACAGACATGGCTGAGACCGGGGCCGCCGTACCGCTCTGGTAGCGTGGCTCCGAGCATGCCGAGTTCACCCATTGCCGTGAACAGGCCAGGGTCGAATTGTTCGTGCCTGTTGGCCAGCAGGACGGTGGGCCGCAGTTTTGCATCACAAAAAGCCCGTATACTCTGCTGCACCTGGCGTTCGGTCTCATCGAGCTGCTCATTGAACAGCAGCAGATCGTCCCAACGTGCGGTGGCCATGGATACTCCGCTTCAGTAGCTGTGTTGACGGTCTACGATGCCGGTAACGGTTTGCCCGGCCTCGAGCGCAAGAATCTTGCCTGCTATTTGCTCGATCGTCTCATCGCGAAGCGTGGTGGCTGCTACGTGAGGCGTGATCGTGACATGAGGGTCGCGCCAGAAAGGGTGCTCGGCAGGCAGCGGCTCCTCTTCAAATACATCGAGTGTCGCGCGAATGACACGTCGCTCGGCCAGCGCTTTCAGGAGATCATTTTCGACCAGATGCCCCCCTCGACCAACGTTGATGATCATGGCCTCTGGCATCAGCTGGTTGATTGTCTGGGCATTGATGATGCCCGCGGTGTCACTGGTCAATGGCAAGGTATTCACCAGAATCCGGCTGGCGCTCAGGAAGGCGTTGAAATCCGCCTGACCGGCAAAGCACTTGACCCTGTCAAGTGCGTGCATCGAGCGCGACCAGCCATTGACGGGATAGTCGAGCTGGGCAAGAACACTCGCGACACGTCCGCCAATCTCACCCAGGCCCATGACGCCCACGGGCCAGGCCGCACGTTCGATCGGGCGGTGGGCTTTCCACGTGTTACGACCCTGCTGCTCGCGGTACAAGCCCATATTTCGGGTGATATCGATGATCTGATGCGCGACATATTCCGCCATCTGCACCGCCATGCCTGCGTTTTCCAGTCGAATAACAGGCACATTGGCAGGGAGGGTAGGCACCGCCAGAAGCGAATCTACGCCCGCACCAATACAGAAAATCGCCTTCAGGCTGGTGTGCTGATCGAATAGCGCTGCCGGCGGCTTCCATACGATGGCGTAGTCAGCGCCAGCTGGTGATGGCGTCTCATCGGTAAAGACCTCGATGCTTGCGTCGGGAATCAGCGATTTCAGCGGCTCTGTCCAGCGCTCGGGTCTTGGATCACCAACGGCCAATACAATGTTGATTCTACCTTCGCTCATGGCTGTTCTTTCGCCGTGTCATTCTTGAGGGGTTGGATGATACGGGTAATGGTCCCATCAGTTTTCATGTCTTCTATCACCTGATTGAATCGTGAAATGAACTCATCCATGAACGGATAGAGCTCCTTACGATTAGTCAAACCGATATAGCCCTCTTCATGACTGATCGAGAGTGTCTCTTCTATGCGGTCGCCTTCGTAAAGCCCGGCATTTTCAAGGTCTGTAATGCTTTGTTGTATGGCAGCGCGATCGTTGACGTAACAGTCCAGTCTGCCGGCCATCAGCTGCTTGAAAATCAAGCTGTCGGAGGCGTATTCCCTCAAGGTCACCAAGCCTTCTGCGGCGGCGTCATCGAATTGCTGACCAGTCGCAAAGCTTTGCAGCCTGCCGATGGACCTGCCCTTGAAATCGTCAGGAAACTGCGGGTTTCCGCTCGCTATCAATCCGCTTCTGCAGAAGAGCGCAAGGTGCTCCTTCATGATGCTGGTACTGTAGTGCATGAATGGTCGTGTTTCTGACCGGTCATAGGGCGGGTACAGGAAACCGATCTCTCCAGTTTCAAGCAGCTTCAGGCCTCTACCCCAGGGAACCGGTCTCAAGTCAATGTGATAGCCTGGAAGACGACGATCCGCCTCACGAATGATTTCGGTGTAATAGCCTGCCATTTCATCCCCTTCACTGTAAGCGTAGGGGGGGTAGGCGCTGTCGCCGAAAAACTTTACAACGGTGTCTGCCGACACAAGGCCAGCTGGTAAAAGACCAAGCAGGATAACGCCGATCTTCAATAGTAGTCTCATTGCTCGTCCTGGTGCCGACGCGCGCTGCCTTGAAGTGATGAGTGACAGTCGCTGAACGGTTGCTATCGAGGATCAACCCGATTCGCTGTTTGCGACGGGTGCTGTCGTTGTACTACTTTAGACTGGCCAGTCTCTGCTGGGAACCGAAAATTTGTAGTAATAGGTGTCTTTCAGCAGCGTATCCGCTTTCAGTAGTCAGGAACCATAGATGTCGCAAGCGCTAGCCGCCCAGGCCAAAGACCCCCTCGTGCCTGTTGGACTGCAGGCCATCCATGCCAATCATCTGGAAGATCTTCGCCAAATGGTGGTGTGGCTAACCAGGGAATATCCGATTCCACCGCTCGAAAACGAGGTTTTTCTGGTGCAGAGCAATGGTATCGCTCAATGGTTGAAGCTGGCGCTGGCAGAAAATAGAAGCGACGAGGGCGGCGGTTGCGGTATCAGTGCTGCCAATACCTTTCTCCTGCCGCATCGTTTCGTATGGCAGGCCTACAGGAGCGTGCTGGCCGAGGATGCGATTCCCGAGCGTTCGCCATTCGACAGGGAGAGGCTCGTCTGGCGACTCTTCCGGCTACTGCCGGAGCTGACGCACGAATCAGTATTCACGCCGTTGGCGAGATTCCTCGGTGGCGCCCGAGGCGACCAGCGGCTGTATCAGCTATCGCAACGGCTCGCTGAACTTTACGAGCAGTATGGGGTGTTCAGGGCCGACTGGTTATCCGAGTGGGCTGACGGCTCGGACAGGATGCGTCCGGCTCGAGGCAAGCCACAGGTCCTGCCTGAAGACCTGCAGTGGCAGCCCGAACTCTGGCGCCGGCTCATAGACGATATGGCGAACGAGCCTGGCTATGCTGGCAGCCGTGCCAGCATCCATGAGCGCTTCAAGGCCAGAGGCCTCACCATGGCTGCACACGACCGTCCACGCGGCCTGCCAAGACGCATTGTGGTGTTTGGAGTCTCGTCATTGCCCCAGCAGACCCTGGAGGTGCTCGATGTGCTCGGGCGATTTTCCCAGGTGGTGCTCTGCGTCCATAACCCCTGTCAGTTCTATTGGGCCGACATCGTCAGCGATCGTGACCTGCTGCGCGCTACCCGGCGGCGTGCGGCGAGGAAGGCGGCCATGCCCCCAGACCTTGATGACAGTGACATGCACCTGCATGCCCAACCGCTTCTGGCTGCCTGGGGGAAGCAGGGGCGAGACTATATACGGCTGCTGGACGAGTTCGATGATCCTGAAGTCTACCGCTCCCGTTTTCACACCGCGGGCCAACGGGTGGATATCTTTCGCGCCCCCGAAGGTGAAGGACTATTGCATCAGCTGCAGGACGACATCGTTTCGCTGCGCCCCTGTCAGGAGTCCCGAGAGCAATGGCCACCGGTCGATCCTGCCAGAGATCGATCGATCGTTTTTCATGTCGCTCACAGCCCACAGCGAGAGCTTGAGATCCTGCATGATCAACTACTTGCGGCCTTCAGCGCAGATAAGACGCTGCGTCCAAGGGATATCATGGTCATGGTGCCTGATATCAACAGTTATGCGCCGGGTATTCAGGCCGTTTTCGGACGACACGCCGAGGATGAATACTACAGCATTCCCTTTACGATATCTGACCAGGGCTTACGACATCGTCAGCCACTCGTCGTAGCGTTGGAAAACCTGCTATCGCTACCGGATAGCCGTTTCGGCGCTGTCGAGGTCATGACGCTGCTTGAAGTGCCGGCGGTCAGGGCCCGATTTGGTATTGAAGAGGGCGATCTGCCGCAATTGCTCGACTGGATCAATGGCGCGAACATCTATTGGGGGCTGGATGCCGGTCAGCGCGCAAAACTGGGTCTTCCGCAGGACATGCATCGCAATACCTGGCGCTTCGGACTGGAGCGCATGATCCTTGGCTACAGCGTGGGCGATAGCGAAGCCTGGTCAGGGATAGAGCCTTATGGCGAAATAGGTGGCCTGGAAGCCCATCTGGCCGGCTTGCTTCACGAATTCGTTGGGGCGCTGGACTGGCTGTGGCAACTGTTGCAGACAGATTGTTCGCCGCAGCAATGGGTCGACAGGCTGGCTGAGATCCAGGCAAGGTTCTTCCAGCCAGAGGACCAAGGCGATCTGCTGATGCTTGTTCGCGTGCAGGATGCCGTGGCCCAATGGCACTCGGCCTGCCGTGAGGCACGGCTGGACCAGGACGATCCTGAGGGCGAGTCGTTTGACATCCCGCTCGCCATCGTCCGCGAGGTCTGGATCGAAGGACTGGAGGACAAGGGTCTCAACCAGCGTTTTCTTGCAGGCCGTGTCAATTTCGCGACACTGATGCCGATGCGGGCGATTCCTTTTCGCTATGTCTGTCTACTCGGAATGAACGATGGCGACTATCCACGCAGCCGGCCACCGGTTGATTTCGACTTGATGGGAAAGGATTATCGTCCTGGCGATCGGTCTCGCCGCGAAGATGATCGTTATCTGTTCCTCGAGGCGATGCTCTCGGCTCGAGAGCAGCTCTACGTCAGTTGGGTAGGGCGCAGTATCAAGGATAACGCGGCTTTGCCGCCCTCGGTGCTCGTGGCTCAGATGCGTGATCATATCAATGATTGCTGGAGACTTGATCACCCGCCGGCCGCAACAGGCCGTGTGTCAGATGCCCTGACCACAGAGCATCCGCTTCAACCGTTTAGTCGGGCCTATTTTCCTGACCGGTCGAACGCCGGCGCTGATGATGCAGAGCCTGCGATTCAGAGTATTCTGGCAAGCCGGGCGCTCTTCAGTTTCGACCACACCTGGCGCAGCGCCCATCGTGAAACGGCTACGAGTTTCGGTGCGGGTGAGGTTTCGCCGTATCCGAGTAGCCATCAGGCAGCCGGAGTCGATGATCCCGTACAGCTCAATGATCTCGCACGTTTCCTTCGGCACCCGGTGCAATATTTCTATCAGCGCCGACTCGGGATCGATTTTTCGCTCGCTGAGCACGCAAGGGATGAAGCAGAGGTCTTCGAACTGGATGGTCTGGGGAAGTGGGCCTTGCAGGATGAACTTATAAGCGATGTCGTTAAATCGACTGCCGATCCTGATGAGATGCAGACCGAAGCCCGCCGCCTGATTGATCGGATGGCGGCGCAGGGTCGCCTCGGTATGGGGAGTACCGAAACCCTGCTGCATGAACTCGTGGCCGAACCGCTGCACGACCTGCACGAGCGATTTCACAAGGCGCTAGCTCGCTGGCCCATCAGCAGCGAAACGCGCATCACGGTCAGCTACCGCTACCTTGATGCGGCGCAGCCCAACAGTGTGCAGATCGAAGTCGAAGATACCATTGATGACTTGCGTGAAAACTCACAAGGCCACTTGTGTCGTCTCGTGCTGATGTCTTCATCGCTGATCAGGAACCCTGGCAAATCGTCAGCCACCTATCAATATAAGGCGATGCTGAACGCCTGGGTCATTCACGTGGCGGCTCATCTGCCAGGTGGCGAAGCAGCATCGACCGGTATGACCACTGAGCTGGTCAGCAAGAACGGCTCGATTGTGTTCAGCCCCTTGTCTTCAGAACAGGCAGACACTGTCTTCCGACACATGCTGGCTGCGTGGGTGCTGGGTATCGACCGGCCCTTGCCCCTTTCGGTATCTGCCGGATTTGCTGCTATCGGAGGCTCGTCACGAGAGGGTGCTCTACCAGCCATCCTGATGGATGCGGCAGAGGCGGCCTATGCACAGGAACTCGAATACGATGATGGCTATCTTCAGCGGGCCTTCCCCGACTTTACCACGATGGCAGAGGACCCACTGTTCACCCGGCTGGTTCGCGAGTTGTACTGTCCCCTGAAACTTAGCGCCAAGGCGACAGCGAAATGAGTACGCCTTCCACCCCTGTTATTCAGCGGCTCGATCCGCTTCGTTTCCCCCTGCATGGCAGCCGTCTTATCGAGGCCAGTGCAGGTACTGGCAAAACCTTCACCATTGCCTTCCTGTACGTGCGGCTGGTGTTGGGTCACCGCGATGATGGCAGCTTGCAGGAGGGCCTTACGCCACCAGAAATTCTGGTGGTCACCTTCACCGATGCAGCGGCGAAAGAGCTCCGCGATCGCATTCGCTCACGTCTGGTCGAAGCCGCGGCCTGTTTTTCAGAGACAGCGGAGACTAACAAGCCAGACCCTCTGCTAGTCGGCCTGCGCCAGGAGATTCCTCCTGAAGACTGGTCGGCCTGCGCCAGGAAACTGCAACGGGCGGCGGAGTGGATGGACGAAGCTGCTGTCTCGACCATTCATGCCTGGTGTAACCGAATGCTGGGTGAGCATGCCTTTGCCAGTGGCAGTTTCTTCAGGCAGACACTGCAGACCGATCTGTCCAGTGTGATGACTGAAGCCGTACGCGACTACTGGCGGACGCATATCTATCAACTCGCCCCATCCTGTGTCGGTGACATTCACGATCATTGGAAGACACCAGAAGCTCTACTCGATGACATCGTGCCCCGGCTTGGTTTTGAAGAGATGTCGGGACGAGATGACGAAGCCTCTTCGCTCGTCGACATCATCAATACCGTCAATGAAGAGCGTCAACAAAAGGCGACTGCGCATAAGCAGCCATGGCTTGAATGGTTGCCAGATCTGGAGGCACGGTTTGCGGCTGTGCAGAAGCAGAAACTCTTCGATGGCCGGAAGCTGAGAGCAGATAGCTGTACAAGATGGTTAGCCGCTATCCGCGAGTGGCTCGAAGACGACTCCAGATGCGAGCTGGGGCTGACGGTCAGTGCCTACGAGCGCTTCACGCCTGCCGGTCTGCAGGAGGCCGTGAAAACGCCAGACAAGCGCTGCGATGAGCTGGTCTCCCATCCAGCCTGGGAGTCACTGAAGCTTATTCGAGATAGCGGACGCTGGTTGCCGAGCTGTCGATCACCCTCACTGATGCATGCCGTCACCTGGGTGCGGCGGCGCCTCGAACAGGAAAAGCAGCGTCGCGCTGAACTCGGTTTCGACGATATCCTGCTTCATCTGAACAAGGCGCTCCTCGGCCATGGTGGGCAGGCGCTGGCGGATATCATTCGAGCACAGTTCCCAGTCGCAATGATTGATGAATTTCAGGACACCGATCCCGTTCAATACAGTATATTCGAGCAGATCTACCGTATTGGCGATGGTTCTGAAATCGACGCTTCTGATACTAACGTTTCGGAAGGTGGCATTTTTCTGATCGGTGATCCGAAACAGGCGATTTATGCCTTCCGCAATGCGGATATCTTCACCTACCTGAAGGCACGCAGAGCAACGACCGGCCGCCACTACTCACTCGATACCAACTTTCGCTCGACCCCGGCCATGGTGAGCGCGGTGAACCAGGTGTTTTCGCAGGCAGACGAGGCCCTGCCGAGGGCGGCATTCATGTTTGGTAAGCCCGCCGACAACCAGCTGCCATTCGTCAGCGTGAGCGCGCGTGAACCAGAAACAGTCTGGGTTGATGGCGACATGGCGTCCGCAGCACTGAGTGTCTGGACCATGGCTGACGATGAGAATGGGAAGGGTGTCAGCAAGGGCCACTATGTAGAGCACCTGAGCGAGGCCTGTGCGACGAATATCGTTCAGCTGTTGAATCGCGCCGAGCTTGGGCAGGTCGGATTTCAAAAAGGCGAAAAATTTACAGCACTGAAGGCGGGTGACATCGCTGTACTCGTCAACAAGGGTAAGGAAGCTGTCGCAGTGAGGCAGGCACTGCGACAGCGGGGTGTGCCGAGTGTCTATCTTTCGGATAGGGAGTCGGTCCTCGATACTGCTCAGGCTCGTGAGATTCGCTACTGGCTGGCCGCCTGTGCTGATCCGCTGCAGCTCGGCCTGCTCCGAGCCGCCCTCGCCACTCCCTCTATGGGGATCAGTGACGCTTATCTGGCCGCGCTGAACGAAGACGAGTTGCTCATGGAGGATGAAATTGATCGATTCACCACCCTCGGTGACATTTGGCAGTCGCAGGGTGTTCTGCCGATGCTGCGCGCACTGCTCATCGAATTTGGTATTCCCGGTCGCCTGATCGGCGGCGCCGATGGGGAGCGGCAGCTCACCGATCTGCTACATATCGCCGAAGTATTGCAGCAGGCGAGTGCCAATATCGAAGGCCGTCATGGCCTCATTCGGCACTACGTCAACATGCTCGAGAATACACCGGGCAATAGTGAGCTGCTACAGGTGCGGCTTGAAAGCGATGCAGATGTCGTGCAGGTGATCACCGTGCATAAATCGAAGGGGCTGGAGTACCCCCTGGTATTTCTGCCGTTCGCCATCAACTTCCGACCGGTACAGAAAAAAGACAGCCTGATCAAGTGGCACGACGATAGCGGCCAGCTGCACATGGGGCACGGTAAGGACGATGTTCCAATTACGCTGGCAGACGATGAGCGACTTGCTGAGGATGTTCGCAAGCTCTACGTCGCGCTCACCCGTGCTCGTTTCAGGACCTGGGTCGGCGTAGCCGACACGCGAGACTGGGATCGTAGCGGACTTGGCTATCTCACTGGCTCGACGCCGTCGAAGGAGACGCTGAGCGAGGCGCTACAGTCGATAGCCGGCGGTACAGTCTCTGCTGACGGGGCCATCGTTGTAGAACCCGTGCCAGAGCCGGATTCGGTATCCATCAGTGAAAAATCGTTGGCATCGCTTGGACCTGCCTTGACGCCGCAGAGAGTGGCGCGAGAGCACTGGTGGATCGCCAGCTACTCGGCAATTGCTTCGAGACTGCCGACACCGGACTCCTCCCAGGAGGCCACGGCAGGCGATGAGTTCACCGAGGATCAGAGCACGATTCCAGCGTCAGGACATCCCGGTGATACTCGCCATCATGAGTTTCCGCGCGGCGCAGTGGCCGGTGTGTTTCTGCACGGTCTGCTCGAGTGGGTGGCTGAACGCGGCTTCCTGGCCGTCGCATCGGGTGAAGCCAGCGACGAGATGCGCGACATGTTGCGTCGCCGCTGTTTTCCTCGAGGCTGGGATATTGGGTCGACGCCCTCGAACGCTGGCTGATGGGTCTGATTCAGGTTCCGCTTGGGAGTGCAGGGAAGGGTGTCTTTAGTCTGGGCGCGCTGCATACCTATCAGGTCGAACTTGAGTTCTGGTTTGAAACCAGAGCAGTCGATAGCCGGGCACTCGACGCGCTGCTAAACCGCCACACCGTCTCGGGCGCACATCGTCCAGCTCTGGCGAGCATGACGCTCAATGGTATGCTCAAGGGCTTCATCGACCTGGTGTTCGAGCACGAAGGTCGATATTTCGTGCTCGATTACAAGTCAAATTATCTGGGAGCGGGCGACGCCGCCTATACCAGCGAGGCCATGCAGGCAGCAATTCTCGAAAAACGTTACGACCTTCAGTTCGTCCTCTACCTGCTCGCCCTGCATCGACTGCTGAGGTCAAGGCTGCAGGACTACGATTATGAACGCGACGTTGGCGGGGCAATCTACTTTTTTCTCAGAGGCTACGAATCGTCAACTCGGGGCGTTTTTATCGAAAAACCACCACTGGCTGTGATCGAGGCGCTCGATTCGCTGTTCTGCGGCGAAGAGGCGATGGCATGAATCACATATTTCCTCAAACCCCGGAAGCCATGCTGGCGCTGCTCGATAGCTGGCTGGCTGCGGACTGGCTGCGCGCGTTGGATGTCGCTTTCGCCCGTCTACTCGATAGTCAGGCGGCAACTCGTGGCGAATCTCTGTCGCCGCTCTTGCTGCTGGCCGCGGCGCTGACGTCGCACCAGGTGGGGCGTGGCCATGTTTGTCTGCATATCGGCCAGCTAACTTCACAGGATCCCGATGCGATACTCGTCCTGCCTCCGGAAAATGCCATACCGGAGGAAGTGGGTGAGTCAGCGACTGTTCGACCGTCATCCCTGCTCAGCGCTATTACACTGAAGGATTGGGAGTCAGCCCTGAATGAACCATCGACGGTCGGTGGCGTCCCAGTTGATAGCAGCTTTACGGGATCCACGCCCCTTGTCAGAGTGGGCCCCAGACTTTATCTGAGGCGATTCTGGACCTACGAGCAAATTATTTCCGATGGTATACGTTCGAGATTAGCGGTCACCGTGCCCTGCAATGAGCCAGATTCGCAGGCAGCCAGCCAACTGCGGGAGGCACTCGATGCTATGTTTGGAGCTGAAGGCACTTCCGGATCTCAGTCTGCGGACTGGCAGAAGATAGCCTGCGCTCTGGCGGCTCGTAGTCAGTTCAGCATCATCACAGGCGGTCCCGGTACCGGTAAAACGACGACAGTTCTTCGCCTGCTCATGGTGCTTCAGTCGGTGGCCATGCGGGACCTTGGTGTCAGGGGCACTCGTCCGCTTCGGATACGTCTGGCCGCACCGACCGGCAAGGCAGCGGCGCGGCTAAGCGAGTCCATCTCCGGTTCCGTCGATGCCCTGTCGATTGGGGACTTGCCAGAAGGTGACCGTCTGCGATTGAGCATTCCCACGGTTGTCACCACCCTGCATCGCTTGCTGGGGAGTCGTCCGGGCACCAGGCTGTTTCGTCATCATGCTGGCAATCCTCTCCCAATCGATGTACTCGTCATAGACGAAGCCTCGATGGTCGATGTCGAAATGATGGCCGCTGTATTTCAGGCTTTGCCACCCCACGCTCGGCTCATCCTGCTCGGGGACAAAGATCAGTTATCTTCGGTCGATGCCGGCGCCGTGCTGGGTGAGCTATGCCAGCGGGCAAACGAAGGCGGCTATACGCCAGCGACTGCACAGTGGCTGCAACAGATTGCGAAACAGCAGCTGGATCAGGGTTACATCGTCAATGAGTCGGATTCTTCCCAAGGTCGGGCCATCGACCAAAGCATCACCATGCTTCGCAAGACCTGGCGCTTCGGCGACAACAGCGGCATCAAGGCGCTGGCTGAGCTGATCAACGCTGGCAGGCTGGACGCTGCCGCACTCGAGCCATTTCAGGGAGGATCATTTTCAGACCTTGCGTGGTTGAAGGTTCGAGGCTCATCTGCCGCAAGCTCTGACGTTATTTCCATGCATGCGCTGACAGGTAGCCCGGCAAGCTTTCCAATGAAAGGCTCGCTTGCCGATGCCTGGTCACAGGATGGCCCTTTTGGCTATCAGCATTACCTGGAGATCATGCGTAAAACGCGACCCGCCGTTGATGCTGGCTCTCCAGCTTTTGATGATTGGGCGAAAGCCGTCCTGGAAGCCTTTTCCAGATTTCAGGTGCTCTGTGCCTTGCGTGCAGGACCTTTTGGTGTGGCAGGACTGAATGAATTGATAGCGGAGGCTTTGAACACGAAAAAGCTGATCCAGCGCAATGGTAGCTGGTATGCCGGTCGCCCGGTGCTCGTGACGCGGAATGACTACTCGCTGAAGCTGATGAATGGTGACGTCGGTATTACACTCAGCGTGCCGGCATCCGTCTCAGCGCCCAGTCGCGAGTCGCCGTCGACCAGGATTCTGCGAGTTGCCTTCCCGATGGGCGATGGGTCTGGGGGCATACGCTGGGTGTCCCCCAGTCGTTTGCAGGCGGTCGACACCGTGTACGCGATGACTGTTCACAAATCACAGGGTTCAGAGTTCGCCCACACCTGCCTGGTGCTCCCCGACCGCTCGAGCCCTGTCCTCACCCGGGAGCTGATTTATACAGGAATCACTCGCGCCAGAAACTGGTTCAGCCTCATTGTTCCAGACGAACAGACCTTTCTCGATGCCGCGAGGCATCGGGTGGTCCGGTCATCAGGCCTGGGAGAATTGCTGGGATTGTCGCAGTGACACTGGCCGGATATCTCGAAAAAATCCGCCAGGGAAAACCAGTGAATTACGAAAACTTCCTCAGGTGCCTGCCTGCGGATATTTCTGCCCGACATATGCTCATTTTCAGCACCACCCGTGTGGGCGCTCAGCGATGGTTGGTAACTTGCCAAGAGGCAGGGCTGATTGAAAAGCTTCAGAGTGCGGCCACCAAGCCAGATGATCGTGTAGCTGCGGCCGTCCTAGGCAACTCGCACCAAACAGTTTCTGAAGCCGCTATCCTGTTGGTGTATCATTCTTTGCTAGTAGATAGCAGGCCCGGCGTCGTTTATCTGTCGGCAGATGAGACAGTGCAGGACTTCAAATGCAAGCCGCTGGCCCTTCTCATTGAAAACCAGCAGAACTTTGTGCAAAGTGCCGCGATGCTGCGGATTGCATCGGCTTTTTGCGGCCAGTTGCTGACACTCGAGAATACCGATGTGGTCTATGGTGGCGGGAGTCGCGTCAATAGTGCTCGCATCACGTCCTGGTTGTCACACTACGATGACATCATCTGTGCCTTCGATTTCGATCTTGGCGGGCTGCGCATGTTCAGGGCGCTGAAGAAGAGGCTCGGGATTCAGACTACCTTTCTTCAGCCACCGGACTGGGCGCCGTTTCGCGACTACTTTATATACCCACCAAGAACGACGAAGCGTTTTCTGCAGGCCATCGATCTCGCCACGCAACTCGGATTTACCGGGCTGGCAGAAGTCATACATCAGACTGGCCACTTCATGGAGCAGGAAAGCCTTTTGGCGGAGCCATCCGCCCTTGAACGACTTTAGAGAAGATATAGATATGCCAGATCAGCCTGCTCACTCGCAGAAGTTCAATTTCGAAATCCGACGTCTCGTCCTCGTCGACTCGGCTGGTTTCTGTTACGTCGAGATTCCGGTAGACCAACATGCCCTGCTGCTGGGCAGTGGCAACCTCGGCAAATCGAGCCTGCTCAATTCCCTGCGATTGTTTCTGTTGCCAGAGAACAACTTCCGCAATAGCCGGCTCAAGTTTGCTTTCAGAAATGCCAGCGCCGGCAGCTACTACAGCAAGGAGGAAAGCTTCCAGCATTACTTCCCGGGGATGCACAGCTTTCTCATCATGGAAGTGCGCAATCCCGTCGGCACGCACTGCCAGATCCTGCACCGAAGTCAGTCGCAGACACGTGAGCTGGGCTACGGCCGAATCTTTATCCCTGCGCCATATAGCGAACTACGGCCGCTGTTCTGGGACACGGCAGGTGACGAAGAGGGCATCGGCCGGGCCGTACCAGGCCTTTCATTGCGCACGCTGACCGAAGCAGCGAAGAAATATTCCAGGGACAGCATATTCACCAGTGATACCGCTCGGCTCCGCAGCATGTTGTATGCGAGCGAGATGATGTCCCAGGAAGCCATGCGTTATTGTGTGCTCCCACTGAGCGACACCGATGATCGAAGGGTAGAGTCCCTGCGAACACTGATTCTGCTCTTGTTCGAGATGAGCGCCAATGACAAGGCGATGGCAGCGGCGGTCGCCAGCATCGTCGAGGCCGACAAGAAATTCACGGCAGACGCACTGGATTTTGATATCGATCAGTTCCTGCAGCGACATGAGGATCTCAAGGCGCAGAACGAAGGCCTGACCGATGTCGAAAAGGAGCAAGGACGCTATGAGCGCTTCCATGCGGCTTACCATCGTTACCGCGAGCTGGCACAGACCCAACATGAGTTTGCGGCTTTTCGCGATGGTTTGAGCGCTGTGCTGGCTTCGACGAAAACACAACGGGCGAGCCTGGCCGAAACGCTTGGTGTGCGGGAGTCCGAGATGAAGACGCTGCGTCAGAAGGTTGCCGAACTTGAACGCAGTGTCCAGGAGTCTGCTGGTGCCATTCGCGAGAATGAGCGAATGCAGAAGCAGGCTGAAAGCGATCTTCGTGACGGCGAGGTGCTGCTGTCCCGATACCCAGGCATGCGTGCAGATCAGGTCGAAGATACGCTCAAGGAAGAACGAAGTGAGCTCGAGCAGCAACTCAACGCCTTGCAGAACGAAGCCCAGGCTGAAGAGCAGCGGCTGCGTTTGTCCCAGAAGATCAGGGCACAGCAGACGCAGTTGGACGCGCTCGACCTTCGGATAGCTGGAGCGGAGTTCCAGCTGGGTCGCCAACTGGATGAATCAGTGGCAGCGCCATTGCGGGCGGTCGAGCCACGTCTACTGCAGGCAAGCCCGGGACGTCTACTTGAGCCTGAGCAGCTGGCGCAGATTGAGGGCTTTTCGAAGCTTTTTTGCGCCCAGGCTTCGAGTGAATCGAAGAAAGTATTTGACTGGTTCGATATCAGTTTTAATGGCCGCGAGCCGGAGACAGAGAATCTACAGGCACAACGCAAGACGCTATACCTCGAGCAGAGCAACCTGAAGGACCAGCTAGAGGACCTTAGCGACACAGGGCAGAGCCCGAATGACCGACCTCGGAAAATAGAAAAGCTGAAGAAAGCGCTGACATCCACTCAGAAAGATCTTGTGCTGTTGCAACGTCTGGCAGGTGCCGAGGTCAGGCTGGCCGATATTGCCGCTGCCATCGAAAAGAATCGAGCGCTTCAGTCAGCGCAGGAAGACGCCTTGAAAACACAGCTAAACGATCTTCAAAGCTGTCAATCACGACTTGCGGCCGACCGTGCTGCGCTGGACCAGGTCGACACCCGCCAGAGCGGCCTGTTCTCGCTGGAGCAGGATCTCAGCAATCTTCAGTCGAGAATACGACATCTGGAACAGGCGTCGGCTGAAGCGCCGTTGCCAGCTGAATCGATCAATACAGAACATTTTTCGCAGATCAGGCTGCAGCTTGAAGACTTCGAGCAGTTGCGAGTGGCGGTGCTATCTCACATTCGCGAGTTCGCCATGGTGGGCGTGATTGATCATGGTGATGGTCAGCGCACGCAGGAAAGTCCTTCTTCAGCGACTATTCGGGAAGCCTACCAGGCACTTGAGACTATTTTCATGGAATTGCCCGCGCGGCGCGAACTGCTTCGGAAGCAGATACAGGGTCACAACGAAACAGTGGCATCGTATCGGCAGGCACTCAAGGCCAACGACGAGCACATCAGGCGCTTTGAGCGCAGCCTCAACAAGGAGCTTGAAGACGTCACGATCAATGACCTTGCAGAAGTTCGGGTGGATATCCATTGTCATCCGAAATTTCGTAACCTCGTGGAAGAGTCTGCCGCGATCGACCCATTTTCGGCTGAACTGTTGTCCGATGCGTTCTACGAGCGTCTGAAAGTGTTCGTCGCCGAGTTTTTCGATGCCAATGCTTCTGGAGTCAGTCCTGCACGCCAGCACGGCTACCGCCTTACAATGGATCGGGTCATTACTGGCATTTCCTATCGAACTCGCAAGGAAAGCCAGACCAGCCTCGATCGAAAAGGGCAGTCGACATCGACCACCGCCCTGATCAATCTGGAACTTGTCCAGCGCCTGCTCCGACGTGTGCTGTATCCGGGCATCCGGCTTGAATTCCCGATGGTACTGGACGAACTCGCGAGCGTTGATGTCAGTCAGGTGCCAGCTCTTCTGCACCGTCTGAAGCAACAGGGCTTCAATCTCTTCGCCGCAGCGACACACAGTGCGAGTCCGGAGCTGATTTATCAGATTGGCCGGCATTTCGAAATCGGTCAGATGCGAACGGCGCGCCCCTACGACAAGCGGCGGACTCTCGTCTTTTGGGGTGGGGCAGAGGGCTTTACCAGTGAAGCTGAGTTTGGCGGCTGGTTCTCGCAGGAGCAGAGTGAGCTGCTGGAGCAGGGCATTGAGTAAGCGTTTCTCCACAATCGAGACCACGCGGATTCTGTTTGAGCATCCGCGTATCATGTTCAGTCTTATCCAGCGAATGGATCGAGCCTCAGAACGATTCGTGCGCGAGTCGGATCTGACGCATGCGGTGGTCGAGTACACGAGTAGCATGAAGGCACGCGAACGTGCACGCCTGATCAGAGCGTTCAGTAGCGACAACCTGTTCCACTCGACGCTGGTCATCGATATCGACAATGTCGAGGGCGAAAGACGGCTCGTTTTCCAGGAGCCTCTGATAGGATTGCTGCGCGCCTGCAATGCTTCGCTCTACCAGGAGCTGACGGACGCCCGGCTGCGGACCCGCCTCGTTGGTCTGTGGGACACCCAAGCCAGGCTGATGGTATCCAGTTTTCACCGGGCAGATCCAGACTTTGTCGAGTTGATCGATGACCTCAATGAGCAGGTCAGTCTGCTCATCGGTTTATTGCGGCAGAATATCGATCGTATGCAGGGCATCAGTAGCGATCTTGCCGGGATTTCTGCCGAGGCCAGTCGTTCGCCAGAGCAGTTCGCCCAATTCCGCCAGACCCTGCTGCAGCAGATCGCCCACCTGTATGAGCGACATCTCAAGCCTACATTGGCCTTCCTGAATCCTGATACCCGTCTGGAAGATGGCGACAATCTGTTGGCCACGCTCGAGTCAATCAAGAGCCTTCTGGACCGCAATGGCTGGGAGGCTGCAGCCAACCAGCTCTTTCGGGCCACGCTCAGCCTCAATGCCATGCACCGGCCGATCGAAGTGGTAGCCCGTGAGGTAGACAACTTCCTGCGCAAGACCAGGAACGGCATGTTGCAATACAACGCGATGGCGCATCATTTCGAACGCTTGCAGTCGCTGCATCGCGACACCCAGACGCAGGACCTTCGCAAGACGAGATTGAGCGCCCAGGATTTCGTTCAGCAGACCGGATTCATGCGTGGCCTCAAAGGCCATTCCAGGCCCAAGCCCTACGCCTTTGGCGAAAGCGTCAGTTATTTCCAGGTACTGTTTTCAGAAATAGAACTGCGACTTTCCGATATCCAGCGAGCGTCCAAGGCCCCAGACCTTCCGCAGCTGGCTGCTTCGACAGCGCCAGCGCTTACCGATATACGCCGGATAGAAAAGCTGTTTGGATGGATCGATACCCTCGAGCTGCGATCGAGCCCGGATCTTGTCAAAGAGCTACACGGCCGGCTTCATGGATTTATCGAGGGCTATCAGTTTCCCGACCTGCTCGGAGCGCTGAATCGATTTTCAAATGGGCCAGTGGCGGGTGGACGGGTCATCACGTCAAATCGATTCAGAACCCTGGTACACGAGGATGGTCATCTATTCGTATACCGGCGTCGCCGTCTCGACACAGGCCAGAAACAAAACCAGATCAATGGAGCAGGGACATCGTGAGTGCTATGACAGAGAGTCAGCGTTCAGGCTTTGAAGGCATTCTGCCTAAGCAGAGTGCTGCGATATACAGGGAGCTGACAGCAGGCAAGGTAATCTTGCGGTCACTATGGAATGTCCACACAGCGGAGCTGGAGGACAATCCACTGTACAATCTGGTATTCAACCACCTCTCCCACTTTACTGAGCTATACGCACATCTGGGCTATGAGCTGGCCTTCAGTGACGCCGGTGGATTCTTCTATCTCAGGGAGGTGCTGGATGATGACAGTGATGAGCATGACGAAAACGCGTTGAAAATACAGGTCGCCCTGCTTCTCATCGGGCGTTACTTCGCACGCACAGGGCGCGATCTGATGTACCTTGGGCGTGCCGATGCCGGCCTGAAGGACGAAGATCTCAACGCCATGGCTGCAGATGACGAATACAACGATATTCTGCGAACCGCGCGCTTCGACAAGGGCTGGGGCGAGGCCATGGACTTTCTGGTTCGTAGGCACTTTGTCTTCAGAAGTGGACCGGAGCGCTTCTTCCTCAGCTCGGCCGGCATGAACTTCCTGATTCGGCTTGTCAGCGCCTTCAGCGAAGATAGTTAAGAGCCCTCTTGCCGGAGGCTGGCCTGGCTCAGGGAATGATCACCAGCCAGGCCATAACGCGAAGTGCAGCGCCTTCGGGCCGATCAAAACGAATACGCATGACGCGTGCTTTCAGTGTACTGGTGGTCTGCTGACTGATCTGTGTGATCTGAATGAGCCCCGCATTATCTGAGGTCACTATAAGATTGTCTTCAGAGACATCTGTGCTTTTCTCAAAGGCCAGTTGAATGGCAGCCTGCTTGATAGCGAGCTTGATCTGGTCGGACACAAGCCCGGACGCTGCGCGCTTGTCTATAATGCCAACAGCGCCATCCATCCCGAGGTGCTTTGGATTACGCACCCATCCCAGATCGTCGCTAGCCAGGCTGATTTCGCTGGCCAGCGGCAGATCGAGGACGATCTGCTGATACAGTGTATCGCTGGCCTCACATTGATGGGCCACATGGAAGGGTACGACCTCGCGCGCGCCCGTATCCACATCCCCCTGTTGATGATAGATCAGGTAATTCTGCTGACCAATGCGGCCCTGATGAAGCTCCGTGCTGGCATCCACGTCTACTCCAAACATGTATTCAGCCTGCAGAAGCGCATTCTCCATGGCATTGAGGGTCTGGCGGTAGGCGCTCATTGAGCGATAGCTGATCCCGAGCAAAGCTGGCTTGTTATCAACAGCGCCATGGCATAACCAGGCTGGGTCGCAGGTCTCTATGCGGCAGGCGGGTGCGCTGCAGCTGTTGTCGTCTATTGGTGAAAATGCCGCATAGGCGTAAACCTGCCCATGGCTGATATGGGTGTCGAAGAACAGCCGTCTTCCGGCAAGCTGCTTTTCTTCGAGCGCCTTTTTCAGCAGCATATCATCGCAAGCGAGCGCGAGTGTGTTGCAGAGGCCGCTGATCGCACGCATTTCACTCAGAGCTTTTGGCGTCGTGCCTCCTGCATGGATGTTGCGAGCAATGCCTATCTGCCCAACCTTGCTCCCCTGCACCAATGTTTCCATCCAACAGGGTGCGGCATCTGCAGCTGCAGGGGTCGCCAAGCCGATGAAGCCAAAAGTCGCAGCTATCAGGCACCCCGTGAGTGCACCGGGTCGGGGTTGGCGTGCAGCTGTTTGTCTGTTGCATCGCATGCCGGCTAGCGGCCGAAATAATTGGCGAACTCAGCGCCGGTCAGGATGCCTTTCTGAATCAGCGTGAGATCCAGGGTACCCCGTCCATACATATTCGGTGACGAAGTTTCACGCAAGCTTGTTTGGACCCCCAGCTCTGCATCGACATCGCCGTGTACGACCGCGTCGTAGAGGGCAACAAGATTCTGGTCGGCCGGTGACTGTGTGAACGAGACGATGCCAAGATAGGTATGAAAGAACAGACCTGCCTTTCCAGAGTCCAGCTCTTCAAGATAGTAGCTGACGGTATTCGAGTGATCGACTACATACGTTTTGGGGTTGGCAGGGTAGGCGGCGAAAACAGATTGCTGCAGTTCGAAATCGGCTGCCTCATTGTCTACTACGACTGGCGTGAAATCCTCCTTCAGTGGAACCACGAAGTGGGCGGTCACCCGCTGGTCGGCGATAAAGACAGTGAGCAGAAATTTTTCGTCGTAATAGTATCTGGCTTCGATACCATCCTCGATCGCTTTGGACACCTGTGGTTGGCCAAGGAGATTCTCAATATAGCCTTCCGTGTTCCCAACATGAATCTGGTCGAGCAGGTCGTACTCTACCGTGTTGGTCAGGCGCGACTGCAGCTTCATCAGACTGCCCTCAATCAGCGTGACCGCCTCAGAAAACTGTCCGAGCGCAATGATAGTGGCCGCTACCGCAAAGAATATGCTTCTGAAGCGTGTCCAGGCGGGCGTGTGCAGCGCCCGTTTCTTCATTTCCTCATCAACTTCCTCATCGACTTCACTGGCTACGAAATTCTGCAGATCCCTGGCCAGTTCTTCTCTCAACTCAGCCTTGAGCGATGTTTTCTGCACATCATCAATCGGCATTGGCAAGAGATCCTGTCAGTGGACCATCTGTAGTTCGATACTTGTCCATACGACTGACGACCCGCTGCAGATAATGCCTCGTCTCTTCATAAGGCAGGTTTTCGATGAGATGATCGTAAACCTCTTCTGGTGTCATGGCATTGATCTTCGGCAAGGCCGTACCCAGACGGGTCGTGCCAATGAAGGCCTTGGCGACATTGCCAGCGCCAGTATTGTAGGCTGCTATCGAACAGTAGAGCCGGCTCAGAGGATCGTTCACCCCCTTGAGATATCGATAATAGAGAATGTTCAGGTATGTGGACCCAATCTCGATGTTCTTGTCCTGGGTATACAGATATGAGGGCGCCAGAACTCTGCCTTTGCCGAACAACTGCTCAGTGGCGTCTATGCCCGCTGACCCTGGCACGATCTGCATCAGGCCGTAGGCAGGCACTGGCGATTTTGCCATCGGATTGAATGCTGATTCGGTTTCGATAATGGCATAGACCAGGGCCGTGTCCATCTTGGCACTGTTGGCAAAGGTGGTGACATCGCCTTCCAGTAGTCGCGCCGCTTTTGGCAGCCGGTTCAGGCGAGCGTCTGCCATCTGGCGTGGTGCAGGGACTGCCTTCGGCTGCGGTGTGGACTGAACGGGTTCACTGGCCTTCGGTGTCGGCTTAGACTGAGGCTCGGCCTTGGGTGCTGGTGTTGCTTCAGGTATCGGATCTGGCTCTTCAGCCTCCGAACCCAGCGGGACCTCTATGGTGACAACCTTCTGACCCTGCTGGTTGGTACTTTCCTTTCGGCTCTGCTTCGACACAAGATCGTTGACGATGGCGTTGACTTCCTCGTCGCTGGGCTCAGTCTCGTCAGAGACGAAAGGTAGTAGAATCGGCTCCGGCTCGACCTCAGCGGTCTGCAGCATTGTCAGTTCGGCCTTGCTCCGCTTCTCGATCGCCTGCGCTATTTTGTCGTCAGAAAAGGCTTGTGCCTGGTTTTTGGTGAGCAGGGCTTTCAGACGCTCACCGAGACGTTCATCACTGACACCCTTGTCGTCAGCATCAACAACGGTGGACATCGCTATGGTTTTTTTCTCGAAGTCTACCGAATTCCGCTCCTTCAGATCGCCTGAGTAGTCCACCCAGACCTTTGGGCCGGACAGCTCGGGAGTGTCCCAGACCTGCTGCAATTCCTTGCTGTAGCGCTCAGTCTCCTCCGCAGCGATTCGAGTATAGGCGGCGTACTCTTCCATCAGTTTTGTCTTGTAATCGTCGAACTCGCCCTGGTGAGATTTTTTGTAGGCTTCAAAGTCATCCGCCTCGGTGTTCTGCGGCTTGGCGTCAGTCGAGCCAGAGGCCGTGGCAGCTTCCAGCTCCGCGAAAGGATCGTCCGCATTTGCCATCTGTATGGCAGGCAACAGCAGCAAGACTGCCAATGCTGAAGGCGCGAGGTGACGATAGCCGAAGATATACATGATGAACGTCCTTTCGACGGTGGGCTGTTTGTACAGTGATGTTATCGGTTAAGCCTGATGGACTAGTTGCTGTTCTCGAACTCAGCGTCGAGTTCCTTGGCTGCTTTTTCTGCAAGGAAGCGTTCGTAGAGAACAGCTTCGTTCTGTGGCGAAAGACTCTGATTGCCGGAGGCTTCTACCAGATCCTTGAATAGGGCCTTCGTAACCTCTGGCGACATAGCCATCATGACGCAGAAGTTCTGGGTGTTGTCCGCCATGGTCACATAGTCCATCTTGATGGCACGGCTACCGGCGAGGTTCTTTTCAGTGACCTGCTTGGATACTGACTCGAAGGAGCTACCGACTGACAGGCCTTCATTTGTATCTGCCATTCGCTGATAGGTCTTGTCCATCGCCTTGACCTTGATATCGATCTGCTTGGCCAGTTCTGCGCGCGCCAGTGAAGTGGCCGTGCTCTTGAGATAGTTGAGACCGATGCCTGGCTTTGAGGCAACACACTGGGTGTCGGCAATACCATTTTCAACAACGGGCATCATGACCCAGTCCGGAAGAGAGGACTGCTGAGCTACCGGCGCTTCAGGAACCTGTTGTTGCGAAGCGCAGGCAGCCAGCGTCGACACGCTGACAATCAGCGCCAGTTTCTTGAAATTACTCGATGTGTTCATTTGAAACTCCTGGGTTCGATATCGGATCACTATGATCGGGTTGCTGTTGTTGATATACCTGGACCTGATGATGCTTGTATTGGACGGACAGATAATTCAAGTGAACCACTATCGTGACAATGCAGCATCCACTTCTTCTTCAAAATTTGCTTCAGTTCGTATGTCGGGAATACTGTGCAGGGAAAGTCTCGGGCGAGAGCGCGGCTACTGCAGGCATGACCATTCCCGCGTCGGCGCCAATATATGTCGGGTCCAGAACCACATACTTCTTCCCAGCATGGACCACGAATGCATCGTCTGGGAGCAAGGGTGTTCGAACAGCCAGGGCGACATGTCCTGGATAGTCGAGCACGACCACATCGAGATTCAAGAGATCATGGAGTAACCAGGCCAGGAGGATGGAGCGATCCTCACAGTCGTTGATGCCATAGTTCAGACTTTCTTCCGCCAGCAAATAGCGCTCCTCGCCGAACTGTTCCTGATCAGTCTGATATTGAAAACTGCTCTGCACAAAATGCAGCAGATGATTGATGGCTTCGCGCTCTGCGAGCGAGCTCAGACGAGGTTGCAATGCATTACTAAGACTTGCGGCAGTCGGTGCCCCAGGGGGCGTTGAAAAATACCAGTTGAGATCAATCTGTGGATGAGTAGCCAGCAGCGCACTGCGCCCGGCGTCGAAATCGAGCGCCATCCCGGTCTGATCGCTGCTGTTTTCTGCAGGTACCAAGAACGAGCGAGTGCTTCCTGAAGCCTGCATGACCTTTTCGAGTCTGAGGTCAAAGTCGCGCAGGCTTTGATTTGAAGAGCGCTCATACGCGCGAATTTCACGCAAAGCACTCTTGCCTTCGTCATTGTCGGCATCGGCAATAATGTAGAAAGGCTTGTCCCCGAGACGGACAAAATTATTTCCATATACTGGAATAGAAGCTGGCAAAAGCAGAAATACCGATTGGCCGTCGTAGCCTATTCGCAGGTCGTATCCTAAACGGTTCAGCAGAAACCAGCAGTAGGCACTCCTGCGGTGACTGTCTTCGTCCCTGAGTTGCCAGCGACAAAGTTGCAATGTGCCCCAGTCACCGAGTGCGAGCTCATTGGCAAGCGATCTGAGCCCTTGCAGTGCTGGGCGGTGATCCGCTGAACTGAGTGCAGACCAGGTGGCCGCAAGGACATCACCATCTGCTGACGACAGATCAGGCCACTCAACCTCTGGCAGGACGAGACCCTGAACATCGTGGGCAAAGAACGTGTTGTCGATGTCGTGAGGTGACGAGCGAACCGCAATTTTGCCCGGAGCGCTGTTGGCAGTCGATGCCAGGCTATTGCTGATACGGGGTGGTACTGCTGGCTTGGGGCTCTGGTCGCGGCTGACGCCCTTGAAACGCTCGAAGGCCTGCCATTCTGTTTCCAGGAATGCGATAAACGCTCTGTCTTCACTGGTCTGAAACTCACTGAAGGCAGCTTGCTCAGCCTGTTTCCAGCGCTCGAACTCGTCATCGGCCAGTGCAAACGGAATCAGAATTGGCAATAGACCGAATAGTGATGCGAGTAGCAATACTGAGAAGAAGATTGAGCGGGGCCGAGGACTCGATCTGCTACCAGACGCCTGCAGTTTCGGGCTTCGGGGACAACTGCATCCGTGCATGTCGCGGGTATTCCTGCGGTCCAAAAGTTGAACAGATTACAACCTTTCTGTACTGTAATGTCAATTGAGCAGGTAGTATGTCTGCTGTTGGGAACGGAATCCTCAGAAATGACAATCAATTGGCCAGAGCTCGTGTTCAGCGAGCGATTCTTTCAGCGAGTAGAAACCCTCGCAAGATCAAGTATCCCGGATGAGGCGACAGTCGAAGAGGCTGTTACCTATACCATCTCCTCTCTCTCTGACGACGACTGGAAAAGGTGCAAGAGCTTCAAGGGTGGGAGTGCGCCAGAAACCTTCCTCTACACCCTCAGCACCAATCTCATTCTCGATTATGCACGCAAGGTCTATGGCCGACAGCGGCCGCCAGTCTGGCTGAAGCGCAAGGGCATTCTCTGGATGGCCTTGTGGAAATCGCTTTGCCAGGATCGCCAGGCCCCTGAGTCAGTGGTCGACCGACATCTCGCCCTTGTCGATGGCGATAGACACATAGTGCTGGATGCTATCCGGGAAATCCGGACAAGGCTGCCCTGGTGTGGCGTGAGTAATCGGGTTGACTCGATGGATGACAGCGAGTCGGTTGTGCGGCTGGTTGAAGCTGCCAGCGTTGATGAGCCGGTCATGGAGGACGATATGCTGTATTTTGCGCACGAACTCCTGAAGCAGGAGGACGACTCTGTTGATGCAGACAAACTGTCAATCTCCGATCCCCAGCGGGTGGTGGATGCCGTAACGGGCCTGGAACTGAGCCAGGAGGAAGCCCTTGTGCTTCGAATGCATTTCTGCGATGGCCTGAGTTTTTCTGCCATCGCTCGTGCGCTTGGGCTACCAAAGCAGGCGCCTGTCCGTCTTACACAGAAAGCGCTTGAGCGAGCTAGACAGCAACTCACAAGGCGCGGTATCGAGCCGAACCTGGTGGGGGCATGATGAGCCAGCTTGCAGGCGCGGAAATTTCAGCCAGCTTTTGAAAAAGTAATCACCCATGGCGAACGACAAAAAGACATCTGAATACCCTGAACGCCTGCTCGGACGCATGCTTGCAGAAGCAGCCAAAGCCAGGGCCGGCGGCGTTCCTGAGGATTCACGGCCTAGCGACGAGGCGATTCTGAAGCTGTATGAGCAGCTGTCCGATCCATCGACAAAGGCGGCGGATCGAGCTGAGGCGATGTCGGTACTTATGCGTGACTCTGAAACTTACGCCAGGTGGTTGACCTTTTCGAGGTTCATGGAGAAGCATGCGGGTGAAGGCAGCCTGCACCGAAACCCTTCCACGGCCAAGCCGGCTCGGCCTCTCAACTCCACCGCCAATGAAAGTATGGGGCAGAAGCTGCAGCGTCTGCTATCGGGATTCTGGTACAACCCGGCGCTGAGCGCGGCATTTGGATTGGCTTTGGGTGTGCTGGTCACCAGCCTCTATACCGGCACGCCCAGGACTGGTGAGCACGACGGCCACGGACCTGTGCTTTCTCAGCAAGGTGTGCCATTGCCGAGAAAGGCAAGCCAGGACACTGCCGGAACGGCATCCGAACCGTCTACAGCAGCGGCCACTCAGTTAGGCCAGTCCATGAGATGTATCGATACTCATGCCGCGCTCCCCGGGCGGCTTTGCTATACAGCGACCAGTCCGGATCAGCAATGGTTTCAGATCAGTGGGTCCGATCAGGTCCGGGCGATCACTGCGCCGCTGGATACCGACAGGATCATCGATGTCAGCACGAGGCAAAATTTGCTGCTGGTCGAACATCAGCGAAGTGGCGAATTTCAGATTTCGCTGCTGCAGATCAATGATGAGCCACAAGGTCTGAACATTACCCTGCTGCATGGCGATGCGGCTGCCAATGGCTATTTCGACGATGTCGTACTCGATGACGACGGTCTGAGTTACAAGCTTCATCGTGGTGATGAGGTGATACAGCGACATTTTGTAGTCCCATGATGAGGACTTCGATTCTGCTCATAGTACTGTCACTGTTTCTGGCAGGATGCGGCAGCGTTGAGCACAAAGCCCCAGTCCGCTCATCTGAAGCAGAAGCTGCCTTCCAGCTTGTGCAGAATGCGGAAGGCCGCAAGGACGACGCGGCTCGTGCCGATCTCAGGAGTGCACTTGGTGTCTTTGAGGCACTCGATGACCGGCCCGGTCGCTGGGCGGCTTCAGCAGCACTGGCTAATTGGCATATCGCTCAAAGGGAAGTCGAGACGGGGGCGGCGTATTCCCGGCAGGCCTTCGAGCTGGCTCCTCACACGAATTCGACCCATGCGATGTATGAATCGTCTTTGCAACTTGGACAGCTGACTCAGGACCGCGACATCATTCTTTCAGCCATGCCACATGCGCAGAATGCACTTGAAACGGCCGTAATACATGTGTTGCTGAACGACCATGCTGCGGCAACACAGGCATTGGCAGCGTACGAGCAGCCAGCCAACGCCTCTCGAGCCGAGAACGCCGCACGTGCCTTCGTTCTATACCGACTCGGCAAACATAATGGTGACAAGGCGCTGGTCATCGAGGCCTTGAAGCACTATCGCCTCGCTGCTGACGTGTATGGCGTAACAGATTCACTGTTTCTCGCCGCGACGCTCGAGACATCACCAGCTGCCGCGCTCGAGCTTGCCCAGCGAGCGCTTCTGTCGGCCAGGCAAAGTGGTGAGCCCTCCCGGATAACGGTGATTGCTCAGTGGTTGGCTTTGAAGGGTTCGCAGCAGTGATCGAGGCAATCGGGGGCCACACCCGCCGCACCATCAGCTTCTTTGGCGATGTTCTGGGACTGTTCGCGCTGACATTGAAACAGTTACCGAAACTGTCTGCTGGTGCAAGAAGGGATGTTTTTCTGACCCAGTTCAGGCGGCAGCTGTATAACACCGGCTTCAGGGCGGCTTATGTGAACTGCGCCATTGCCGTGTTATTGGGGATAGGGCTTGCTGACCAGCTGTTTGGCTACATGCCGAAGATCGGGAACGCCGCAGATCTTTTTGTGGTCGTGGTGGTCAGGGAATTGGCGCCGATGCTGTCGGGAATCATTCTGATAGCGCGCTCGGCGACGGCGGCTACAGCTGAGATTGGCTATCTCAGGCTGAATAACGAATTTGATGTCCTGCGGGCTCAGGGTATTGATCCGGTTTTTCTGTTCATCCTGCCGGTCTTCTTTGCCTTCCCGATATCGCTCTTGCTGATGTTGGTCTATTTCAATTTCGTGTGTCTGATCTCGGCCTGGGCCTATCTGTATTTTCTTGCAGATTCGGGCTGGACGCTGAGCCTGCTGATTTCGGCAGTGACTGATCGACTGACGGGAGGCGAACTGCTGGTGACAGCGCTGAAGGCGATGCTTGGCGGCGTCGTCATAGCCCTCGTAAGCCTGCATTCGGGCTGGCGAGTCGGCGGCCGCTTCACCGATATTTCCAGAGCTATCTCGAGCAGCACCACTGCACTGCTGATTGCCTATTTCTGCATCAGCATTGGTCTGTCGGTACTGGTGTACTGAGATGCTGGAGCTCAGGGGCGTTCAGGTAGGTGCCGGATCGACGCCCTTATTCGAGGGCCTCGACTGCCAGTTCGATGCTGGACTGATTACCAGCATTCGAAAGGGTGGTGTGCTCGATGGCAGTTCAACACTGCTGAAATGCTGCGCAGGCATTTTGCCCGTGCAGGGTGGCGAGATCAGCTGGAAAACGCAGTCGGTACACCAAATGCCTGTCGACTGTCGCTTCCAGGCCATCAGTTATTGTTTCGAAGCGGGCGGGCTCGTAAGTCTCTTTACTGTTTACAACAATATTGCAATCCCGCTTCGGTACCATGGGATCTGCGACGAAGACGAGGTCGAAGAGCGCGTGCAGCGGGCTATGACGCAACTGGGGATTGCGCACCTGACCCATGCAGAACCGCACGAGCTCAACGACGTTCAGCAACGCCTGGTGAACCTCGCAAGAGCATTTGCGATTGATGCAGATGTGCTACTCATCGATGAATTACAGACAGGGATGTCGCAAGTGATGTACAGCAAGGTAGTGGCGCAATTACAGGCGCAGGCGGCCCGAAACAAGACAGTCGTCATGGTGACTACCTCGGGTGATGAAGATGGCTTTGCGGACCGGCATCTGCTGATTAAAGACAGAACAGTGGTGGAGCGGACATGACAGCGAAATCGAATGCAGTCGCCGAGCTACGCCGGCAGGACCGGACGCTAGGGCTCTTCATAGTAGTGGCCTGTGGCATTGCTCTTTACCTACTGTTGCAGCAGACCTACTCGCAGAGTCAGAAGCTTGGCTGGATACAACTGGAATCCTTGTTATCCAACTCCTTTGGGGTCAAGCCCGGCACGCTGATAGAGTTGTCTGGTGTCACGATAGGACAGGTGGGCGACGTACGTCTTCGCAAGGACGCCCGCGTCGAGATCGACACCCTCATCGACGACCAGTACGCCCAGTTGCTCAAAATCGACAGCAAACTTCAGGTAAGCAGCGCACTTGGCCTTGATACAGTCCTTTCGGGTTCGAGTCTGGAGTTGATTCCAGGGACTTCGGATCAGTTGCTCGACAATGGTGGTTCGATCGCGATCGTCGAGCCCAAGAGTATTGATCAGATCATGGACGAGATGAAGCTGGAGGAGCTGGCAACGCAGATCCAGACCATTGTGGCCAATCTCGAAACAATCACAAGCAATCTGGCTGCTCAACAGACCGAGGTCTCTGTCGCTCTGGCTAACATGTCGGCTTTCACCGGAGAGCTGGTGGTCATCGCCGAAGACATTCCCGCACTACTGAAATCGGTAAATCATACTCTGGGATCCTTCGACAGCAGTCTCGATAATCTGGATGTGGCCATCAACAGTTTCGCGGAGCCCGCGGCGACACTCATGCTCACCTCCGACCGTTTCATGATGAGCGCGGAGCAATCTATGCAGGCCTTGCAGCCCACACTTGAGGCAATGCCGAGTGTGCTGAGTTCCGCCAATCAGACCATGCTGGCACTGAATAAACTGACGACTCAGGTGTCCAACCACTGGCTGCTGGGGGGCGAGGGGGCCTCGACAGAAGACAGCGCGCTTCGCCACCGACTGCTTTCCGATGACTCGTTGTATGACTCACGTGAGACAGCTGCCGCCATGACGAATGGATCCAGATCAGATGACCAGTAACCCCAGGGTGCCCCCGATGCTCTCCAGTTTTTCGACCTGCCTTTTAATCCTGTTGCTGTCTCTGACGCTCACGCTCGCCGGGTGCAAGTCAGTACCACCAGTGTATCCCTCGGCGAACTCACTCAACAATCAGAGTGCCTTGACGTCGCAGCCTGTGCAGACCAACGAGGTGCCGCAGTGGGCTCTGGCACCTCCATCCGACTCGGTGTCGGCCATGTATGGCGTTGGCGAACGATCGACGCTGGACCAGGCCAAGAAGGCAGCGCTGGCGGAAATCGCAGGTAAGCTGGGTACGTTTATTCAGGCGCAGACGGAGACCTCGCTCAGCATGAGGGCCGGGCAGACGTCGGAGTCGCTGCAGGAGGACATTCAGGCCACCGTGGCCAGCACGGAATTCAGTGATTTCGATGTCGTCGAAACGGCCGTACAGGGTGGTCGATACTGGGTACTGGTCAAGGTGGACAGGAAAACGATGGCTGATCGGCTCAACGCGAAAAGTGCTCAGATAGAGGCTGAGCTGAGCGCCGATTTTGCTGATTTTTCAAAACGGTCCTCGCTGGCCAAAGTCCGTCGGCTGCCCGATCTCCAGAAGAAACTGGATCGCGCGCAGCAATATCAGCTGACCCTAAAGGCCCTCAATCCTGGACTCGATGTCACTACGCTGCAGAGCTCGTCCCGACAGCGTCAGCAGATGCTTGATAACGCTCAGCAAGCGCTTCGGGTCAGACTCGAGCACGATCAGAATACCGCTGTATTTGCCAATCAGCTCAAGGGCCTGCTCAGTGCCAGCAAGCTCATTCTGGAGCAGGGGAGCAACCGGCAGGGCAAGTCGGTGATTGCGATTCGCAGCGACGTCACCTATCAGGAAGTGTTCGGCGATCAGATGGTCAAGATGCTGGTCGATATTCAAGCCATAGACGACAAAGGGGCTGTGATTGCCACATCAAACCATGTGGTATCTGGTGCTTCCAGAACAAGCCGGCAGGCTGCACTCGAGCAGGCCAATCATAAACTTGCACAGACCTTCTCCGAGCAGGGACTGCTGCAGGCCTTAGGACTTTAAAGAATAATTCAGAGGGAAGGGACAATGAAATTGAATCTACGTTCAGTGTTGTGTGCTGCCATGAGCTTCGTGCTGATCGGCAGTCTGGTTGGCTGCAAGACCATGAGGGGCGACAAGGTTGCCGTTCAGATGATGCCTATTGTCGAGCTTGAGGAGGCGCCAGGTACCAAGGCGCAGGACACTGATAATTTCCGGGTTATCGTCACCGATATCAAGAGTGATTTCGATTCGACGCTGGCTCCAAATCTGCACAAGACCCTGTTCGGTACACTGGGCCGAATCATCACTGAGAGTGGGGCAGAGCGTGTGAGAATAGAACGCCAGCTCAGAACGAAGCTGGAAGATGAGTTCAAACGCATTGAAATGGAAGGCAGGTCTGAATATACCTCCCCAAAGGCGGCTAACTTGGCTATCTCCGGAGAGTTGACGACAGCGACAATCACGACCAGTTATGATCCCGAACCACTCAACTACGATTTCAAGAAAGGCAAGTTCGTCAAAGGGCCTGCCGAGTGTACCTACAACGCCCTTGTTGAAGGGGCACTCAATTTCTACACCGTCAACCCTGTGCAGAAAATAGAATCCGTAGCGTTCAGTGGTACTGACTCGTCCACTTTACCTGCCACCTATAATGGCTGCCCTGATTTCAATCCAACCCAGGCGCAGAACCTGTTCTCCGAGACACTGAACAAGACGATGAAAGCCGAGAGTCACCGGGTCAAGAGTCTCATGGCAGCCTCAGGTTCTGTGGTCATGGCGCATCATGACGCAAAGAACAACAAGTACTATTTCCGCACTTCCATAAGTCCCTCTGCGGGTGCGGTAGTCGGGGCGACAGCTGAATTTATCGAGGTACAGAATATTGCCGGGATAGACGAGGAGTTTACGATTACAAGTGGTGAAATCGTCTGTACCACGCTGTCTAACAAATACAGTTTCGTTGAGCTCGATGGCACTCAGATCGATGGACGTATCCAGAAGGGCACCAAGGTTAAACTGTCGTTTGCCGAGGGCACCGATATTTTTACGCAGCTCGGCCTGCCCCAGACACAGAGTGGTTGCTGACTGATTTGCCTCCGCGTCGGTCTGCTGTCAACCTGAGCTGACTTCAGATCAGCCCTTACAGGACCGCGATGCACAGGACAGCCCGTTTCATACACTCTTCCGACTGGCAACTTGGCATGACCAGGGCCTTCTTCACCGAGGAGGCCGCCGCGCGATTCAGCCAGTCCAGGATCGACGCCATAGAACAACTAGGTGTGCTCGCCACCTCCCATTCTGCGGACTTTATCGTGGTGGCGGGTGACGTATTCGAGTCAAATCAGTTGTCTCGTACTACGGTGCTACGGGCACTCGAGGCTTTGAAGTCCCTTCCCGTGCCAGTATTCCTTCTGCCGGGCAATCATGATCCGCTGGATGGGAGCTCGATCTTTTTGACGCCGGAGTTTCTTTCGGCGGCACCTCACATTGTCGTGCTGAAAGACGACGAACCTGTTCCAGTACCTGGCCTTTCAGATGTTGAGGTCGTGGGTGCACCCTGGCGGACGAAACATCCCAGCACGGATCTGTGCGCCCGGCTTCTGAGCAGGCTTGAGCCTTCTGATACTGCGCTCAGAGTGGGCGTCGCGCACGGCCAGGTGAACACATTGTCGCCCGATGCCACCCGGCCCGAAATCATCAGTCTCTCTGCTGCTGAAGCGGCCGTGCAGGATGGCCGCATCCATTATCTCGCCCTCGGCGATCGTCACTCAGTGACTTCGGTCGGCAGCAGTGGACGAATATGGTACTCAGGTGCGCCGGTAGCCACCGCTTTCGATGAGGTCGATCCCAATAAGGCACTCCTTGTCGACCTCAGCGAGGCCGAGTGTAAGGTTGATGTGCTGAATGTCGGCGACTGGCACTTCATTGCAGAACATCGTCATCTCAATGGTGCTGAGGACCTGAAATTGCTTGCTGAGTGGATGTCGAGCCTGCGGGCAAAAGATCGAACAGCTTTGAAAATTGGTCTGACGGGCACCATCAGTCTCCATTGCGCTGCTGAGCTTGATCAGCTCTTCGATACTCAGGCTGAACTGTTTGCCAGCCTGAGCCGTCGTGAGCGAACTTCGAGCCTGACCATTGTGCCTGACGAACTCGACGAAGACAGTCTTGCACTGACGGGTTATGCGTTGGAAGCCTGGAGAGACCTTCAGCGGGCGGCGCATAGCGATCCAGTGGCCGAAGATGCACTTCGTCTGTTCTATCGCCTCAGCGGTCAGCAATCGGGGGTGATCAGGCGATGAAGCTGCTCAGACTCTCACTCGAGAACTGGCGGGGCGTGGTTGTCAGGAATATCGATTTTTCGGACGGCGTGACGCTCATCGAAGGCCCCAACGAGATTGGCAAGTCGACATTGATCGAAGCGCTACGCACCTTGTTCGCAGAGCTCGATTCATCGAACAAGAAAAGTGTCAAAGCCATTCAGCCTGTGGGCGAAGATGTCGGTAGTCGAGTTGAAGCAGAAGTCGTCACTGGGCAGTACCATTTCGTCTACGCAAAGACTTACAACAGAAAAGCGCAGACTACGCTTCGCATTCTGAAGCCTGAGCCCGCTCAGCTCACCGGTCGAGAGGCCCATGAACGAGCAGAGCTTATGCTGGCCTCGACCATAGACATGAGTCTCTGGAATGCGCTGCTGGTGGAGCAGGGTAAAGAGATCAGGGGCGCTGGTCTGTCCGAGTCTGCCGGTCTGGCACGAGCGCTGGATGAGGCAGTCGGGAGTGCCGCCAGCGAACAGGATGATGCGGGCGTCTTCGAGCGGGTTCAGGCTGAATACGAGCAGTATTTCTCGCTGAAGACTGGCAAGCCCCGGCTCGCAAAACTCGACAATGAAGTGGAGGTGCTCGAATCAGCCGTCGACCAGGCCAAGACGGCGCTGACTGAGGTCATTACCGATACGGCGGATCATGAACGGTGTATCGCTGAAATCCAGCGGCTGGAAAGCGCTGGTCCCGAACTGCAAGGTGCCTTGGCGAAACGGCAGGCAGAGTGGGAGGCCGTCAGCTCGATTGAGCAGCAGGGCAAGGCCGCGCGGGCAGACCTTGCCACAGCTCAGCAGCTCTGGGAAGTTGTCCGCGATGAAGAACTGCGACGGATGCGAGCGACTGAACAGTGCGACCAGGATCTAGGCGCGCTCGAAAACAAGCGACGCGAAGTGACTATATTTTCATCCAGACTCGAACAGACCCGGGCTAGGAATGAAGCCGCCGATCTCAGACTGCGTGAACTGAAGGGGCAGTTGAAGGAAGCGCGTAGTCGGCTGGCCATCGCTCGGGCCGATGAGCGTTATCTGGATCAGCTTGCCGAGCTGGAACGGGAAGAACAGCGGCAGCAGCAATGTCTCGCACTCAGCGAACAGATGGCTGCGGAGCGTGCAGTTTTGAACGGAATTAGCGTCAACGCCGAAAGACTGGATGTTCTGCAAGAAGCCGAGCGCCAATTGCAGCTGGCGCGCGGCCAGCGTGACCTTGCAGCTACCCTTGTCGAAGTATCGGCGCTGAAGGATTTCACTCTCGAAATAGATGGTGAGCCACTGGATGTGCGAAGCGGAGCCCTGGAGACACGGCATGCCCTGGCAGCCTTGTCGATCACTATTCCAGGCCTCGCAAGGCTTCGAATCGTGCCCTCGCAGACATCGGCCGAGCTCGAAGAGAAGTTTCTCGAAGCCAGGGCCAATGTGACGACAGCGCTGAAACGCTGCGGCGTGGACACACTTGCCGAAGCTTTCGCCGCCGATGCTCGACGATTACAGGCTAGCCATACGCTCGGAACCTTGAGTGACAGGCGTAAAGCCTTGCTGGGAGACGATGATGAAGCGGAGCTGGAGGCGCGAGTCGCTCAAAAGCGGGCCAACTGCGCGCAATATGTGAATGAGCGGGAGACTGAGGAGGCGCTTCCCGGCGATCTCTCACAGGCTCGTTTGCATGTTAAGCGGCACGACCAGAAGATGAGAGAAATCGAACAGGCGCTCGAGCTTGCCCAGTCGGATCATGAGGCGGCGCGCGCTGACTTTGAGCAGGTGCATGCTGACCAGCGTGTCGCTTCGCAGGCGGTAGAAGGGCTCGAAGCCGATCTACAGCGGCGTCGTGCTGAACTGTCTGCGAGTGAACTGGCGGAATCCAGTGAATCGCTTCGCTCACGGCTGCAGGCGCGCGCCAGGGAAAAGGAGGCTGTCGAAGCAAAACTTCGTTCACTGGAAAAACAGCTGGCCGAGTGCTCGGTAGAATCGGTGGAAGCCTTGTTGCTGAATGCTCGGGCGAGCTGTGATCGGCTGCAGAATGAATTGCTTGAGCAGGTAAAAAGACGAGCCATTCTTGACGATCGGCTTGAAAAGGCGCAGGCCGACGGTCGCCAGGAAAGGCTGGACGAAGCGCAGCGCAAGCTTATTGAACTCAAGCGAAGTGTGGCGGCCGAAAAGCGGCGTGCAGCCGCTGCTAAGCGATTGTGGGAGTGTATCAATCAACACCGCGACGCCACCCGAAAAGCCTACTTGCGGCCTTTGAAGGAAGGTATCGAAATGCTGGGGCGTATTGTGTTTGGCGCAGACTTCGAGATTGCACTCGCCGACGACTGGTCACTATCGTCATGCACGCGTAATGGCCGGACCATCCCTTTTGAAGCGCTCAGTGTGGGGGCGAAGGAACAGTTGGGCATCCTTACGCGACTGGCTGCGGCCAAAATTGTTTCGAGACATGGTGGCGTGCCCGTCATTATCGACGATGCGCTGGGCTTTTCAGACCCCAGTCGGCTCGAAACAATGGGCGCTGCTCTGGCCTACTGTGGGGCACATTCCCAGATCATTCTGCTGACCTGTACCCCAGGTCGTTTCAGCTACGTCGGCAATGCTGAGCGTGTTCGCCTGTAAACGCCATCTGCCCTAAACCACTCTTCGGGACGTAACTCAAGTAAACCTCGAAACATGCGGAGTGTTACATGGGATTGTTGAAGAATGGTGAGTGGCAGGATACCTGGTACGACACCAGTGACGGTGAGTTCAAACGTGAAGCGGCACAACTGAGGAACTGGGTAGGCGCGGAAGCAGACGAGCAGGGCTTCCCTGCCGAGTCAGGCCGCTATCATCTCTATGTATCGCTGGCCTGCCCCTGGGCGCATCGAACCCTCATTTTCCGCAAATTGAAGGCGCTGGAAAACCATATCGACGTCTCGGTTGTGAGCCCCTACATGCTCAAACACGGCTGGACCTTCGATCGCTCGGAAGGCAGCACTGGTGACCGCTTGCACGAGGCAGACTATCTCCATCAGTTATATACACGCAATAAGGCGGATTACACGGGCAGAGTCACTGTGCCGGTGCTGTGGGACAAAGTGCAGGGCCGTATCGTCAACAACGAGTCAGCTGAGATCATTCGAATGTTCAACTCGGCTTTCAACCACATCACGGGAAATCAAGACGATTACTATCCTGAAGCGCTTCGTGGAGACATCGATGCGGTGAACGAAGATGTTTACGAGCATATCAACAATGGCGTATATCGCTGCGGTTTCGCTACCGAGCAGTCAGCCTACGAGGATGCTTACTTAGCGCTGTTTGCTGCGCTTGACCGCGTAGAAGAACGGCTTTCGAAACAGCGCTATCTGGCAGGATCGCGGATCACTGAGGCCGACTGGCGTCTGTTTACAACGCTCATCCGCTTCGACGCTGTGTACCACGGGCATTTCAAGTGCAACAGACAGCGTCTCGAAGACTTTCCTGCCCTCTCGGGATATGTCAGAGAGCTTTACCAGTGGCCCGGGCTCGAAGAGACAGTGAACTTCTCCCATATCAAAGGGCATTATTATTACAGCCATACCATGATCAATCCGACTCAGATCATACCTGCAGGTCCGGACATCGATTTTACGAGCTCGCATGATCGTCAGCAGATGTCATGAAAGTGCCGAGACATTATCGGGACCGTTACTGCCTCTTCCCCAGCCGCTATACTTGAGGATCATTCATTTCTAAGGTCTGCGGTAACGTTCATGAAGATAGGCATTCTCAAACCTGGTCGCGTCCCTGACGACCTGCTTCCAACCTTCGGTGACTATGACGGGATGTTTGTCCGCCTGCTTGGAGAGACGCATTTCAGCTTTGAAGTCTATTCGATTCTCGACGGTCATTTGCCGACGGATCCGCAGGCGGCCGACGCCTGGCTGATTACTGGTTCGAGACATGGCGTTTACGAGCCGCACGCCTGGATCGCACCATTGGAAGCTTTCATCCGCGCCTGTTTCGAAGCTGATCGTCCCATAGCTGGCATTTGTTTCGGCCATCAGATTATCGCCCAGGCCATGGGGGGGCGTGTTGAAAAATTTCATGACGGCTGGTCGATTGGTGCCAAGGCCTATGAGTTTGCTGATGGGGAAGCCTTGTCGATCATGGCTTTTCATCAGGATCAGGTTATCGATGCGCCAGCTTCTGCCGAGTGTTTCCTGCACAATGACTTTTGCAGGTACGCAGGGCTTTCTTATGGTCACAACGCTTTGACCCTGCAGCCACATCCAGAGTTCGATTCGGCCTTCATGGCTGAGTTGATTAAAGACCGTACCGCCATACTTGGGGACGAGCTGCAGGCCCAGGCACTTGACTCCCTTCAGCGCTCACTGTCGACCAGTAAAGTTGCAGCGGTATTGTCCCGGTTTTTCCTGGAACCCCAGCGGGCGCCATACCTGGATTAGGCAGGACGCCGCATTTTGACTCACGAAATGCTGGCCGCGCTGCTGTCTCCCTCATCAGCCTGGGCCAGCTTTGGATTGGGGCCGAACTGGTTCGAGCCTGGCTGGCTATCCAGCACAAATAACACCAGCAATACGAGGCTGCCAACAAGGGGGATAAGCAGAAGAAGCATCCACCATCCGCTTCGACCAGTGTCGTGCAAACGACGAACCCCAACAGCCAACGCTGGAATGAAAGACAAGGCAGTGAAAGCGAAATACAGTATGGACTCAATACCGAGCACTTTTTCAACAGCGATAAGCAGGAAAAGAGTCAGTACATAAATAAGTACCCACATCCAATATTCGCGCCTGCGAGCGCGACCACTAAACTGCGCATATTTTCTGTAAACCTCGATAAATGATTCCATTTGATGCTCCTTGGTTGCGATGGATTCAGTGGAAGCATTTGACGGACACGTATTCGAAAAATGTAAATTCTTCTGTAAAGCTACTGTTTACCGCTCCTGAAATAAAAACGGATTTACTGCCGTTTTACCCGTAAAGCCCGGAATGGCAGGAGCTCGGCTCCTCGGGGAACCATACATTTCTGCATTCGTAAATAATTGGCTCGATTTCTGCTTGATCACCAGCTGGATAGTCAGCTGCACAGTTAAACAGTGCGAAATTCGATCAAGCATGAGGGCCTGGCCTTTGGTGATGTCATGACGACCGCTTCGTTGTTCAAGCCGGATGTCAATTGTTGGCGCCACACCAGTGCCAGTTTTGCTGCCCCCGTTGTGGACTGTGAAAATTATTATCGAGCCCTGCACGAGGCTTTCAGTCGCGCCCGTCATTCCATTTTCATTATTGGCTGGGACATAGACAGCAGAATACGTTTGCTCCGGGGGGATGAAGAACAGGCTTCAGACCTGCCATCGGTGGTCAGCGATCTGCTGGCTAAGTGTGCGCAAGACAATCCTGATCTACAGGTCTATCTGCTGCGATGGGATTCGTCGCTGGCCTTCCTGGGCATGCGCGAGCTCTGGGCGAAAGAGGTCTGGGACGAAAAAACGCCTGACAATGTGCACGTCCAACTCGATGCGACCATCCCCATGGGCGGCAGTCAGCATCAGAAGATAGTGATTATTGACGATGAAGTAGCTTTTTCGGGTGGGATGGATATTGCCGTTCATCGCTGGGATACCCGTGACCACAACCCCGATGAGGGGGAGCGAATCGAGGAAGATGGAACTTACGGCCCGCTCCATGATGTTCAGTGCGTCGTGGCAGGTCCAATCGTCCAGGATCTGGCGGAGCTAGTACGCTGGCGTTGGAAAAGACTGGCAGGTAGGGAAGCCATTCCATTCAGGGGCAATGCTGATGATGCTGCCAACGACATGCCTGCAAGTTGGCCGCCATCTGTAAGGCCGTTATTTCGTGATATTCCCTGCGCGATTGCGCGGACTATTCCATTTATGGATGACGTAGAGCCACAGCAGGAAGTCAGACGCATGCTGCTGGATCTCATCGATCAGGCCGAGGATCTGATTTACATCGAGAACCAGTTCGCCAGTCGAGAGGAAATTGCCGAACGATTGAATGAGAGACTGAAACAGTGTTCTCGCTTGCGGGTCTTACTAGTGAGCTCATATGAGCCTGAAGGCGCAGTTGAACGTGAAGCCTACTGGGCCAGCCGAGTCGCCTTCAAGAAGATACTCGAGGCCGGTATCGAGCCGGAGCGAATTCTCATGGCCTCCTCTTCAATCGAGGACGATCAGGGGAAGGTGACCTCCAAGCGTATTCACTCGAAGGTCATGTCCATAGATGACCGTTACCTGGTCATCGGGTCCTCCAATCTCTCCAACAGATCCATGACGCTCGACACAGAATGCGACCTGGTTTTTGAAGCAAGGAGCCCGGCGCAGCGAGAGCAGGTCGTGCAGGCTCGCAATGATCTTGTGCTCGAGCACTCCGGCTGTGAAGCGGCACAGTTGAGCAGCTATCTTGAGCCAGGAAAGCCGCTGCGAAATCTAGAGCACTGTCGCCAGCCTGGTCGTTATGGTTTGTCCGAGGTCGAGGACGAGCAATTCACGGATCAGTCTCTGCGTTCATTCATGCTACCGTTTTCCGATCCGGAGGAACCCTTAGTGCCCCCTTTACCACTCTTTAATGGAAAGCGAACCCAGATCAGCAACCCCAGCAAGAAAATGCTCATTTTTGGAGGCGTGGCCTTAGTGATATTGCTTCTGGCTGGTCTGGGCTATTACGCCAGTCAACATGTGTCCTGGCTGAACGCCGAAGCTGTCCAGGGTTTTCTGGAGGACACGAGAGGGACATATTGGGCGCTTCCGGCCGTGTGTGGCATTTACATCCTGGCTGGCATTCTGTTTTTTCCAGTGACAGTACTGTCAGTAGCGGTCGCCGCTGTGTTTGGTCCCCTATGGGGGCCAATTTATGGCATGGCAGGAGCGCTGTGCAGCGCCGCGCTATTATTTGGGGCAGGGCAGGCCATGGGTGGCGACAGCCTGAGTCGTATCGGCGGTAGCAAGGTCAAGCGTGTCGACAGGAAGTTCAGGGACAGTGGCATTATCGGGGTAGCCGCGATTCGTGTTATCCCAATTGCACCGTTCAGTCTGGTCAACCTGGTGGCGGGTTTCTCCTCCATCCGGTTTTATCAGTTCATCATGGGCACCTTCCTGGGCATGGCACCCCTTATGGTGGCGAAAGGCTTCGTGGGCGACTCGCTAGCGCAGATCGTCATCAGCCCGTCAGCTCAAAATATAGGCTATCTTACAGGAGGTATCGTGTTCTGGATCATACTGATATTCGCTTCTCAGAAACTCGTCAACCTATACCAGCAGCGTAAAACATCATGAGCATTCGAGTAGTCACTTATAATATTCATAGCGGCGTCGGCGTAGATGGTAAGCAAAGCTATAAGCGCATTGGTGAATTTCTGGCTGAGCGCAAGGTAGATGTCGTCCTTCTGCAAGAGATGGATACTCGTCCGGCGGAGCGGGACGGCGACCAGGACATCAAGGATCTCTGCGCTGATCATTTTGTTCAGTTGGTATCCTCGCCGGCTCTTGCCAGTGAACACGGTTGGTACGGGAATGCCGTTTTGACGCGCTTCCCGGTCAGCTTCAATCAGACGATTGACGTGACTCATGCCGGGCGACAACCGCGCAATATACAGGAGGTCATCGTGCAGACGCCCAGCGGACCTCTACATCTTCTGAACGCGCACAAAGGTCTCAAGCGTATAGAACGCAGTGCACAATTCGAGAAGCTCAGTAGTCACCTCCGGCGTCTCGAAATGGGGCAGGCTGCGCCACTACTGGTGGGCGGAGACTTCAATGAATGGCAGATTTTTTCCAAGCTTCTGCGAAATGTGAACCGCCTGCTGACACCGCATCCAGTGGGGGCGACTTTTCCGACACGCTGGCCAATATTCGGGCTGGACAGACTCTGGTCCGGTCCTGGCATGACGGTACACTCCGCCCGTGTGCTCAAGACGCCGGAGACGCGCTTCTTTTCAGATCATTACCCTATCGAGGCTGATATTTCCTTTGCAGCAAGGGCAGCCTGAAGGCTGCTTGGGTTGCTGCCTGTTTTCAGGAATGTTTTGGAATGTCTTCGATCAGCTTCAACCAGAGAGTGGCCTCGCCGTCGCTAGGTGCCCGCCAGTCGCCCCTTGGCGAGAGCGATCCGCCAGAGCCGACCTTGGGGCCATCCGGCAGGGCAGAACGCTTGAACTGACTGATCTTGAAGAAGCGGAAGCAGAATACTTCCAGCCAATGCCGAATCTCCTCGAGTGTGTACTGCTTCCTGGCTGACTCCGGCACTGTACTCGGCCAGTCACCCTGTTTGGCATCCTGCCAGGCATGTAGCGCCATGAACGCCACTTTCGGCGGCGAGAAACCAAAGCGGGTAATGTAGTACATATTGAAGTCCTGCAGCTCGTAGGGCCCGACCTTGGATTCAGTCAATTGCGCAGGCTCGTCCGAGTCAGCATCGCCCGGGACGAGTTCGGGCGATATTTCAGTATCGACGATGGATACCAGGATCTCATTGGTGGAGGCGGAGAATTCGTCGCCTGCCGCTATCCATCGAATCAGATGCTGAATCAGCGTTTTCGGCACGCTGCAGTTGACGTTGTAATGGGACATGTGATCCCCCACACCGTAGGTCATCCATCCAAGTGCAATTTCGGACAGATCGCCGGTGCCTAGCACGATCGCATTATTCTGCCCGGCCAATCTGAACAGATGCGACGTGCGCTCCCCGGCCTGCACATTTTCGAAAGTGACATCATAGACTGCTTCACCCCGGCTGAAGGGATGGTCGATATCCTCCAGCATCTGCCTGCAGGACGGGCGAATATCAATTTCCTTGCTGCTGACGCCCAGACTGTTCATGAGGGCGTGCGCATTATTCTTCGTCTTCGTGCTAGTGGCGAAGCCTGGCATCGTGTACGCAAGAATATTTTTTCGCGGCAGTTTGAGCCTGTCCATCGTGCGCGCAGCGACGATAAGCGCATGAGTAGAGTCGAGACCACCTGAGACGCCAATGACCAGCTTTTCAAAACCCGACGATTTCAGCCGCTTTGCAAGACCGTGCACCTGAATGTTATAGGTTTCGAAGCAGCGCTGATCCAGGTTATGAGGATTGCTGGGAACATATGGAAAGCGGTCTATCTGACGCCTGAGCGGCAAACTGGCCCGAACTGGTTTCAACTCGAAGCTTATCCGTCTGATGGCAGTCACCTCATCCTGATGGGCAACCACAGCATCCTGGAAGGTAGTCAGTCGCATTCGGTCCTGAGCGAGGCGCTCCAGATCGATGTCGCATACCAGCAATTGCTCCTCATCGAGAAAGCGCTCTGTTTCGCCGAGCTTGTCGTTGTTCTCGTAAATCATGGCATGGCCGTCCCAGGCCAGATCTGTGGTCGACTCGCCAAAGCCGGCGGCGGTATAAAGATAGGCCGCCACGCAGGCGCCCGATTGTCTCGCGCAGAGATCCGAGCGATAGCGCGCCTTGTCGACGGTGATGTTGCTAGCCGAAAGGTTGGTCAGGACAGTGGCGCCCGCCAGTGCCGCATAGGTGCTTGGTGGGATAGGCCCCCAGACGTCTTCACATATCTCGGCATGGAGACGAAAGTTCGGCACGTCCACCGCATCGAATATGATATCTGGTCCGAAAGGCAGGACTTCGCCGAATAGTCTCACTTCACGAAGGCCGCAGTCCCTGCCTGAACTGAAATGGCGTTTCTCATAAAACTCCCTGTAGTTCGGCAAATAGGACTTCGGGATGACGCCGAGTATGCGACCCCGGTGGACGGCGATGGCACAGTTGAAAAGCCGACCTTCGATGCGAAGTGGTGCGCCGATGAGCAGGACAGGCATGAGTGATGTGCTGGCTTCGACAATGCGTTCGATCGCTATGAGGCAGCCGTCGAGCAGGGCCTCCTGATGGAAGAGGTCACCACAGGTGTAGGCGCTGATGCACAGTTCTGGGAACAGACACAGTGCCGCTTGCTGGCCGTCTGCCTGTCTCGCAAGATCGATGATTCTTCCGGAATTGAATTCGGGATCAGCCACCTTGACCTGCGGTATGCCGACAGCTGTTCTGACGTAGCCGTGATGGTAGATGTCGTTGAAACGCTTGGCGGACTCACTCACTGTCAAAATCCCATGTCATGTTGTCGGTATCCACGATTTTCGCCTTGCAGGCGCGCTCTAGATGCTGGAGTGTGAAACGCTTCGTGCCATCTTCGACGCAAGCCACACAGTCCTGTGGGACTACGATATCATAGTCGCGCATGTAGGCATCCTGGGCGGTAAACAGGACGCAGATATCGGCAGTGATGCCTGTGAGAATCAGATGCCTGGCACCCATGTTCCGGAGCAGGATCTCGAGCGTCGTTCCGTAAAAGCCAGAGTGTTTTGATTTGATGACGAAGTAGTCCTGATCATCTGGTTCGAGCAGCTCTACAAGTGGCTGTCCACGGACATCGTCTTTCAGACAGTGTTCGACGATCTGCGCAAAATTGGAGCGCCATTTGCCGAAATTGTCGTTCACATAGACCACAGGGACTTGTCGTTGTCTGGCTTCTTTCTTGAGTCTTGCAATCGACCGGGCAGCTTCCACTGCACCTGGCAGCATGGCCTCACCATCGTCGAATTCCAGATCGTTCATCATATCGATGATCAACAGGACAACTGGCGAATTTTCCGGAAAGGATTCAGACATTGGACGTCTCCATTGCGTAAACAGGAGTAACAGCTCTGCGTAGGCCCAACTGACGCCTGGATACACAGCTTGCATCGGGATACGTAACAGGGCGTGAGGGCGGTTTGCCTCAGACTCATTCGTATGGCATGAGTACAGGCGCAAGAGAGGACTGACTAATGAAAAACAGGATCGAAATTGTTGAAAATCTGCTATTGGCCAGTGTCAGCAGCGGAGACTTCAGCGACCTGAATGAAGCGGAAGAGGCGGTCAAGGCCTGGCTGCAGCATCGGTCGCCGAACGGCCAGTCGATTGCGCCCTCGCTGAAGGGCGACATGACGGAAGAGGGCGATGCCGAATACCAGGATCAGGCGATGAGAAGTGTCGACGCCTGACGCTACCGGGATACTTGGTTATGAGGCGTCCTTTCGCTTGCTGAACAGCGCCTTGATGACAGGCCAGCGGGCGATGAGCATGGCACCGAATATCAGCAGGCAGCCAGTCAGCTGAGCTGTGTTTAGTGTTTCTCCGAGCCAGAAAGCAGCCAGCAAGGCGGTAAACACCGGCTCCAGGGTCAGTATCACGGCGGCGTGGTTTGCTGAAGACAGGGCCTGAGCATGGGTCTGCAGGTAGAATCGCATGGCAGTGGCCAGCACCAGGCTGGCCAGAAGCCATCCCCAGATGACCGGACTGATGCTACCTGGCCATGACTCCACAAGGGCGGATATCACCAGGGTGACGAGACCTACCATGGCGAGCTGGGTAATCGTTAGCGGCAGCGCGGGCAATAGACGCACAGCGCGGCCGGTCAGGGTGAAGTGTATAGCGAAGAGTACTGCAGCCACTGCAAATAGCAGGTGCCCCGGGTCAGGCTGTGTCAGATCATCGGTGGCCAGGAATACCAGCCCGGCGGCCGATACCGGCAGTGAATACCATTGCGCACGCTGAGGCAGTTCGCGGTAAATCAGCCAGCCGGCCACAGGTACGAGCACGATGGCAAGACTGGTGATGAAGGCACCGACGCCAACATGCTCCGTTCTTTGCAGCGCATGGATCCACACTACCAGCGCGAGCGAGAAACAGATGGCAGACGGCAGACCGGCTTGCCACTGTGATTTCGTCGTCGTCATCATGTGATTCCTGGACAGCAGTGCCAGGAGTACCGCAGCGCCCAGGAAGCGTATACCGATAAACAGCAGGGGAGGCATGCCCTGCAGAGTTTCTCGTGAAAAAATCCAGCCCGCTGCAGCGAGCAGGGTGACGATGACAAGCAGAAGATCTGCCTTGAGTGGCTGAGCCTGGATGGTCTGCATAATGTGCTCTGGTGTGCGGGCCGGGCAGTTTACATGGCGAACAGGCGTGGAGACCAGTTTTTGGCCGATGAACTGAATAATGTGGAGCAACGTGACGTGCAGCATCAGCCTGAACGACAGAACATTGAAGTCGAGTTACGTGCAATTGTGAAGACTCACTTTGTCGCCGCTCGCGCTCGTGTGGGTGACGTCTCCAAGGGCGAACTGTTATCCGCCCGTTCTATTGCCAGACGGCACTGGCAATACCGCCGTGATATTCCCAGGGATCTTGTCAGCATGCCGCGGACCGTGTGGCGTGGGATGAGAGGATTGCTGCGCCGCAGTGGACCTGAGGAATCCGGCAGTCCAAAAGTATTGAGCGGTATGGAAGCGGCCATGCTGATTGTCATTCGCAATGACCTGCTCGATCTTCCAGGTCTTCAGTTCAAGCTGCATGAGCGACTGCTGGAGGCCGATCCTCAGCTCGACGATGCCCAGGCGCTGCTCCAGGAACTGGCTGGCGAAGACCGCCTTGACGCGGTGGAGCGCTACCTGGCGGGTGAGCTCGAGCGGCTGAGTACGCCCAGCGAGGGCACAAGGGATCTCCTGGTGTTCATGCTCATCGGTGTGATCTCTCGAGGCAGCGGGCTCAACGCGACCTTCGGTAGTGCGCTGGCAGCTGGCAGCGCCACAGCTTCAGCAGTCTACGTGGCTTCGCAGTCATGGTGGGGCGCACTGTGGCTGCAGTTCAGCGGCATGCCAGCCTGGGTCAGTGTAGCTGGTGCCGTTGGTGGCCTGGGTGTCGCCGTGGTGCTGACGCCAGCGCTTGCGCCCTTGAGTGAGTGGCTGGTGAACCGCTGGCGTGGCGAACGCTATCTGCACGATCTGGTAGATCAGGTTGAACATAACCTGTTGGAAAATCGCAAGGATGGGCTCGATCTCGCAGGCAGGCTTGCGGGGCTTGCGCAGTTTGCGCCGGACCTGCTCGCGCTGCTCAGAGCCATCCGCTAGTGTGCCGGATCGTCCGCTGCTAGGATGATCTGCTTTTATTCGGGATATCGGGCATGTTGCCAACGCTGTTATACAATCTGATCGCAGGCCTGAGGCTTGTGCTGTTCCGACCTTTTGGACAGATCGGCTTCCGCTATTCAATGACTGCGTTCTGGAGCATAGTCCTCCTCAATTTGCTGCTCGTGGCGGGATTGCAAAAAGCAGGCATTGATGAACCTGTCCTGTTGCAGGCCGAAGGCATTTTCCCTGAGGCCTTCTTTATCCTTCTGGTTCTACTCTCGGGCTACTTGATCAGCAGATGCCTCGGCAGCCGGCTGCTGCAGTTTCGCTTCCCGGTGATTTTTCTCAATGCTGCCTTCTGGATGCAACTCATATCGGGGCTGTATAAGAATTCAAGTGCTGGGGGAACACTCGCCTGGGCGCTCTACTGGCTGATACAGCTCTGGCTGCTGTTGGTGATCTTTCGTGTACTCAAGCATGCCGCTCGTGCTGATTGTGAAGGCGCTGTTGTACGCAGATGGCTGGCTGGACTTGCCTTCGCCATCGTTGCCCAGTCGCCTCAATATTTTTTGTATCCCTTCGAATTTTGGGTGCCTGCGCGATATGCACTGGCAGAAGCATCAGGAGAGGCTGAAGATTTGCCGATGCTCAATGCCGAAGCGGTGTTGACGAGTCAGACGGATCTGCTGAAACAGCAATTGCTGGCATTGGAGCCTTCAAAGCCAGGCGAGGTTGATGCCTACTTTCTTGGCTACGCGCCATGGGGCGATCAAAAGGTATTCGCAAATGAGGTCCGATTTGCTCGCAAACGTTTTGACGACAGCTTTGGCACGCGCGGTCGAAGTCTGAGCCTGATCAATGATGGTGATAACGTCGACACACAGGCCTTGGCCATAAGCTCAAATCTTGCAGCCAGTCTTCAGTGGCTTGGGCGGATCGCGCAGCCGAAAGAAGATGTGCTGTATCTCTTCATCACCAGCCATGGCGGCGAGAATCACGACATCGGAACGGTTCTGGCCAATCTTCCGCTGAACGATCTACCTGCAGCGGGTCTCGCGTCACTCCTGGCCAGCAGCGGCTTCAAGTGGAAGGTCGTCATCGTATCCAGCTGCTACTCGGGCGGACACATCCCCTTGCTGGCAGATGACACCACGATGGTGATCACGGCGTCCCGCGCGGATAGAACATCATTCGGATGTACTGACGATGCCGAGTACACTTATTTCGGCCGTGCCTTTCTGGTCGAAGCGCTCGAGAACAATCGTGACTTTCAAGACGCTTTCGAACTGGCGCGGGTAGTGATTGCCCGACGTGAGGCTACCGAAGGGTTCACGCCTTCAGAGCCACAGATAGCCGTAGGGGGTGCGATCGAAGCTTATCTCGAGGAAGCGCTGACGGTGTCATTGAAACAGGATTGAGGCGACAGAAAAGAAAAGTCCGGGCCGACCAGTAAACTGGTCTCCCGGGTAGCTGATGCGTCCAATCCCTGGTCGCATCAGCGAAGTGGCGGTGGCATCCTGCCTTTGCCGTTCGATATCCATATCGGGGTCTTAACACAACGTTCCTGCCCTGCCATCCTTGGCTGGACCATCCTTGATCCGGGCGCTGCCTCCTGGCCGTTGCACCAGCTCGTCGTTAAATCTGCTGATGCCGCATACAATAGGTTAAATTTTGAACGGATCCTAGAGCGAAAATCTCCAAACTCTGTAAGCCTATGCCTACACGGCGACGACGCTTTTGGTGGGTGCTCTGTAATCACTGGCCTCTTGGGTCTACTCAAGGATCACCAGCCGGTTGGGAAGTTCATTTCGACGATGAGTCGCAGGCAGTTCCTGGGCAAGCAGATCTCCGCATGCTTCGATGCAACCGATAAAACCGGCCAAGGTCTTGCCGGCCCGGACCTGGGCCGTGAAATCATCCACAATGATCTGCCAAGTGGAATCCGGAAGCCGGACCGAAATGCCATTGTCGACGAGAATCTCGACATAGTGTTCGGCCTCAGATACGAAGATCAGCATACCCGTAGCATCGGTCGTGCGGTGCAGGTTCTGCTCAAGAAACTGGCGCCGCGCCAGGTTCGAGGCACGCCAGTAAGCGACGGAATCTGGCACGAGTCGACGAAGAATCTGCGGAATTCTGAATAGCAGGCTCAGACCAATGAAAGCCATCCACTGAATCAACAATAGTTGATGGGCGTTATACCACTCAGTGAAGTAGTTCACTGCCCCCGGCAGTATGAGCGCGACGATGCCTGCCCACAGCAGCGGAATGTAGGTGTAGTCATCAGCCTGTCGAGCCAGGACGGTGACCAGCTCTGCATCAGTACCTTGTTCGACTTTTTCAATAGCGGCAGCAACCTGCGCGCATTCTTCCTTTGTCAGCAGCGACATCAATCTACCTTTTCGAGATGTTTGTGAAATTTCGGTCGAAAATTTGGCATGTTCATCTTCAGGGTTACCACCCGCCTGAGGCGCCGCCGCCGCCAAAGCCGCCACCTCCGCCGCCAAAGCCACCACCGCCGAAACCTCCGCCTCCGCCGCCTCGACTCAGCACCGAGCCCAACACTGCCCCAGCGAGCAGGCCTCCCATGCCTCGGCGCTTGCCGCCGCCACGACCGCCTCCACCGAATAGATAAGTGAGGGTGAGCATGATGAAGAGGATGCCGGCGACGATCGAAGGGGTTGGTTTCTCGCCCTGAGCTCCCTGAGGTGTACGAGTGGCGACTGGTGTCCCACCCAGCACCTGAATGATTGCCGCGACACCGTTTTCGATGCCTTCAGCAAATCTGCCGCGCTTGAAGGCGGGTGTTATGATCTGATCGATGATGACCTTGCTCTGAGCGTCTGTAAGACGGCCTTCAAGACCGTAGCCGACCTCGATGCGAATCTTCCGCTCTTCCTTGGCAACGATAAGCAGAGCCCCGTTGCTGGAGTCGGCCTGGCCGATGCCCCATGCGCGGCCGAGTTGATAACCAAACTCTTCGATGGCCTGACCTTGCAAGTCAGGCAATGTCACTACGACCAGCTGTTCAGTCGTAGCGGCTTCATGATTTTGCAAGAGCTGGGAAACCCGGGCCTCGGCCGGAGGTGGCAACATGTCGGCCTGGTCAACCACTCGCCCAGTGAGTTCCGGAAACTCCGGTTCGGCTGCCCAGGCGCTGATATGAATGCAGGACAACAACAGGCCGAGGAGGGTGGCTGGGATGCGCATCAAAATTCGACCTTCGGCGCCTCATCAGCGTTGGTCGCCGTGGCCTCGAAGTTTTCTCGTATCGGCATGTCGCTGTACATCAGGCTATGCCAGATCCGTCCTGGAAAGGTTCTGATTTCCGTATTGTACTGCTGTACCGCCTGTATGAAGTCCCGTCGTGCCACCGCAATCCGGTTTTCTGTGCCTTCAAGCTGAGACTGCAGGGTAAGAAAATTCTGATTGGACTTGAGGTCAGGGTAGCGTTCAGAGACTGCCATGAGGCGGCTGAGCGCACTGGTCAACTCGCCCTGAACCTGCTGGAACTGCTGCAGTTTCTGGGGGTCGTTCAAAATACTGTCATCAACCTGAATCGAAGTGGCCTTGGCGCGGGCTTCGATGACAGCCGTGAGGGTCTCACGCTCCTGCTCCGCAAATCCTTTGACGGTTTCGACCAGATTGGGCACTAGATCTGCGCGGCGTTGGTATTGGTTTTCAACTTGCGACCAAGCTGATTTCACCTGCTCATCATAGGTCGGGATATTGTTGATACCGCACCCTGTGAGCCAGAGCATTATCAACACCGCCGAGAATGGCTTCCAGAGGGTAAGTTCGCGGCGAACGGCTATTTTCGGGCGTTTACCAGTAATGATCGTATCCATGTATGAGGTGTTTCCTTATCTTGTGGAACTGTAGTTATACGCTACTTACGCAGCGGGTTTTACATTCGATGGAATTTGTCTCAATTTTGAACTATGGGCCCTAGGTAATTCGGACGACATCCTTTACCATCACCTCGACATTCGCCTGCCCCAGGCAACCGGGATCTGGTTCCGGAAGGAAGTTATATACCAGTGAATTTTCAAGGAAGGCCATCAATGTTTTATTCGTCGTCACCGCTGCCTGCAGTGTCTAGAGTCAACTCGCTGGTGCTCATGTTGCTTTCTGCCCCGCTTGTTGAAGCCGGGACAGTTCAGCTGCCTGATCAGATCATGATCGATGTCAACTGGGCGCCGGAGCAGATCGACTTCGATTTTGCGCTCGACCTCAAAGATGGCGATGCCTCCACCTCGGATGAAGTGCTGTACACGGGAGTCTATTTCCGGACGCTAGACGGCAATGGCGCCTCGCCATGGCTCGAGGGCGGCTATGGTGAGTTATTTCCCGATGGTACGGCTCATGATCTCAATGCGACCCTGCGAATGTTCCTGTTCGACGAGCAATATGGCGATCAGACTTTTGATTTCATGAAGCGAGCGTCGGTGAAGGATACTTATCTCTTCGCGTTCGAGAGTTATGTGGACTACGTTCCAATTGGCTGTGAGCCATTTTCAGACGATTGCCCGCCTGTGTTGAGTGCAACCTATGGCGGCGAAACGCTGGTCACCTTCTACGACGGCCAACAGGGTCCTGCTGGTCCAGACCCGGACAATCCCGTTGAAGTTGCACTGCCGGGCAGCCTGCCGATCGCCATATTAGCCGGTCTCGGTGTGTACTGGCGAAGTCGTTCTGCCTGATCCTGACTGGTCCATGTGAGATGAATGACGTATCACTCTGAAAGCGCCGGTCTTTACGGGCGTGAATATTCTTCGTGAACTGATCAGGACCGTTATATGCAGCCATCAATCAGATCAATCCTCAGAACAGGCACTTCCGCATCCCTCCTGGCCATTTTCCTGGCCGCTTGTGACGATAGCTCCGTCAACGCTCCCGAGTCGATCAGCGCAGACACCCCTACGGAGAACATGCCTGCGGTTGGTGGGGCGCCCCAAGGTGTTCAGGCGGTACCGAGCAGGCGTTCGGCCAGTCAGGCGATGGATGAGTTGGAGCAGGCAGTGACGGCCGGAGAGGGGGGGACCGTTGTGGCCCGGCTGGACCATCAGGCGAATGCCAAATCAGTGGATATCGATATTCCGCCAACGATTCTTCTGCTGTTTTCGGATCCTGCTCTGGATGTACCCCTTTTGCAGAAAAATCAGCAGGTGGCGCTTGATCTACCGCAGAAAATACTGGCCTACGAAGATCCGCAGGGTAGCGTCAAGCTAGCCTTCAACGGCGTGGAATATCTTCGTGATCGCCACGCCCTTGGCGAGCTTGAGACACTGAATCAGCTCCGTAAGAGGCTCAAGACCCTGACCGAGTCTGCGAGCGGTTCTGAGGTTGGTCCACATCAGGAAGGCACCGGGAGTGTAGAGAAGGGCGCGGGCATAGTGGTGCTCACGAGTGGTAACGATTTTGAGACTACCCACCAAAAGCTCCGACAGGCCCTTGAGTCTCAGAGTGCACTAAAAGTGATGGCTGAAATCGACTATGCCGCTGATGCGGCGAGTGCTGATATGTCGCTGAGACCAACGAGCCTGTTTGTATTCGGCAATCCTCAGGTCGGCTCGCCCATGATCAATGTGCGACAGTCGATTGCCCTTGATCTGCCGCAAAAAATGCTGGTGTATCAAGGCGAGGAGGGTGAAATATTCGTCGCGTATAACGATCCTGAATACATTTCACGCCGCCACGAAATGCTTGAACCAGGTGAGCAGCTCAATAACGAGCAGGTCGAAGCGGTAGCAAGCATCTTGGCAGGGCTTGTCAACACTGCAGTGACGGCTGATGACGCGTCAGGCGAATAGAGCCTTGTGAGGTTGTCTGCTGTGTATTCAGGAAAGTGGCGCCCCCGGCAGGATTCGAACCTGCGACCAACGGCTTCGGAAGCCGCTACTCTATCCAGCTGAGCTACGGAGGCATGACGGCGGGCATTATAGGGCTTCACTGAGGCCCAGGTAAACTGCAGAACGCTCCGTTGTCAGTGGTTTGCCAGTGCAGAGTCCGGCATACCGTAGCGAGTCTGGATGGCATGGAATTCACGGGTCGTCTTGAAGAAGCGAAGTTCGGCATCGAATGCCTTGATGAGTAATCCCAGGTCCGGCTTCTGGGCGAAGGGCAGGTAGTTGGACTCTCCTGCACAGAAGTGGGCGCCCGGTATGGCCTGGATTCGGTGGAGCAGGTTGAGCTCCTTGACGTGCTGGTGGCCTACGACGAGGTTGGCAATGACGTAATCGATGCGCTGGAGGGCAAGTTTGGCGAAGTTGGCCGCCAGTTGCCGTTCACGTTCGAGATTCAGCTCGGCGGCGGAGATTTCCGGACAGTATTCATAGCCCAGCATCGCGCCACCCCTGAGCGCTTTCAGGCTTGCCAACGAGCGGTATTCGATAGGCGCGTTCCTGCGGACGAAAATTCCCGTCAGTGCAGTGGAGAGCGGTTCGTCAGGGTATACCAGAAATTTTGCTCGATCCTCGGTGAAGCTGGCGCCCAGAATGGCATCAGCATCTTTTGACTTCATCAGTGCGAGGCATCGTTTCCATGGGCAGAACTCGAGTGTGACGTCTACCCCCAGTTTCCTGAAGACGGCTTCAACGACTTCCCAGTCACTGCCCCTGACCTGTCCTTCAGCGTCACTATACACGTAGGGTTTCCACTCTTCGGTAACAATATGGAGCGGACGGTCCAGCAGGCGATCAGACGGTACTTGTGCGGCCACGCCCATCGGTATCAGTACACAGAAGAAAAGAAGCAGCTGTCTGAACATCGCGGTATTGTCCTGCGCGCAAAATAGGGCAAGGCCCTAGCATAATCCTCAGTCTAGCCTCAGCCTGGCATAGCGTACAACTCACAGTTTTTGTGAAGGTCTCCGCTGCATAATTGAACGGTCGTTCAACACGCCTGATTATGAATTGGCCCGAAATAGCCTATGCTTAATTCCTTCATCCTGTACTGAGGCCTTCGGCGTTGGTCCCTGTCTTCTGCTTACCATGAATCGTCCCATGTCCAAACATATGCATTGGCTGCTCAGTCTCCTGCTCGTGTGTGGCAGCGCCTTTGCACTGGCTGATTCAACGACTCCACTGGATGAGGACTGGCAGTACCGATGGGGCGACTCACCATTTTCGCCAGATGGGGTGCCGCTGTGGGCTGAAAATGAAGATGCCAGCGAGTGGCAGGCTATAGGGTTTCCGTCCAACCCGCCGAATCGCGAATCACACACCAACGTCTGGTTCAGGGTCCCGGTCCCAAGCCTCCATCTGCATGAGCCGGTCCTTTACATCTTCAGCGTCGACCTGATTGTGCAGGTCTTTCTCGATGGACAACAGATTTATCAGTACGGCAACTTCGATGCCCAGGGGCAAGGGCGTTTCGAAGGCTGGCCATGGCACCGGGTGAATCTGCCGAAAGATCTCGATGGGGGCATGCTTCACTTTCGCATCTTCTCGGACTACACAGATATTGGTCTGTGGGGCGAAGTAAAGGTCATGGAGCGCTCGGACCTCGAACTGTTCATTCTCAAAAACTCTGTTGAACGTCTGGTGGTGAGCGGCTTCACACTGACGATCGGCCTGCTAGCGCTGGTCTTCGCCTTGTTCCAGGCAAATCGTCGCCATTTTGGCACACTGGCGCTGTTTTCCCTGGCCTCCGGCGCGATGATTCTGGCTGAAAGTCAAGCCAGTCAGCTCATTTGGGACCAGCCACTATTCTGGGTCTACCTGCGTGCGTTTTCGTATTATCTTCTGCCTGTTGCGGTTGCGCTGTTGCTCGAACTCTGGCTGACGAGGAAGCCATTCAACGTTGCTGGCTGGATATGGCGCATCCACCTTGCTTATGCCTTCGCTGCGCCGGCGCTGGCCTATGCTGGAGCATTCAGTCTCGCCAGCACCTTTCCGGTCTTCGATGCCTTGTTCTTGGTGTCCATGCTAGTCATGGTGGTCTTTGTGGTGTGCAAGGTACAACGAATTTCATGGGAGCAGGGGGTCATGCTCACGGCCTGCGTCATGTATCTGGCCCTGCTGCTGACAGACATGGCAGTGGCCCATGGATACCTGTCGTGGACCCGCGTGCCGCTAGCCTGGGGTTCGTTGGCCTTTTCTACGGCGGTGGTGGTGCTTTCGCTGTGGAGCTACAGCCGGACCCAGCGGATCATGAAGCGTATGAACGCTTCACTCGAGCGCAAGGTGGCGGTGAGAACACGACGGCTCGAGCAACTGGCGGAGCTCGAGAGAGGACGAGCCGAGATCGTGAGCTTCAATAATGAAAAGGCGCTCCTGCTGAACGACGTCATTTCCGAGATGCAGGGTAGTGACGATTTCAGGGCAGCCATTGCGGTGTTGGGTGCCCGTATGCCAGAGCTTTGCAGCCCCATGCACGGTTCAGCCTACTTCCGGCCTGATGAGTCGCGCCGCTTCTCCAGGGTCTGTGTCTGGGGTGATACAGATCCAGACAGATTGCCGGTAAGCATCGCCGATGAAGAAGAGTTCGACGCCGGCAGTCAGTGGTGTTTCCGCTTGACCATACAAAATACCAAGTACGGGAATCTCAAGGTTGGCCTGTTGTTTTTGCACGGTCCGCCCGCCGGAGAAACCGGTTTTGGTGGTGCTCAGCTGTTCCAGTCCATAGAAAGAGCAGTAGACAAGACTGCCGTTACCCTCACGAGTCTGTCGCTGCGGGATGAGCTGGAAAAGTTTTCCTACGAGGACTCGCTGACAGGCCTGAAGAACCGCCGCTTTTTCGATGAACTGCTCGTCCATGAAACTGCAGTCGCCTTGAGAAGCCGTTCGCCGCTCACTATCATCATGGGGGATCTAGATAATTTCAAACGGTTCAATGATGCCCATGGTCACGAAGCGGGAGATGCCGCGCTGCAGGCTGCTGCCGATGCCCTTCGCGCGCATTTTCGGGATACCGATATCATCTGCCGTTTTGGCGGGGAAGAGTTCGTCATCCTCATGCCAGGTACGGATTCCGGTCATGCCTGGCAGTGCGCGCAGCGCCTGCTGGAAACACTGCGCAAACACGAGGTCATGTATCAGGGCCAGAAGCTCGGGGTGACCACTATCTCACTGGGTATCGCCAGTTGGCCGGAACAGGCCGGCCATCCAAAGGAGCTGCTGGGCCTCGCAGACAAAGCGCTTTACAATGCCAAGCAAAGCGGCCGGGACAGAGTCGCTATCGCCTGACATTCACGAATAGAGATCTGCCTGATGCCTTCTTATCGAACACTCGTCATTCTTGCCCTGGTTGTCCTTACTGTTGGCAGCGCACAACTGGTCGCCGCAGAAGCGGATGACAGGGTGTATCGTCTGCGCCTCGCCGAAACCTGGGGCACCGGCACACCGATTCTCGGTGAAACCTCACGTAATATGGCCGAGATGGCCAGACGGATGTCGAATGGCCGGCTCGATATTCGTGTGGACTCGGCGAACAAGCACAAGGCGCCTTTCGGCATACTGGATCTTGTTCGGGGTGGGCAGTACGACATGGGTCATACCGCTTCCTACTACTATAAAGGCCAGGTGCCGAACTCGATCTTTTTCACCACGATGCCATTTGGCATGACGACACCGGAACAGTACGCCTGGTTCTACTACGGCGGCGGCCTGGAGCTGATGCAACGCGTCTATGAACCCCTGGGTGTCATATCTCTCCCAGGTGGCAACACAGGAAATCAGATGGGGGGCTGGTTCAGGGAGGAAATCAAATCCCAGGAGGATCTCAAAGGCCTGAAGATGCGCGCGCCAGGTTTCGCTGGAGAGGTGATGGCGCGCTTGGGTATCGCTGTGACCAACATCGCGCCCGGGGAGCTGTATACCGCATTGGAGCGGGGCACTATAGATGCGCTCGAGTGGGTAGGACCTGCGCTCGACCTGCCAATGGGCTTCCACAAGGTGGCCAGGTTTTACTATACAGGCTGGCATGAGCCTGCAGCCGAGCTGCAGTTCCTGATCAATGCCAGGGTATGGAAGAAGTTGCCGGAAGATCTGCAGGAGATTCTTCGCGTGGCCATTCGGGCGGCCGCCCATGACATGTATGCCCAGAGCATGCATATGAACGCTGAGAGCTGGGCTACGATGAAAACTGAGCACCCGGAGATTGAAATCCGTCGGTTCCCCGAGCCGATCATTGAAGCGCTGAAAGCCGCGAACGAAGATCTGCTCGATGAGATGGCGAAGTCTGATCCGCTGGCTGCAGAGATTATCGAAGCGCAGGCGCAATATCTCAGGCGTATCCGCAATTGGACCGAAATTTCAGACAGCGCGTACCTTGACACAGTAGCGCCGGTTAAAGAGTCGCCGGCCACCGGGACATCATCTGCACCTTGATTATTACCCCTGATGCCGAAACCTCTGCTCGGTTGTGACTGTGTATTCGAATGAGAGGTAGCGTTAGTGGAGTTTTTCCCCTGGGCTGTTACGGCAGCCATACTGCTCGTGGGCTGCTGGGTGCAGACGGCGCTTGGCTTTGGTATGGCCGTTATTGCGGCCCCGGTCGTGGTCATGGTCGAGCCAGAGTGGGTGCCGGTCGTGTTGACCATCACGGCGCTCAACCTCAGTCTGCTCAATAGCTGGAATCAGCGCACAGCCATTGAAATGCATCAGTTACGCATTCCCTTCATCACCCGCATTCCTGGCACTATTCTGGGCACCTGGCTGTTGTTGCAACTGAATGCCTTCTGGCTGCAGATCTTTGTTGCCTCGACAGTATTGCTCGCAGTGCTCATCAGCTTCAAGGGCCCCCAGTTCCAGTACACACCGGCTCGATTGGGGGTGGCGGCCTTCGTGAGTGGTATTACCGGTACCACCACCTCGATTGGTGGCCCGCCGATGGCCCTGGTCATGCAGCACGGCGCGCCGATGACTGTCCGCGCGAACCTGTCGGTGTTCTTCGTTTACAGTTGTGCCCTGAGCTTGATCGGTTACTGGCTGGCGGATATCTTGACGCTTGAACTGCTCCTGGTATCTTTGACTTTCGTACCGTTCTGTCTGCTTGGCTTCTTTACCGGCAAGCAGGCACGACCCTATGTCGACGCGGGCAGATTCCGGCCGCTTCTGCTGGTCATCTGCGGTTTCGCTGGCGCGTTTGCATTAGTGGGTACGCTGAGCCGAGCCTGAATCTGCCGTCTCAGGGCAGTAGGTGGATCATTATTTCGTAGTGCTGTGTCATGTCAGATGAGCGGGTCGAATAGCTTGTGCCGAAGCTTCCATCCGAGTCGTTCCTGCTTCTACTCGTGCTGCCGCCGAGCGGAGCCCATTCGCCGAAGGGGAGCAGTTGTGTCGATGCCAGTTCGAAAGCGTCGAGCGACTGACCATCTCTCGCGTCACGTTGATGTCTTACGGCCAGCGTGACTCGGGCGCGCGGCTCCCCCTCTGGTCCAGCCAGCGTGGGCGTGACCAGTAGATCACTGCCGACCAGCTCCCGTTCTCCGGCATTGCCGACAGCGATACCGCTATGAGAGAGGTAGACGTTCTGGACAGGCCTGAGCTGACCGGCGGTGAGACTGACCGAGCTGCCCTCCAGTACGGTAACAGTCTGCTCGGTTCTACTCCCGGTACTATAACTGCGATTACCGTAGCTGACCGAGATATCGGCTCGGCCATCTCGAGAGCCAGTTCCCGCCCCGACTTTGCCTTCGACGCTGGTCCTGAGGTCGCCATTGCGGCCGCTGCCCTGGGCGACTTCACGGATGAAAATGCGGAACTGCGCGGGTTGCCTATCCAGATCAGCGACCAGTGTTTTTGCGTCGTGGAGCAATGCCTCCGAGCTCGCCCGCAGAATCAGATCGCGTCCGAGCCCCGAAGCTTTCAGATCGGCTGGCTCAAACATCATGTTCAGACGATCGGCAATTGCTGAGGCGTCGTGATAGTAGATCCGCACGGTGGCCAGTTTTGCCAGGCCCATGCTCTGGCTCTCCTGACCGGGCTCTAGGGTGCTATCGGCGCGTACGGATGTGGTGGAGGCCAGAACAAGCCAGCCCGTGATCACCGTGAGTAAGAAGTGTCGGACTGAACCTTCGATAGCCATATACTGCCGCCCGCTGGTGTGAAGAGTGTTGCACTGTATTCATGATAGTGTACCTTTTCGAACTTTACGCCGTATAGCAGGCCTTGCGCGTCTGTATTGTCAGGAGTATCCCATGTTATTTACAGATTATCTTTCTGCGGCCTCACGCGTGGCCATTCGAGAAACAGGTGCAGCTGCGCCCACGCATGACAAGCTCAGCATCGACGACAGCTGGATGCAGGGTCGTTCGACATTCGGAGGGCTGTCGGCTGCGATGGCGCTTCAGGCCATGGAGGCTCATGCCGACGGGCGAATGCTGCGAAGCTTCAACTGCAATTTCGTTGGTCCAGTCGACGATCAGGCGCTCACCCTGACCCCGGAGCTGCTTCGCGCCGGAAAGTCGGTCACCGTGCTTGGCTGCCGAATTTTACAGTCCGACAGTATCAGACTCGATGCCAGTGCTGCCTTTGGCGATGGCCGTGAATCCGATATTTGCGTGGATCCCGCTGGCGTTGCCGACGTGGGTTTGCTGGAGGATGGTGCGCCGCTGCCAAATGTAGCGGGTGTCTCACCCAACTTTATGCAATATTTCGATTATGCGTTTACTGATGGCAAGCTCCCGTTTACCGGGCGGGGCGATGGCATCATGAATGGTTACATGCGGTTTCGAGAAGCCGCTCTAGGTGATGAAGCGGCGCTTACGCCTGCGCTGCTGTTAGGGCTTATCGATGCCTGGCCTCCCGCGACTTTGCCTTTATTGCGCAAGGTGGTGCCGGCGAGCACGCTGGCGTGGAACGTCCAGTTCGTCCAGCCGACAGTAAGATCACGGGCAACCGACTGGTTCCGCTATGAAGCGAAAATCGTTCAGGCTGCAGATGGCTATGGATACACCCATGCCCGAGTCTGGAACGATCGCGACGAGTTGCTGGCCTTCAGTCAGCAGACGGTCACCGTATTCGGCTGACCAATTTTCAACTACAGTAATGTCACCAACGATGAGCGGAACAATTTGATGAACAAGCAGGGCATCTCAGGGAACTTCAACAGAAGCAGGGCTTTGCTGGCCGCGAGTCTGATGATCTGTGCAACGGCGTCCGCTCAGGCGGATGAGCTTTTCGAAGGCACTGATGATATAGAGGAAGTCAGGCAGTCTGACCTGGATCAGCTGACCACTGAAGCATCGGTGGCGAAGCAGACCGAGACCAGGCTCGAAGACTGTGCGGAACTCGAGAGCAGCCAGGAACGGCTGGAATGCTACGATCGCCTGACTGATACCTTTCAGAGTCCCGTGCTTGATGAACAAGGGCCCAGAAATGCTGTCGATGAACGGCTCGAGTCCGAGGAGTTGCTGGCTGACAACAGCTTCCTGATGATTCCGCATCGACGCAACTACCTGCTGCCATACACCTACAACGACAAGCCTTATGAGATCGTGTCCAGCCCGTCTCGTGAGGAAACCCGGCTTGTCGAGGAGTACCAGCGCAGCGAAGCAAAGTATCAGTTCAGCTTCAAGTTCCAGTTACTACGCAACATCTTTCCTGAAGGCATGACAGCCTGGGCGGCTTACACGCAGGTCGGCTTCTGGCAAATTTACAACGATCCACAATCCAAGCCTTTCCGCACCATCGATCACGAGCCGGAGGTCTACCTTCGCTATCGAACATCGATGAACCTGTTTGGCTATAGCTCCGAGTTCGTGACCCTGGGCATCAATCACCATTCGAACGGGGAGTCCAAGCCGGAATCAAGAAGCTGGAACCGGGTGGTGGCCTCGTTCTTTTTCAACAAGGGCAACCTGACGCTGGGTGTGCGGCCCTGGTGGCGCATCCCTGAAGATGAGGAGGAGGACGACAACGCCGATATTCATCAGTTCCTGGGTTATGCCGAATTCCTGTTCGCTTATAAGCAGGGTGATCAGGTCTTCGATGTCCGGCTCATGAACAACATGAGGGACTCAGATGAAAACAAGACGTCCGTGGAAGTGTCCTACACCTTTCCGCTGCCTGGCAGGCTCAAGGGCTATCTACAGTATTACAACGGCTACGGCGAGACACTCATCGACTACAATCACCGCAATCAGCGAGTCGGGCTTGGGGTACTGTTGACTGATTTGTATTGAGGGGGTATTTGGGGCAGCCCGAGGCGGTATCAGTCGCTGTCGGGCTCGTCTTCCACGAAAGGCTTGCGCTGAACCAGTAGAAAGAGGCCGAAACCGATGCTGATGGCGACATAAACCCAGGCAGTGAGCATATGACCCGTCCACAGGTACTCGATCGCAAGCATCAGGACGCTTGCGCTTAACACGATTCGGAAAAGGTCGGAATAGGCTGTAATCATGAGTGCTACAATAAAGAAGCCCGGCCCTGGCTAAAATGCGTAGAAGCCACAGACCGGGCTTTTTACGGTTTATGGGCAGCCCGCTAGTCAGTGCCTAGGCGAAAGGGGGCGAATACCGTAAGCTAGCGTCCTGCTGAGCCTGCCATACCTGTGCCTCAGCCGTTCTGCTCCTGTTAAGAACCATCAGGATTTATCACAGCCACCAGCGCTACGAGGGCCATTCACCTGCCTATGAACCTGCCAGTCGATGATTCAATCGAAAGATTGCCGCTTAGAACATTCACCGAAAAAGCCTATCTCGATTATTCGATGTACGTCATTCTCGACAGGGCCTTGCCGCACATCGGCGATGGCTTGAAGCCGGTTCAGCGACGCATTATTTATGCGATGTCAGAACTTGGCCTGACTGCGGCATCGAAGCATAAGAAATCGGCGCGAACCGTCGGTGACGTGCTCGGTAAATATCATCCTCATGGAGACAGCGCCTGCTATGAAGCCATGGTGCTCATGGCGCAGCCATTTTCCTATCGCTATCCCATCGTCAATGGGCAGGGCAACTGGGGCTCGCAGGACGATCCGAAATCGTTCGCAGCCATGCGTTATACCGAGTCAAAGCTGGCAAAGTACGCCGAAACGCTGCTGAGCGAAGTCGCTCAGGGCACAGTAGATTGGGTACCCAACTTCGATGGCTCCCTGAAAGAGCCCGCTCTGCTGCCAGCGAGGCTACCGAACCTGCTGCTCAACGGCACCACCGGTATCGCGGTCGGCATGGCAACAGACATACCGCCGCACAACCTGCGCGAGGTCACGAGTGCCTGCCTGCATCTGCTGAATAACCCCAAGGCCGAGCTCGACGAACTACTGGAGCATATCCAGGGCCCTGATTTTCCAACAGGGGGCGAGATCGTCAGCAGTCGTGAAGAGCTGCGCCAGATGTACGCCACCGGTCGCGGCTCCGTCAAGGCAAGGGCCCGCTACAACACTGAACAGGGCAATATCGTTATCACAGAGCTGCCATATCAGGTGTCAGGTGCTCGACTCATCGAGCAGATTGCCGCCCAGATGACTGCGAAGAAGCTGCCGATGCTGGCCGATATTCGTGATGAGTCCGACCATGAGGATCCTTGCAGACTGGTCCTGATTCCACGCTCCAGCAGAACGGACACGGAGGCCCTGATGGGGCATCTGTTCGCCACCACTGATCTGGAAAAGAGTTACCGGGTAAACATCAACGTTATCGGCCTCAATGGCAAGCCGACGGTGAAGCCACTGCCCTTGCTGCTGCGTGAGTGGCTGCAATTCAGAATCGGTACGGTTCGCAGGAGACTCGAATTCCGTCTGAAGAAAGTGAACGACCGCCTGCACATTCTTGAAGGTCTCCTGGTCGCTTTTCTCAACCTCGACGAAGTGATCCGCATCGTGCGGGAAGAGGATGAGCCCAGGCAGGCGCTGATGGACAGCTTCGGCCTTACTGAAATTCAGGCCGACTACGTACTGGATACCAAGCTGCGGCAACTGGCCCGTCTTGAAGAAATGAAGATCAAGGCCGAGCAGGAAGCGCTTGCGAAGGAAAAGCAGGAACTCGAGGCGCTGCTTGGTTCGGAGCTCAAGCTCAAGCGTCTGGTGGGTAAAGAACTGAAAGCGGATATGGAGACCTTCGGCGACGATCGTCGCAGCCCGCTAGTTGAGCGAAGTGAAGCCAAAGCCTATCGCGAGACTGATCTGATCAGCAGCGAGCCGGTTACCGTCGTGCTCTCTGAAAAAGGCTGGGTGAGAGCGGGTAAGGGTCATGATCTGGATCCTGAGGCGCTCAGTTACAAGGCTGGTGACGCTTTCCTGCATGCCGCGAAGGGGCGCAGCAGCAATCAGGCGCTGTTCTTCGATACCAGCGGCAGGGTGTATTCGCTGGCAGCGCACAGTCTGCCGTCTGCGCGAGGGCAGGGTGAACCCCTGACCGGGCGGATAACACCTGCAGACGGAGCGCTCATCAGTTACGCCATGCTGCCGGAGACCGACGACAGCATACTGCTCGCCTCCAGCTATGGTTATGGATTCCGTGCGACGGCGGGGGACCTGCTGAGCAAGAACAAGACTGGCAAGGCGCTCGTGAGCCTCAGTGCAGGGGCCAGCGTGCTGCCACCTATCCTCATTCCTGCGAAACAGGACGTGAACGAGGTGATGCTGGTGGCGATTACCAGTGATGGCAGGATGTTGGCATTCCCCTTGAGCGATCTGCCGCAGCTGACCAAAGGCAAGGGCAACAAGATCATTGGTATCCCTGCAGCCAGAGCCCAGAGTGGTGAAGAAGCATTGGCGCATCTGGCAGTCCTGCGACCCGGTGCCTTCCTTCAGCTCCACGCAGGCAAGCGCTTCCTCAAGGTCGGTTTGAGTGACCTCGAACACTACATAGGTGAGCGTGGCCGTCGCGGTTCGCGCCTGCCGAGGGGATTGCAGAAAATCGACCGGGTAGAGCTGCTGAACCCGCAGCCAACTACTGCCGCTGACAAAGGCAATGTGACAGCTTCAGGACAGGTAGACGGCAATGAGTGATATTCTGCTGATCAACGTCAGCGGCCATGACAAGCCGGGCCTGACGTCTGCAATAACTTCCATTCTCGCAGCGTATGATCTGGTCATGCTCGATGTCGGTCAGTCAGTGATCCACGATCATCTGACCTGGGGCATGCTCGTACGCCTGCCCGAGGCTGGTCAGTCTGGCAACGATGCCTCGCAGGTCATCAAGGATCTGTTGTTCGAGATGCACGCCAGGGATTTGCACATCAGTTTCACCCCGATTCCAGAGGCGGATTACAACAAGTGGGTGAAGGGCAAAGGCAAAACGCGTTTCATCGTCACTTTGCTGGCCCGTGAAATCAAGGCCGAGCACATCGCCCGGGCTTCGGCGATTACCGCCGCCAATGGGCTCAATATCGACCAGATACAGCGTCTGTCTACCCGGCTTGATCTCTACGATGCCTCGCGACGAAACCATGCCTGCATCGAGCTGTCAGTTCGTGGAGAGCCTACTGACCCCGAGAAACTCAAGACAGAGTTCCTGCAGATTGCCAATGAACTCAATATCGATATCGCCTTCCAGCGCGACGATCTGTTCAGGCGCAACCGACGGCTGGTGGTCTTCGATATGGACTCGACCCTGATCGAAGCCGAAGTCATCGATGAACTGGCCAAAGAGGCCGGGGTGGGTGAGCAGGTGATGGCCATTACAGAGCTGGCCATGCGCGGGGAGATCGAGTTTGCTGAAAGCTTCCGTCGACGTGTGCGCCTGCTGAAAGGGCTGAGCGCTGAAACGCTCGAAACGGTTGCACGTCGTCTGATGCTGACGGAAGGTGCAGAGCTGCTGATCAGCAGTCTGCGCAAACTGGGCTATAAGACTGCAATCCTGTCCGGTGGTTTCAATTTCTTCGCCAAACGCTTGCAGGCGCAGCTCGGAATCGACTACGTGTTCGCCAACGATCTGGACATCCGTGATGGGCTGGTGACGGGGGAGGTAAGTGGAGAAATCGTGGATGGCGCCCGCAAGGCCGCCCTGCTGCATGAGATTGCCGCACGCGAGGGAATTCAGCTCGAGCAGGTCATTGCCGTAGGTGATGGTGCGAACGATCTGCCCATGCTGAGTACCGCAGGGCTCGGCGTGGCATTTCGAGCCAAGCCACTGGTGCGCAAGAGTGCCAGTCAGTCGATCTCCTATCTTGGGCTCGACAGTATTTTGTATCTGCTTGGCTTTCGGGAAAGCGACCTTCGCCTGCTGGAAGGTCGAGATGCTGGAGAGGAGGATTAGGCGGCTCAGCCGCCTTCAGCGAAGTCGTAATTCATTTCGGTCGTCGGCGCCTGCAGGTAGTAGCCCTGAATGTAGTGGACACCCGCCTGATAGAGCGTCGAGAGCACGGTGGCGTTCTCTACCAGCGGCGTGATGACCATCTTCGACTGATCCTTCAGTTTATCTACCATGGCGTAGAAGGCCTCTCTGGCTTCTGCCGTCTTCTGAATATCTTCGGTATAAGAGCCATCGACCTTCACATAGTCCACTTCGACGTGATCGAGCGTCTTGAACGGATCCAATGCGCAACCGAAACGCGACAGGGCCAGCTGACAGCCCAGTTTGTGGATTTGCGCGCTGAACTCCTTGGCCTGCAGCAGATATTCGATGACGTCGGCTTCAGCGACCTGGAATACCAGTGACTCGCCTGGCAGTTTCGCAGCCGTCAGAGCCTTTTGCAGCCAGTCGATAAAGGTGTCATCGGTGATCGTGTGACCGGTGATATTGATGATCAGTCTACTGCTATAGCCCTTGGAGCGGTGAGAGCTCAGGCTCTTGACGTTTTGCAGAATGACCCAGCGGTCCAGCTTCGTCGCCAGGCGGGCTTCAGTCTCGACAGGAAGAAAATCCGAAGGTGATATTTCCTTGCCTTCGTTGTCGATCATTCGCAGGAAGGCTTCGTAATAACCGTCGGTCGATCCTTGCAGGCTGATGATCGGCTGGAACAGCATCTTGAAGCGGTTGTCATCCAGGGCTGCCTGCAGCATCGCCATATAGTCGTCTATCGACTTGTCGCTGTCTTCGAAGTCCAGACCGTTATACATGTAGACGTTCGACACCGCCTGGCCGCCCTGACGACTGGCCTCTGGGCGTTCAATAGCGTACACGCTTGCACGGATGGCCTTGCTGACTACGGTTTCGGTCGTGCCCGAATTCTCGTTCAGGCGCAGCAGGCCTACGGCGACCTTGACCTGTGCCGTCTTGCCGCTGATGTCGAAAAGTTTCTGTTCGGCGGCCTGAGAAATAGTCGACGCCAGCTTCTGAACCTGATCCTGACTGTTTTCAGCCTCGATCCATACAAAGCTGTCGTCACTGAAGCGCCCGAGTGTCGAGTGCGGCCCTTTGTGCTCGCGCAGCAGGGTCGCAAAACTCGCCAGTAGCGTGTCAGTGCCGGTAATCCCGAGGCTATCTTTCAGTCTGCCTACATCAAGAATCTGTATGAACATGACGAAACCATGCGCCTTCTGCTGCATGATCTGCTCGATGAAGAGATGAAGCTGTTCCATCCAGTAAGTCTTGTTGTAGAGACCGGTGAGCAAATCCTCTCGGCTGATCTTTTTCAACTTGGCTTCGAGCTCGGCATCGACCTGCGGGCGCATGACGAGTTGCAGACAGGCATCGCCCTCGAAGGTGGCCAGCGAGCTGCTGACGGCTACCATTTCTTCCGAACCGTCTGATCTCTCAATGCAGATCGGCACAGGCGTATCGAGGGCCTCAGGGCCTTCGGCCTGTTTCAGGAAGGTCTTGAACGCCCCAGTGCTTGAAGAGGCGATGGCATCCAGTACTGGAATACAGATGAGGTCGTCCAGATCTTCATAGCCGAACAGATCCAGGTAGGCCTTGTTGGCAAAGACGTGCATGCCTTCAATGATATAGGCGATCGGGTCGACCGAAGATTCGAGCAGCGAATTACAACGCTTTTCCGCATCGCGGAGCTGAAGCTCCACGCTCTTTCGCTTGCGGCGATCTGCATGGTCTTCGAGTTCCCGTCGAATGGCATGAAGCTGCACTGTCTCATGACTGGCGAGTACGACCTGTCTGGCGCCCTTCTGTAGCGCAGTCACGTGTTCGGCTTCATCGAACTCTTCGAGTATGGCTATCAATGGTAGGTCGAGACCTTGTGCCTTGATGGCGTCCAGACAGTCGAGATAGGTCAGCTCCTGATCTTCGCGCTTGGCGATGAGCAGGTCCCAGCTCTGTGACTTCAGACTCTCCTGAAGATCCTCTTCGCTCGTAATTCGGTGAGCTCTGGTGGCCTTCCCATCATTACGCAGGACGCTGATCGTATGTTCAGCATCGTTGAGTGATGGGTCCAACAGCAGTAAATGGACGGTCTGTTTTTTTTCTTGCATGCTCAGAGTGATGGCCAGAGTGAGTCAAAATCATCTTCCGATGAAATGGTTTTCCGCGGTGCGGGTGTTGCGGCGTCCGCGAACTGAGCTTCAATTTCAAATTGGGTAAATGAGCCCGTAGCACTCACTCGCTTGAGCAACTGCAACTTGGTATTTCGGCCCTGGCGATTTACCACCACCTTGTGTCCAACCTGGAAAGGTAGTCTTGGTACTACGAGACTCGCAGGTTGTGAGATTGCAGGCAACTCCGGAAGCAGAAGGCCTCTGAGAAACTCGCTGTTTTCTCCCACTTTCTGTAGCAGCTGCACACCACAGGGCTTCGCACTCGGCGCCAGCAGCTCGACACCAAACTGCGTGCCGTGTTGGCGAATCTGTCGGATCCAGCGAATCACGCCGATACTCCACGGATGGCTCTCATCTTCCCTGACGCCAAGCAACTCACCCGCCTGCACATTACTTGGAATATCCCCTATCCACTGAATACAGTACCCGCCTGGGCTGGTGTTGACCAGTGGCACGATGTGCTGCTGATAGCCGGGCTTCGCATCCTTGTTCGCCGATCCACTGGCGCCTGTGTAACGGATGGGCGAAAGGTCTGCCCCGCTCGAGCCGGGTTGGTTATTACCGCTACCGGGCTGGGCCCAGACATCTCGCCGATGATGATCAGCAAAATAACTCGCATCTGTGTTGGTGCGGTCGCCGCTGAGAAAGGTATTGAAGTCGGTGCCGTTGGCGACGAAGTAATGCGTCGTGGTGAGGCCGACACTGATCAATATACGACCCTGACTGCTGGTACGCTTGAAACTGCGCTTGGCGAGTACACCAATCGCCTGAGAAATGGCCAATAGCAAAGGCTCGCTGATCGTTTCGATGCCGTGGAGTCTCTGCGGCGGAGTCTTCTTGCCGCCGGCCGCAGGCTCCTGGTGACCTCGTGCGAGTTCTTCGGTCAGCAAGGTGGCGAGTTTGCTGGTATCAAAGCCGTAATTTTCTGTAGACGGGGGAATGGTCTGCAGGCTGCGATAGGCCGGCGCCAGATCCTTCTTCGGGGAAATGACGAAGAGTGCAGTAGCGCCAGACTCAACCTCGAGGCTCACATGATCAGTCCAGTGCTCGAAGGCCGTATAGGCTATTTCGATATCCTTCTGGCGTAGCTGGTTTGGCTTGCAGCAACCGAGCAGCAGCACGCGCTTGTATGCCTGCTCGACGGTCGTTTCATTCTGGTTGCCACTGTAGCCATCGACGGTCTTGATTTTCAGCAGCCGGTTGTCTCTGGCGAAGCGATACAGCTGGTGCAGCTCCAGCCAGGTGTCCGGTGGTGTCTGGCAGTACAGTTGATTGGCCCGGAGCACACAACTGGAGAGGTCTGTGATCGCACGATGAATGGCTGGCGCTGTAAGCTTCTTGTTCTTCTCCGCCTGACCAGCCTTGTGAAGGTCGACCAGTACCAGTTTATAGGCGTTGGCAAGATTCAATTGCAGGGATTGTGCAAGGTTGGCGATCTTACGCTGCTTTTCGGGCAGGACAACTGCCTGGTTCAAGAAGTGCTTGCCGAGCTCACGACAGATGTAATAGACCGATGGCCGAATCACCTCGACCAGCTGGAACCTGCTCTGCGGTGAACAGATGAGCTCATTGAGCTCGAGCAGGGCATGATAAAGCTGCTTCGACATCTCGCCAATATTGGCCTTTGGAAGCTCATTAGCCCACGACTCCACTGCTTTGACAGCAGGTTCGGCATAGGACAGCGTGGTCAGACGCTGATTGGGAACCTTGAGTGTCAGCGGATTGGGTTGCCCAGACATGCATTCAGCCCTTTTCTCAAATCACTACGATTCCTTAGCATAGCAAAGTCCGCAAAGATTGCTCGTTTCAGAGGTTTATCATCGGCACTTAAAGCGTCTTCCTTGTGAGCGATTCAAGGGCAGGCTGCAGCGGCACCTTGCTGAGGTAACCTGGGTCCTCATAAACGAGGCGCGGTACAAGATAGCCGGGTAGGGCGGTCAGCATCTCTGCATACAACTCGCTTGCCGTGCTGGCCGCCATCATGAAGTGTCCTGCGGCGTCGACGGCGTCCGGTAGATGCAGGTAATAAGGCAGTATACCGGCGTCAAAGAGCGCATGTGACAGTTCGATCTGGGCGCGAGCCGAGTCGTTGACGCCTTTGAGCAAAACGGTCTGATTAAGCAGTGTGCAGACCTCACGAAGCTGTCGATTGGCCTGAACGACCGACTCGTCGATTTCATGGGCGTGATTGATATGATTGACGACGATGACCTTTTGCCGACAGCTTCTGAGCAGTTCGATCAGGGGCGAGGTGATTCGCCCTGGCAGTACGCTCGGCATGCGAGTATGAAGGCGGATGCGCTGTAGTCCAGGAATTTGCTGGAGTGAGCTGAACAGACTGGCAAGTGCGTGATCATCCAGCATCAGCGGATCGCCGCCGCTAAGGATGATTTCCTGAAGCTCAGGGTCGATGGCCAGCTCGGCGACGGTGTCATCCCATAGCTGCCGGCTCTGCCTGTGCTGCTCGTAAGGGAAGTGCCGCCTGAAGCAGTAACGACAATGTATGGCACAGGCGCCCGTGAGAATGAAAAGCGCGCGGTGACGGTACTTGCGGACTACCCCAGCCTGGGTGGTAAAGGCTTTTTCTGCCAGAGGATCCGTGGTCGTCGCCGCCGAGGTCTGCAGCTCTTTCGCGTCAGGCATGATCTGTCTGAGGAGCGGATCGTCCGGATCCCCGCGTCGAATTCTGGACACAAATGCCCGTGTTGCCCGCAAGGGAAACTGACGGGTCACCGCATCCAGGTCATCGAAGGCTGCTATGGGCAGATCCAGAAATGCCGCCAGTTCACGATAGCTGGTGAACATGTCCTTCAGACTGTCCTGCCAGCGCCCCGGGGCATCGCCAAGCGAACCGTTTCGCGTTATGATGCGCGCCTCCCCGGACGCTTCCATAGAGCCTGCGACCGGGATCTGCACGGCTTTCGACATAATAAACATCCTGAGACAACGACAGTAAGCGAGAGTATATGGCGACTTTTTCCACCAACGAGTTCAAGTCCGGATTGAAGATCATGCTCGATGGCGATCCATGTTCGATTATCGAGAATGAATTCGTCAAGCCAGGCAAGGGCCAGGCCTTCAACCGGGTGCGGTTGCGAAACCTGAAAACTGGCCGGGTCGTCGAAAAGACCTTCAAGTCAGGTGAATCACTCGAAGGTGCAGATGTCATCGATCTCGAGATGGAATATGTCTACACGGACGGCGAATTCTATCACTTCATGCTGACAGATGGCTCGTTCGAACAGCACGGCGCAGATGCCGCTGCAGTCGGCGATACGAAGAAGTGGCTGAAAGAGCAGGAAATCTACATGGTGACGCTGTACAACGGTGCGCCACTATCCGTGACGCCACCCAATTTCGTTGATTTGCAGATCGTCGAGACCGATCCTGGTGTCAAGGGTGACACCGCGCAGGGTGGCACCAAGCCGGCTCGTCTGACGACAGACGCAGTGGTCAGCGTACCGCTGTTCGTAGACCAGGGCGACTTCATCAAGGTCGATACCCGCTCGGGCGCCTACGTCAACCGGGTCAAAAGCTGAGCCCAGCCGCTCACTGGCAAAGCAGCGCAGCGCTCGAGGTTCTTCGGGCCAGGGCTGCGGTGCTGGACCAGATCCGTCGTTTTTTCTCGGCCCGTGATGTTCTCGAAGTCGAGGTCCCGGTGCTGGCAGATACCTCGGCCAGTGATGTGCACCTCGACAGTCTTCGTCTCTGCAACGGACAGTATCTCCTCACCTCACCCGAGCCTTACATGAAGCGTCTGCTCGGGTCTGGTGCTGGCGCCATTTTTACCCTCAGCAAGGCCTTTCGGGCCAACGAAAGCGGCAGGCGCCATAACCCCGAATTTCTCATGCTCGAGTGGTACCGGCCTGGCTATGCGCTCGATGAATTGCTCGAGGAAACTCTGGATCTGTTGCTGGCGCTCTCTCGGCACGGAAGGGATCAGTCCGATCTGCCGTGGCCTTCCAAAGCCCTCCTGAAGACGCCGATACGCTTCACTTACGCAGACCTGATGATCGAGGCCTGTGGCCTGAACCCTTTCACGGTGAGCGACGATAGACTCAGGGCCTGTGTCCGAAGCCTGGTCCGCGACTACGACGACGCAGACACTGCGGAACGCTCGATACTGCTCGACCTCCTGTTCAGTCGGCTGGCCGAGCCACTGCTGACCAAATGCCCGGTGGCGGTCGTCGAAGGCTATCCAGCCGAACAGGCCTCGCAATCACGTACTCGGATCGATACGCAGGGGCGGCTTGTGGCCGATCGCTTCGAGTTGTACCTCTATGGACTTGAAATCGCCAACGCATATCACGAGCTGACAGATGTTGAGGAGTTCCGTCGTCGTCACGACAGTGACAACGCAAGGCGACGGGTGCTTGGGCTGTCGGAGCTGGCTCTGGACGAGGCCCTTGTGGGCGCGATGAGAGCAATGCCGCCGTGCAGCGGCATTGCTCTTGGGGTAGACCGGCTGGTCATGCGCCTGCTGGGCCTTTCCCGTATCGATCAGGTACTCAGCTTTGCGTCAGCTGGCGCTTAGCCGGACGGGACACTAGGACTTTTTTGCCTTCAGGGTGGCGATGCGTTCACCAAGCCTGAGTCGCGAGCCGGCGTGGAGTGCTTCACTCCACTTGAAGCTCTCTGGTGGTGCCAACAGGATAACCGTGGAGCCGAGATGGAAGCGGCCCATTTCGTCACCTTTGCGGAAAGTCGGTGCTGGATGCTCGCCATCAGCCTCGTAATCAATTCTCGTGATGGTGGCACCAGTTCGTTTCTGGTCTCCCGAACCCACCAGTCCTGCCCAGGTGGTGGCGATACTGGCAACGATCATCGCCCCCACCAGCACCATCGCAAACGGGCCGAATTCGGTATCAAACACACAGATGACTCGTTCATTGCGGGCAAACAGGCTTGGCACGGCGGCAGCCGTGGCAGGATTTACCGAGAACAGCCGCCCGGGCACATGGATCATGCTCGTCAGGCGTGCATCGCAGGGCATATGGATACGGTGATAGTCTTTGGGCGCCAGATAGATAGTGGCGAACTCGCCACCATGAAACGGACGCGCCGCCAGGCTGTCGCCGCCAAAAAGTTCGAGTGCGCTGTAGGTCCTGCCCTTGGCTTGCAGGATACGCCCAGCCAATAAGGTGCCCAGTTGCGAAACGGCACCATCTACGGGTGAGACCAGAGCGTCCTCAGCGGGGTCGATAGTGCGCGCACCAGGTTTCAGCGCTCTGGTAAAAAACTCGTTGAAGCTCGCAAAAGCCTCTGGTTCAGACTCCGCTGCCTCGGTCATGTCGACCTGATACTTTTTGACGAACCACTTTATAAAAGCGTTCTTCAGCCGTGGATCGGTCGAAGCTGCTATTTTGCCCGCAACTCGGGAGAGTGAGCCCTGTGGAACGAGATACTGCGATCTGACGAAAAAATCGTCACGTTTGCCCATGTCAGGCGTCTCCTGTCTGTTCGATGAGATGGCCAGTGTCGTCGCTGTTGCCCCATTCGGACCAGGAACCTGGATAGGCCTTGATATCCAGACCCAGCTGCCGGCCAGCCAGAAAAGTCAGGCCTGAGCGATGATGGGTCTGGCAGTGCGTGATAATTGGCAATTCCGGATCAAGCCCGGCAGCCAGTAACAGTTCGTTCAGCGCTTCGGGTGATCGAAGCCGATAGTGATTGTGTGGGTCTAGCAGTCGCGTCCACTCGAGGTGACGTGCGCCAGGAATATGACCGTTGTTCCTGGCCGTTACGCGCTGACCTGAAAATTCCTCGGCAGAGCGCGCGTCCCAGACCTGTGCCTGTCCGGCTTCGACCAGGCGCTTGAGCTCTGCCAGATCGACACTGACTGTCGGTGCACTCGCAGCGACAGAATTCTCGTCGGGCAGAAATATCGGGCCACGAATATTTGCCGACTCGCCGGTCTGAACGTGCTCGTCGTCTGCGCCTTCAGCGCTGCTGCTGTCACCAGCGACCATAGGCAGCCCCAGTGCCTCCCAGGCCAGACGGCCACCGTCGATGGCATGGACATTCTTGAAGCCCATGCTGAGCATGAGCCAGACAAAACGTCCGGCCCAGGCACCACCTTCAGCGTCCATGACGACGAGGTGATCGTTTTGATGCAGGTCGAGATCTGCGGCGATGGATCGTAGTTGCTGGAGCTCTGGCAATTTGCCATTGAAGGGTGGATGCGTTTTCGTTCTCGTCGGATCCAGCCATACAGCGCCTTCCACATGCTGCTGTTCGTAGGCGCTTCTGGGCGAAAGGTCGACCACCAGAACTCTGGTTTCCGCGGGGCGTTGCATGTAGTCGAGCAGGTGCTGAGCTTGGATCAGCAGGGACCAGTGGGTAAGTTCTCTGGTCTGGGATGCTATTGTATGAGTCAAAGACTGGCCTCTGGAGTCATGAAGCTTGGCGCCGGACTTTATTTTTTCTTGTCAGACCGGGCTCGCTGGGCAAGATTGTAAACGACCTGGCTTGTCGCATTACAGAGCTCTTTGAAACTTTCGTACTCAAAGGTCGTCATCGGCCCGCTGTGAAAGCCGTTATCAGCGTAGATGAGGCCGACTGGGCGCGTGCCTACGAAGCAGGAGCTGGCGAAGAACTCTTCGACCTGAAACAGTGACGCGAACTCTTCGCTCAGGTGGGCCTTGATACGCGGCGAAGACTCCGGGCTGACCCAGATCGACGCCGGCTTCCGCATCAGCTTCGAAAACAGTGGAAATTCTTCCAGATGCAATTGTCGGCCCTCGAGCGTCTCCCGGGCGGGCAGCGGCGTGGTGAAGAAAGCCTTGATGGCCGCGCGGTCGGGGGTCATCAGACTCACCAGGCAGGCTTCCAGACCAATACCGTCGACTACGCAGCTGATGGTGGTCTGCATCAGATCAGGCAGGCCCTGGAACTGCATAGGATTGATCAGCATGTCTTCGATGGTGCGGTTGAACAATGCCCGGTTCGGGGCTTTTCGCAGCTGCGGCTGAGGCGAATTACCCGGGTTGCCGTAGGCTTTGAGTGGCGAATCGTCCACCGGTCTCGGAGCCGCCTGGCGTGGCTGCTCCAGCTTCGAGGCCAGTGGTGGGGCAACTGGAGAGCGCAACGCCTTTTCTTCTGTAGACGGTCTTGATGCTTCATCTGGCTGCTCGGGCGTCACCGTGCGCTCGGCCGCTATCTCTGACGGACCGTCAATGGGATCGGGTGCAGCCGGTGGTAGCGGCTTTTCGGTTGGCAAAGGTGGCCGCTGGCTGGCTGCTGGCTGCGGCGATATGAGCCCAGGCCCGGCTTCCGGCATGTCGAAGAGAGGCTCACCCGACCCGGGCGCTGGATTCAGCAAGGAAGTTGCCAGTCCTACACCGTGCCGAAGCGGATGTTGTCTGGCACTTAAAACAGCTACCTCATGGGCCCAGCGGACGCCCTGTATCGGCGACGCCTTCCATCTCGCCGCCATTGCGAAGAAACACCGGTTCACCGCCTTGGAGTGCCAGCTGATGCTCGCATTTTCGACCAGATGGTTCAGCATCGTCTCAGTAAAGCCTGGACGCTTGCTGAACTGTCTCAATGGTTTGGTGATAAAGGCTCTTGGAGAGTCGTTTTCATAACCCTTTTTAGCCGCTGAGGTGAGTTGAGCCAGGCTGCGCAGATCCGCCAGTTCATGATCGAACAGCGTGTTGGCATCCAGAATCGGCAGAGCCATCTGTTTATGGGCCTCTCGCCAGAATGCACGAATTTCGAAGCCCAGAATGCTGCGCTCGAGCTTGCGGGCATCTGAGCGAGCCATGCTCTTGATCCGTGTCTGACTATAGACTGCCTGCATCTCCTCGCCGCGCCAGTGCCATAGATACCAATATGGGCTTGCCCAGAGCAGGGTGTTCCAGAAGGCATTGCGGATTTCTTCTTCGGGCTTGCCTGCAGTGGTATAGGTAAACCGAGCCATTTCTGCGGCGCAAAGACTGCGGCCAAGCGCCGCTTCCAGGCGGGCGGTCGACTGATGACCAGGATCGCCGGAAAAGTCATAGGATCCAGTGGTTTGCAGTAGCACGCTCAGGCGCTCGAGGCCGATGATGCTGATGGCCTGAGGAATATTGCGGATCGCGGCTTCTTTGGAACGCATGAAAAGGTTGGCGTTGCGTATCAGCGTCAGTGCCAGAACCGGATCATTCTGAACGTGCGCAGCCATTTGGGCGAAGGACAACTCCTTTTCCTTCAGGGCAAGATGCAGCAGGCGCCCTGAATGAGTGACCGCTGGAAGCGGTCGTTCGAGCATCGATGCCACAGTCTGCGCCAGTTCTGCAGCCATGAGGGCCTCGTCGTCAGACTCCAGTTCAGGGTGTTCCACCTCAGTGTCCTTCAGGTACAACTCTCCTGACAGTTGTGTATTAAGCGATCATCTACTTAACTTGTTCTTATCCAAGCATATCCCAACCTGACAAATTTGCCATGTTGCTTCTGATCGGTTCGATAGTTGTTCTTGCCAGTGTTCTCGGGGGCTACGTGCTTTCCCACGGGGAGCTGGCAGCCCTGTGGCAGCCGTTTGAGCTGGTGATCATCTTTGGCGCGGCCCTGGGCGCGTTCATGATCGCCAATTCCGCCAAGACAATGAAGACTGTTGGTGCCTCGATCAAGACGGTCATTGTTGGCAGCCGCTTCAACCGGCAGCTCTACCTCGACCTGCTGACCCTGCTGTTCGAACTCTTCGACAAGTCACGCAAGGCCGGTATCATGGCCATCGAAGCCGATGTCGATGAGCCTGACGACAGTGATCTGTTCAACAAATATCCTTCGATCCAGAGCCAGCCGAAGCTGCGGGATTTCATCTGCGACTATTTCCGCATCGTCGCGTCCGGGAATATGGCGGCCCATGAACTCGAGGGGCTCATCGATATGGAGATCGGCACCAGACAGCACGAACTGGAGAAACCAGGGGACGCTGTCCATGCCATTGCTGATGGCTTGCCAGGCTTCGGCATTGTTGCCGCCGTTCTCGGCATCGTTATTACCATGAAGTCGCTGGGCGGTCCGCCTGAGGAGCTTGGTCTCCACGTCGCGGCAGCACTGGTAGGCACGTTCATCGGTATTCTTGCGGCCTATGGATTCGTCGGCCCACTCTCCGGTGCCATACACTCTCTGGCAGATGCAGAGATCAAGGCTTACGAGTGCACCAAGATGAGCATTCTGGCCTTTCTCGGTGGCCAGGCTCCGCAGATCGCTATCGAATTTGGGCGTAAAACACTCGACTCCGGTGTCCGGCCAAGCTTTCAGGAATTGAACGACCACGTCAAAGCCAGATGAAAACGCTGAATCAGGCCCAGCCGATTATCGTTCGGCGAATCGTCAAGAAAGGCAAGCCGCACGGTGGTGCCTGGAAGGTGGCCTTCGCCGACTTTGCAGTCGCGATGATGGCTTTTTTTCTGGTGCTCTGGCTCAGCCAGTCGGCGACTACGGAAGAAAAACAGGCGATCGCCGGTTACTTTGAGGATCCAATCGGCTTCACAGAGGGGGGTAGTCCTTCGGTCATTGATCTCGGTGGGGCTGTCTCGATAAAAGTCGTCGATGACCCCGACTCCATTCCCATCAGCCAGCCTGAAATCAAGCTCGAGGAAAGCCAGGCCCAGGACATCGTAGATCAGGTGGAGCAACGCAAGCTGCGCTCTTTGATGAATGTGATTCTCGAGCAGATTGAGCGTAGCCCGACCCTCCGCGAATACCGTGACCAACTCAAACTGGATATCACCGATGAAGGCCTGCGCATTCAGATTGTCGACAAGCAGGGCAGGCCGATGTTCGATACCGGCTCCGCTGAACTGAAAGAGTATTCGCGCGAAATCATCAACGAACTGGCGCCAACGATTTCCCGGGTGGACAACAAGCTTGTCGTCTCCGGTCACACTGATGCGAGACCCTTTCCAGGCTTTGCGGGTTACTCAAACTGGGAATTGTCGTCAGACCGGGCCAATGCCGCTCGCCGGGCGCTTGTCGAGGGAGGGCTCCCGGAAGATCACATTTCAAGAGTGGTAGGCCTGGCATCGTCCTCGCTGTACGACAGTTCGGAACCATTCAACCCCATCAATCGTCGCATCACGATTCTCGTGCTCAACAGGCGCGCCGCGCTGATCATGGAAGATGCCGAGCAGGTCAATCCAGGTGAGGACCAGATCGTTCCCGCCCCGGTGCGAGTGCCGCCGCCGGTTGCAAAACCCGACAGCGTCGATAGTGCCGCCGCACGATCGATGGACGACATCATGCAGAAACTGGATGAGCGTGGAGTCACTCGGGAAGAACCAGAGCAGGTACCGGCGGACGCCAAGCCAGCACCAGCAAAACCTGCGGCAGATAATCTAGTCTGGTAAGGCTGAGTTATAGAATGAGCCGCCGCTCGCTGTCAGACCTCGGTACGAATCTCGAACATATCGAGTGAGTCGGCGGTCGCGCGATAGCTCTGCCAGCGACGCGGGTCGATATGGCCTTCCTCGAGGGCCAGCAGTATGGCGCAGTCAGGCTCGTGGGTATGACTGCAGTCACTGAAACGACATTGGCCGAGAAAGGGGCGGAACTCAACGAAGCCATGCGTGAGATCGGCCTGTTCAAGATGCCAGAGACCAAACTCACGAACCCCTGGCGAGTCGATGAGAAAGCCATCTCCTGCTTTCAGGCGATAGAGGCGGGCAGCTGTCGTGGTATGCCGACCTTTGACGACAGCCTCTGATAGCGCACCTATCGCAATCTCGCTGGCCTCCTGGTCATCGATCAGCAGTTTTGCCAGGGCACTCTTGCCCACGCCGGATTGGCCGCAGAGAATCGCCGTTGTGCCATCGAGCAACTCCAGCAATTCACCCGTCCCGGTTTCAGACTTGGCGGACACCAGGATGCAGTCGTAGCCCAAGGAGGTATACAGCTCGCGCATTTCATGCACACGTGACGACGGATCGTTGGCGACCAGATCGGCCTTGTTGAATATGATCAATGGCGCAGCGCCAGACAGTTCGGCGGCCACGATATAGCGGTCGGTGAGGTTAAAGTGTGGCTCGGGCAAGGGCGCGACAACGACACAGATCCTGTCCACATTAGCAGCGACTGGCTTGAGACGTCCGAACTTGTCCGGTCTCGATAGCAGGCTTCGACGATCCATGAGCGCACTCACCACGCCGGTAAGTTTCTCGGTGGCTGGCTTGCGTTCGATCTGGAACACCACCCGATCGCCTGCGACTACGGGGGGGAGGTTACTGCGGGCATGACAGCGATACATGCGCGAGATGTCGAGCACCGGATGCTCCACGCCATCGCTATCGGATTCAAGCTCGGCGACGAGCAGCTTCTGGCCATGATTACTCACGATAAGCCCTTCCCGTGGCTCCTCGAGACTGTCATCGCTGACCCTGTCACCTTTACTCTGCAGGTTGCCGTGCTGCTGCTGGCGCCCATCAATGCGGCGCTTCTGCTGTACTGTCAGTCTACGTTTCGACAAATCACACTCCGGGTCGCTAGCATTACTCCCAGTCACACCAAGCGGGTTGGCATTCCTGTCGATTGCAGCCACTATACCCCAATCAGTGAAAGCGTTGTGAAAGCGCTTATCGACTACAGATCAATTTTTTCCTATCAGGGGCAAGCGTATGGCAAAGGAACAGGCGGCACAGGGCAAGAGTGGTGAAAAGCTGCTGGTGTGGATCGATCTGGAAATGACAGGGCTCGACCCCGCTAATGACCGGATCATTGAAATGGCGGCCATCGTTACCAACTCACGGCTGGAGATTATCGAGGAAAGTGAGGTCCTGGTCGTGCATCAGAGTGATGCCATCCTTGATGGCATGGATGAATGGTGCCAGCGTACCCATGGTCAGAACGGGCTTACTGAGCGAGTACGCAAGAGTCGCCTCACCGAAACCGCAGCGGAACAGGCGATGATCGAATTCATGTCACGTCACGTCGAAAAAGGTGGCTCGCCGATGTGTGGAAACAGCATCTGTCAGGACCGGCGTTTTCTAGCCAACTATATGCCGGCGCTTGAAGATTACTTTCACTATCGCAATCTTGACGTCAGCACGCTCAAGGAACTGGCCAGCCGCTGGCGCCCCGACATACTCAAAGGCTTCACAAAACGGAATACCCATGCGGCCCTCGACGACATCCGCGAGTCGATTGCCGAGTTGGCCTGGTATCGGGAACACTTTATCAGGCTGGACTTTGCTGACTGAGCGCCCAGCGAACGTGTTCACGCACGACAGCCGACTCGCTGTCCAGTCGTGCCAGAAGGGCGGCGCGAATGGCTTCACCGTCAATTGTCGGCTCTGACTTGCGGGGTACGCCGCGTCCCGCCAGTGCATTGCCAAGGCCGATCGCGAGGTTCCTCAGCCAGCTTTCGTAGCCTGTTCGCCTGATCGCTGAACCCTCTGTCTGCTTGAGGAACACCTCCTCGGACCAACCGAAGAGTTCAATCATCTTTCGGTCGCTGATCTGCTGGCGCGGATGAAAGTCTGCCTCGTCGGTAAAACGGGCAAACTTGTTCCAGGGGCAGATGGCCTGACAGTCATCGCAGCCAAACACGCGATTACCCATGAGCGGCCGCAACGACTCATCGATACTGCCACGATGCTCGATGGTGAGATAGGAAATACATCGGCGGGCATCGAGAACACCGGGCTCGGGAAAGGCCGAAGTCGGGCAGATATCGAGACAGGCACGGCAGCTACCACAGTGTTTTTCGGTAAATGGCTTGTCGGCGGGTAATGGCAGGCTGGTGAATAGCTCGCCAAGGAAGAAATGTGAGCCCGCAGACGGGTTGATCAGCATGGTGTTCTTGCCAATCCAGCCGAGCCCGGCCTGTTGTGCGACACCGCGTTCGAGTACGGGGGCGCTATCGACGAACGGCCGCATGTCGTGACTGCCAGCAAATTCACGTATGCGCTCGCCAAGCTTCTTCAGACGGGAACGCATCAGCTTGTGGTAATCCCGTCCAAGCGCATAGCTCGCCACATAGGCGGTGTCCCCGTCATCAAGAGCGCTCGAGAGGCCTTTCCTGGGTCGACTGGCTGGCCAGAAATCCATTCGTACCGAGATGATGCTGGCTGCGTTTTCGAACAGGGTTTCTGGCGCGGCTCGCATTGCAGCCCGCTCAGCCATGTAAGACATCTGCCCGTGATAACCCTTGTCGAGCCAGCGTCGAAGTGCTTGAGGATGCTCGCCCAGACTAATGTCGGAAACACCAAGTTGTTGAAAACCCAGCTCATTGGCCCAGACATCAAGCAGTTTGCGCAATTCATGCATGAGACGAGGGTTGGCAGGGCTTGCCCCGCTATTGTCAGTCATCTGGTTGTATTCTGTACTTTCTCTTGGGCTTTGTTATGCTTTACATAAGCATAGCGGTTTATATTCATGTCGTTTCTGACTTGAAATGTATGACTGGGCACATATAAGAGCATCCATGAAAATCTATAGTCGGGCAAATTCAGCTGGTCGATCTTTCGGCCAGCCCTTACCAGTGTACGGAATCGCGCAGCTGCGCGACATCGATGCCCGGCTGTGCGAGCAACATGGTGACTTCGCCCTGATGCAAATGGCAGCGAGGGCCGCCTTCCGCTTGCTTCGCAAGCGTTGGCCGGATTGCAAGCGTCTCAGTATCGTTGTCGGTGGCGGTAACAATGGCGGCGACGGACTGGTAATGGCTCGACTGGCGCTTCAGCATGGACTGTCGGTACAGCTGGTATACGGCCTTGATGTCGATAGCCTGAATGACGCCCACGCTGAGCTACGTGAGCGTAGTGAAGCGTTCCGCGATCTGCAGAGTAACCTCCAGGGCGAAGGGCATGTCGCCGACTTCGAGGAAGTGCTGTTCAAGAAACAGGCACCGCCAGAACTGAGTGGAGAGCTCATTGTCGATGCGCTCTTCGGTATCGGCCTGACAGGCGAGCTCAGATCACCAGGTCCTGAGATCATCAAACTGATCAACGATAGCGACAAACCAGTGTTCGCGGTTGATTGTCCTTCGGGCCTTGACTGCGAACTCGGCAGCGTAGTGGATGCGGCTGTGTGTGCGGATCTCACCTGCACCTTCATAGCTCTGAAAAAAGGGCTGGTGACCCATCAGGCGGCGGGATTCGTGGGCGAATTACATCTCGAGCCTCTAGGGTTCGAAGCAGAGACTGACGCCGACGCCACGGATGTCATGCTCGTGGGTCGGGGTGAGGCGCTAGCCTATCTGGCTCAGCGTTCACCGGTGTCGCACAAGGGTAATTTCGGAAAGGTGCTCTGCGCGGGTGGCGACGAAGGCATGGGTGGCGCCATTTTGCTGGCCGCTGAAAGCTGCTCACGCGGCGGCGCTGGTGTCGTCATGAGCGCGACACGAAGTGCTCATGTGACGGCCGGGCTGACCCGATCGCCCGAAATCATGTGGCGCGGCGTCGAGAACCGATCAGAGCTCAGTGAATTGCTCGAAGTCGCCACGGCTGTGGCGATTGGTCCCGGACTTGGCCGTCAGCCGTGGGGGCAGATGTGCTGGCAAACCGTGCTCGGCATGGTCCAGAACAGGGCGGTACCCTGCGTGGTCGATGCCGACGCCCTTAATCTGTTGGCAAAGGAACCTCGGAGGCTTGGGTCCAGGTTCTGTCTTACGCCGCATCCTGGGGAAGCAGCCACCTTGATGAATGCGGTAGATTCGGACACGACTTCAACTGCAGCCAGCATCAACGCCGATCGCTTTGAGTCCGTAAGCCGCCTGAGCCGGGCCTACGGCTGCTGTGTGCTGCTCAAGGGCGCAGGCGGTCTGGTGGCTTGGCCTGATGATGACAGCGACCGTATCAGAGTCGCTGTGGTGGCCTCGGCGCATCCAGCGCTGGCCAGCGGGGGCATGGGTGATGTGCTGACAGGTCTCCTTGTGGCGCAAATGGCGCAGGGCCTGCCAGCCTGGCAGGCCGCAGTACGGGCATTACATCTTCAGCTTGAAGCCGTCGAAGCGCTGCAGGCGCAAACTCACGAGGCAGCTGTCACTGCGAGTCGAGTGGTGCAGGCTTTATGATGGCGAATATAACAACGCTGGCAGCACTCGACACGTTTGCGGCTGTCTGTGCCGAAAAGTTTCAGACCAGGATGAGTCAGACCGGTCTGCTGACCGTCTATCTCAAAGGAGACCTCGGCAGTGGCAAGACGACCTTCTCCCAGCATTTGCTGTGGCATCTCGGCTTCAGCGGGAAGGTCAAAAGCCCAACCTACACTCTGGTGGAGACCTATGAGATGACGAGCAGCAGCATCAATCATTTCGATCTTTACCGACTGGATGATCCTGAGGAACTCGAGTATATGGGTATCAGGGACTACTTCGTGGTGCCAACACGGAACTCGGAATTTGGCGAGATTCAGCCACCTCAGCTGAACATCGTTGAATGGCCGGAACGAGGTGAACACGTGCTGCCGCAAGCTGACCTCAGCCTCTACTTCAGTTTCGATGGCAGCCATCGCACTGTTACATTGGTCGAGGCGACTGATACACTGGCCTTCGATATTGCACAAACCTTACAGGAACACACTGATGTCGCCATTCAATAGGCATGCCGGGCGCAAGACGCATCGCTTTGAACGCATGTCGAACCGGTGCCTGGTCATACTGTTTTCGCTCGTTATCGTGTCGTTCAATGCAATGGCGGCCGAAGTCGAAAACATCAGAATTTGGGCGGGCAGCAGCGCCTCGAGAATCGTCCTCGACCTCGATTCTTCCACAGTGCATAACGTGTTTGAACTTCAGAAGCCTAGCCGGCTAGTGATCGATCTTGCCAACTCAAGGCTGAAGGTCGACCCGGAGTCACTCGACTTTACTGGCACACCAATCAATAGTCTGCGCAGTGCTGTGCGAAGCAACAAGGACTTGCGCATCGTGCTGGAACTGAGCCATACCGCCAAGGCGCGGAGTTTCGTGCTGGGGCCCGAAGGAGAGTTCGGGCACCGGCTCGTTATCGATATTCCCCGCGCGGCTGACAAGGTCATTTCGACAGCTACACGAGAAGCTCGTGCACAGAATACCGTGGCGCGGCAGGGCGGCCTAGGCGACAGTTCTACCACCGCCGCAGCGCTCGAAGCGCCTGGGCTGGAAAAGCGGGATATCGTGGTGGTCATCGATCCGGGACATGGTGGCAAGGATCCTGGCGCAATCGGTTCAAACAGGGTGCGCGAGAAGGACGTCGTCCTGAAAATTTCACGTCAGTTGCAGCGGCTTCTCAATGACCAGCCTGGCTATACCGCCCAGTTGACGAGGAGCGACGACACATTTATTCCCTTGCGCACACGCACGGAGATTGCAAGACGGCATAATGCGGACATTCTGATTTCAGTGCACGCCGATGCATTTAATGATCGCCGCGCCCACGGCGCATCGGTATATGCGTTGTCGAAAAGCGGTGCGACCAGTGAAACCGCCCGCTGGCTGGCTGCGAAGGAAAATTCGAGCGATCTGATCGGGGGTACCGGCAGTGTGACCCTTGGTGACAAGGACGCCATTCTGGCCGGTGTGCTGCTGGATCTTTCCATGACCGCCAGCATGAAGGCCAGCGTGCACGCAGGTGGCAATATACTCAAGTCGCTCGGTTCATTTGCAAAGCTGCACAAGCGGAGTGTTGAGCAGGCTGGCTTCGTCGTTCTGAAGAACCCGGATATTCCTTCACTGCTTGTCGAGACCGGGTTTATATCCAATCCAGCCGAATCCAGCCGCCTGAACACGCCGGCCTACCAGCAGAGAATCGCTGCAGCGATTGCGAAAGGTGTACATGACTATTTCTGGTCCACACCGCCGCCGGGCAGTCTCCTGGCATATCAGAAGAATCCCGCAGCTTTCATTGCCGCAGAACGGGCGCGTGAAACCGAGAGCATGCCATCAGGACGGTCGGGAAGCGCTCAGGCTTCGCTGACCCGTACGATTCGGCAGGGGGACACACTCAGCCGGATAGCCGTGGAAACCAATAGCAGTATCGAGGAACTGATGCGCCTGAACAAACTCAACAGTTCACGCTTACTGGTGGGGCAGGTGTTACAAATCCCATCGTCCTGATCGTGGCGCCGGCCAGAGCTTTTGGCCGGGACGGCGCCAGATCATCTAACCACTTGTTCATGTTTTCAGCTCAATGCTCGGGCGCTTGCCTCCATTTTGGGACTATATTGACTGTAGTCATCGGCCAAGCCATATCATTCAAATGGAACTAGACTATACACATGAGAGACCATCTTCCTCGGGCCACGCAGAGCCTGCCCCAGCCCAGCCCGCTTCGCCGCCTTCTCCGTGGTCTGGGCCTTACAGCCCTTATGCTGGCCGTGCCGACTTCGAATACAGCCTTCGCTGCAGAGCGTTTCAGCTATGAAATAAAGTCCGGCGATACACTTGCCAAGGCGCTTAATGCAGCTGGTATGAGCGGGCAGCAGGCATACAAGGTCAACCAGGCGCTTGCACAGCATCTGGATCTCAAGTCGATCAAGCCTGGTCAGATCGTCCAGGTCGAAAAAAATATCGACGGTGTGGGTGGTAAATCAGCCTCTAGCACTTCCGCATCCTATCGTGTACTGCTCGACCTCGGTTTCGCTGGTATGGCGGAAGCGACGCTCGTCAATGATTCTACGGTATCCCAGTATGCCCAGCTGGTGCCGCAGATACGCACTGTATCCGTGGAGTTTACCGTTTCGGGTAGCGTCATTGACTCGGCCGTCGAGGCCGGGGTCTCGCCTGAAGTCATCCTCGAGCTGTCTGAAACGCTCGAGTCTCAGGTAGACTTCAAGCGTGATTTTGCCGGCGGCGAGGACATCAGCCTTCGCTACGAAGAGGCCATCTATACCTACGGTGGACAGCGCAAGCGCATACCGAGAGCGATCAATGCAGCCAGTGTGCAGACCAGCAAGGGTCTGTTTGAAGTCAATCGCATTGGCGAAGGCGACGAGCAGAAACTGGTCATCAGCAAGAACGGAAAAATAGTGCTGTCGCTCTTCTTGCCGGTTCATGACGCGCGTCTTTCATCGGCCTTTGGTCGTCGAAAGCATCCAGTACTGGCCGGCTGGATGATGCACAAGGGTGTCGATTTTGCCGCCAACCGCGGTGATGACGTGTTCGCAGTAGCGGCGGGCAGGGTGACCCTCGCCGGACGTGAGGGCGGCTTCGGTCGTGTAGTTCGGCTGTCTCATGCGAACGGTATGGAGACAATCTACGCGCATCTGTCCGAAATCAATGGCCGTCTGAAGCCAGGATCACGCGTGCAACAGGGCGAAAAAATAGGTGAAGTCGGACGCAGTGGTCTGGCAACCAGCAACAATCTTCACTTCGAAATTCGAAAGGGGAAAGAATCTCTCAATCCTCTGAAAGCCTCTACAATGGAAAAACTGGATAATGCGCCGGCGCTTGCGGTTCAGGACTGAAACTCAAGTGTTTGCGGTGATATCTCCTGCTGAAGCCTGCGTATAGCTACACAGGTCTTTTAATTGGCTCTTCAAGGCCAAAACATCACAACAGGAGAATCCAATGGCTAAACAGGCTACTAAAGAAACAGAAATCAAGAGTGCGGTAAATCGCGATGAAAGAAAGGCACTCAGCAAGCGTCTCGGCGAAGTGCTCGCGACCTCATACGTGCTCTATCACAAGATCCACGCATACCACTGGAATGTCGTAGGTCCACTGTTCTATGCCGTCCACAAGTTGACGGATGAGCAATATCAAGACATTGCCGCAGCCATCGATGAGATCGCCGAGCGAGTCAGAGCCCTTGGCTTTCCCACGCCTGTCGGTTTGACCAGTTACATGGAAAGCAGTGTAGTAAAAGACGTGTCAAGCCTGCCGAGTGCTGAAGAAATGATCAAGGAACTTGCGGCGGATCACCACAAGCTTTCAGAGCAGATGCGTAAGGCTGTTGAAGAGGCTGACAAGCATGACGACGTGTTCACAGCTGACTTGCTGACATCCAGAATAGGCGCGCACGAAGAAGCTGCCTGGATGCTGACCAGCCTTTTGGGCAAGTAGGAAAACGTTCGGGTGTGCGGCCTGCTGATGTCATGCAGGCCGCTTTCAATTTCGGTGGGCCTGGCCTAGAAGGGCCAGTACCATTTCTTGTCATCTTTCTCGGAAGCCGCCTGGGCTCGTTCGTATTCGGCAACTTCCTTATCAAGTTCGCGCAAGGCCTTGTCGGCCTTGACCCGCTTCGTTGGTGTCCCAGAACCAAAAGGCTTGTACCACGGCGCAGAACGCCAGTGTCCGTCGGCTTTCAATTCCGCAAGTTGTTCTTCGCGTTGAGCCAGTAGTTGCTGACGCTCCTTCTCGAAAGAGTCCTGAATGTTGAGCTGAACGATGGATCTTGGTGCATCGATCTTGCCCAATGGCGGCTTGTTGGTAATCATGCGGGTCTGGACAATTTCCTCGAAAGCCACATCATGACTGACCAATTGAAGATCACCTTCGCCCAGCAGGCTATCAGGTGGAAGGTCCGGATTCGCTTCCGAAGGCTTGTCGATTTCTGAATATCTGAAGTAATAGACTTTTCCGGCTTCGACTTCGAATTCGGCATCGACTGGCTTGCTCAGAGCGAATTCGCCTATACCCTCAAAGCCCAGCAGCAAGCCTATCGGTCGCCGAACCGTAACTCGACGTGTTCCCGGCGCCATTTCCAGCCAGGTAAAGCCGCTGCCACGAATACTGAAGTAGCGTCGATCATCGATGAATATGGACGGTGCGTCGATTTCCTCGAGTGACCAGCGGCTGGCTGGCCGATAGAAATAGACCATGGCATTGTTGCGACTGTCCCACTCGGTATCCGGAATGTGAACGAACTGGGGCCCGTCGACGGCCACGAGGAAAGTACCGGCATGCTTCTCGAAAGCCAGATATATAGTAGGACAACCGCTTAGCAGTGAGCCGACCAGAACAAGCGTCAGAAGGCGCAGGACAGCAGCAAGGCAGTGAGAAGATTTCCTTGTTGTAGACCCGGCGCGGGTGATATCAGCTGTAACCATCAAATGATCAGTTGTCCGCATAGACTGAGTGAATCTGATAACCTGCACGCGACTGTTATAAACAGTGTCGAGGCAGGTCAGGCTCGCCATCTTACGATGATCCATGCAAAAAAACTTGCACTGGGGCAAAGTTTTGCAGATCGTTGGTGAAAATCCCTGAAAAGTTCCGTCGTACGCACCAATCCCTCATGTTGTAAGCTTTTGCCATGTCTTCGATCAAACAGCTCAGTATTGTTCTTGCCAACCAGATTGCCGCTGGCGAGGTCGTCGAGCGGCCAGCTTCTGTCGTCAAGGAACTGGTTGAAAACGCGCTGGATGCCGGTGCCCGCCAGGTCACTGTTGATATAGAAGACGGGGGTATCAGACTCATTCAGGTGAGTGACGATGGCATCGGGATGTCCAGCGACGATCTACCAATGGCACTATTGCCTCATGCCACGAGCAAGATTGCCGAGCTTTCAGATCTGGAAGCCGTGGCGACGCTTGGTTTCCGTGGCGAGGCGCTCGCCAGTATCAGCTCGGTAGCAAGAACCACGCTCACCTCAAAAACCGATGAAGGTGAAATGGCGTGGTGCCTGGCTTCCGGCAGTGCTGAACCAAGGCCGGCGTCACGTGCCAGGGGAACGACGGTGGAGGTAAGGGACCTGTTCTACAACACCCCTGCGCGCCGAAAATTCCTTCGAACCGAAAAAACCGAGTTTGGACATATCGATGAGGCCCTTCGGCAACAGGCCTTGTCACGGCCACTGATTGCTTTCGAGCTCAAGCATAATGGCAAGACACAGTTCTCCGTTCGCGCTGCAGACTGTGAAGAGTCCCGCAGGCGCCGGCTCAGTCAACTGTGTAACGAAGACTTCGTTGATAGCGCGCTTGTGATTGATGAATATGGTTCCGGACTATCGCTGCGGGGATGGGTTGCAAAACCGACCTTTTCCCGGAGTCGTGCCGATCTTCAGTATTTCTTCGTCAACGGTCGAGTGGTCAGGGACAGGCTGGTCAGCCATGCCATTCGTCAGGCCTATCGTGACGTACTGTTTCATGGTCGGCATCCGGCGTATGTCCTGTATCTGGAGCTTGACCCTTCGGCGGTCGACGTCAACGTTCATCCGACCAAGCATGAAGTGCGCTTCCGGGAAACCAGGATGATTCACGACTTCCTCTTCCGCAGCCTTCATCGCGCGCTCGCGGAAACCCGGGCTGGGCTGGCTGCTGACAGGGACGAAATGCCCGAACAGAGTGCCGAGCCGGCGGTGGCTGCTGCAGATGACCGCCAGGCCCAGGCTTCGGTCAGGTCTGAAATGTTCAGACCAAGCCAGCATCTGTTTGGCCAGGAGTCGTCCTCCACCTACGGCGCTTCTGCATCGAACGCTGGTCGATCGACTGCTGAGCCAGTGGCTTCCGGGCGCCCGGCTGACTGGCTCGATCTTTACCAGAACTTGCGCACACCTGATCAGGGCAGTGCTGTGGCCGAGCAAGTCTCAGCCGGTGACAATCTTCCGCTCGGGATGGCGCTGGCGCAGGTGCATGGTGTGTTCATACTGGCTCAGAATACACGGGGCCTGGTGATCGTCGATATGCACGCTGCGCATGAGCGCATTATTTACGAGGGGCTCAAGCAGAAAGCGGATGCTCAGGCAGAGCAGCCGAGGCAGGCGCTGTTGGTGCCATTTTCATTACGTCTGTCGAGTCTTGAAGTAGCGGCCCTGGACGAGTTTCGTACTGAGCTCGAAGCGTTTGGACTCGTTTACACCCTGGCGTCTGCCGACAGCATCGTGCTGCGCGAGGTGCCCGCCATTCTTCGCCGCGGCAACCATGAAAAGCTGCTCAGGGGCTTGGCTGACGATCTCGTGCAGTATCAGCAGAGCAGCCGCATCGAGAGTCTGCGTGATCGTCTCTTGTCGACGATGGCCTGTCACGGCTCAGTACGCGCCAACCGTCGACTCACGCTCGATGAAATGAATGCCTTGCTGCGAAGCATGGAAGACACCGAGCGTAGCGGGCAGTGCAATCACGGCCGCCCCACCTGGGTTCAGTTAAGCATGAGCGCGCTGGACAATCTGTTCTTACGCGGTCAATAAGCGTCTTGCGAAGCGCCTAGGCCATTACCATGATGTAATGCCAAATAGCTGCCCACGAAATCTGTGCCATTATTGCTCTGTTTAATAAACCCACTCAGGAGAGGTTATGGCAAAGCAGTGGGTCATCGCCCTCTTCATCACGCTCCTTGCGGGTGCGGCAGTATTTGTTTTTCAAACGTTTTACAAAGCCGAGGAGGCCGCGGTCACGCGGGAGAAACAGGCGCGGGTCGTCAACGTAGTGACGCCGGTGTCCGCCTCGGTCAGTGATCGGGTCACGGCCGTGGGAACGCTCAGATCGAGGCAGCAGATCGAACTGACCAGCGAAGTCAGCGGTCGCATAGTCGAACTCAATTTCGAACCCGGGCAGCTGGTCGAAAAGGGCCAGTTGCTCGTGCGTCTGAGCGATCGGCAGGCCAGTGCAGATCTGCAGGTGGCCGAGGCCAATCTGCGTGATGCCAGACGTCAGTACGAGAGAGCACGAAGCCTGCGCAGCAATAACAGCATTTCGCAGGCTCAGCTCGATCTTCTTCGAACTCAGCTTGAGGTGGCAGAGGCTCAGCAGGTGGCAGCTTCGACCCGCCTGGCCGACCATCGCATCGAAGCGCCTTTCGCAGGTACTGTAGGGCTTCGAGACCTCAGCGTGGGTGCTTATCTCAATGTCGGGGACACGGTGGCCACCCTTGATGCCACCGGCCCTATGGAGCTGAACTTCTCGGTGCCCGAGCGCTATCTTGGCGCGGTTGATCAGGGACAGGCCTTGTCGGCTACTACGGCGGCTTTCCCCGATGACACCTTCAGAGGCAAGCTTGCGGAACTTGGTTCGCGCCTCGATGAACTGAGCCGTACCTTACCCGTCAAGGCGCTTATCGAAAACCCGAACGGTCGTCTCAAGCCAGGTTTGTTCATGTCGGTCGATCTCATCCTGCGCAGGCGTGACAGCCTTGTCATTCCTGAACAGGCGGTGTTGGTGCAAGGCAGTCATGCTTATGTTTTCGTTGTCAATGAAGACACGGCCTCGCGGAAGAAAGTCGTGCTGGGATCGCGAGAGCCCGGGCAAGTTGAAGTGAGTAGTGGTCTTTCAGCCAGCGATCAGGTGGTCGTCACCGGTCAGGACCGACTCAGCAGCGGAGACCTCGTGAGTATTCAGATCGATGAAGAGGCGCTCGTCGTCGACAAGAATGCCGTTCCGGCAGGTGGACAGGGCGCCGAAGCCGCTTCGGGTAGCGCGCTGTGATTCTCTCGGATGTCTCGATCAAGCGGCCGGTTTTCGCCACGGTCATCAGTCTGCTCATCGTCGTGTTCGGAATCGCTGCCTTGCGTGGGTTGCCCGTGCGCGAATATCCAGATATCGATGCCCCGGTTGTCTCGGTGGCTACCGACTATATCGGTGCGGCTGCTGAAGTCGTCGATACCCAGATCACTCAGGTTATCGAAGGGGCGATCAGCGGTATTGAGGGTATCAGGTCGGTGGAGTCGAGCACCGAGCAAGGCGAATCCCGAACCAATATCGAGTTCAAAACCTCCCGAGACATCGATATTGCTGCGAACGATGTCAGAGACGCCGTATCCCGCGTACTGGCTGAGTTACCTGAAGCCGCGGATCCGCCAGTAGTCAGCAAATCCGACTCGGATGCCAGGCCCATGATGTGGGTCACGCTGCAGAGTGAGGTCTGGGATAGCGCCGAGTTGAGCGACTACGCCGAGCGCGTGCTGGTCGACCGGTTGTCCGTACTCGATGGCGTAGCGAGCGTGGATATCGGTGGTCAGCGTCGCTATGCCATCAGAATCTGGCTCGACCGTGAACGCCTGGCATCCAGAAATATTACGGTTGCGGAAGTCGAACAGGCGCTTCGCTCCAATAACGTCGAGCTGCCTGCCGGGTCTATCGAATCGACAGCTCGCGACTTCACTGTTCGTGCTGAAGGGCGATTGTCGACGGTGGAGGAGTTCCGCGAACTGGTGATTCGCAGAAATGGCAACCAGTTGCTTCGTCTCGGCGAGGTCGCCGATGTCAAGATGGGCGTGGAGTCCGATACCAGTAGGCTGCGCGCGAACGCACGAAATGCAATTGGCCTGGGCATCATCAGGCAGTCCAAATCCAATACTGTCGCCGTATCGGATCTGGTGAGCGCGGAGCTCGAAAAAATTCGTCTGACGCTGCCGCCGGAAGTGACGATCGCTGAAAATTATGACGAGTCTGTCTTTATCCGGGCGTCTATCAAGGAAGTGCTGGTGACGCTCGGTATCTCGGTGGCCCTCGTCATCCTGGTCATCTTCATATTTCTGCGTTCCTGGCGCGCCACGCTCATTCCCGCCGTGACCATTCCAGTCAGTATCATTGGCGCCTTCATAGGGCTTGGGAGCCTTGGCTTCTCAATCAATGTGCTTACCTTGCTGGCGATTATCCTTGCCATCGGTCTGGTGGTCGATGATGCCATCGTCATGCTTGAAAATATTCAGCGTCGAATCGACGAAGGAGAGCCGCCCCTGCTGGCTGCCTACAATGGTGCACGTGAAGTAGCGTTTGCCGTAGTGGCGACCACGCTGACCCTTGTGGCAGTTTTTGTCCCAATCTCGTTCATGGGCGGTAATGTCGGACGGCTGTTCAGCGAATTCGGCTTCACCCTGGCGGCTGCCGTCATTGTTTCGAGTCTGGTTGCGCTCACCCTGGCACCCATGTTGTGCTCCAAGTGGCTGCGTCACAGTCCGGTCAGCGCCGACGGCCATCGCGTATGGGCTTTCAGCGAGCGGGTCTTCGGTGGGATGAATCGCGGCTATGAGCGAGCGCTCAAGTTCGCGCTGCGCCAGCCTGGTCTGACATTAGGTCTCGGCATGGTTGGTCTGTTGCTGAGTGTGGTGATATTTCCGCTCATTCCTCAGGAACTGGCGCCGACAGAAGATCGCGGCATCATCATCATGCCTACCAGTGCGCCGCGTGGCGCCACCGTCGAATATACCGATCATCATGTTCGTAAGGTGGAAGAATTACTGGTGCCTTATCAGGAAGCAGGGCTCACGGAAAGCCTGCTCACCATTGTCGGTTTTCGCGAAGAGGCCGACAGGGGCTTCATCATCATGCGTCTGAAGCCCTGGGAAGAACGCGATGTCAAACAACAGGAGATAGCCAGGGAGCTTTTCGGTAAGTTAGCGACGATTCCGGGGGTGAGGGCTGTTGCCGTCAATCCCCCCGGATTGGGTCAGCGTGGATTCAATCAGCCGCTTGAAATCGTACTCGGTGGACCTGACTACGACACGGTGCAGCGCTGGAGCGAGGAATTGCTCGAGCTTGCGAAGGACAATCCCGGCCTGCAGAACCTGGAAAGCGATTTTGAGCTCACCAGACCGGAGCTCAGGGTGAATATTGATCGTGAGCGGGCGGCGGATCTCGACGTCACCATCCAGGATGTTGGCCTGACCCTGCAGACGATGCTGGCCTCGAGACGGGTCACGACCTACCTGTCGGGCGGTCGCGAGTACGATGTGATCATGCAGGCAGCCGATGCCGACAGGGCTTCGCCCGGGGATCTTGGTGAAATATTCCTGCGTCCCCGTGAAGGGGGGCAGCTCATTCCCTTGCAGGCCCTTGTGGATATCACTGAAGTAGGGGCCAACCCCGATTTGCGCAGAGTGGATCGACTGCCTGCTGTGGTGATTAGCGGTTCGCTGGCGCCGGGCTATGATCTAGGGTCTGCGCTGAATTATTTTCAACAGCTCGCGATCGATGAACTGCCGCCTGAGGCGAGAATTTCCTTCAAGGGCCTGAGCCGGGAATTCGCTGATTCGTCCGCGTCGATCTATCTCACTTTCGGACTTGCCTTCCTCATCGTTTTTCTAGTGCTGGCGGCCCAGTTCGAAAGCTGGGTCCACCCCATGATCATCATGCTGTCCGTTCCCCTCGCTGTTACCGGAGCCCTCATTGCCTTGCTGTTATCAGGCATCACCATGAATCTCTACAGTCAGATAGGCATCATCATGCTGCTGGGACTCATGGCGAAGAACGGTATACTCATCGTCGAATTTGCCAATCAGCTGCGCGATCGTGGCCGCACCATCCCCGAGGCGATTCTCGAAGGAAGCATTCTGCGCTTCAGGCCGATTCTGATGACGACCATCTCCACGATCATTGGCGCAGTCCCCCTGGTACTGGCCACCGGGGCCGGTGCTGAAAGTCGTGCTGCCATAGGCATGGTCATACTGGGTGGCCTGCTTTTCGCGACAACATTGACGCTCTTCATCATACCAGTGCTCTACAGTCTGCTAGCGCGTTTCACTACCTCGACCAATGCCGTCGAGGCGGCGCTCAAGCTCGAAGCGAAGAAGCATGGTCAGGCGGGGTTGGTGGCCACCGAGGAAGTTTAATCGATTAACTGTTGAAAATGATAATCATTATCATCTAGTATGACTGTTCGATCTTTGTTGACCATTCGAACATCAGGAGAGTCCATGGTTTTCATTTGCAGCTCACACCAGCGATCCATCGCTGCCCTCACCAGTTCGGAGCGGTCACGGCTCTGGACTGAATGGATGGACATGGCAGAACTCAATAGCCGTTGTTGTCTCTGGCGAGATGCTGTGCCACTGGCAGGTTGCGCCGCCGATGTGGCTTTGCTGGAAGCCAGGCTTCAGGCCACCCGATTGTTGTCCGTCGATGCGGCGACCTCGGATCCGGGCCGCGATTTTGCGAGGGCGATCAGCATGTATGTCGTTGCCTGCATCACACTCTGGGAAGCCTACGATCAGATGAAGCTCACGGAAAAATCCAGATCAATAGCGGCCAGTGTCGAGCTCGAGATCAGGCAACTGCTCGCCGCCTGGTTTCTGTTGCCGGTAGATCTGTGTAGCCGTCTGATAGCCTATTTCGAGCGAGAAACGCTCGAGCAGTCACACGATTCTAGCGTCGCCAGTGTTGCTTTCAGGGATGACGGCGAGCTGAAGCCATTTCTGCTCAGGCAGGCTGAGCTGGCCTGCCTGCTGCACCCGCTGACGACCCGCATTTCGATGATGTATCGTGCCGAGAGAATTGCGCCTGTGCAGCGCCTGCCGTGCTGAAGAACCTGTGAAACCTCGCGCTATCGCCATCATGGGCCCGACAGCTTCAGGCAAGACCTGGTTAGCCTGTCAGCTCGCCATGAGATTTCCCGTTCACCTCATCAGTGCAGACTCGGTCATGATTTATCGGGGCATGGACGTCGGGTCAGCGAAACCCGACCCGGAGGAACTCGAACGCTTTCCTCATGCGCTCATCGATATCCGGGATCCCGCTGAAGCCTATTCGGCAGCTGAATTTCGCAAGGATGCCATTGTCGAGATCGAAGGCGCGCTCGGGAGAGGGCTGCTTCCGGTACTCGTGGGTGGTACCAGTCTCTACTTCAAGCGATTGCTAGAGGGCATGGCCGACATGCCCGCCTCGACGCCGGAAGTCAGGGCTGGCGTGCTGGCGGACGCCGAACGCGTAGGCTGGTCGGCGATGTATCAGCGTCTCTGCACCATTGACCCGGTCGCCAGTAAGGCCATTCATCCGAACAACCTCCAACGGCTCAGCAGAGCGCTTGAAGTGCATGCCATTTCCGGTCGGCCAATTTCAGCATTCTGGCAGGCGCAAGCTCCCGGGGAGGTCCGTCTTCAGGACGGTCGTTGCGTCAGCTTCCTTCAGTTCGGCATCATGCCTGCCGACCGCGCGAAACTGCATGAACAGATCGAACAGCGCTTCGATCTCATGCTCGAGGGTGGTCTGGTCGACGAGGTAACCGCCCTGTTCGATAGGGGCGACCTGCATCCTGATATGCCAAGTATCCGTGCCGTCGGTTATGCACAGGTCTGGGACTTCCTTGCAGGCCATGCATCCCGCGAGGAGATGCGCGAGCGGGGTGTCGCCGCTACCCGGCAGCTCGCAAAGCGGCAGTTGACCTGGTTACGCCGCTGGCCAGAGTTACAGGTGCTGGCCAGTGGACCAGGAGTGACTGAGCGGGAAGCCATGTTGCAGTCGACGCTGTCACAGGTCGCCGAATTTTTGCAGAAATGAAGTTATCGGTGGTTTAACATGGCACTAGAGCGAATCTTCTGAGAATCTGCGACAATATCAGGCTATACTGCGTGCGAAGCGTTGCTCAGGTAACCATTTGTTGCCGATCCCCAATAATTGATAATCAGAATGCCAGGAGAATAGATATGTCGAAGGGGCAGTCACTACAAGACCCTTATCTCAATGCGCTGCGAAAGGAACGTATTCCTGTATCCATCTTTCTCGTCAACGGCATCAAACTGCAGGGACAGATCGAGAGCTTCGATCAATTTGTCATTCTGCTGAAGAATACTGTCAGCCAGATGGTGTACAAGCATGCCATCTCCACGGTAGTGCCATCGCGAAACGTCAAGATCACCCATCCCGGCGAAGGTGAAGCTGAGCCTGGTAACGCCTGAGGTTCCCTATCCTGAAAGCTGCTATTTGCCCCGTTCATCTGCCGGATCAGGTCTGACCATTGTTTGACCGTCCTGATACCGGCGAGCGTGCGCTGCTCGTTCACCTCGAGCTAGACAAAGAGAACGATTGCGAAGACCCCCAGGAGTTCGTCGATCTTGCGCTCTCTGCCGGGGTGGAGGTTCTCGAGGTTGTCAGCGTCAATCGACATCATGCCACGCCAAAGTTTTTCGTAGGCAGCGGCAAGGTGGAGGAGCTGAGCGCTATCGTCCGGCTTCACAAGGCTGATGTCGTCCTGTTCAATCATGCGCTCTCGCCCAGCCAGGAGCGTAACCTTGAAAAGGCGATGGAAGTCCGGGTGCTGGATCGGGTCGGCCTCATCCTCGATATCTTTGCCCAGCGCGCACGCACGCATGAAGGCAAGTTGCAGGTCGAACTCGCGCAGCTTGAATACATGTCGACTCGACTCATTCGCGGCTGGACTCACCTCGAGCGGCAAAAAGGTGGTATCGGTCTTCGCGGTCCGGGTGAAACGCAGCTCGAAACCGACCGCCGTTTATTGCGGGCACGCATCAAATCGATACACAAGCGGCTGGAAAAAGTCAGACGGCAGCGCGAGCAGGGGAGGCGGGCACGTCTTCGAAATGAAGTGCCTGTGGTGGCGCTCGTCGGCTATACAAACGCAGGTAAATCGACCCTGTTCAACAGACTGACATCGTCTGACGTATTCGCAGCCAATCAGCTGTTTGCAACGCTCGACCCGACCTTGCGCCGTATCGAACTCGATGGCTTCGGTCCGATCATCTTTGCCGATACCGTCGGATTCATTCGACATCTTCCACACAAGCTGGTTGATGCCTTCCGCGCAACGCTCGAGGAAACTCGAGATGCCGATCTGCTGCTGCATCTGGTAGATGCCAGCGATCCACGTCGGGATGACAACCAGAAGCAGGTGGCCGAGGTGCTGAAGGAAATTGGCGCCGATACAGTGCCTGCTGTGAAAGTGATGAACAAGATTGACGCGCTCGATCAGGCGCAGTGGCCGCTCGATTCGACTGGTGGCCGCGTGGACCGGGACGCAGAGGGGCTGCCTGAGCGAGTCTGGGTCTCGGCTGCCAATGGCCAGGGTATCGACACACTCCTCGATACTATCGCCGAATTACTCGGAACTGATGTGCGTCTGTTGACCATTCGCTGTGACATGCAGATGCACAGTCGCTTGCGATCAAGATTTTTCGAGCGGAATGTCGTTGAGAACGAAGCGGTCGACGAAGAAGGTCGTCCGCTACTGACGGTTCGCATAGAACAACATATTCTGGATCAGCTGCTGTCGCATGCTGACGTGAAGCTTTCTGAAATTCTGGTTGAAGATCATGCGCCTCATCGCGTCAGCCATAAGGATGATGAGTTCGAAGTAAATGACAATGACGATACATTGCCTGCTTAGCTTGCTCACTGCCAGACCAGAACTTAGACTAGGCGCAATTTGAAGCAGCCTGGTCTGCTCATTCGATGATTTAAAGGGGATACTCAATGGCTTGGAATGAACCCGGCGGCGGTAACAAAGGCGGACAGGATCCCTGGGGATCGGGTCGTCGCAAGGGGAACCAGGATGGCCCTCCAGAACTTGATGAATTGTTCAAGAAAGGCATGGACAAGCTCAATAGTCTTTTTGGTGGCGAGAAAGGCGGCTCTGGTGGCTCGGGCAACAAGCAGAGCAACGCGGGCGGCATCATCGTCATTGCCCTCATCGTCGCCGCCTTGCTGGCCGCCTGGAATTCGGTCTACCGGGTAGATGAAAAGGAGCGCGCCATCGTGTTGCGTTTCGGCAAATACCTCAAGACTGAGGATCCCGGTCTTCAGTTCCGTATCCCAATCGTCGATCGGGTTTACATTGAAGATGTTACAGCTGTGCGCACACTCAAGAAATCGTCGCACATGCTGACTGAAGACGAGAATATCGTCGATATCGATCTCTCAGTGCAGTGGGTGGTGAAGGATCTTCAGCAATTCACACTGAACATGCGTTCTGCACCGACGACACTGGACTACGCGACAGACTCGGCGCTTCGTCATGAAGTAGGTGGTACCGAGATGGACAAGGTGCTGACCGAAGGTCGTGAGTTCCTGGCCATCGAAACCCAGAACCGCCTGCAGAACATCCTTGATTTCTACGGCGCAGGTATTCAGATTCAGGCAATGAACATTGAATCCGCCCATCCGCCTGAACAGGTCAGGGGCGCTTTCGAAGATGTGCAACGGGCGAAGGAAGACGAGCAACGCGTCGTCAACCGTGCGGAAGCCTATCGTAATCAGGTAGTCCCTGAGTCCCGTGGTAAGGCGCAGCGGATTATTGAAGAAGCGAATGCCTATCGCGAGCAGGTTGTTGCCATGGCGAAAGGTGAAACTGATCGCTTCCTGCAGGTGCTCAGAATTTATGAGACAGCGCCGGCCATCACTCGCGAGCGCATGTACATCGAAACGATGGAACAGGTGATGAGCAAGAGCAGCAAGATACTGGTGGACCAGCAGAACGGCTCGAATATCATGTATCTGCCGCTCGATCGTATGCTAGAGCAGAGCGGTCGCAGCCAGACGCAGGAAAACGGGCGGGTGTCTGCCAATCAGGACCCATCGGTGATTACACCGAGAAGAACACAGAATACCGGGCGCAATAGTGCGCTGTTAGAGGGGAGAAACTGATGTCTGGCGCTAGATTGATACTGATCGGCCTCGTACTGCTGGCATTGCTGATCCTGGCACAGGCGGCCTATATCGTACCTGAGACTCATCGCGCGGTCGTATTGCGCTTTGGCGGCCTCATCAAGACCGATGTACCTGCTGGCCTTCATTTCAAGATTCCGTTTGTGGATCAGAACCGGAATTTCGATACACGGGTACTGGCCATGGACCTGCCGGTAAAGAGTTATCTTACCGTCGAGCAGAAGCCGCTGGATGTAAACTCGTACGCCACCTGGCGAATCGTGAATGTGGGACAGTTCTATCGGGCTGCCCAGGGTAGTGAAGATCGTGCACGCACGCTGCTGATTTCGCGCATCGACAAGGGTCTGCGAGATCAGTTCGGCAAGCGCACCATGCACGAAGTGGTGGCTGGTGAACGTGAAGAGCTGATGGAAGAATTGACTGCCAGTGTCGATCGCGAAGCGGCTGACAAGTATGGCATCAACGTCATCGACATCAGGGTTCGGGCGATCGACCTGCCGAAGCGCGTCAGTGACTCGGTCTACGAGCGTATGGAATCAGAGCGTCTGAAGATAGCCCAGTCTCATCGATCAAAAGGTGAGGAGTTGGCAGAGGGTGTGCGTGCCGACGCAGACAGGCAGCGAACCGTCGAGCTGGCGCGAGCCTTCGAGCAGGCAGAGCAGCTACGTGGTGAAGGTGAAGCCGAAGCATCACAACTCTACGCTGATGCCTATGGCAAGAACGAGGAGTTCTATGCCTTCTATCGCAGACTCAAGGCCTATGAAACTTCGCTGGCGACCAAGGACAATATCATGGTCCTGGAGCCTGACAGCGAGTTCTTCAAATATATGAAGCAGTCCGGACCGATTGCGGAAACTGAAGACACCAACTGATCGGAAACGGTGCTGCGGCACCGTCCTCGGGAACTGAAAGCACGCTATGTTTGAACCCTCAGAAACGCTGGCAGCCTCTGGCAAATGGATGCTGCCGGATGGTGTAGAAGATCTGCTTCCGCATCAGGCCGCCAGTATAGAGCGCTTGCGCAGGGCAGTGCTGGATCTTTACGCAAGCTGGGGCTACCAGCTCGTGGTTCCGCCAATGATCGAGTTTCTCGACAGCTTGCTGACAGGTGTTGGCAGTGACCTCGAACTGCAGACCTTCAAGGTGACCGATCAGCTCAGTGGTCGAATGCTGGGCATTCGTGCTGACATGACGCCCCAGGTTGCTCGCATCGATGCCCATCAGTCCATGGCAGGTGGCGTCGACAGCAGCAACCAGCGCAACCGCTACTGTTACGTAGGCTCTGTGCTGAAGACACGCATGGAAAGTGTGCTGGCTACCAGGACACCGACGCAGAGCGGCTGTGAGCTCTATGGTGAAGCATCGATCGCTGGTGACATCGAAGTGCTGTCGATGATGCTCGAAGTACTCGATCGCGCTGGTCTGCCCAGTGTTCATGTCGATCTTGCCCACGTGGGCTTCATCAGAAAGGTCATGCAGCTGGCTGGTTTCGACCCGAAGATGGACAGCAAGCTACTTGATGTACTGAACCGTCGGGCTGTAGCTGAGCTCGACGTCATTGCGACGGCGGCGTCGGACCCTCAACTGGCAGCTTTGATCAAGGCCCTGCCATCACTCGGTGGCCCGGCCTCGGTGCTTGAGGACGCACGCGAGCTCTGTCATTTCGATCATGAGCTGCTCGCTGCCATTAGTGAAATCGAGACGCTTGGCCAGGCGGTGACCAGTCGCTATCCGTCAGCGAATATACGATATGATCTTTGTGAGCTGCGTGGTCTCAATTACCACACAGGTCTTATGTTTGCTGCCTATACCGGCGACTATGGCCAGGCAATTGGTTATGGCGGGCGATATGACAATATCGGCCTTGCCTTCGGCAGCCGTCGACCGGCAACGGGATTCAGTATCGATTTGAAGGTGCTTCACAAACTAGCCGTTGGACATGTGCCATCGGAGCGTTCGGCGATTCTGGCACCTGCTGACGACTCTCCATCGCTCTGGCAATATATTCATACTCTGCGCAAGACAGAGAAAGTGATACAATTGCTTCCCGGTCAGGGTGCAACCGACTACGCGACAGTGTGCGATCGGCAGATCGTTGCTGCCGATGAGCCGGACAAATGGCAGCTCATGCCTTTGCTCGCGTTGTAGTCAGCCTCGTTTTTTTCATTCTGTAATCAATACATTATCTGGATTTTCTCATGGGTAGAAACGTCGTCGTGCTTGGCACTCAATGGGGTGATGAGGGCAAAGGGAAGGTTGTCGATCTCTTAACGGAAGATGCTGCAGCTGTCGTGCGTTATCAAGGTGGGCATAATGCTGGCCATACGCTTGTCATCGATGGGAAAAAGACAGTTCTCCATCTCATTCCATCCGGCATACTTCGCGGCTCTGTTCAGTGCCTGATCGGGAACGGCGTTGTGCTCTCGCCCACGGCACTGATGAAGGAAATGGCAGAGCTCGAGGCCAGTGGCGTCGATTTCACCGGTCGTCTTCATATCAGTAACGCCTGCCCGCTCATACTGCCCTATCACCAGAAGCTCGACCTTGCGAGAGAGATTCGCCGAGGCGAAGGCAAGATCGGCACTACCGGGCGTGGTATCGGGCCTGCCTATGAAGACAAGGCGGCGCGCCGTGGTCTTCGCGTAGGGGATTTGTCACAGCCTGATCTCTTCGCCGAAAAGCTGGCCGAAGTCATGGATTATCATAACTTTGTGTTGACCCAGTACTACAAGGTAGATGGTTGCGACTACCAGGAGACCCTGGACGAGATCATGAAGCAGTCGGAAATTCTGCTGCCGATGGCTGCTGATATCACCGACATGCTCCACGGTTTTCGCAAGGCCGGACGCAATATCATGTTCGAAGGCGCCCAGGGCAGTATGCTGGACATCGATCTCGGCACCTATCCTTTCGTCACTTCTTCCAACACGACGGCTGGCGGCACTGCAACCGGCAGCGGCGTCGGCCCGTTATACCTGGACTATATTCTGGGTATCACCAAAGCCTATGCGACCCGTGTGGGCTCGGGGCCGTTTCCCACAGAACTGTTCGATACCGACGGACCTGGGGCGAGACTGGCCAAGCGTGGCAATGAATTCGGCGCAACCACAGGTCGGCCGAGGCGTTGTGGCTGGTTCGATGCCGTAGCTCTGCGTCATGCCATCGAAATCAATTCTGTATCTGGCATCTGTCTCACCAAGCTCGACGTGCTGGACGGTCTGGATACCGTACGGGTCTGTGTCGGTTACAAGCCGGCAGATGGTTATGCCACTGGTAAGGCGCTCACGCGCCCACCCATCAGTTGCGAGCATTACGACAATCTCGTGCCGGAGTATGTCGATCTTCCGGGCTGGCAGGAGAACACTGCTGGTATTCGAAGCATCGATGAGCTGCCTGCGAATGCGCAAGCTTATATCAAGTTCATCGAAGCTCAGATTGAAGCGCCGATCGACATCATCTCGACCGGCCCAGATCGCAACGAAACGATTATCCTGCGACATCCTTTCGCGGAATAAAGCGCCGTACGGCACTGACGGCGGCCACTGCCAGGCCGCCGGCCACGAGTCCGGTCATCGCGTTGGCCAAGGTCGGGCCGATGGTGGAAAAGAGCACCCCAAAGGTCGGAATCTCGGCGGCGGAGGCGGTGCCAGCGGCGAACATCTCTTCCAGTGCTGGCAACCCGTGTAGCAGGATCCCGCCTCCGACCAGAAACATGGCAGCCGTTCCCACGATCGACAGGGTCCGCATCAGTTTCGGTGCAATGCTGAGAATGGCCTGACCACTTGTCCGACTGAGTCCGCCAAGTGCATCCTTTCTCGTTCTGGACGCCAGATAAAGTCCGCCGTCATCCAGTTTGACGATACCCGCGACGAGCCCGTACACCCCCACCGTTATACCAATGGCAACCGTCGATAGTACCAGGGCCTGTGTCAGCAGAGGCTCCTGGCTGACAGTGCCGAGCGAGATCGCGATAATTTCTGCCGAAAGAATGAAGTCGGTATTGATGGCACCCTTGATTTTTTCCTTTTCGAATTCGACAAGATCGATGCTGGGGTCTGCCGCAGCTGCGACGTGGGCCGAACGAGGATGGCCCGATGTGTCAGCTGTGGCTTTCTCATTGGCAGCAGGCTGCGTGAAACGATGGAGAATCTTCTCTGCGCCTTCATAGCACAGATAGAGACCGCCGATCATCAGCAGCGGTGTGATCGCCCAGGGAATGAAGCTACTGATCGCCAGAGCGCCGGGTACAAGTATCACCTTGTTACGAAAGGACCCCTTGGCAACAGCCCAGACGACGGGCAGCTCGCGCTCTGGTTTCACCCCGCTGACCTGCTGTGCGTTGAGCGCAAGATCATCACCGAGCACGCCGGCGGTTTTCTTGGTAGCCACCTTGGTCATCAGACTGACGTCGTCGAGCAAGGTGGTAATGTCATCTAGGAGGGCTAGTAAACTGACTCCGGCCACATTTTAAATCCTGTTGAGAGTGGATAACAAAAGGTCCTTGCAGACCATTTAAGCTGATACATGGCTCGCCGCCAAGCTGGCAGAGCCTTCCGGGCTGAACTAAAGTTAGCTTTTACATCAGGTTCTGATGCACTTGTGCCGAGTTCTTGCCGTTCACCAAGTCACACCCCAATTCTGCGCTCAATCACTGCTTTGGTGAGGCCGTTGGCGCGGCTGTTATTCGTCTTCTGTTTACTGGCACTGTCTGAGGCCAGAGCCACCCAGACGCACTATATCAAGGATACCGAATCGCAGCTGAAGATCGATGATCTCATAGCTGCAGACAGTGGCAGTGGACTGACTCCGCTTGATTGGCAGCCACTGGAGACTGCGACTCCCGCCTTTGGATTTTCCACGTCGAGCTATTGGATACGGATAGATCTGCCGCTACAACAAGCGGAAGAGCAGATTTTCTGGGTACCGTATGCCTTGATCGATACGCTGGAATTACATCAGTATCGTTTGCATCCTGATGCTGGCCTGATACCGGTCTACGCAGTCAAAACTGGTGATTTACTGGCATTTTCACACCGACCTCTGCCAACCCGTGGCTTCAGCTTCCCGCTCAAATTCGATGATACGAAAAACGATCGAATATACGTGCGTATGGCGGGAACGGATAGTCTGCAATTGCCCTGGTCACTCCAGCCTCTACCCCAATTCGTTGCCGCCGAGCAACAAGAGTCACTGATTCTCGGGCTGGCTTTCGGTCTGTTGCTGATCATGCTGCTCTACCACACGATTCTCTATATAGGATCTCGAGACAGGAACCAGCGAAACTATTGTATTTTCGTAGCGAGCAATCTGTTACTGATGCTCCTGCAGAAGGGCCTCCTGTTTCAGTACCTGTTGTCTGATTTTCCCGTGATCAACAACCTGCTCATTCCGGTATCGATCAGCCTGACGGTCGTGGCCAGCGCCATTTTCGTTTACCACCTGCTACGAATCGACAGGCTGGGAGGGCAGCAGGCGCGGCTACTGCAGATTACGGCCATTGTGTCCGGTGTGGTCAGCGTCATCTGCGCTGTTGCGCCGGGTAATGTTACCCTCTTGCTGAGTCTGGGGCTGAGCGTGGTGGCTGTAGGCGTCATCTTCAGTATCTCGTTGATGCGAGCCGCCACAGGCTCCAGAACGGCACGCTATCTTCTGCTTGGCTGGACCGCCTACATTCTAGGCGGACTCACCTTCATTGCGAGTCGCTTCGGGCTTATAGAGCCCAGCGCTTTCACAGAGAACAGCCTGCTGTTGGGGCTCTGTGCCGAAATTGTTCTTGCCTCGATGGCTATGGTGACCAGATATAACCAGACGCGTAACCAGCTCTTGTTTGCCCAACAGAAGCAGACCGAACAGGAGCGCGAATTGCGAATTGCTCAGGAGCTGATTGCCACAACAGCCCGGCGCGCCAGCGATCGCCTCGAAACTGAAGTGCAAAGACGAACCAATGATCTCGAACGGACTACGCGAGAACTCGAAGCCGCCAATGAACAACTCACAGCCCTGGCTCGTATTGATGCCTTGACCGGTTTGCACAATCGCCGCTATCTGGCGGAGCTGTTTGCCACTCTGTCCGCAGGTCTGAAACGTTCGGCTCATGCAAGCTCGCAGCCGGTTCAGCGGGAAGTCAGTATCATTATCGGAGATATCGATCACTTCAAGCCAATCAATGACCAGTACGGTCACGAGACCGGAGACCACTGCATCAGATCTGTGGCAGTTGCCATGCAGCGGGCCGTTGCGCGTCCTGATGACCACATCATTCGTTACGGCGGGGAGGAATACCTGATCGTACTGCCGGATACCCAGCTCGAAGATGCCATCGCTATCGCAGAGCGTGTGAGGCTCCGTGTCACGGAACTGGCGCCAGAAGGGCTTCCCCCTGGAAAGGGGCTGACCATGAGCTTCGGTGTCAGCTCAGTTGTGATTGACTCGGAGACGCCAGCGCCTGAACAGATTCTGCATGAGGGCATCATCGCCGCCGATACCATGCTCTATAAGGCCAAACATGCTGGCCGCAACCAGACCGCTGCGTGACCGTGAAGCGTGTCCGCGAAACAGAGGCTCGGGTGATCAGCCATGGCACCTCGGCCGCCCATGATCTCACGGCATGCCAATACTGCGATCTCCTGCTGCAGTTGCCCACCCGACCGAGTAATCACGCCCTGGTCTGTCCACGCTGTCGGCAAGTCGTAGCCAAGGCTGCTGAGCAGGCGGCCGAAAAGGTCCTTGCCGTCTCTCTGGCGGGCCTGATTCTTTTCGTACCGGCGAGTTTTCTTCCTCTGTTGATGCTGGAAGCGGGCGGGTATCGATCTGCTACCAGTCTTCTGGAATCCGGTCTGGCTCTGTTTCGCGATGGGCAGACCTTGCTGGCCGCACTGCTCCTGCTGTTCTGTATGATACTGCCACTATGCCGGTTTTTGCTCTGTGCGCTTTGCGCTGGCAGCATATTCGTGCACAACACGCCCGATAGCTCCGCGTTGAGGACGGCGTTCAGGCAACTGCACTGGTTGACGGAGTGGGACATGACGGCCGTATTCATGCTCGGAATTCTTGTCGCAGGCTTCAAGCTTGCCGATATGGCCGCACTCATTCCCGGCGCAGGTCTACTGTGCTTTAGCGGCCTGCTGTTGTGTTCAGTTCTTCTGACCATCGTCTCGGATGACGTCACGTTCTGGCGCTTGATCGCCAGGCAGGTAGGCCTGGCATGAGCAGATGGCTGAAAGCAATGGATCAGGGTCTTACCCGCTGTCATTGTTGTGGCCGGCTGAATTCGGGAAAGGCTGAGCGATGCCTCCGCTGCAGGGCAAAGATACATACGCGCATACCGGGCAGCTTCGAACGAACGTTGGCACTGACCATCGCGGCAACGATCATGTTCATTCCGGCGAATGCGCTGCCGATCATGACGGTGAGCTATTTCGGCAAAGGGGCGCCAGACACCATCCTGTCTGGCGTTATTCTTCTGCTGCAGCACGGGGCATGGCCAATCGCAGCCATCGTCTTCTTTGCGAGTTTCATCGTGCCGCTCGGCAAGATCCTCGGCCTGTTCTATCTCCTCTACAGAGTGCGGGGGCAAGGTAGCGACAGCGCCCACGGCAAGCAGCTGAAGCTATATCGTGTCATCGACTTTTTCGGTCGCTGGTCGATGCTGGACGTCTTTGTGGTAGCCCTTCTGGTCGCGTTGGTCCAGCTGGGACAGATTGCGACGATCGAAGCCGGTTCGGGCGCCACTGCCTTCGCCGCCATGGTCGTGTTGACCATGTTCGCGGCAGGCTCATTCGATCCCAGGCTGCTCTGGGACAGAACGAACAGGGAATACTGATTCAATGACAGAACACGATACGCACTTGAGTGAGCAGGCCCATGCGCCGGAAGTCAGGGCCCGGGGCATCTCCGCCGTCTGGCTGGTGCCAGCCATTGCACTATTGATAGCGGCATGGCTGGGCGTAAGGGCGTGGCTTGAAGCCAGCATACCCGTAGAGGTCACTTTCGAAACGGCCGATGGCCTGGTGGAAGGCAAGACGGAAGTGAGGTATCGCGGGATGAGCCTCGGACGGGTCGCCGACATCAAACTGAGTGCGGACCTGCAGAATTTCCTGGTGACCATCAATATGGAGCATGACTCGGAGCGTCTCCTGAATGAGGGTACACGATTCTGGATCGTGAAACCCCGCATCTCCCTGGCCGGCGTCTCTGGTCTGGATACCGTATTGACGGGCAATTACATCGGCATTCAGCCAGGCGAGGGCGAGCGCAAACTGAGCTTCGAAGGGCTGCGCCTGCCGCCGCCTCCGGAAGAAACGACCGGGGATGGGCTGTGGCTGAAATTGACTGCCCAGTCACTCGGGTCCATCAATACGGGGTCTGCGGTGTACTACAAGTCTCTGTCTGTGGGAACCGTCGAACGGGTCGACTTGCTGGAAGACGCCACTGCGCTCGAATTGCTGGTGAGAATTGACCCGCAGTATGCCTATCTCGTTGGAGAGCGGACCAGATTCTTTCGCATGAACCCGGTCGAGTTCAGCTCGGGGGCGGACGGATTTGAGCTGCAGACCGGACCACTGGTGTCGCTGGTGCAGGGTGGCATTGGAATGACTGGTGTGAACACGGAAGCCACGTCGGATGCAGAGCTCGACTCCAGACACTATCGGCTGCTCGACAAGGCGCCCCCCGCGAGACGACGGGCCACCGGCCTGAATCTGGTGCTCCACGCGCCTTCGAGAGGCTCGCTCAAATCTGGCACCGCGGTCACTTACCGCCAGGTGAGAGTTGGCGAAGTACTGGGTACGAGGCTCTCTCCCGAGGCCGATCGTGTGGAAATCTTCATCAATATCGATCGTCAATGGCAGTCGTTGGTCAATAGCAGCACCCGATTCTGGAATGCGAGTGGCTTCAAGCTGGAGGCCGGTCTCGTGTCCGGCCTGAGTATCGAAAGCGAGTCTGTCGAGAGTCTGCTCACCGGAGGCGTTGCCTTCTTCACGCCGCCTGGAAGCGGGGCGGAACCCGTCAAACAGAATGCTGCCTTCGCGCTGGCCGACAAGCCCAGGGAGCAGTGGCTGGATTGGCAGGACAAGCTGCCGCCGGTGAGGGCGAGCGATGCGCCCAGCGACCTTGAGGCGCCAGCACCACGGCCCGAAGACAAGGCGTCAAAGTTGCGCCGTGAAAAGCGTGGTCAATCTGGTCCGGCAGGCTAGGCCCGGCGTTAGCAAAGGCTTCTGCGAAAGCGGGAACGATTATTGCTGAGTACACCTCCAGGCGACACCCGTCGTCAATATTTTGTCCTGGAGGACTACAGCGAACATGTCGGCAACCCTCAACTTCGGCCAGTTAAAGGCGCTACAGCACGGCGGGCTGGGTATACCCGTCCTGCTGATGGCGCTGCTGGCGATGATGACGCTGCCGGTGCCGGCCTTCCTGCTCGATGTTCTGTTTACCTTCAACATCCTGCTCTCGCTGGTTGTGCTGCTCGTGTGTGTCTACGCCATGAGACCCATGGATTTCCCGGTTTTTCCAACCGTGCTGCTGGTCACGACGCTGCTGCGCCTGGCGTTGAACGTCGCCTCCACGCGTATCGTCCTGCTGGAAGGCCACGAGGGCGGAGACGCTGCAGGAAAGGTCATACAGGCTTTTGGAGAAGTGCTGATTGGTGGTAATTACGCGGTTGGTCTGATCGTCTTTGCCATCCTGATGATCATCAACTTCGCCGTTGTCACCAAAGGTGCCGGTCGCGTTTCGGAAGTCAGTGCCCGCTTTACCCTTGATGCCATGCCCGGCAAACAGATGGCTATCGATGCCGATCTCAACGCAGGTCTGATCGAAGCGGACGAAGCCAAGAAGCGTCGTGCAGACATCGCCACAGAAGCCGATTTTTATGGCTCGATGGATGGTGCTTCAAAATTCGTCAAGGGTGATGCCGTCGCCGGTATCCTGATTCTCGTCATCAACCTGCTCGGTGGCGTCGGCATCGGCATGATACAACACGATCTCACCTTCACTGATGCGATGCAGGTGTATGCACTGCTGACGATCGGTGATGGTCTGGTCGCCCAGATTCCTTCACTCTTGCTCTCAGTGGCAGCGGCCATCATGGTGACCCGCGTCAGTGCCAGCCAGGATATGGGTGGGCAGATCTTCAAGCAGCTCTTCGGTTCGGTGAAGGCGCTAGGTATCTCCTCAGCCATCCTCTTCATCATGGGTGTCATCCCAGGGATGCCACACTTCGCGTTCCTGTCACTTGCAGCGCTCGGCGGTGGCATCACCTACATGAACTGGAAGAAGTCGCAGGATGCGGAGTTGGTCGACGAGCTGCCCGCCGATGGTGCCCAGCGTCTGACAAAAGCAGGCGCGCCAGCCCAGTCCGGCCCGGTCGGTCGTATGGATCAGCCTGCACTGCCAGGCGCGAGTCAGGGCGCGGTCAACGATACCAAGGAGCTTGGCTGGGATGATGTGAGCCAGGTCGATATCGTCGGTCTCGAAGTGGGCTACCGTCTCATACCGCTGGTGGATAAATCGCAGGGCGGCCAGTTGCTCGGACGCATCAAGGGCGTGCGCAAGAAGTTGAGCCAGGAGCTTGGCTTCCTCATGCCATCGGTACACATTCGCGACAACCTCGACCTGATGCCGAACACCTACCGCATCACCCTGATGGGCGTCACCATCGCCGAGGCTGATATTCACCCTGATCGTGAAATGGCGATCAATCCCGGCCAGGTCTTCGGTAAGCTTGATGGTATTCAGACGACTGATCCTGCATTTGGCCTTGAGGCCATCTGGATCGACACCTCCAAGAAAGAGCAGGCACAGACTCTGGGTTATACCGTGGTCGATGCCAGCACCGTAGTCGCCACCCATCTCAATCAGATTCTCAGCAAGCATGCTCACGAACTGCTGGGTCATGAAGACGTGCAGAACTGGCTCGAACAGCTCGGCAAGCATTCCGAAAAGCTGGCGGAAGAGCTCGTGCCCAGCACGGTATCCGTCAGCCTGCTGCTGAAAGTGCTGCAGCAGTTGCTGCGTGAAGACGTGGCCATTCGGGACATGCGCAGTATTGCCGAAGCCATCATTGGTATCTCTCCGAAGACCCAGGATGCCGGCCAACTCACCAGCCATGTACGGGTTGCTCTGCGCCGCATGATCGTGCAGAACATCATCGGCCAGGAGAACGAGTTGCCGGTCATCACGCTGGATCCTGCCCTGGAACAGTTGTTGCTTAAGTCACTGCAGCAGACACAGCAGTCACAGGCCGGGGAAGACATTGGTCTCCTGCTCGAGCCAGGCATGATGGAGAAGTTGCAGACCTCTCTTCGTGATGCCGCCCAGCGTCAGGAGATGCTCGGCAAACCTGCGCTGCTGCTGGTGTCGCAGGCGCTGCGTCCAGCGATTGCACGCTTCGTGCGACTGGCGGTAGATCGGGTACATGTCCTGTCTTACCAAGAAATACCAGAGAGCAAACAGATTACGATCGTAGCGACGGTTTCCGGTTGATGAGGAGGCGGTCGAAGACAAACAGTGACCATATTTTGACGCACACGTGTTTACTTTGGGGTTGAGAGGAATCGAGATGAAACAGATGACGTTTGAAGCAGCGACCATGCAGCTTGCATTGAAGCGGATTCGTGACGAACTGGGCGAGGACGCCTCGATTCTCGGCACCTCGCGGACAGCAAGTGGTGTTCAGGTCATCGTTGGTATCGATGAGCCTGACAGTATGCAGCCTGTCGAAGCACCAGCACAGCAGCCTGTTGCACGCCGCCAGGATACCCGCCCACAGTTTGAACAGCAGCGCCAGGCCCGCCAGCCGGAACCCGCCTTCGCTCAGAGTCAGCCGGACTTCGCGCAGCATCGATCCGAGCAAATCCGTCGTCACCAGGAGCATGGCCACCAGGCACAGCGTCCAGCCGCTCAGCCCGCTCGCTGGCAGGGCGGCAATGCCGGTGCACGTCATAACGACACCACCCGCCATGCCGGGCACTCAGCGTCCTCCTTAAATGCACAGGCCTCTGCGGCACAGTCTGAAGTGCTCAAGGAAATGCAGCAGCAGATCGTCCGTCTCACGGAGTGGATGCAGCTGGGCAGCCAGCGCCCGGAGCAGCGCCATCCACTGGCGGTAAAACTCAGCGATATGGGTTTTTCGACCGACTATACCGATACCGTGCTCAAAAGTGCCCTGGCGACCAGCGCTACTGGCTCCAGCTTATCGCTTGAACATCTCATGAAGCATATCGCTGGCATGATCCCCACGGCAGACTTCAAGGTGGACGAAGCCACTGGCGTCTACGTCTTCGTTGGGGCATCCGGTACAGGTAAAACCACCACGATCGCCAAGATGGCTGCATTGCTGGCGAAGGCTGGCAGGGCAGGCGAGGTGGGTATTCTCAGTGTCGATCGCTATCGGGTCGGTGCAGCGGAACAGCTGCGCGCCTACGGGCGTCTGATGAAGATCACAGTGGATGTCGTAAGACCGGACGAGAGCCTGGGAGACGCACTTCAACGCTTCAGCAACAAGCAGCTGGTCCTGGTCGACACAGCGGGGCTGAGCCCGGCAGATCCCAACGCCAAGGCGCAGTTCAACGAGCTGTACCAGCTGGAGCAGAGCTCGGCGCATGTCCATACCGTTCTCGCAGTTTCAGCGACCCAGCATAGCAAGATCGTGAAATCCACCTATCATTACTACAGTCAGTTGCGCCCGAAGGTACTGATGGTGACCAAGGTCGATGAAGCAGCAGAGCTCGGCGAGGTGATCGAATTAGCCATACAAAACAATTTGCCAATCACCTACTATGCTGATGGACAGTCAATAATCAATCACTTGCATAAAGCGACAGGACCGAGCCTCATCAAGCAGGCATACCATCGGTCTCGTCAGCTGAAAACCGGTGACCCGATGGGAAGACAGAACGCAATATGAGCAGACCGAACTCAGTACAGGTCATCGCCGTTACCGGGGGAAAGGGTGGCGTTGGCAAAAGCAACGTCTCGATCAATCTCGGACTCGCCCTGACTGCACTGGGTCGACGGGTCGTGCTGCTCGATGCCGACCTCGGTTTGGCAAATCTCGACGTACTGCTCGGTCTCACGGCGAAACATAATATTGCGGATGTGCTCTCGGGAGAGCGCACTCTTGCGGAAATCATGGTCGAGGGACCAATGGGTATGCGCATCGTGCCGGCCTCATCCGGCACCCAGTACCTGACCCATCTATCGCCCATGCAACACGCAGGCCTGATTTCTGCCTTCAGCGAGATCAGCGACGATCTCGACGTGCTCATCATCGATACAGCAGCCGGTATTTCGGAAAGCGTACTGGCCTTCGTGCGTGCTGCACAGGAAGCCATTTTCGTCGTTACTGACGAACCGACTTCAATCACCGATGCCTACGCGTTGATGAAGCTCCTGAACCGCGACTACGATATGCACCGCTTCAGAATCCTGGCCAATATGGTCCGTTCGGAACAGGAAGGCCGTCACCTCTTCGGCAAGCTGACCCGAGTGACCGAGCGCTTTCTGGAGGTCGCTCTGCAGTACGTTGGCAGCATTCCCTTCGATGAAGCCGTGCGCAAGGCAGTGCAGCGACAACGCCCGGTATTCGAAGCCTATCCTCGTGCCAAGGCCTCGATCGCGTTCAGGGAGCTGGCGCAGAAAGTCGACAACTGGCCCTTGCCAACGACCCCTCGCGGTAATCTTGAATTCTTCATCGAGCGCCTGGTTCAGGCCTGAGCGGTGACGTACCCATTGATGGATCACAGGCATGTATCAGGCCCCGGCCTCGGATAAGTACAGCGCGCTGTTCGCACAGCATGGCGCGCTGGTGAAACGGATCGGCCATCATCTGCTTGGCCGGCTACCGGGTCACGTCCAGTTCGATGACCTGCTTCAGGTTGGCATGATGGGTCTGATCGAAGCCTTTCAGCGCTATGACAGTAGCCAGGGTGCCAGTTTCGAAACTTTTGCGGGTATCCGCATTCGCGGTGCCATGATGGATGAGGTGCGTCGAAACGACTGGGTGCCACGCTCCGTCCACCGTCGATCGCGCGAGATCAGTGAAGCCATTCGCAAGCTTGAAGCCCGTCTCGGTCGCGATGCCAATGATCAGGAGATCGCGACCGTTCTCGATATCAGCGTAGAAGAGTATCACGCCAGTCTGGCGGACTCAGCCACCGGCCATGTATTCAGCATTGATGAAATGCAGGCAAACAGCGAGCAGGCTGTCGATTTCGCTGATGACGAAGATGCGACGCCACACGCTCAGGTGCAGCGCGAGCAGATGCTGACATTGCTCAGCAAGGTCATCGATGCGCTGCCAGAAAGGGAAAAGCTCGTGGTCTCATTATATTACGACGAAGAGCTGAATCTGAAGGAGATTGGGCAAGTGCTTGAAATCAGCGAGTCGAGGGTCAGTCAGATCCTTTCTCAGGCGGTTCACCGCATCAAAAGCAGGGTCAGTCAACGCTAGCTTCGGGAGCTGCTTTCGGCGCTTCTCCGACACCGTCAGAAATCCGTGATCAAAACTGGATAGTCTGCGTTTGCAGACTAGACTGAGGTATAACTTTTCAGACAACTCTTCCGAGCTGGTCGAGTCCGGTTGAATCCTGCTTACCGTCCTTAAACGCCTTCGTGGAGGTAACCTTGGACAAGAACATGAAGATCCTCGTGGTCGATGATTTCTCAACAATGCGACGGATCATAAAGAATCTGCTGCGCGACCTCGGCTTCACCAACACTGAAGAAGCCGACGACGGGCAGACGGCGCTTCCGATGCTGAAAACCGGCAAGTTCGATTTTCTGGTGACCGACTGGAACATGCCTGGGATGACTGGGATCGAACTGCTCGGGCATGTCCGGGCAGACGAGAACCTGAAGTCACTGCCGGTACTCATGGTGACTGCGGAAGCAAAGCGCGACCAGATTGTTGCGGCGGCTCAGGCCGGGGTCAACGGCTATGTGGTCAAGCCTTTCACTGCGGCCGTGCTGAAAGAGAAGATCGAGAAGATTTTTGAGCGCATCGAATAACGCCGGCCGGCTCCGCAGACATAGTGAGGTAGCAGACATCATGGCGAACCCGGATATTGACGATACTCTGAGTCAGCAGGCGAACTCGCTCATGGAGCGGGTGTCGGCTGGTGATATGGATGGCGCCATGAAGGTGATCGGGCAGCTCAACGATACCCGTGACAGAACCCTGTATCTGGAAGTCGGCAAGCTGACGCGGACCTTGCACGATGCCATCCGTAATTTCCATATTGATATAAACAATCAGAAGAGCCAGGAAATTTCGACCATCTCGGATGCGTCTGACCGCCTGGCTTATGTAGTGACCAAGACCGACGAAGCGGCCAATCGCACGATGGACCTGGTAGAAGAAACCATGCCGCTGGCCACCACGGTAAAGCAGGAAGCTCATGAGCTGAAGAACGCCTGGGAGCGTCTTCGCCGTCGTGAAATGGATCCGTCCGAATTCAGGGAACTCTACAAGCGCATCGACCATTTTTTCGTGGATCTGGAAAGCAAGAGTGACCGAATCTATACCAATCTTTCAGACATATTGCTGACTCAGGACTTCCAGGATCTGACTGGTCAGGTCATCAAGAAGGTGACTGCGCTCATCACCGATGTGGAGGTCAATCTCGTCAAGCTTGTGGCTATGGCTGGCCAGGTGGACAAGATTACCGGCGTTGATCATGGGCTTTATGATGCTGACAAGGCGCACTCCCAGGATATGAAAGGGCACGGTCCGCAAATCAACACCGGATCCGCAAAATCCGCAGATGTCGTCAGTAATCAGGACGACGTCGACGATCTGCTATCCAGTCTGGGTTTTTAGGAGCTTTTTGAATGAGCTTTGATGCTGACGACGAAATCCTTCAGGATTTCCTGGTTGAAGCTGGAGAGATACTCGAAGCGCTCGGCGAGCAACTCGTCGAGCTCGAGCGGAACCCTGACGACAAGGAACTGCTTAACGCCATATTTCGTGGCTTCCATACCGTCAAGGGCGGTGCTGGCTTTCTGCAGCTCGATGCGCTGGTTGAATGCTGTCACGTAGCTGAAAACGTATTTGACCATCTTCGCAACGGCTTGTTGTCAGTCAACTCTGAGGTCATGGACGTCGTTCTGCAGGCGCTCGACGCCGTAAATGAAATGTTTGACCAGGTCAAGCGCGGCGAAGCCCCGCAGCCAGCCGATCCGGCTCTGATCCAGGGCCTTGCGGCTCTGCTCGAAGATGGGCCGAGTGAAGAGGCGCGTGCCGCAGAACTCGAGCAGTCCGCCGTCGTTGAGGAAGCGTCCACCAAGTCTGCAGTGAAGGGTGCGCCCGGCGACGAAATTTCTGATGAAGAATACGAAACCCTGCTTGATGCGCTGGATTCCGAGCAGAGCTCTCAGCATGCCAGTGCAGCTGCAGAACCGGCTACTGGCAAAGCTGTCGAGCCCAAGGCCAGTAACAGCGACGAGATTACCGACGACGAATTCGAAAACCTGCTCGATCAGCTGCACGGCGCAGGAAAATTTTCTGCCGATAAAGCCGCCTCGACTGCCAAACCGGAAAAGAACGCTGCGAAGACAGCCGAAAAGCCAGCTAAAGCCGACAAGGCTGCTGCGAAGCAGCCCGAGAAATCTGGCAGCAGTAACGACGAAATAACTGACGATGAGTTCGAGGCTCTGCTGGACGACCTGCACGGCAAGGGCAAGTTCAAGGCCGCTCCTGCAGCTGCCAGCGGTGACGTCGCGAAGCCGAATGATTCACAAGCGCCTGCGGCGGCCAATAGCGATCTGATCACTGATGATGAATTTGAAAAGCTGCTGGATGAACTGCATGGAGCAGGTAAGTCAGCGTCGGGTGCAAAATCTGCCAAGCCAACGGCTGCCAGGGCCCCAGCTGCGCAAGCGCCGGTAGCCAAGGCTGCGGCTGCGAAACCGCAGACGGCGCCAGCACCAAAACCTGCAGTGGCCGCCAGGCCAGCAGCGATTGACACGGATGATGATGGCGACAGTGCAAGATCGCCAGCGACCCAAGCTGCTGCCAAGGCAGCACCTAAGGACAGCGGTGGAATCGCGACCGAAACCACTGTCCGAGTCGATACCAAGCGGCTTGATGACATCATGAACATGGTGGGCGAGCTCGTGCTTGTCCGCAACCGGCTCAAACGGCTCGGTGAAGAGCTGGCTCATGAGAGCATGACCAAGGCGGTATCCAACCTCGATGTCGTGACCAGCGATCTTCAGTCGGCTGTCATGCAGACGCGTATGCAGCCGATCAAGAAGGTCTTCGGCCGCTTCCCGCGAGTCGTGCGCGATCTGGCGCGTCAATTGAAGAAGGAAATCAACCTCGAGCTCAAGGGAGAAGAAACCGATCTCGACAAGAATCTCGTCGAGGCCCTGTCGGACCCGCTCGTCCACCTGGTCAGAAATGCGGTCGATCACGGTATCGAGCGCCCTGAGGTGAGAGAGGCTGCAGGCAAGCCAAGAATTGGCCGGGTGTTGTTATCCGCCCAGCAGGAAGGTGATCACATTCTCCTGTTCATCGAAGACGATGGCGGTGGCATGGATCCTCACGTGCTGAGGCGCAAGGCAGTCGAGAAAAGCATCTACGACGAGGACGCTGCAGAGCGTCTGAGCGATAATGAAGCGTTCAACCTGATTTTTGCGCCAGGTTTTTCGACCAAGACTGAAATTTCCGATGTGTCCGGTCGTGGTGTTGGCATGGACGTGGTCAAGACCAAGATCACCCAGCTCAACGGCACACTGCAGGTCGAATCCGAGTTGGGTAAGGGCAGCCGCATCATCATCAAGGTGCCATTGACGCTGGCGATCATGCCAACGCTGATGGTCATGCTGGACCAACAGGCTTTCGCTTTCCCGCTGGTGAGCGTGGTCGAGATTTTCCACCTCGATCTGACCAAGACGAACATCGTCGATGGGCAGGAGTGCGTAGTAGTGCGCGAGAAGGTCTTCCCGCTGTTCCATATCAAGCGTTGGCTGGTACCGTCCTCACTCAGTCAGCCGCCAGCTCGCAGTGGCCATGTGGTCATCGTGGCCGTTGGCACCCGCAGGGTTGGACTAGTCGTTGACCAGTTGGTCGGGCAGGAAGAAGTGGTCATCAAGCCCCTTGGCAAGATGCTACACGGTACCGCAGGTATGGCGGGCGCTACGATCACAGGTGACGGAAGAATCGCACTCATCCTGGATATTCCGAGCCTGTTGGGCCGGTATTCGAAGCAGAGCAAGAGTTATATCAGGCCGAAATTTGCGGCCATAGACGCGGACGAGCCGGATGATCAGCCAGATGGTGTCCTCAAGGCATCAGCTGGCTAAAGTGGTTTCAGATGGCAGTTAAACTTCTCATATGTGACGACTCAGCCTTCTTCAGAAACCGGCTCAAGAGCCTGTTGAGCCAGGATCCTGATATTCAGGTGGTCGGTATTGCCGAGCACGGGGCCATGGGCGTTGAGATGGCCCGCAATCTGAAGCCCGATGTCATCACCATGGACTATGAGATGCCGGTCATGGATGGTATCTCTGCCGTCAGGCTGATCATGGCCGAACGACCTGTTCCCATTCTCATGTTTTCTTCACTGACCTACGAGGGTGCAAGAGTCACCTTCGACGCCCTCGAAGCGGGTGCGGTAGATTTTCTGCCAAAGAGCTTCGAGGATCTGACTTCCAATTCTGCAAACCTTGCCAAGCTGCTGAGCGTCCGTATCAAGGGGCTGGCCCGCAAAACAGGTCTGGCTGATGGTGCGACTGCAGCCCCACCCGTAAAATCCGGGCGAATTACTGGTACGGCGAGGCCTGCAGCACAAGCCTCGCCTGAACCTGTACCCGTCTCCACCGCTCCCAAAATTGCGCCTTTCAGACCTGCGCCGCCTGCGCACGAGCGTGCCAGCATCACCGAAAGACCAAAGCCAGAACGCGTTCCGGTTGAGCGGGGATCGACCGAACGCGGCCCCTTGGAAAAGAACGGCAGCCTAGATCGCAGCACCTTCGAACGCGCACGGCAGGCTGGTATCGTACTCATCGGCACATCGACAGGTGGACCGATCGCACTGCAGAAAGTCGTGAGTGAGCTCAAGCCGGGGTTCAGTCGTCCCGTGGTGCTGGTGCAGCATATGCCGTCCACTTTCACACCGGCATTCGCCGAACGGCTGAACAAGCTGTCTGCGTTGAGCGTTGCGCAGATCGAGGATGGTCAGGTGCTGAAGAACGGCTGCGTCTACATCGCGCCGGGCGGTATGCAGACCTTTCTCGAGCGCAGCGGATCGCAGGTGATCGCCAGAATCATTGCTGGCGATGAGCGTATCAATTACAAGCCCTGCGTCGACATCACTTTTGGTTCCGCGGCAAAAGCCTTTGACGGCAAAGTGCTGGGCATCGTGCTGACTGGCATGGGGCAGGATGGTCTCGAGGGCGCCAGACTGCTCAAATCCCGCGGCGCCGTGATCATGACCCAGGACGAAGCCAGCTGCGTGATTTATGGCATGCCTCAGGCCGTGGACAGGGCGGGACTTTCGGATTGCTCACTTGACCTGCTCAAGTTCCCCGTTCTCCTGAACCAGATGTTTGCGAGCTGAGCATGCACAGCCGGACGGACGTGCTGAGCATTGTCGGCATTATCATTGCGCTGGTCGCAGTGATTGGCGGCAACTATATTGAAGGTGGTCACCTGGCTGCCCTGGTCAACGCACCGGCTGCCCTTATCGTCATTGGCGGCACCCTCGGTGCAATTGTCATACAGCACTCCGGCAAAGTTCTGAAAAATGCCTGTCGTCAGTTGGTCTGGATCATCAGGCCACCGAAACCGGATTTCACGGTAGGTATCGAGCAAGTTGTCGGCTGGAGCAACATCGCGCGCAAGGAAGGTCTCCTCGGGCTTGAAGGCATCGCCGAATCCGAGCCTGATCCGTTTTCACGCAAGGGGCTTCAGCTACTCGTAGATGGCGCCGAGCCCGAGGTGATCCGCTCGGTACTCGAACTCGAGCTCGACAATTTCGAAAAGGTCGATCTGGATGCTGCAAGGGTGTACGACGCGATGGGCGGCTATGCGCCTACGCTCGGTATCCTGGGCGCGGTTCTGGGGCTCGTCCATGTCATGCAGAATCTGGCAGACCCCTCCAAACTTGGCCCGGGTATAGCGACGGCCTTCGTCGCTACCATTTACGGTGTGGCTTTGGCCAACCTGTTGTTCTTTCCCGTGGCCAGCAAACTCAAGAGTCTGGTACACAGCAAGACCCAATATCGCGAGATGCTGCTCGAAGGCGTCGTTGCGATCGCGGAAGGAGAGAATCCCAGGGCCATTGAAATGAAGCTGCAGAGCTATGAGTCAGCCTAGGTTGGCCCTGTGAGGCGGCAGAGACAGAAGCGTCCCGATCCGCCAGAGAATCATGAGCGCTGGCTGGTGTCGTATGCCGACTTCATTACCTTGTTGTTTGCGTTCTTCGTGGTGATGTATTCGGTCTCATCGGTCAACGATGGCAAGTACAAGATATTGTCGCAGACACTCGATGGCGTGTTCAGTGCCACCCAGCGATCCATCAAGCCTATCCAGATCGGTGAAGAGTCGGCGGCTCAACCCCAGACCGACGTTCCCAATCTGCTGCCTTTCGACCAACCCGACCGCGACGAAGGGACTACACTGCACAGCGATGCAGACGGCCGACTCAAAGACATTTCGAGACGCTTCGAAAGCAAACTGAAAACCCTCATCGGCCAGGGTCTGGTCACAGTCGAGGTGACTGATGAATGGATAGAACTGTCGTTACGGAACAATCTGCTCTTCACCAGCGGTGATGCCTTGCCGGTCAATGCCGCTTTTACCCTGGTTGACAGTATCTCGGAGATTCTCAAGGACTATTCAAACGCGATAGTCGTCGAGGGATTTACCGATAATATTCCCATACGATCAAGCGTTTACCCGTCGAACTGGGAACTATCGGCAGCGCGTGCGGCGGCAATGGCACGCTTGTTGATAATGGGAGGAGTAGGGCCTCAACAGGTTGCCGCAGTCGGTTATGGTGAATATCAGCCCCTGGCCGATAACGAGACGCCGGCAGGGCGGGCCCGTAATCGCCGGGTTGTCATACTCGTTGCAAAATCCGACAAGGTCCGCCAGTTCATCCGTCGCACACCGGCGGAATAGCTCACTCACTCCTGCGGGAAGTGCAGATCACGCATGCAAGTCATTACCATTGCCAATCAAAAGGGCGGTGTAGGCAAGACTACGACCGCTGTTGCCCTCGGTGGGCTGTTGGCCGGGCAGGGCAAGCGAGTGCTGCTCGTGGATCTTGATCCACAGGGCTCGCTCACTTCCTATTTTGGTCATGATCCGGATACGCTTCAGGGCAGCGTGCACGATATCTTCACATCGGTGCTGAATCCCGACGGCCGCCGCGAAGTGCCGGCGGATCTGCCTGCGCAGCTGCTGCGAGATACGACCTGTCCGGGCCTCATGCTGTTACCGGCCTCTACCCTGCAGGCTACGCTGGAGCGAAAGCTCGCTGGCGTCGAAGGCATGGGTCTTGTGCTCAGGAAAGCGCTGGGTCATCTACGCGATGAATTCGATTTCGTTCTGCTTGATAACACTCCGGTGCTCGGGGTATTGCTCATCAATTCACTGGCAGCCTGCGAACGCATTCTGATTCCTGTACAAACCGAGTTTCTTGCGCTCATGGGCCTCGAACGGATGCTGCATACCCTGACCATGGTCATGCGAAGTCAGAAAAGGTTGCTGCCCTATATCATCGTGCCTACCATGTTCGACCGAAGGACAGGCGCCTCGATCAAGAGTCTCCGTCGAATCAAGCATGATTATCCCGAGACGGCGTGGCGTTATGCCATCCCGATCGATACCCGCTTCAGGGACGCCAGTCAGGCGGGTCTCGTGCCATCGCTGTTTGACCCATCGACACATGGCGTCAAGGCTTATACCCGGCTGCTGCAGGACCTTATCGGCACTATCGAAGACACTGGGCTGACATGAGCCGTCAACACCGCGATGCGGAGCTGATGGACTACCTGGCGGACCTGTTGACGGTCGAGCCAGAGGCCCCGGAAGCGGACGCGCCGGCACCAGTCTTGCCAGATCGCACCCCGGTTCAGGCGACATCTGAAAAAGCCGAATCATTGCCCGCGGTTCATGTGAGCTCCGACAAGCCATCGGTCGATTATGCTGGCCTGCCGTCCGCTTTCGACAGCCTGCTGTTTCGTGTTGGGCCTTTCAAACTCGCCTTGCCGCTTCTCGGCATCAGCAGTGTGCATAACTACGGTGATGCCTTACATGAGTTGCCTGGTATGGTGAGCTGGATACTCGGCGTCGTGCAGATGCCCAGGGAGCGACTCTGCGTTGTCGACATGCTCAGCCTGTTTTCAGGGAGCGCTGGCCACCAGCGTGCAGCGGTGCCCGAACCGATTCAGCGACTGGTCGTATTGTATGGGAGTCGCTGGGCGCTTGCCTGTCATGAGATCATTGAGGTTCGCCAGCTGAAGCGGGCCGATATCCGGTGGCGCAAACCAGGCGCCTCCTCATCGCGCTCCTGGTGCATCGGCACCTTGGCCAGTGACCTTTGCATTCTCGTTGACCCCAAGCAGTTGCACCGTTATCTCGACCAGCTGCTGCAGTCATCGGCAGGCAATGGTCACACTGACTGAAGCCAGCCGCGGGCTCTGGCATTTGGCCTTCGATGATCTATGCTCAATGCAGACATTCCAGGATTTTCCGCAGGCTGTGCGCGCCACGAACAGCTGCCAGACAAAGAGGACTACACTATGGCATCCAGCAGCGGACAGGCCAAAGCTTCAGACGATCCGGTACTGCAATACGTTACCTTCAGGTTGGATCATGAGACCTACGGCATCAATGTGATGCAGATTCAGGAGGTTCTTCGGTATACCGAAATTGCCCCCGTACCTGGGTCTCCTTCCTATGTCATGGGCATCATCAACCTGCGTGGTAACGTCGTCACTGTCATAGACACGCGCCAGCGCTTCGGACTGTCCCAGTCGGAAGTCTCCGACAGCAGTCGCATCGTAGTCATCGAGGTTGATTCTCAAGTCATGGGCATACTCGTCGACTCGGTCGCTGAGGTCGTCTACCTGAGGCAGTCAGAGATTGAATCAGCGCCGAATGTGGGCAACGAAGAGAGCGCCAAGTTCATTCACGGCGTCTGCAACAAGAATGGCGAGCTGATCATTCTCGTCGAGTTCGAAAAGTTGATGCTGGATGAAGAATGGGGCGGCTAGGTTTTCCCGTCAGGTCGCCTGAATGAGCGAATTACTGCTTCGACATCAGTTCAGCGTTCTGCTCGTCATCTCGATCATTGCCATCGTCGCCATTGGTTTTTCAATTCTGACACTGGCTTATCTGGTTCGTGTGCGCAGGGATTGTCAGCGTCTGCAATCCCAGGTCGAGGTGCAGCAGGAAAAACTGCAGATTCTTGCTGAAGGCGAGCGAGGGGTTGGCCGGCGCGTTGTCATGCTCAGTCAGCGCTTGCAGAAGAGTGAGCAGTCGCAACAGTCGGTGAACCACGCGTCCACCGATGGGCAATTCGACCTCGCTGAAGCGGAAAAGCTCGTTAATGCCGGGGCCACCGCCGATGATCTGGTCAGGACCTGCCATCTCTCACCCGCCGATGCCGAATTGCTGATTGCGCTGCGCCGCACAGAGCGCCGAATCTAGGGCCCTTCAACTGAGACTTATGGTCGGGTAGCGCAATTCCCGGTCTTCTGCGTACTCATACAGTGAGATGCGGCAAAGCTTGTCTGAAAGCCCCCGCAAAAGACTGAATACAAGGAGACCCTTTATGCTTTCAAAAGACGAAACCGCTAAGCTGTGGAAAATGATCGAGCCCGTCGGTACAGGGATGCTGGCCAACTGGAACGGTGATTTTCTTCAAAGCCGTCCGATGCAACTGGTGCAGGACGAATTCAACGGTTCGCTTTATTTTTTCACCCACAGATCTGATACCAAGGTTGATGAGATTCTGCACAATCGCGAAGTCAACGTCGCGTTCAGTGATCCCTCGAAGAAGACCTTCGTGTCGGTATCAGGTGTGGCGACGCTCGTGACCGATCAGAGCACGATCGATACCTACTGGAACGATGTTGTATCTGCCTGGTTTCCTGAAGGCAAGAACAGCCAGGATGTGGCGCTGCTGAAGATTGATACTTATCTTGCGCAATACTGGGATTCACCTTCGAGCAAGCTCGTGCAGCTTTTCAAGATCACCAAGGCAAATATCAAGGATGAAACGCCTAATATGGGTGAGAATAAGAAGCTGGGCTGATATATTACAGTACGGGGACCCGCTCCAGAGCGCGGGGCCCCTGACGGCAGCGTCCAGCCATGGGCTATACTGCGGTCAGAGGCCATGATCAATGTGAAATCTTTTAAGCACCTCTCGGGGTTGACCAGGCACTTCATTTAATTCTGATCAAGAGCATTACGTACCATGAAAATGATCATTGCTGTCATTAAACCGTTCAAGCTGGATGATGTCCGAACCAATCTCTCGGAAATCGGTGTCAATGGCCTGACTGTCGAAGAGGTCAAAGGCTTCGGACGGCAAAAGGGCCACACAGAGCTTTACCGCGGCGCAGAATACGTCGTTGATTTTCTGCCCAAGCTCAAGCTGATGATTGCCGTCGACGATAATCAGGTCGACACAGCCATCGACGCGATCACGAAGGCGGCCAACACAGGCAAGATTGGAGACGGAAAGATTTTCGTCCAGTCGCTTGATCAGGTCGTCAGAATCAGAACGGGCGAGACGGGTGTAGACGCGCTGTAGGCGCGTCACCAAGACATTACACAGCGGTTATCTTGCTGCTAAACCGCTGATTTAAATGCCGGATTTTTTCATCTCTTTAGTTGACTAGCGGCTGTTCCATGGCTATACCTTGAGTTGTATCTCTACAACCTCAAGGGTATGCGATGAAACTACCTGCATTTTCACTGTGCGTCGGGTTGGTAATGCCATTTACCGCTCATGCGCTTGATGTCAACTCTATTGACATCAACGGTTTCGGCTCGATCATTGGCAGCATGACCAGTGACGAGGATGAAAACCTCTACGGCATCGATGACGAATTCGATTTTCAGAACGAATCGCGCTTCGCAGTTCAGGTCAGCTCTCGTCTGAGTGAAAAGTGGTCGGCCACGGCTCAGATTCTGGCGCGTGGTGAAGATCAGTACGATCCAACCTTTGAATGGGCCTATCTATCTTATGAAGCCACTTCGAACCTCAAGCTGTTCTTCGGGCGCCAACGCTTCAAGCAGTACAAATATTCCGGCTACGTGGATGTCGGTTATGCTTATCCATGGCTGAGACTGCCGCAGGGCGTATACTCGGTACCGTTCTCCTCCGGCGACGGCGTCGGTGCAGCGTATCAGACCTATGCTGGGGATCTCGAAGTCAATCTTCAGTACAACATCCTCGGTTCGACAATCGATGATTTCGTTCCTTCTACCGGAGGTAACCCATCGACGATAGACATTCAGTTGAGCCATATTCTTTCGCTCGATTTCAACTTTCAGCAATTCAACTTTGGCGCGAACTTCGCCTACATTCCTGAACTCTCGTACGACATTCTAGGGGCAGACCCCCGTCTACAGGGCGTGTTCGGCCAAAATCAGGCTGGTCAGGACGCACTGGACGGTCTGGTGGCCCAGGGTCTGATCAGCGGCGCCATCGCGAATGACGTTCGTGATCTTAAGAACGACGATATCGAGGTGTTCACCTGGGATTTGTATGCTGGTTGGGATAATGGCGATGTGTTCGTCCTTGCCGAGTACAGCGATCAGAACTTCAGCGAATCAAGTCTTGCGGATCAGGAATCCTGGTATTTCACCGGCGGTTACAGATTCGGTCAATATACCTTCCACGCTACCTATGGCCAGGACAAGAACGACGCCAGCACTGATGCTGCTGACCAGTTGGCCTCTGCTGTAAACGCGGCGGTGCCGCCAGGATTCCAGCCAGACAGCCTGGTGGGTCTCGTTGCGGGGGTCAATGCGCTTCAGAACGCTCAGGTAGAAGACAGTGAGTTCTACATCTTCGGCGTCAGATATGACTTCGATGCCGCCGTTGCCCTGAAGGCGGACTACACCACGGTGATGGATGACGACAATCCACAGCGCGAGGCAGAAATTTTTGCCGTCGGCCTTGACTTTGTATTCTAACGGGGTGTTGACAATGAGAGCTATTCAAGTACTGACTACCCTGTGTCTGACGACTTTTGCTGCCGTGTCTTTTGCTGAAGTGTCTGTGATTGTTCATCCGTCGAACTCAGCGACTGTTGATGCCACAGCCATCGAGCGAATATTCCTTGGCAAGGAAAAGTCCTTCAGCAACGGCGCGAAGGCTGTTCCGGTAAACCTGGAGTCTTCTGCTGCGGAACGCGAAGAATTCGAGACGAAAGTGCTCGACAAGAGTTCGTCGCAGCTCAAGGCCTACTGGTCGAAACTGATCTTCACAGGCAAAGGCACTCAACCGTCCGAAGCCACTGTGAGTGAGATGATCGAGCTGGTATCCAGCAATCCCAACATCATTGGTTATGTACCAAGCAGTGCCGTGACCGACGCTGTAAAGGTTGTGCATACTGCGCAGTAAATAATGCGCTGATGAATCAAAGGCTGCCTCGGCAGCCTTTTTTTATGCGTCTGCAAAAGCACTCACGACGTATCAACTGCTGGGCTGACTCCATTCATATTCCTTATCGGAGTCACTACTCCACCTTACGGGCATACATGACTTCCTTTACTGACTTTCACAATATCCGATTGCTGACCTTCGACCTGGATAATACGCTGTGGGATGTGTGGCCGGTTATCGACCGCGCCAATCTGGCGTTCAGAACCTGGCTGGAAGCAACCCACCCAGAATTGCACCCGCTGTATCATGATGATGCCGTGCAACTAGCACGCACTGCAATTCTGGAAGAGGACCCCTCCCTTGGTCGGCAGCCTTCCCGTTTCAGGCGTAAACTGATGCAGCAAGTACTGGCACCCGCTTCACTCAGCCCAAAAATGCTGGATGAGGTGACCGAAGCCGGTTTTGAAGTGTTCTTCGCTGAGCGCAACCGCATCGATCTTTTCCCCTTTGCCCGTGAAGTGCTCGAGTCACTCAGCCGTCAATATGAAATCATCGCCATTAGCAACGGCAATGCTGATCTCGAGCGGGTAGGGCTGAAGCAGTACTTCAAGGGACATCTGATTGCCGAACAGACCATGCGGCCGAAGCCTGAGCCTTATATGTTCGAAGAAGCCTTGCGCATGGCAGGCGTCGAAGCTCACGAAGGTCTTCATATCGGCGATCATGCAGAAGAGGATGTCGATGCGGCTCTGGCAGTAGGCATGAAGGCGATCTGGTTCAATCCTGAAGGCGCCCCCCGCGAGGACGACGTGCCGGTGGTCAGAGATCTCTCCACATTGCATCAATTGCTCGACCGCTCATCCTGAGTCCGTTTCAGGCCTTGCGCTCACTGGCGCCCTGAGAAACTCCCCGGACACGTAGCCAGTACTGCCTTCCAGGGTTCGTACGCGATACCAGGCGCCTGCTCTGGCTACAATGGCGACCCGTTGTCCAGCGATGAGTTGTTCAAGCATGGGGTCGGCTGTGGAGGGGCCAGCGCGGACGTTGAGTCGTGCAGCATCCACTTCGAGAATTGGCGCCGGCTGCGGGCTATTGTCGGTGAGTTCAGGTCGGCTATTACTACGCAGGCTGATCATCGGCAGAGGATCTACCGGTCCACTGAATGTCGCATAAACGCCAAAATGCAGGTGGGGCGGTGTGAGCCGGGCATTGCCGGTGTTTCCCACGGTGCCAATTACATCGCCCGCTTTGAGCCGGTCACCAGCCGCAACAGAAATACTGTCCAGGTGGGCGTAGTAATAACGATGACCCTGACTGGCTGATCGCTGCCAGACATGCAGGCCACCTAGAGGCGTATCCCCAGTCCGGGCTACCGTTCCATCGGCTACGGCAAGCACTGCAGTGCCCCGCGGTGCGAAGATATCGACACCGTGATGGGCACGGCGCCCACCATCACGCGGCGCACCGAAAAAGCTTCTCACGGCGGTGTTGTCTCTCTCAAACACCGGGAAGGCAAGAGCAGAGCGAACGCTGATCGTGATATTGAAGCGACCCGCAGCCAGAAGCTCAGGCTGTATCAGTAGGGTGTACTCACCGTCCGCGTCCACCTGCCAGAAGGCCCGATCGATTTGCGATTCATCAGCTTCGCTATGATCGATCTCATTTCCCTCGGATTCTGAGCCCTCATCGTGGGGCTTGAGCCAGGCATGAGGTTCTGCCTGAGGATCCGAATAGACTTCATGGAAAACTTTTCCCTGGCTGCCTGCGGTAGACTGATCCAGGGGATTAATCAGGGATGGTGGGACTTCGCCATTCGCAGCGTTGAGCGCATCATACGGCAAGCTCTGAACCATGACGTGAAGAAACTGATCTTCAAGCAGGCTGACTCGATAGGCGAGCGCACGTGGTGTCGCCTGTTCGACCCAGATGGTCTCGCTCACCGGTAATGCCAGTCTGGCCGGCGCATTGAGCGCTGAACGAGCCGCCGTCTGCCATTCATCTACGAGTCGAGTTTGCAGAAGGCCGCCATTTTCAAGCCCCGCCAGATAGTGTTCACGAGGTGAGCTACGTTGAAGGTCTGGAACAGAGCAGGCTGACAGCGCCGCCCATGCCAGCGTTAGGAGAGCGGGTCGAAGCATAGGCGATCTCGGGAAGATTGAAGCATACTCTTTTACTTACGAAGCGAAGGTCTTTGTAGACGAACTCAGGCTTCAGCTGGCGATTACAGCTTGTTCAGGATGCACCAATGATTCAAGAGGCGTAGCATGGACCTCAAGACAAATTGTGTATTTCCCCGATAGAGGAGTGAACCATGAGGCAAGAGCAAGCGTCATCGACGGATGAATCCGGCGAGCAGACCACCTTTCGCCAGCAGCTTCGCGAATTGTTGAAGAACGGACTTGGCTGGGACGACTCGACGCTGGATACAATTATCAACGGTGTTCAGCACCCGAGTCCGCTTGCGTCGTCGGAACGTGACGGTATCCACCGCAGCTTGATTGCTCATGCGATGAATCTTGCGCTTTTGCATCGTCTGCTCGAGCGAGTACCCGACGGCGCTGCCTACGTTCGAGAAAAGTGGCAGGGAGGCGGCAAGGTCATGCTCGACCACGGCGCTCTGCGCACAGTGCGGTATCAGCGTCATCATGAAGCTGGGCTGCCATCAGGTCACCTGGCTTTCAAGCGGATCCTCGAGCCGCTGGGGTACCACCTGGCCGGCGAGTACCCGCTCGAGAAAATCAGAATGTGTGGCTTCGTATACGCCTCTGAGGATCTGCCCGACAGTCTGTCGCAGTTCTTCGTCAGTGAGCTTTACCCGGAACAGTTTTCAGAGCAATTCCAGGCTGTTGTGACCACCATTCTGGGTACTGAGCAGGATCCGCTCAGCTCAGATGATGATAGCCTCCTGGAGCAATTATCCGAGCACCATGTGCTGCCAATGAACGACGCGGTCAAACTGTTGCCAAAACTGGTGGGCTGTTTCGAGCGGTATCACGAATTGCCCAGCCTCGAGGATTATCATCTGCTGAAGACCGAGTCCCGTGAGATGGCATGGATCAGCACCGAAGGCAACGTTTTCAATCATGCCACCGACCGCGTAGATGACATCAAGGCGGTAGAGGCAGTACAGCGCGAAAAAGGCCGGGCGATCAAGCCGGAGATCGAAGTGGCCCGTCACGCCAAGGTTCAGCAGACGGCATTTCACGCGGCGCCGGTATCACGGCCGATGACTTCGGTGGAACAGGCGCAACCGAGTGAGGATGCGCTCTGGGTACCCGGCTCCTTTTTCGAGTTCATTCAGCGCGGCGAAATCGTGGATAACGAGGGCAGGCGTTCACTGGATTTACGCTTCGATAGTTCCAACGCTCAGGGTATCTTCAGGATGACGTCGAGCTGAACTGCGCCAGGTCATCGATCAGCATGACGATCAGCCGCTTTGGTCCGTGAGCACCATAGGCCAGCGTCTGCTGAATGTCTGCGGTCTTCGATGGTCCCGATACGAAGATGATATTCGCTGGGAGCGGCCGCTGGCGAAAGACAGCGTTTGTGGCCATACACTCGGCCATGTTCGACTGAATCGCAGAGTAGCGAAGGGTAACAGCGTGCACCGGCGGTACCAGTGACAGCAGTCTTGGCTGAGTGGGCGAACTGAATAGAAGCAGTGTCCCTGTGTCAGCAATGCCCGCTGTTGCATGGCTCAGGCCAGCATCGATATTGTGGAACAGTGCTGCCTTGTCAGGCCATTGTCTGGTCCCTGCCTGATCTGCTGGCAAAGGATACTCGCCTGAATAATGCCTCAGCTTCAGCGCCCCTGGCTGCCTGTCGCCAATGTAAGTGCTGAACATCCGACCGGCCTCACAAGCGGGATGGCATAACCAGGTTCGGAGCTGCTCTGCCTGCGCCAGGGTCGCCAGCGTATGGGGCCAATCGTCTTCACGCACATGTAGGACTTCAGCGTGTGAGGCTAACAAGGCATCAGCCAGCTGAGAGACCAGCTGACGCTGCTGTTTCGCACTGCGTGGGCGCGCGCTCGAATCTGATTCTGAAGCACTTGGTGTCATCGGCAGATTGTCCGCTGGTGCGGTCTCTGGCTGCGCTGTCGTGAGGCGATCGAGAATCCGTTCGCGCGCGCTCTGTTGCTCTGAGTCAGACATGCCTGTCCTTCATGAGTTCGTTGAGACTGCGAGGCGCCGGTTTCGGTTGCGTCCTCACGCTCGACCATGAGCCAATTCTTCGAGGTATCAGGGCTCTCGCACGAGTGACGAATAGTCGGATGAGACTATATAGCCGAGGGCTACTAGCTGCCAGGGTCCAGGCCCTCCAAAGGCCGGCTTCAAACCAGGAACGTCCACGACCGCTGCCCGGTACCGCATCGGCATCAGCCTGTTCATCAGGCGTGTGACGTTTACGCTCGCGCAGCCGGCGAATGAGACCGGGCAGGGGGATGCCTACCGGGCAGACCTCGCCGCAGGCGCCGTTGAGCGTGCAGGCTTCGACTATTTCGCCGTGCTGCGCCAGGCCTTCAAGCTGGGGTGCAACGACCTGACCAATCGGCCCGGGGTAGACGCTCCCATAAGCATGGCCACCTATTCGGGTATAGACCGGGCAATGATTCATGCACGCGCCGCAGCGAATGCACAATAAAGTTTCGCGAAGCTCTGGATCACGGTGAATCCGGCTACGACCGTTGTCCAGCAGTATGAGGTGCACTGCGGCCGGGCCATCCAGGTCACCGGGCTGACGAGGTGAAGAGATCAGGTTGACGTAGGTGGTGATCTTCTGTCCGGTCGCTGATCGGGTCAACAGGCTCAGCAAGGTTGGAAGGTCCTCAAGGCGTGGAATCACCTTTTCAATGCCGCATATCGCAATGTGAGTGTTCGGAACCGTTGTAGACATGCGGCCGTTGCCTTCGTTTTCGACCAGGCACAGCGTACCCGTCTCGGCCACGGCGAAATTCACGCCCGAAATGCCGATGTCGGCGGCTTCAAATTTCTCACGAAGCACTGCCCGTCCAGCGCCAATGAGTTCATCGACGTTCTCGGTGTATCGATGGCCTTCGATGCGTTCGGCAAAGAGCTCTGCAATGGCTACCTTGCTCTTGTGGATGGCCGGCATGATGATGTGCGAAGGCGTCTCGCCGGCGAGCTGAACGATATATTCGCCCATGTCCGATTCCAGGCACTCGTAACCGCGCTCGATAAGAAAATGATTGAGGCCAATCTCTTCGCTGGCCATTGATTTACCTTTGATGAAGCTGCGTGCCTGCCGGTCTTTCGCTATGCCCTCGACGATCTCGCAGGCCTGGGCCGAGTCCTCTGCCCAGTGCACCTGAATGCCATTGGCCAGGCAGCGCTTTTCCAGCGCCACCAGCAAATCTGGCAATTGATCGAGGGCTTCCTCACGGATGGCGCGCCCACGGGCGGCGAGTGCCTCGAACTCGTCCCGTGAAGGTATGACACTACTACGCTTGTTGCGCAGGAAATCCATGGCATTGCGGAACTCTGTAGTCAGCTTCACGTCGTTCAAGGTGACGGCGGCACGATCCTGAAAGTCGGTATGGCTCATGAGGTACGCTGCCAGATGAAAGTGGCGATGTGCTGACTTTCAATATCACTGTTCTGGCGCTGTAGCATGCCGTCGATGTTCATCAGACAGCCCTGGTCCCCGCCAACAAGGCGCTTGCAGCCACTGGCTTCAATGTTGGCGCATTTATCGCGAGTGAGCGCGGCGGACAGCGCCGGCTGCTTGACGGCAAAGGTGCCACCGAAGCCGCAGCAGTCGCTGGCGCGATCCGGCTCCTGCAGATGGACCTTATTCAATTGTCCGAGCAGTGCGAGCGTCTGATCATGGGCGGACAGCGAGCGTCTCAGACTGCAGGAAGAATGCAGAATCACGGCTTCTTCAGCGCCCTGATCACAGAGCTGCACCTGAAGCACATCAACCATGAATTCAGCCAGTTCATATACTCGACTAGCCAGATCGAGCGCCGCTTCGTATTCGGGCTCGTGACGGAACAGGTCCGGATAATCCTTCCGGAACATGGCGGCGCAGGAGCCCGAGGGGATAACGAGGGGGATGGGCTTCTGAAACAGTGCAAGCTGGCTTCTCGCGACTGCCAGTGCTTCGCGTCGGTAACCGCTGTTGAAGGCAGGCTGACCACAGCAGGTTTGCGCCTGCGGGTACAGCACCTTCAAGCCTTCTCGTTCGAGCAGGCGTACTGCATCGATGCCAGCCTGCGGCAGAAACAGGTCGATGAGGCAGGTGCCATAGAAGTAGATCTCCTGCGAGTCTTTCCTCTGGTGTTCTGCCGCGTTACCTTTCGTTATTCTGGTTGAGGTGGTCATGGTATGCATTCCTTCTGCGATCATTCTGCTGCTACACTGCCGTGCCAACTGCAGTGTACTCCGAGCAGCGCGAGGAGACGACATCACATCCGGACCAAGATGAGCAACCCACCGGGCTACGGCCGCCTTGTGTTATCTGCAGCCCCGATTATCGCGGCGAACTGTGCTGTGCCCCTGCTCGGGCTGGCCGATACGGCCATTATTGGCCATTACGCAGGCGTTGCTGATCTTGGCGCTGTAGCCCTCGGCTCTCTCATTTTCAGTTTTGTCTACTGGGCGTTCGGCTTCCTGCGGATGACCACGACGGGCTTTGTGAGCCAGTGCTGGGATGATCAGACTGCCGACCGGGTGCTAGCGGTGGTCGGCAGAGCCGCGGTCATCGCACTGGTGATCGCCAGCGGTATTCTGTTAACCCAGGCGCTGATCAGCTGGCTGGCCTTCACGGCCTTTACTGCCAGCGACGCGGTTGAAGGTCTGGCGGCGGTCTACTTTGACATCAGAGTCTGGGGCGCCCCTGCCACATTGCTGACCTATGTCTGTTTCGGCGTTTTGATCGGCGCCGGCCGCACATCTGCGCTGCTCTGGCTCCAACTGCTGCTAAACGGCCTGAACATTCTGCTCGACTTTATCTTTGCTGCCCATTTTCAGATGGGCGTGGCCGGAATCGCCCTCGGGACCATAGTGGCCGAGTACGTCACTGTGATCGTTGCCATCATATATCTGGCTACTGTGCTGGGACGGCGACCAGTCAATATGACACCCGACTTCGTCTGGGTGAAAAAAGTCATACTGGCCCCCGCTGCGCTGCTTGCCCTGATGCAGGCCAATGGCAATGTCATGATCAGAACCGTGATGCTCTTACTGGCCTTCGCCTGGTTCACCAATATCAGCGCCAGCTTCGGGGATGAAGTTCTGGCAGCCAACCATGTTCTGTTGCAGTTCATCGCCTTCAGTGCATTCTTTCTTGACGGCTTTGCCTTCGTGACCGAAAGCTTTGTTGGCCGGGCCCGTGGGCAGGGCGATCTGACCTTGGCGAAACAGGTGAGCTGGCGCTGCTTCCGACTTGCGGCAGTGACTGGTGTTTTTCTGGCGTCAGGGCTGGCGCTGGGCGGTGACATGGCAGTCGGGCTGCTGACCGATCTGCCTGCGGTATTGAGGCAGACCAACGAAAGTCTGCACTGGGCTGTAGCCTACATTGCCTGTTCGTCGGCGGCCTTTCACCTCGATGGGGTCTTCATCGGTGCGACCGCTACCAGGGGTATGCGCAATGCAGCCATCGTGTCCACGGTAGCGTTCTTCATCCTGGCGCTGATACTGGGGGGCGGTTTCGGCAATGACGGCCTGTGGGCGGCCTTCGTGGCCTTCGTGATAGCTCGAGCGGTCTGTCTGGCCTTTCTACTCAGACGCGATGGCCTGGCACAGTTGACCTAGCCTGGGCTAGATTTCGGTGAGCACGTCGCCGGTGCTGGCTTCGGGCTGAGCTGGTGATGAAAGTAGCGCCCGCCAGCCCATCAGCTTGCGCAGTCGCCTAAGCTGGGCAAGATAGCTTGGCTTGTGGACATAATTGATGTGCCGCCGGCTTTTCAGCAGCTTGCGATTACCGCGAGTATCCGGTCGAAGATGCATGAGTTGCTCCAGCTGTTGTGCATTGACAGAGCCCGAGGCCTTGTCCTGAAGATAGTGTGCTATCACCTCTGCACAGGCTTCGAAAACGGGCAGGGCACCGTTATCGATTTCCATCATCCCCATCACAATGAGTGTGGGCTGTTCGGCATTGAACATGTGCAAGTACAGATCTGGCTTGCCATCCTTCTTCGGCAGCAGATCGTCGAGCAGAAAGGGCAGGCGCTCTTCGTAGCCGGTAGCGCAGATAACGGTGTCGAATATACCGCTACTGCCGTCACTGAAGTTGACGCGTTTGCCACTCATGGACACGACATCGCCACGGACTTTCAGATCGCCATGGGCGCAATGGTGTAAAATCTGGCTGTTCACCACAGGGTGGGTCTCCAGCACACCGTGGTCAGGTTTCGGCAGGCCAAACTGCTCAGGGCTGCCGAGCGTTCTGCGCAGTACGCTGGACATCATGAGCTGCTGTAGGCGAAAGGGAAGCCACGTGGGAAAGTGATCTGCCACTACAGTTGTCGGTATGCCAAACAGATATTTCGGTAGAAAGTGATAGCCTCGGCGAACAATGATCGTGGCCTGGGCAGCGTGAATTGCGGCGTCGCAGGCGATATCCGCGCCTGAGTTGCCACCACCAACCACCAGAACCCGTTGCCCCGCGAGTGAGGTGCCATCACAGTATTCGCGCGAGTGCATGATTCGACACTGGTTGGTCGCATCTGCCTGCGCCTTACGCGCAAAGTCCGGCATGACCGGGTCCCAGTACATGCCTGTCGTACAGATAACGGCATCGAAAATGAACCTCCGGCCAGTATGAGTCTCTACACTCCAGCGCGCTCCCTCAGGCTTTACGGCGCTGACGGTCGTATTGAAGGTCGCTGAATCATAGAGTCTGTGCTGTCGCGCATAGCTCCTGAGATAGGCCAGCACCTGCCGGTGCGACGGATAATCCGGCAGGCGCTCGTCCATCGGCTGATCGCTGAACGACGAAGACGCCCTCGAGGAAATCAGGTGCGCCGATTCATACATGGGAGAGTCGGGGGCCATGATGTCCCATACACCCCCGAAATCCGTATGCCGCTCGAAAATATGGTAATCCAGGCGAGCTTCTTTCAGGCACTTTGCCACTGCAATACCAGCAGCTCCAGCGCCGATTATCGCTACCGAGAACTGCTCCTGCATGGCAGAATGAGGGAAATTCGCAAGCGCTTCAGAGGCTTGCGTGTCAGTACTGTGGCTATTCATCATCAGGTAGCCATGGGAAGGGCGAGCGATACCATCATTTCAAATGCCTTAATATGATCGATGATCATTTTTGAAATGATATGATTAAAGCTGCTTATACGCAAAATAATCAGGAACGATCGAAGCGTGCGGGCGTCATTTTCACGAGGGAGAGCCGATGGGTCGTTCAGGCGAAGGGCGGAAGCCGGTGCAACAACGGAGCCAGGCGAGGGTGGAGGCCATACTTGCCGTGTCCACCATGCTGCTCATCGAACGCGGCACTGAAGGCCTGGTCATGCGGGATATCGCTCGTCGGGCGAAGGTGCAGATCGGTTCGCTCTATCAATATTTCCCCAACAAGGCGTCCATACTCAAGGGGCTTGGCGAGCAATTCAACAAGCGCTTCGAAGCCAGGCTATTCGAAGCCTGGCAAGGTTGCATGCAAAACCGTAGCCCGCTGCCTGTAGCTGTCGATCGAACCGTCGATGCAGCCTTCCATTTCTACCGCGAAGAGCCAGGGTTCCCAGCACTGTGGGCCGGCTTTCAGTCTGAGCCAGCGCTCAGTCAGCTGGATCGGGACGATACCCTCCATACGCCAGTATATTCTCAGCTACGATGGCTGTGCGTTATCCACAACTGGATCGACAGCACTTGCTGGCGGTCGGTGTGCTGTTGTGTGAAGCGGCCGGAAGCGCCCTCCGATTTGCCGTAAATACCGAAGAACCGATGCGCACTACATTGGTCGCCTGCCTGAAGCAGCTCATCGTCATGCAGCTGGAAGCGCTGCTGGCCGGGCAAACAGAGCAAGAATAGATCTTTCCGCTCAAAGGTTTACGTACAGTATTGAGGAAGACTGACGGAAAAGAGCGACATGTATCGCCTTTAGGCCTTTTGGCTGTAAGGTTTACAAGAATTACGTTAGTAAGAGCATTAAGAAGATCTTTTTAACGCCTGAAATGCTTGGTAATTCTGCAGTTGGTCTATAGTTTGTATGTCATGAAGCAGTAGAACGTTTGTCAAACAGGGACGTTCATAAGTTACTCCATTCATCATCCTTGGGGCGGCGTGAAGTGTTAACAGCCAAAATTTCTCCATAGATGATGCCGATTCAGTTCTGTCATAGAGGTTTGTATGAAGCGAACAATAATATCCCGCTGGCTAACGGTCGGCCTCTGCGTAGGCGTGCTTGGTGCATGTGCCTCGGCGCCCAAGCCTGATCGCCAGCTCGTGCTGGCTGAGTCCCGTATCAGCGAAGCGAAGAACAACGAGGCCTATCAGTACGCGCCTGTAGAAATCAAGAATGCCGAACAGCACCTCACTGCGGCTCGTCAGGCATTAGCCAAAGAAGATAACCTCGAAGCCAGACGCCTGCTTGAAAAAGCAGAGATGGAAGCCGATTACGCTGTTGCCAAATCAGAGCTCGCTCGCGAAGACAAGACCGTTCAGGAAGTACGCGCAGCCATCAAGGATCTCAAGCGCGAAATCAATGCCAATAGCGGAGGAGCCAGCGAATGAGCATTCAGATGAGGAAGATACGAGTCCTGCCGATTGCAGCGGGTTTCATGCTACTCCAGGCCTGCGCAGGGCAGCAGACGAAACCCGATGAGTTGCAGAATCTTGAAAGCCAGTTGAAGTCGTTCCAGAGCAATCCCACTACGGTGAGAACTGCGGCGGTGCAGCTGGATGAATTGGAAAACCTCACGCAGCGCGCACAATCAAGCTGGTCCGATGGCGATGATCGCGAATACGAACATGTGCTTTTCCTGGCGCAGAAGCAGGCAGAAGTCACTCGCGCCCGCACTGAAATTGGTGAGAAGCGACAGGAAGTCAATTCTCTCGCAGAACAGCGCAATCAGCTGAGACTGGATGCCCAGGAGGCTCGTCTTGCTGCAGCCCGGGAAGATCTGAAGTCTACTCAAGGACGAGCGCAGGAAGCAGAAGAGGCACGCAGAAAGGCACAGCAGGAAGCTCAGTTGGCGCGTGAAGAGGTTGAACAGGCCCGTCTTGAAGCTCAACTGGCTGCCGATCAGGCCATGGCGCTGTCGGCAGAGCTCGAGAACGTCAAGGCCGAGCAGACCGATCGAGGCACGCTACTGACGCTGCAGGATATTCTGTTCGAATTCGGAAAGTCCGAATTGAAGGATGGAGCCGAGCGCACCATGAAAAAGCTTGCCGAATTCATCAACAAGAATCCGAAGGTGAGTCTTGTCATCGAGGGCTTTACGGACTCAATCGGCTCTGAAGAGTTCAACCAGAAGCTTTCGGAAGAGCGTGCCAATGCCGTGAGAGACGCAATGCTTGAAAATGGGGTTGAGGCGAGTCGAATGACTACTAAAGGTATGGGCGAGCAGTTCCCTGTCGCCACTAATGATACTGACGCTGGTCGCTCGAAGAACCGCCGTGTAGAGATTCTATTGGAGCAGTAGTTTAACGGAGCAGGCCGTCACCCGAGGACCGGATCGCCAACAGGTCCGGCGCCTCGTGTGTGAATAGTTTGCCCCTTCATTTCCAGGCGATGGAGAGCTAGCTTTTCATCCCAAGAATGCCTTCCTTGAACGTCTCACTGACTGGATACTCGCCAATCCAGATCGAGAGGATTGCGTCGAATAATTCTTTTCCAGGAATGACGCCTTTCTCCTGACCAGCCAGAACCACGCGTGTGCCGACTTCAGGTATGTACTCGACGATGGCCGTGTCGCCAGTTTCCAGTTTCTGATCAAACATGGTCAGCAGCTGACTGATCTGTGGCTCGAGCGACTGAATTTTCTCTGGACTGACGTTGAGCTGCATGCCTTCATAAAAAGCGTTGGCAATGCGACGCCCACGAACATCTCTGAGCAGGTCGAACTGCATGACACGATGCTCGTCGGCACTCATGAGCGCCCGGGGGTCTCGTGACTTTCGCTCCACATACAGCGAACCAACATAGACGTCGACCATGAAGAGGAATTTGCGAGTGGCGAAACCATTGAGAACGAGGCCGCTCTGATCCCCAACTATTTCAGCTGCTGGTTTAGGCTCAGTATTGGCGTAGGCAGATTGAAAAAGAATGATCGAGGTCGTGGCAGCCATAAACAGAGACAGGCTGGCCACGCGAATTACTGCGAGGGGACTCACGGTCGAAGTTAGATGCTGATTGATCATGACGGCATGTCCTAGTTGAGCGGAGCTGCATGGTCTGTCATGCCATCGCAAAAAACTTTGAACTGTCAAACAATCTGAAACAAATAGTTACATTCTGTAATATCATTTGGGTATGAGGAGGGCGGGTTTTTAGTCCATCCCCTCTTGCTGAAGTGATCTGATTTACTGGTTGAGTGCCCGGGCTGCCTTTACAACCGTCTGCAAGCGCTCCTCGGTCAGTGGTCCGTGAGACAGTTCAACCATGTTGCCCTGGCTGTCGAGAATGATGACTGCGGCTCGTGAGCTTCCCCGCTCGACGCCGATGGCATCTTCAAGCACGTCGGAGTCCAGAATCCAGGTCTGGTCATGGAACTCCTCGGGAACGACTTCTTTCGCATCACCCACGGCCGCTTCCACGGAGACGAAGAACGGCAGGTCAAGTGTAATGAGCGTTCGCACCCGGAAGGCATCCTCCTCCACCTCACTTCGAAGCGCTTCGACCCAGCGCTGGGTCGAGTCGGCGGCTTCTTCTGATGGTGTCACGATGACTATCGTCCGTTGTCCAATCAGCGAGCTACTCTGAACAGGTTCCTTGTTCAGATTGATTGCGGCAAAGTCAGGCCATGGCGCGCTTGCCGCAGCCGGTTCCAGTGAGAGGGTGGCCAGGAACATCGTAGTACCGACCAGCTGTTTGCCAGCCAGTTTGAAAACGTGTTTAAAATCGAGCATGGGGCTCCTGTTCGTTGGCTGTGGGTTGGCGCGCGGTTTCGTAGCTACCAGGACCGGCGTACTATCAGGACGAAGCGCTGCTTGTCATATCACCACCTGGAGCCCGAATGTGCCTGAGAAGCAATACATTGCGCCCTGGCGGCGTGGCATGACCAGTTTTCTGACTTTTATCGTGCTCGTGTACGCCGGAGTCTGTATCTCTCTCTACGTCTTCCAGCGATCGTTGATCTACTTTCCGCAGCCGGAAGTTTCGGTTCGACCCGCCGGGACCAATCTGATGATCCTGCCAGCCAGGGGAGCGGACATTCACGTGACGGTTCGCCCGCGGGACGGGCGCAAGGCGCTGATCTACTTTGGTGGCAATGCGGAAAATGTGGTCTATAGCCTGCCAGATCTCGCGGCCAGCTTTCCTCGGCATGCCATTCATCTGATGCATTATCGCGGTTATGGCGGGAGTGAAGGTAAGCCTTCGGAGGCGGCACTTTTCGCTGATGCACTCATGCTATTCGACGAAGTCCACGCGAAGTATGAGCATGTCGTCGTCATGGGACGCAGTCTGGGAAGCGGCGTGGCTACCTATCTGGCCAGTCAGCGTCCGGTGTCCCGATTGGTGCTCGTGACGCCGTTCGACAGTATCATGGCCATCGCCCAGCAGCAGTTCCCCTGGTTGCCTGTGCGCTGGCTCCTGCAGGACAAGTACGAATCATCTGCCTACGCGCCGAAAATTGCGGTACCTACCTTGCTCATCACTGCCGAGCACGATGAGATCATTCCCTTATCGAATACCAAGACATTGCTGGAGTTTTTTCGGCCTGGAGTGGCCGAACTCAGTATCGTTGCCGGAACCGGGCATAACACGATATCGGAAAGCCCCGAATATGGGCGCTTGCTGCGAAGCGGACAGTAATTATTTGCCTGGAGCAGAAACAACAAAGGCCGATCTTTCGATCAGCCTAAGTCATTATTAAATATGGTTGCGGGGGCAGGATTTGAACCTACGACCTTCGGGTTATGAGCCCGACGAGCTACCAGACTGCTCCACCCCGCGTCAGAGGAGGGCGTATACTAAAGGCCGATGGGGACAAGGTCAAGCCCCATTGTAAAAAAACCTCAAGATGCCTTGTATGTCATTTGCTTATGTTTACTTGTTCACCATAATTGTAAAGAAATTACCAGATGGCGGTCGGTCGGAATCATCCCGGCACCGAGTAGTTGAACAGACAGAGTAGAGACTGTGAACGGTAGCCAACAGATGAGTCAACTCGAAGCACTGATCGCACACGCGCGGAAGAACGAGGATATCGCTCGCCGCATGTTCAACCTTGAAGTGGCGATACTCAACATTTCGAGTGTTCAGGACTTTCTGGAACTGCTGCACGCTCATCTGCGCGAACATTTCGGCATAGACGAAGTCTGGTATGCCATCATCGATAAGCCCGCTACTCAGTGCATCCGCTCGACGCTCGAAAGAAGTGAAAAGCTCGGTGCCCATTGGCGTAGTGTCGCGGCTGTCGATTTTCACGCCGCTTTGAAGGGCGCCAGAGAGCCGGTGCTGGATCATTGCGATCTCTCTCGCTTCCGGCCACTGACCCCGCATCGCCTGCGGCCTGCGCTGCGCTCGATTGCTTCGCTACCGTTGCTGCTCGATGGCCGTCTCGCCGGTAGCCTCAATCTGGGGGCATATGATGAAGAGCGCTATCAGGCAGGCAAGGAAGCCTTTTTCCTGCACCAGCTCGCTGTGAAAGTATCGCTCTGTCTGAGCTCTGTAGTGGCTCGGGAGAAGATCGAGTTCCTGGCAACACGTGATCCTCTGACGCACTTACGCAATCGGCGCGAAATGGAGGAAACGCTGGAGCATGAAATTTCGCGGGTGCATCGTCACGGCTCACCCCTGGCGCTGGCTTTTCTCGATTGCGATGACTTCAAGAAGATCAATGATGAGTACGGTCACGAAACGGGCGACCAGTACCTGCAGCACCTGGCCAATCTTCTGGTTCTGGCGCTGCGAAAAACCGACCTGGCCTTCCGCTTTGCCGGTGATGAATTCGTCATACTGCTGCCTAACCAGGACGAAGAGGGTGCCGCATTGATCGCTGAGCGGATCTGCGAGTGTTTTCGTGAAAACCCGCTCATCCACGGCACCCATCGAATACCGGTCAAGGCATCGATAGGCACCGCAGCCACCACCAGTATCGTCGAGCCCACCGGACGCAAGTTACTCAAACTCGCGGACGAACGGCTCTATCGTCAGAAGGCGAAGAAATCTACCAGTTCGCCGGCCTGACAACCTCGTCCCAGGGATAAGCCTCACAAGGGCGGCTTTGGGGCGCCCTGTCTATCGGATGATCGATCTGGTTCATGATCAAGCGGTTCCAATTCAGCATCGAGCGGAGCGGCATCGAGATGCGTGCCCTCATGGCCGTGGTCCTCGGCTTTCGCTTCGGCCTCAGTGATCAGCTCCTGCTCATCAAAGGTATCCGCTGCGCTGTCGTTGAACTCAATAGTGAAAATCTGCCAGAAAGCGATAAACAGGGCGGCAATCACAGGCCCGATGACGAAACCATTGATGCCGAAGAGTGCCAGTCCACCAAGCGTCGACAGTAGCACAATGTAATCCGGCAGCTTGGTGTCGCGGCCGACGAGTATGGGACGCAGCACATTATCTGCCATGCCGATCACGAAGAAGCCATACAGCGCCAGTATGATGGCAGGGACGACCTGATCGCTGAGCGCCAGGAAGATGGCGGTAGGCGCCCAGATCAGCGCAGCCCCGACAGCTGGTAGCAATGACAGGAAGGCCATGACCACGCCCCAGAGGAAGGGCCCCTGTATGCCCAGTATCCAGAAGATCAGGCCGCCCAGAGTGCCCTGGACGGCACCGACGACCAGATTGCCCTTGATGGTCGCCCGTGATACTTCCGTAAATTTCCTGAATAGCATTCGCTCGCGGTCATCGCCGAGTGGCAACACCCAGATGAGAATGCGGATGAGTCGCTGGTGATCTATCAGCAGGAAGAACGCCAGATAACCGGTGAGCACCAAATTGAGGCTGAAGGTGAAGGTGTTCTGGCCCACGCTCACAGCCTGCTTGGCGATGAACTGGCTCGCCTTGAGTCCGGCTTCGTTGATCTGTGATTCGATATTGCTGAGGTCGAGATTGAACCAGCCGGCAGCTGTTTCGACAAAGGGGAATTTCTGCGTGACCTGGTCCGTAACGGTCTGCACATCCAGGTTGCCGGACTGAATACGCTCATAGAAGGCATTCGCTTCGACCCCCAGGGCCGTCACGATCAGGGCGAGCGGGATAATGAAAATGAGATTGACCACCAGGAGCGTCGTGAGTGCTGCGAGAATACGCCGCTCACCCATGAACTTGAGTATCTTCCGGTGCATGGGTATGAACAGGATGACCAGCAGTACCGCCCAGAGTATCGCGCTGAAAAAAGGCTTCAGCACCATGCCGAAGGCTATCGTTACCAGGATGAGCAATAGCAGAAAGGCCTTGTCTTCCAACCCCATATTTTTCTTCATCGAGCAGTCCAGATGGTCATTCGGAATCCTTGCGTTTCGCCAGGGCAGCTTCACGATACGCGCCAGGCGTCAGTCCAGTCCATTTCTTGAAGGCGCGGTGAAACGTGCTGGCCTCCGTAAAGCCGACCTGATAGGCAATTTCATTGATCGGAAAGTCAGGCCGCGACAGGTGATAGATGGCCACGTCCCGCCGCAGGTCGTCCTTGATCTCCTGATACGAGGTGTTCTCCTCCCGCAGACGTCTGCGCAGCGTCTGCGGGCTCAGGTGGAGCTGTTCCGCAACGTACTCGAAGTCGGGCAGGGAGGCGCTCAGGTCACGGCCGATCACATTGCGTATCCGCGCGAGGTAGGACTGATTATCGGCAGGTCTTGCCAGCAGGTCCGCGGGGGAGGTGATGAGAAATTCTCGTAGCTCGGCATCGTCGCGGATAACGGGGAAATTAAGAAAACGCTGCTGGAAGACGATGCGGGTCGCCGGGCAGTCGAAGTGTAGCGGGCAGTTGAAAATCTGCTGGTATTCCTTCACATGGGCTGGCGCAGGATAATCGAACTCTACGCGATCAAGCAGCACTTGCTGACCAATGAGCCAGCTGTTGAAACGATGCCAGATCACCAGCAAGGACTCCTGGAAAAAGTGCTGAGGATCCCTGAGTGGCTGGGCTGTTCGCAAGGTCAGTGCTGCCAGGCCTTCATCAGGCTCTGCCAGCTGCGCTTCGAAGTGCATAACGACCGGGTTGTCGAAAAGGCCGTAAAACTGCTCTGAGCGGCGCATAACGCCACCTATCGTACGCGAGCGTATGGCCAGCAAAGACATCATGGCAAAAGTGCCTGGCTTGCTGCGAACGCCAGCCAGGCCCATGAATTCGTCTTCCAGCTCGAGCCAGACCTGGCGCACCAGACGGGCATAGCGTGTGGCGTCAACCCGGGCAAGCGGGTTACGTAGTACTTCCGCCGAAATGCCAGCCGCAGACAGCAGCTGGACCGGGTCCACGCCGGATTGCTCGGCGCCGCTGAGGACGCCCCTGACGAAGACGTTGGGGATACTGAGCGTATCCATTGTATTTTCCGTCATGCTGATCCAGTGCCATAAGAAAGTTAGCCATCATGCCATGTTGAGGGAAGCGCGGCACCCCTCCGGAGACACGATCAGGCCTGGTCCTGTTGCAGCGCCAGTCTCGAGCGCTCACGCTGTTCACGTCGACGAGCGCGCGCAGCAGACACATTCTCACCGAGCATGAGCAGACAGGGCGTCAGCAGCAGTGTCAGCATGGTCGCGAGTGTCAGCCCGCCCGCGATCGCACTGGACAGTTGCACCCACCACTGCGTCGACGGAGCGCCGAAACTGATGTTCTGGCCGATGAGATCGATGTTCATCGCGAACACCATCGGCAGCAGCCCCAGCACCGTCGTCACAGAGGTCAGCAATACTGGGCGCATACGCTCAGCTACCGTCTGCATGATGGCTTCTCTCGCAGCCATGCCAGCCTTGCGGAGGTCGTTGAAGGTATCGATGAGCACGATGTTGTTGTTCACCACGATACCAGCCAGCGCGATCACGCCGATCCCACCCATGACGATACCGAAAGGCTGACCCATGACCATGAGTCCCAGCAGCACGCCAGCCGTCGAGAAAACAATAGCGCTGAGCACGAGTGCCGTTTGATAGAAGCTGTTGAACTGTGTCACCAGTATGGTGATCATCAGGAACATGGCCGTCAGGAAGGCAGTACCGAGGAAGGCGGATGTTTCCCGTTGATCCTCATCCTGCCCCTTGAAGGTCACCTGGACAGCAGGGTCGAGTCCGACGTCGGCCAGCGCCGCCCTGATTCTCTGTACCTGCTGGTCAGGCAACAGATCGGGGGCGACATCCGCTTCGATGGTCATGACCCGTCTGCCGTCTGTTCGACTGAGTGCGCCAGTCTTCTGTGCTGGTTGCAGCGTCAGGAAATTGCTGACAGGTATCTGGCCGTCAGCGGTCGGCACCCGCAGCTGCTTGATGCGTTCCAGATTGCGCTCGTCGAGCGGGAAGCGCAGACGAATATCGACAGCATCATCGGTATCGTCCGGTCGGTACTCGGCCAGCTGTATGCCCGTCGTCAGCATCTTCACGGCGTCACCGAGTAGCGCAACATCGGCGCCATAGAGCGCCGCCTTGGCACGATCGACATGGAGTTGCCATTCGATGCTTGGCAGGGCACGGTTATCGGCGATGTCTTCAAAGCCACCGAGTTCATCAAGCAGCCCTCGCAGCTTCACGACAGAGGCTTCGAGCAGGGCGGGATCGCGTGCGCTGACTTCCATCTGCACAGGCTTACCCCCAGAAGGCCCCGATTCCTGCTCCCTGACCTGAATCACGATACCGGGAATGTCCGCCACCAGCTCGCGCAGACGAGGGATGATGACTTCGGCAGGATCTCTCACCGACCAGTCGATGAACTCGATCTGAATCACGCCAACGGTGTCTGCTGTGCGATTCTGGCCGCCTTGGGCGCCGCCGCCAATAGTTCGTGCATAGACAGTCTTCAGCTCAGGCACTTCGAGCAGGCGTGATTCCACCTGACGCACCAGCGCGTCGCGCTCGAGCACCGAGAGATCTCCGCGCGCCTGCACCTGCACCTGGGCGAAGTCTGGTTCGGTGCTGGGAAAGAACTCGACACCGCGACCAAAGCTGCCGTACGCGACATAGGTGCCCACGGTAATCAGGATTGCTGTCACGAGCGTCTTGGCCGGGTGTCGCAGCAGCGTGGCCACGACGTTCAGGTATCTGCGGGTAAACCCTCGCGCGTCTTCGACCGGATCGCCGCTTTTCAGGTCCCTGCTATCCATGGGCCTGGCAATCATGCCGCCAAGCACTGGAATGAATATCAGTGCCATGGCGATAGAGGCAGCCAGCGTGATGAGCACCGTAATCGGCAGGAACTTCATGAATTCGCCGACGATACCAGGCCAGAATACCAGCGGGATGAATACAGCGAGCGTTGTGGCTGTAGAGGAAATGATCGGCCAGGCCATGCGTTTGGCGGCGAAGGCATAGGCCTCCTTACGGTCAGCCCCTTCTGCCATGCGTCGGTCGGCCAGCTCTGTGGTCACGATGGCGCCGTCAACCAGCATGCCCACGACGAGAATGAGACTGAACAGCACCACGATGTTGAGAGTGATGCCCATCGCATCCAGCACCAGCATGCCCGCGAGAAATGAGCCTGGAATGGCCAGCCCAACCAGTATGGCGGGCCGACCACCCAGTGCCGCGACAATTACGATCATGACCAGTACGACGGCGGTAATGACATTATTCTCAAGGTCGCCGAGCATGGTCTTGATCTGTTCGGACTTATCCTGCAGGAAGCTGACGCTGAGCCCTTCGGGCCAGGCTAACTGCTCGGACGCTATAAGCGCGCGGATTTCAGCAATTGTCTCGATGATGTTTGCACCGCTGCGCTTGGAGATTTCCAGCACCAGCGCGGGTTCGCCACCTACGCGGGCGAAGCTGTCGGGATCCTTGAAGGTGCGACGAATATCAGCGACGTCGCGAAAGGTGACGACTGTATTGCCTGATACCTTGATTGGCAGGCTCAACACGTCTTCGAGGTCCTCGATGAGACCGGGCACTTTCAGCACCATGCGGCCTGCACCGGTATCGAGTGCGCCAGCCGCCACGAGCCGGTTGTTACGCTGCACCAGAGTAAAGACATCGTTATAGGAGATGTTGTAGGTTTCCATGACCGAAGGATTGGCGATGATTTCCAGTACTTCTTCACGGTCGCCACCGATATCGACTTCCAGGACGCCGGCCAGTGATTCGACCTTGTCTTTCAGATCGCGCGCCAGGGTGACCAGGGTCCGTTCCGGCACCTGGCCTGAGAGCACAACCGTGAGCACCGGAAACAGAGCAGTGTTGATTTCAGTGACTCGGGGCTCATCACTATCACTTGGAAGTTCGACCTTGGCCAGGTCAACCTTTTCACGCACGTCCTGCAAGGCCTTGTCAGCATCGAAACCCGCGTCAAATTCGAGCGTCACCGAGGCATAGCCCTCGGCCGCGGTGGCACGCATTTCCTTCAGACCCTCGAGCGTCTGCAATTCCTTCTCGAGAGGTTTGGCCAGCAAGCGTTCGGCATCACCGGGCGAAATACCTTCATGGGTGACAGACACATAAATGGTCGGAATCGGTATGTCCGGCTCCGACTCCTTGGGAATGCCAAAGTAGGCTACTGCGCCCGCACCGAGGATGATGACGAAGAGCATGATGACGGTTCGACCGCGACTGAACGCGGCATCGATCAGGGCATTCATTGTGCGGCGATCGCAGGCAGTGGCGCTTCTGCCGGCTTGTCATCTGGTGCTCTGGTGCCGATGCGCACAGTTTCGCCTTCACGGACGAAGCCCTGGCCCACTGCAATGACCTCAGCCCTTGCTGGCAGACCGCTGACCCAGATGCCCCCAGTTTCAGTCAGCTCGACCGTGACTGGATGAAACTCGACCACGTTTTTCGCGTCCACGGTCTTGATGCCGATTCGACCACTGTCGTCCAGCGTCAACAGGGCAGGCGATACGAAGTGTGCCGTCACGGTGCCAGTGGGAATGCGGGCCTCGGCACTGGTGCCTGATCGCAGCGTCAGCTCTGGATTCGGAATCTCTATCTCGACGCGGAAGGTTCGCGTTGCCTCGGCCGCCTGAGTGGCTATGAATCGCACCTTGCCTTCAGCTGTCCTGTCGTTTGGGAAATCGACCTTTGCCACACTCCCGACTTCAATATCATCCACATCGCTCTGTGATATCTGCGCGGTGACCAGAAGTGGGTCGTTGTCGACCAAGGTGGCAATTTCTCCATTGACCGTGACGAAATCGCCGACTTCGACAGCACGATGATCAATAACGCCATCAAAGGGGGCTAGAATGTCCGTATTGCGAAGATTGCGTCTGAGTATGGCCAACTCGGCCTCGGCGACCTGATAGGCTGAATAGGCTTCATCGATGAGATTGCGCGACTGATAACCCTTGTCGCTCAGCTGCTTGAGCCGTTCCCAGGCAGCCTTGCGCTCGTTGAAGACGGCCTGACCCTTGTCCAGCGCCGCAGCCCACTCACTGTTGTCCATCCGGGCGATAATAGTGCCAGCCTTCACACGTGTGCCGGCGGCTACCGGCACCTCTGTAATACGGCCTTCGAGATCGCTGCGGATAGTCACGTTGCGATCCGGTTCGACCTGACCGAGCGACAGGATCGTCCGCTCGATCTCTTCCGCATTCAGTGTTCGTGTTTCCACCAGCATCTGCGACTGACGGGTCTCGTCAGTCCTACTGCGCTCGCTTGCTGCAACTGGCTCGGAACCCTGCGAAGGCGAGAGCACTCCGATGCCCATCCAGACCACCAGGGCCACCGTGGCCAGCAGGGCAATGACATGCGACTGTTTCATGACTGTGTACTCTCTTTGCCAACGATGGCTTCCGTATTGACGATCAACATTTCGTAGAACTCCCGTAGTTCCTTCAGCCGCATGTGGGCAGCGTCGAGCGAATCGGGAATATCCTTTTCAGCCGTCAGCACCACTTCACGCGCCTTGCGCAAGCGCAGGATCGAACCCCGTAACAGCTCGTCATACGGTTTGTTTCTGATCTGGAAATAATCCTGCCGATCTCCAGGCATGGACACCCGTTCTATTACGCCGATGGTCTCCAGCAGGCGGGTATTGGTGCTGATGCTGCCGCGACTCACCTGCAGCCGCTGCGCCAGTTCAGAGAAGCTGAACGGGCCACCGTGGATGATGAGAAAGCCGAGAATTCGACCAGCAATTCGGGACAGGCCATCGGCCTGCGTTACCATGCCGAGGCGCTCGATGAATTCGGAGATGGCGGTGTCCTGGGACTGGGTCACTCAATGTATTCGCTTTGTTTAGTGTTGACTGAACAGTATGAACGTACGCTGTACGAAGTGCAATTACCATTTTCATCACAGCGACTGGTCAAATCGATCATTGGCGATGGGGGCGGCCAGGCGGTAGCATCCAGCCTTTCAAAAACATGAATGAATAAAACGAAGGCAACTCAGATGGCTCAGGGAAAGACTGGATTCCGACTGCTCGAAGGATTGAAGATTCTCGATTTCAGCACACTGCTGCCTGGGCCCTGCGCCACGATGATGCTGGCTGACCTCGGCGCCGATGTGCTGCGGATCGAGTCACCCACCCGTCCGGACTTTCTCAGGCTGCTTCCGCCCAGGCAGGGCGATGGCTCGGCCGCGCACGCCTATCTCAATCGTGGCAAGCGCTCCCTGGCGCTGGATCTGAAGAAGCCGGGCGCTGTGTCGGTGGTGAAAAAGTTGCTCGAAGCGTACGACATCATCGTGGAGCAGTTCAGGCCAGGGGTCATGGACCGTTTCGGACTCGGCTATCAGGCCTTGAGTGAACAGTGGCCCGAGCTCATCTATTGCTCGATCACGGGTTACGGTCAGTATGGTCAATTCAGCCAGCGTGCCGGGCATGATATCAATTATCTTGGACTCGCCGGCATCAGTTCTTATAGTGGCCATGCTAGCGAAGGTCCTGCGGTAAGCGGTATCCAGATCGCCGATGTCGCCGGCGGCTCGCACCAGGCAGTCATGAATCTTCTCGCTGCAGTCATTCATCGCCAGCGGACAGGGGCAGGTGTGCATCTGGATGTCTCGATGACCGATGCGGCGCTCACGCTGAATCACATGAGCATGGCGGCAGTGCTGGCCGGTGGTGCGGTGCCCGACCTGGAGAGCGATGCGCTCAATGGTGCCGGTGCCTACAATTACTTTGAAACTGCAGACGGCCGCTACATGTCAGCCGGCGCACTCGAGCCACAGTTTGCGCAGGCACTGTGCGCAGCGCTCGATATTCGCCAGCTGGTGCCGACCATGGTGAGTCAGCGTCCTGAAGACCGGACAAAGAGTCGCTCCGCATTGCGAGACATTTTTCTGACCCGAACGCAGGCAGACTGGATCAAGGTGTTTGCGGAGGTAGATGCCTGTGTCGAGCCCGTACTGACACTGGACGAAACTGCAAGACATTCTCTGTTCGAAGAGCGCGAGATGTTCGTGGAAGTCGAAGACAGAACCAGTGGCAATCTCTCGCGTCAGCTCGCACCCGCCGTTGTCATGCAACAGGGGGAAGATCGTGGGCGGCCTCAACCGGCTTACACTGGGGCTGCGCTCGGCGAAGATACCCTCGCGGTTCTCAAGGCGCATGGTCTGGCAGAAGAAGAGATCAGGGCGCTCGAGACGGAGGGGGTATTCGGGCCGCGAGGTTTGAAGCAGGACTGAGCTTAGCAATGCCTGTTCTGTTCGCGCCAGGCACCCGGCGTCATGCCTTTGACACGGCGAAAAGCCCGGTGCAGTGACCGTGGTTCCTGATACCCCAGGCGTGCGGCGATTTCAGCTACGCTCATTGGGGATTCTGAGCTGTTTTCTTCAAGCAACCGGCAGGCCTCGGTAATTCGAGCCCGTTCCACACAGTGGCTGAAGCGCGCGCCCTCTGCGCTGAGTCTGCGCTGCAGTGTGCGTGCCGTCACACCCAGTTGAGTGGCTATCAATGTCTGATCCACGGAGCCAAGTGCCAGCGCGTCGGCTATTGCGGCCTCAACCAGTCGAACAAAACCGTCAGCTTGCGGACTGTCGATGGCGCTCCGACCGCGCGATTTACTCACCAGACCTTTGAGTTGCAATTCTGCATGTCGCTCGAGCGTCTGCAGCAGGCCTTCATCGGGTTGCCGCAGAGGGCGCGACAAGTCACTGGTTCGAATGACGATGCAATCGATCTCCGCTCCAAAGCGCAGTGTTTTACCAAACACTTCTTCGTAGCGTAAGCATTCTCCCGCGTCGGGTTTCGGCCTTGTGAGCAGCACCGCCTGAGGCATCAAAGTGGCCGCATTGGCCAGCCAGCGCGCATACTGAGTCCACGAAGCAAAGACATTATCTACCATCAGCTGCCGAAGCACCGGGACGGTGTAGCTACAGCGCCACTCCACGCCAAGTAGCGGGGTCTCGGAAGCCGGCAGCCTATTAGCAAGTGGCTGCAGCGCCATGCCGGTCAGCAGATGTGTCGTGCCCATATCGCCAACCAGCTTTTCGTAGGGTGAGATTCGATGCACGGCCTGGCCTAACGTCTGACAGCTCATGAGGATGTAGCCAAGCGCGGAATAGCTGCCTGGCTGCACGAATGCCCCACTCTTGAGGCCCAGCAAGGGGTCGCCAGATTGCAGCAAAAGGTCCTGCAGAATCAGCGCAAGCTGCACGCCCGTCAGCATACCGCCGGATTTGTCGAGCACCTCATCGAAGGCGAGATCGGCAGCCTGGCAGGCGCGAGCTGTATCCAGTCCCATGGCCCCTGCCGCCAGCAGATATTGCAGGGCGGCTGGGCGCGAAACCAGGCCTGGTGCCTGCGCTGAGGTGATGCGAGCTGTGCTCATCGGAAGGCTCTAATAATGTCTTCAGTGTGGCGATGTCGCAAAATGATACACTGGCCTGTCCGTAAGTGACACTGACTAAAACTTGAAATGCGCTAGGATGCAGCATCTCGACAACAAGACTGGAGCGACTGCAATGCGACGATGGAACGGGTGGGGCGATACCGCGACCTCTATGGATCTGCCTGCACAGGGTCTGAGCTTTCTCGGCGAGCGCATTGGATCTGGCCAGCCACTGGCGGATGCCACGCTGGACACCGTGAAAGCGCACGTGCCGCCATCACGCCTGCAGGGCATCGCCGATGCGACTGGAGTGGAGGTTTCACATGACGCCGAGACACGCATCCGTCACGCCCGAGGGCAGAGTCTCGCTGACTGGCTCGCCATGCGCAGCGGCGACTTCGGTGCCTTTCCCGACGCCGTGGCCTTCCCCCGCTCAAGCCCCGAAGTGCGAAAACTGTTGGTGCACTGCGCTCGTCACGATATCGTGGTGATTCCATACGGTGGCGGCACCAGCGTCGCAGGGCATATCAATCCGGTGGAAGATTCCGCCAGGCCAATATTGACGATCTCGCTCTCGCGCATGAATAGCCTGCTCGATCTCGACGAAGAGAGCCAGGTTGCGACTTTCGGAGCAGGTGTTGCAGGCCCGCATCTCGAAGCTCAGCTTCGTGCAAAAGGCTTCACCTTGGGCCACTTTCCGCAGTCTTTCGAACTCTCTACGCTTGGTGGCTGGGTCGTCACCCGATCCAGCGGCCAGCAATCTCTGCGTTATGGTCGGATTGAGCAGCTATTCGCTGGTGGCCGATTGGAACTGCTGCGTGGCGACGGCAAAGCGCTGGACATACCGGCCTTTCCGGCCTCGGCAGCCGGACCCGATCTGCGCGAGTGGTGTCTGGGCAGTGAAGGTCGCATGGGGATCCTGACGGAGGTCAAGGTCAGGGTGACCCGCCTGGCAGAGAAAGAGACTTTTCTCGCCTTTTTCCTGCCGAACTGGAACAAGGCCCGTGATGCTGCTCGGGCCCTGGTGCAAAGCCGAACCCAGCTCTCCATGCTGCGCGTCTCGAATGCCGTTGAAACGCAAACCCAGCTCGCACTCGCCGGGCATCCGGGGCAGATCGCCTGGCTGGAGCGCTATCTGGGCTGGCGTGGAGCCAGCGAAGGCAAGTGCATGATGACCCTCGGTGTCACCGGGAGCCGGGCACAAGTGAGCGCTGTCAAGCAACAGCTCAAGCATGTGCTTAGCGATTTTAACGCCGTGTCGACCGGTGAACTGCTGGGTCGCAAGTGGGCTGAGAAGCGCTTCATGATGCCCTATCTGCGCGAGGCCTTGTGGAAGCAGGGGTACGTGGTGGACACACTCGAGACTGCGACCAACTGGCGCAATGTCGACCGGCTGCTCAACGCCATCGAGGACAACCTTCGAACGGCAGGTCCGAAAGCGCACGTGTTCACCCATCTTTCTCACGTGTACAGCCAGGGCTGCTCGATCTATACGACCTACGTGTTTCCGTGTGCGGGCAGCTACGAAGACACCCTGAAGACCTGGGCGAAACTGAAGCACAGCACATCGGCCATTATCGTCGAGTATGGTGGCACCATCAGCCACCAGCATGGTGTCGGCAAGGATCATGCGCCGTATCTGCCGGCAGAGAAGGGTGAGGTGGCCATGGACGCCATTGAGGCGGTCATGAAGCACTTCGATCCTGCTGGCCTGCTCAATCCCGGCACCCTGCTGGCCGACGCGCCTGGTGTGCGTCTCCCTGAACAGCTGGCAGGAGACTGACATGAAACACTGGTCGACAGAGACGCGCCGCAAGACCCTGGCCGCCTGGCGTGCCAGCCCTCCGCTTGTCGACGTTCTTGTCGTTGGTGGTGGCATCACAGGCGCAGGTGTACTGCGGGAAGCTGCACGCGCGGGCTGCTCAGCGATTCTTTGTGAGCAGCACGATTTTGCCTGGGGCACCTCGAGCAAATCTTCAAAAATGGTTCATGGCGGTTTGCGTTATCTCGGCAGCGGTCAGCTGCGCTTGGCTCGCGAATCTGTCTCCGAACGCGAACGCATGCTGGTGGAAGCTGCCGGACTGGTCGAGCCTCTGCAGTTTCTCATGGCGCACTACAAGGGCGAGTTCCCACCCGCCTGGCTGTTCGACAAATTGCTGCATGTCTACGACCGCTTTGCCCGTTCCGCGGCACGGCAGCAGGGTGCAGAGCGACAGCATGTGAAGGCGATGCGCCACCGACAATGGTCGGCGGCCGAGCAGGGTATGTTGGCCACGAATCTGAAACAGCAAGGCCTGTCGGCACTGACCCAGTTCACTGATGCGGTCACTGACGACGCCCGGCTCGTCATGCGTGTGCTCTTCGAAGCCCAGCAGTCCGGCGTCGAGGCCTTCAACTATCTCAAGGTACAGGCAGTCGCCAGAGCAGATAGCCATAATGGTGGGAAAGGGCGCATTGAAGGTGCCTGGGTAGTCGATACCAGCCCGGATGCGGAGAGCGACAAGCCGTTCCTGATCCGGGCGAAAACGGTCATCAGTGCCACCGGCGCCTGGGCCGATACTCTGCGAATGCACGAAGGGCATGAGGCCTCCATCCGGCCGCTGCGCGGCAGTCACCTTGTAGTGCCTGCCTGGCGCTTCCCGGTCGCGTTTTCAGTGAGCTATTTTCATCCGGTCGACAAGCGTCCTGTTTTTGTATTTCCGTGGGAAGGCGCTACTGTGATTGGAACGACAGATCTCGATCACAGCGCCAGCCTGCAGAGGACAGATGCCACCGATATCGCTATCAGCGAAGCCGAAACCGCTTATATGCTTTCAGGCGTCGATGCGCTGTTCCCCGGCGTCAAGCTGGCGCGTAGCGACATCATCTCAAGTTGGTCTGGCGTGAGACCGGTCATCGCCAGCGGTGAGGCCATCGACCCTTCGAAGGAAAATCGCGAACATGCCATCTGGGATGACAATGGATTGATTACCATAGCGGGCGGCAAACTGACGACTTTCCGACTGATTGCCCTGGATGCGCTCGCGCATGCTGCCAAATACACTGATATTCAGGCAGGTAAAACTGATCAAGCCATCTTCGACTCGCCGGATGCCACGATATTAGATGCCGGCGCGAGCCGCCTTTATGGGCGTTATGGTACAGCCGCGTTGCTGATGAAAGGGTCTTCAGATAGCGTCGGCAATACTGCTTTCCAATGGTGCGAACTAGAATGGGCCCTCAAGCATGAGGCGGTGTTTCACCTCGACGATCTGCTGTTGCGTCGCACCCGCCTGGGCAATCTGCTCGACAATGGCGGCACCGAAGTGTTCGACCGTCTCGAGCCACTCTGCAAGCAGCACCTGAATTGGGGTGACGCTCGGTGGCGCCTCGAACTCGAGCGCTATCATCATATCTATAGCTGTTACTTCAGCATCGCTACCCAGGCTGCCTCTGCCAGTTCGCCTGCCAGCGGTACAGTGTCAGGAGCCGCCGCGTGACCTACGTGATGGCCATCGATAATGGTACCCAAAGCGTTCGTGCCATCGTGTTCGACGAGACCGGAAAGGTCGTGGCATCCGGCAAACAGGAGATCGATCCGTATTTTTCTGTCCAGCCAGGCTGGGCCGAGCAGCATGTCGATGTCTATTGGCAAGCCTTGCGGTCTGCCTGTCAGCAGGTCTGGCAGAGCGGCCTGGTAAAGCCGGCGCAGATCGAAGGCCTCAGCGTGACTACGCAGCGCGGTACAGTCGTCTGCATGGATGCGCAGGGCGGTGCGCTACGCCCTGCCATCATCTGGCTCGACCAGCGCGAATGCTCGTCCACCCGAACGTTGCCGCTGCAGTGGCGTCTGCTGTTCAGGCTGGCGGGTGTCAGCCACACCATTGAACGTTTCTGCAAACGAGCCCAGGCCAACTGGATCGCAGAACATGAACCAGACATCTGGGCGCGCACTGAGCGCTTCGGTCTGTTATCAGCCTGGCTCAACTGTCAGCTCACTGGCGAATTCCGTGACTCGATCGCCTCCCAGGTGGGCTACATACCCTTTGATTTCAAGCGTCGCCGCTGGGCGGGCCAGCGAGACTGGCGCTGGCATGCGGTACCAGTGCGGCCGGAGCAATTGCCGACGCTTGTCGAACCAGGTGAGCTGCTTGGGCATCTTCAGACGGCACAGGCCAAGGAAATGGGTCTGCCTGCCGGTCTGCCGGTATTCGCGGCGGCCAGCGACAAGGCCTGCGAAATTCTCGGCTCTGGTGGCTACACACCCGAAATAGGCTGCCTGAGTTACGGCACCACAGCCACCATTAACACCTGCCGCGACAGCTATCTGGAGGTGGAACGGCATATGCCTCCGTATCCTGCTGCCGTACCAGGCAGGTTTGCTACCGAGGTGAACATCTACCGCGGCTTCTGGATGGTGAGCTGGTTCAAGAAGGAGTTTGGTTCGCGAGAAGTGGCCCTGGCCGACGAGCTCGATGTGGCCCCCGAGTCTGTATTGGACAAGCTGATCAGCGAAATACCAGCTGGTTCGATGGGCCTGATCCTGCAGCCTTACTGGTCGCCAGGCGCTCGCGATCCTGGCCCTGAGGCCAAAGGCGCCATTATCGGCTTCGGGGATGTTCACACCCGCGCGCATATCTATCGGGCCATCCTCGAAGGCCTGGCCTATGGCCTGCGGGAGGGCCGAGAAAAAATCGAGAAGCGTTCGGGTACGAAGCTGCAGTATTTACGTGTGTCTGGCGGCGGATCGAAGAGTGATATAGCACTCCAACTCACTGCCGATATTTTCGACCTGCCAGTAGAGCGCCCCCACACCGCCGAGACCTCCGCCCTGGGGGCAGCCATCAATACCATGGTCGGGCTCGGTATCTACCCCGATCATCGAAGTGCCATGGACAGCATGACCCGAGTCGGCAAACGCTTCGAGCCGCAACGCGAAGCCGTAGCCATTTACGAGCGTCTGTATACCGAGGTCTACAAGCGCATGTATCAGCAGCTTCAGCCGCTTTACAAATCCATCCGCGACATCACCGGATATCCCTCGCTGTGAACACCTATCGGCTAGCCTGCGTACGCTAGTAGACGTTCAATCATGAAGAGGGAAGCGATTATGACTATCAAGAAAACAGCAAGCGCGCACTGGACAGGTCCAATCAAGGAAGGCAAGGGATCTATCAGCACTGAGAGTAAGGCGTTGAGTGAACAGCCCTTCGGCTTTAATACCCGCTTCGAAGGCAAACCCGGCACCAATCCTGAAGAGCTCATCGGCGCTGCCCATGCTGGTTGTTTTTCCATGGCCCTGTCACTCGAACTCGGCAAGCAGGATTTTACAGCAGACAGCATCGATACCAAGGCAACGGTCAGCCTCATCGAAGACAATGGTGGCTTTACTATTTCTGCTGTTCATCTTGATGTCGAAGCCAGCATTCCTGGCATCGACAATGGACAGTTTCAGGAAATAGCCGAAGCGACCAAGAAGAATTGCCCGGTCTCGAAGGTGCTCAACGCCGATATCACGATGAACGCCCACCTCAAGTAAGGCGGCGCTGAATCGCAGGCAAAAAAAAGGCAGAAGCGACTACTCATCTGCTTCTGCCCGACGGATACTACTTGATTCCGCCGTGGATACTGCTTGATTCCACTTTCGAGATAATACGCGAGGTCACATGTATCTTCCGTTGTGCTGCTGTTGGAGTTAAGTGTCCAGCTGGTAAACATGCGTAACGCGGGAACTGAGTGGCGAGCATTTTCGTCAAACAGGCTTCGCCATCAAAATTCAGGCGAAAAAAAAGGCTGAAGCGACTACTCATCTGCTTCTGCCCCAAGTGGGATACTACTCAACTCCACGATTCAGATAATAAGGGCTATCGACGACTCATGCTGTTGTGTTGATGTCGTCTTTTGCAAGCAGCCGGTAAGTAAACGTAAATGTATATTTCAAAAGCCTGAAATAGCAGCAGGTTACTGTTCCGCCTGAGTAAAATGCTTCGCCACTTCCTTCCAGTGCACCATCGATAGCGTGCCGGTCTCGTAGGCGTGCGCCAGCTGGCGGTGTGCGGCCTGCTCAATCACATCTGCCGAAGGAATATGAGTGGACGCATCGATGGCCACGCCACCAGTCCCTACCTGTATCGACACAAACCCTGAGCTGGTCTTGAAGGCCTTCAGGTTCAGACCTTCATGCACGCGTCGAAAACAGCTCGATGTGCAATGCTCGATATCATTGAACTGACTAATCACCACGAACTGGTTTTCACTGAATCGAGCCACCATGTCCAGTGGGCGGGTGAGATGTCTGAGCCGTCTGGCCACACCGATGATCAACTCATCCAGCAGCGTGGCGCTATACCGTCGCTTCAGCTGCTGCCAGTTGAGCATGCCAATCATCAGAATACAGGACGCGCCGCCGCGCGCTTCTGCCTGCTTCAGTGAATCCGCTAGCCTGGTGTGGGCCATGCGATGGTTGGGCATGCCGGTGAGCAGGTCCAGACCATTCTTCGCCTGTAGCTCATTGTTATTCTCAAGCAGCAACTGATTGGCGGTCAGCAGATTATTCTGAATTTCAGAGGTGCGGTCGGCGGCATAGATACGCGGCAGCAACTGCTTGTTCATGTCCGACTTGTGAATGAAGTCGTCAACGCCACGATCGAAGGCCTCGAGCAGAGCGTCATTACCCTCCCGGGCGGTGAGCAGGATGATATAGGTAAAATGATTCTGTGCTTCGTCGAGCTGCCGAACCCTGTCTGCCAGCTCAAGGCCGTCCATCTCTGGCATCAGCCAGTCGGCGATGAGCACGCTGGCAGGTCGGGTTTCCAGGGCGGTCACGCCGCCGTGCGGGGTATTGGCTATGCGAATGTCGCGATAGCCGGCATTCTTCAGGGTTCGGGCGATGATGGCACTGCTGAATTTGGCGTCGTCGACGACCATGATGGCGAGGTCTAGATTGGGCATAGGCAGGATCTTCTGATGGCTAAGGTCGTTTTGATTGTCCCTGAGCATGGCATCCTGCTCGCGACGTGCTCCGGGAAGTATAGTCGCATGACTTTGATTCCGTGTAGAATCTCAAAGAAATTCTAGTGAGGACAATAGCTGTGCCGAGTTTTGATATTGAAAGCACCTTCGATCGACACGAAATGACCAATGCCGTCGACCAGGCCAACAAGGAACTCGAAAGACGCTTTGATTTCAAAGGCATCGATGCATCTTTCGAGTTGACCGAGAATAGCGTGGACCTCACCGCCGAGGAAAGCTTCCACGTCGATCAGATGTTTTCCATCCTCGTCACAGCCCTGACCAAGCGTAAACTGGACGTCAGAAGCCTCGGTGAGTCCACGACCAATCGTACCGGTCGCAAGATGACCCGTAGTTATCCACTGAAACAGGGCATCGATCAGCCAACCGCGAAGAAAATCGTCAAGGTCATCAAGGATGCCAAGCTGAAGGTGCAGGCCTCGATACAGGGCGAGCAGGTTCGGGTGACCGGCAAGAAACGTGACGATCTGCAGGAAGCGATGGGCCTGTTGCGTGGGAATGACGACATTCCGGTACCGCTGACTTTCACCAACTTTCGCGATTGAACATACCTCAGGAGAAGTCCTGGCGGGCCGCGCTGTCGGTCTATGCCAGTAAACCGGTGCTCATCCTGTTTGCGCTGGGTGTTTCTGCGGGCCTGCCGTTCCTGCTCGTGTTCTCCACGCTTACGGCCTGGCTGACTGAAGCCGGCCTGACCAATACCACGATCGGTTTCATCAGCTGGGTCGGCATTACCTATTCGATCAAGATCATCTGGGCGCCGCTGGTCGACCGGATTCGCATACCATTTTTACACCGCTGGTTCGGGCCGAGGCGCAGCTTCATCATGCTGGCGCAAATCGGCATCGGGGCTGGTCTACTGGCCATGAGTGTGCTGAACCCCGCCACCGAATTCGAGCTGCTCGCCTTCTTCGCCGTTGTCGTCGCTTTCTCCTCCGCTACGCAGGATATCGCCATCGACGCCTACCGCATCGAACTGGCTGAAGACAATATGCAGGCCGCGATGTCTGCTGCCTATGTGTTCGGCTATCGCGTCGCGCTGTTGATAGGTGGGGCAGGGGCGCTGTATATCGCCGAGTTCTTCTCCTGGCAGATTGCCTACCAGTCAATGGCTGCGCTGGCCTTCGTCCTGCTGGGCGTCACGCTGATAGCCGACCAGGCCACCGTGCGTCGGCCGAGTACCACCCTGGCGCCTGGCAGTGGTGCCGTTGCCTGGCTGACCCATGCCGTCGTCGACCCCTTTGCCGACTTTCTGCGTCGCTACCGCTACCAGGCGCTGCTGATTCTGCTGCTGGTGGGCTGCTACCGCATCAGCGACATCATCATGGGTGCGATGGCCAACCCCTTTTATCTGCAACTGGGCTTCAGCAAGACCGACATCGCCAACGTGACCAAGGTCTTCGGCTTCGGCATGACCATCCTCGGCTCCTTCCTTGGCGGCCTGCTCGTCACACGCTACGGTGTCGCGCCGATACTCTGCATTGGTGCCATCTGCGTCTCTGGCACCAATTTGCTGTTCTCATGGCTCAGCACCGTCCCGCCGGACTTGTTCGCGCTCGGCATCGTCATCAGTGCGGATAACCTCAGTGGCGGCCTCGCCATCGTGGCCTTTATCGCCTTTTTATCGAGTCTTACCAGTAGCGAACACACCGCAACGCAATATGCGTTATTCAGTTCGATCATGACCTTGCCAGGCAAGTTCTTTAGCGGGTATTCGGGCGTGATGGTTGATAGCTGGGGCTTTGGGAACTTCTTTCTGCTCGCGGCTGCGCTGGGGCTGCCGGCGATTGGCTTGAGTTTTTATTGGTTGTGGACGCAGCGTGGGGGAGTCGAGACGGCTGGGCCACAGCACTCGCCATGACCCAGCCCGGAGTGCGCTAATTAATCAGCCAACTGCCGAGTAGGGACAGCACCAGAAACTGGCTGTGCATAATACTTCTCAGGCTTGATCTCACTCTTCACTGAAGCCGGTCCGAAGCCAGCCACATCAAAGGCATCCGCTCTGTCCGAATCAGAGAAGCGCTGCACCGGCTGCATGGTCACAGTCAGTGCCTCATCTACAACCAGATTGAAGACGTGCCATTTCTCCAGGCTCGCGTCACCCTGTGCTTCAGTCGCCGAAAACACCCGGATATCCCCTTTCAGGTTCAGCTCGACCCGAGTAGGGGAGGCCGCCATCGTGCCAGTGCCAGCGTAAAGGTCGACCACATAGCGATAGATGCCTGGGAACTGGAACTCAGGCAGGGTGAGCACCTCCGGGCCGAACGAGGTGACATCGTCGACATCGAGATCATACTGAGTGGTGCCTACGGCTACCGTCTTGTCCATAAAGGACACCTCGAATTCCCCTCCATTACCGTCGGGTCCGAAGAAGTAAGTATCGAGGTCACGCGGGTTCTCACCCCAGGTCAGCCGAGCCGTGGCGGCACTGGGCGACAGCACCAGACAGTCAGCAATATTGACATCGGTCGCGCCAATATCTGTGATAACGGTTTCGCTCTGTGCTTGCAGTACCGCCGCCACCAACAGTTGGCTGTCGGGGCGAACCGGCACGCTGAACTGCCCGTTTGCATCCGTGAGCGTTCTGCTTCGGCCGATGTAGGTTCGGCCGTCCGCCATAAGTCGAACGTTGGGCAGACGCTGACCTTCCGCATCGGCAACACAGCCAGTCAGTGTGACCGCATCGAACTGGATATCAGCGTTCCAGATGCCTGTCCTGTCTATTGCCCCCTGATAGGCCCAGCTTTCACCGAGTTGAGTCAGCTGAGCGACTCCACGATCGACCCAGTAGCCCAACGAAGTGTCGAAAAAGAAGAGCGGTACGCTGGCTGGTGCGGTCGCTGGATTGATGGTCGAAGCGAGTGGGATGCTCAGCACTGGCGCGCTGCCACCAACAAAGTTAAGCGCTTCACCGGCAGGGTTGCTGATACCAATTTCGATTGCACCGAAGCTCTCGATCTGGCTGATGGTGCCAGTGGCAGGGTCAACAGCTTCAAAACTGCCTGGCATCAGGGCTGGGTCTGAGGATGGGTCGATCAGCGTAAAGCCAACGCTATAGTCGCCTTCAAAGAGATTTCCGGCCGCATCGACAAGACTGGCAGCAGGCACGTTGAGTACCGGCGCAGTAGTCTCACCATCTATTGTGGTTCGAGTGTAATTCACCACAAGCGGTGCAGTGGTCGAACCACCAACCTGAGCAACTACTGGCTGCAACTGAGGAATCAGCTCTACAGCCAGGCCGGCACTGCCAGCAGGAATGGTCACCACGCCACGGGCATAGCCTGAAGCGGTCACATCCAGCAGGAGCGCGGTGTCCGAATTGGGGCGGTTGATACTGAAAGCGCCAGCCGCGTCAGCTGTGGCCTCTGAAAAGGCCGCGAAGCCCTGATCAGCCGATGCAGAGAGCCGAATCAGTGCAGAAGGAATGACCTCACCTGTGTAATAGTTTCGCACCACGCCGGCAAGCTGGAGTACTTCGCCTGGTTCTTCTGGCGTGGCCTCGGGCGGCGTGCTGCCAGATCCAACAGGGTTAGAGGGTGTAGTTGGTTCCGGGCCGCCAACCGGCGCAGCGGGCGAATCGTCACCACCAGAGCCACCGCCGCAGGCGGAGAGGGCCAGGGCGAGGGTCACAGCAACCGAGAGCTTGTGCAGAGCAAATCGTGAGGCGAGGGTCTTCATACAGCATCCTTCATTTATATGTGTGCGCAAAAATTACGCTGAGGTTCGTTCCATTAACCTCTGACGGACACAATGAAGATGCGCGACGGCTTTTCGACCGTGCAATACGAAAGCTTCCTGCCGCGCTTGCAGCTTGCCATAAGCTACCGCAGGTAGCCGAGCCGGAACCATTCACTTATCATCTCATTTGATTCCAAAGCTTCTCTCGAGTTCAGCCATGTCTCTTACAAGCCACAAAACGGTCGCCAGCACAGTCCTTCTGCTCACACTCACCCTCGTCCCGCTCGCTCACGCCATAGTATGTAAAGGCGATTTTCGTTCTCCCAAGGCCTATCCCGCCGCCATGCAGCCAACGATTGACAAGATGATGGCTAACGACCAGCAGGCCGATGCGGAGAATTTGCTGCCAAGGCTGTCACTCGATCCTGAATCAAAGACTTTTGAAATGACATTCTTCGGCACGCACAAAGGCACTGGCCCTTATACGATCGAAGGCGATCGCATTCTGATGAATGCCGACCCCACATCTGAAAAAGGAGACGTGATGGAGGGCACAGTTAACGCGGACTGCTCGAGCATTGAGCTGGACTTCGGTGAGAGCAACAAGGTGGAGCTCCTGCAGCTGAAAAAATGATGACTATAAAGGAGGCAGCTTCATCTGCCGAAGACTAAACTGGTCAATATAAAAGGCGGAAAGCCTCATCTGATCGAGTAACAACAATGAAGCGGGGTCTGAAATTTCTCACGGTATTGCTCTGCCAATCCGTGCTGTCTGCCGGAGTGGTGCTCGCCGAGCCGATGACCGTGCTGACAACTGACTTTCCGCCTTATTCCTTTTCTGACGACGGCAAGGTCTCCGGCCTGAGTACCGAAATCGTTCAGGCCATTCTGGCCAGGGCCAACATCCAGACCACCAGCTATAAGGTTTATCCCTGGGCGAGGGCCTATACTCTGGCCAGAACCGGCCGCAATACACTCATATTCTCCATCGCCAGATCCACTCAGCGGGAGGACATGTTTCAGTGGGTTGGTCCGCTGGCGCCTTACCAGATCAACCTTTATAAGCTTCGGTCGCGCAAGGATATTCGCATCGAAGATGTGCAGCAGGCCAAGCTCTACCAGGTCGGCGGCGAGTATCTGGATATCAAGCAGCTCTATCTCAAGAGCGAAGGCTTCGAAGAAGACTGGAATATTGAGCTCGAGCGCACGGCTGCGCTGAACGTTCGCAAGCTTTTTGCCGGTCGGATCGATCTTCTGCCCGTGAGCTCGACGAGCCTGCCGTTTATTGTTCGCAAGGAGGGCTTCGATCCTGCGGACCTCGAAGTCGCCATTTCGCTTGATGAGATCTCAAGTCCGCTATATATGGCGTTCAGTCTTGATGTTCCCTCCGACGTTGTCGCTCGCGCCGAGCTGGCATTCAGGGCGCTGACACAGGAAGGCGTGATACAGGACATTCATGCCGCCTATACGCAAGGCCACGCGCTTCAGTAGCCCTGCCAGTAGCGCTGCTTCCAGTCCTGCACCCGTCCATTTTTAATCTCCACGCCTTCGGCAACCAGTCGGCTGACCTGTTCATGGTACTTCTGTGTCTCCTGCGCAAAGGCAATCTGTCCGCCTGCCCGCACGACCCTGAACCACGGCAGTCCATCGACCTCGCCGAGAATCCGCCCAACAAAGCGAGCCAGCCCCGGCTGCTGCGACAGCCGCGCCACCTCGCCATAGCTGCACACACGGCCGGGCGGAATGGCCATCACCGTAGCGAAGATGGCCTGCCGACGCTCATCTTCAGACCCGGATGCCACCGTCTACCTCGATGACCCGACCTGTCAGGTAGTCGTTCTCGATGATGAAGGCGATCGTTTTGGCGATTTCGTCGGGCTGCCCCATGCGCTGTAAGGGAATCTGGCTTGTCATTTTCTGCAGCGCTTCAGGCTTCATGGATTTGACCATGTCAGTTTCAATGAACCCTGGCGCTACGGCCATGGCGCGGATGTTGTAGCGCGACAGTTCTTTCGCCCAGGTGACCGACATCGCCGCAACGCCAGCTTTTGCCGCCGAATAGTTGCTCTGGCCAATATTGCCAGCACGCGAAACGCTGGAGATATTGATGATCACGCCAGGTCGTTTGGTGTTGATCATATGCGTAGCAGCTTCGCGGCCACACAGGAAGACGCCTGTCAGATTCACATCGATGACCATCTGCCATTCAGCCAGCGACATGCGCTTGACGATTTCCCCGTCCTTGGCCTTGATCAGCATGCCGTCACGCAACACACCAGCGTTGTTGACCAGGCAGTCGATATGTCCAAAATAGTCGACGACGGCGCCGAACACCGACTCGACTTCACTTTCTGAAGCGACGTTACATTTGAACGTGGCGACATCCATGGCGCCAGCTTCACGGCACAGCTTGGCGGTTTCGGTCAGCCCGTCTTCGTTGACGTCGAGCAGGGCAAGCTTCGCTTTCCGTGATGCCAGGTACAGCGCCATCGAGCGCCCAAGCCCAGCGCCGCCGCCAGTAATCACAACTACACAATCGTTCGTATTCATAATCAACACACCTGTCTGCACTGCCGACTCACTGTCAGCAGTTCCTGAATCGATAGCAAGGCCGGATATGGTATGCTATCTCCCTTCTTCCAACCAGTTCGGCCCGAAACTCATGAGTCGCCTGTTATTTCTTATTCCAGTTATCGCCATTATCGAGCTCATCGTCCTCGTCAAGGTCGGTCAGGTGATCGGTCTTGGACCAACGATACTCATCATCATCGCCACCGGTGTTACCGGCGCCTGGCTGCTTCGACGTCAGGGTCCGCAGATCATGGCGCAGGTGCAGATGAAGGCTGCGGCAGGTGAAATGCCTGCGCGGGAACTCGTCGAAGGCCTGTTGATGGTCGTTGGCGGCATTCTGCTGATGACCCCAGGCTTCGTCACCGATGCCTGTGGCATGTTCCTGATTCTGCCACCGACCCGGGCTCTGCTGATTTCAAGCGTGAGCAAGCGCCTGGCTGGCGCTGCCGTCACCCGTTACAGCACATTTGGCGGCGGTCAGGGGCCTTTTGGCAGCAGTCAGGGGCCCTTTGGTGATAGCCAGGGACCCTCCAGCAGGAATCAGGGGCCCTTCGGTGCCGGTGGCTTCGGTCGGCGGCCTGATGGTAATCCTTTCGGCAGCGGTCCAGCTGCCAACGAAGATGAGGCCGGGCCCTCCAGTCCTGATTCCGGCTCCGGCCGCGTTATCGAAGGTGAGTTCACCGAGATCGACAAAAAGTAAAAAATTTTCCTCCCCGCCCGTTGAATTCCTGACGGGCAGCCCCACATTCAGTTCACATCGCCACTGCAGCGAGTCCTGTTTCTTGCCGGACGCCGCGGTCGTGGCACGTAACATCAGTAAACATCTGGTTTTTTCGAATTGGGAGAGTCTCTGAGATGAAAATTCGTCCGCTTCACGATCGTGTGGTCGTTCGCCGTAACGAAGAAGAAACAAAATCTGCCGGCGGTATTGTGTTGCCAGGAAGTGCTGCAGAAAAGCCGCAGCAGGGCGAGGTTCTCGCTGTTGGTGAAGGCCGGATCCTGACCAATGGTGACGTGCGTCCCTGCAGTGTAAAGGCCGGTGACAAAGTCATGTTCGGTCAGTATTCAGGCAGCACCGTCAAGGTCGACGGCGAAGAGCTCCTCATCATGAATGAGAGCGATATCTTCGGCGTTATTGAGTCTTAATCAGCGAAACCTGATACCGGCCACTGTGGCAGTACAAGCCCAGGCTCATGATCAAATAAACAATTTCTAAAGGATTAATCGAAATGGCTGCTAAAGAAATCAAATTCGGCGAAACCGCCCGTAAGCGCATGGTCGCAGGTGTCAACATCCTGGCGGATGCGGTAAAAGTCACACTCGGCCCTAAAGGCCGTAACGTCATCCTCGACAAGTCGTATGGCGCACCTACCGTCACTAAAGACGGCGTTTCCGTTGCCAAGGAAATCGAACTAAAAGACAAGTTCGAGAACATGGGCGCGCAAATGGTGAAGGAAGTCGCTTCCAGAACAAACGACGAAGCTGGCGATGGCACCACTACCGCGACAGTCCTGACCCAGGCCATCCTCAACGAAGGCCTCAAGGCCGTTGCTGCCGGTATGAATCCTATGGATCTCAAGCGCGGCATCGACAAGGCAGTCAAGGCTGCTGTTGAAGAAATTCGTTCACTGTCCAAGCCATGTGAAGACAGCAAGGCTATCGCTCAGGTCGGCACCATCTCTGCCAACAGCGACACCCGCATCGGTCAGCTCATTGCAGACGCAATGGCGAAAGTTGGCAAGGAAGGCGTCATCACGGTTGAAGAAGGCACTGGCCTCGAAGACGAACTCGAAGTCGTCGAAGGTATGCAGTTCGACCGTGGTTACCTGTCGCCTTACTTCATCAATAACCAGGAGAACATGAGCGCTGAAGTTGAAGAGCCGCTGGTTCTGCTGGTAGACAAGAAGATCAGCAACATCCGTGAGATGCTGCCTGTGCTCGAAGCTGTCGCCAAGGCTGGCAAGCCACTCCTGGTCATCAGTGAAGACCTCGAAGGCGAAGCGCTGGCAACTCTGGTTGTCAACAACATGCGCGGCATCGTGAAAGTGGCTGCTGTGAAGGCGCCTGGCTTTGGTGACCGTCGCAAGGAAATGCTGCAGGACATCGCCATTCTTACCGGCGGTACTGTCATCTCTGAAGAAGTTGGTCTGTCTCTCGAAAACGCCACTCTTGACGACCTCGGTCGTGCCAAGCGTGCCGTGATCACCAAGGAAAACACCACCATCATCGATGGTGCAGGCGCGAAGAACGATATTGATGCCCGTGTTGGCCAGATCCGCAAGCAGATCGAAGACACCACTTCAGATTACGACCGTGAGAAGTTGCAGGAGCGCGTTGCCAAGCTGGCAGGCGGTGTTGCAGTCATCAAGGTTGGCGCTGTCACTGAAACTGAAATGAAAGAGAAGAAGGCTCGCGTAGAAGACGCGCTTCACTCTACTCGTGCTGCAGTTGAAGAAGGCGTTGTACCTGGCGGCGGTGTTGCACTGCTTCGCGCACTGCAGGGTCTCGAAGGCCTGAAGGGCGATAACGATGACCAGACCGTCGGCATCAACCTGCTGCGCAAGGCCATGGAAGCACCACTGCGTCAGATCGTCACTAACGCTGGCGGCGAAGCCTCAGTCGTTATCGACAAGATCAAGCAGAACAAGGGCTCTTACGGCTACAATGCTGCGTCGGAAGAGTACGGCGACATGCTGGAAATGGGTATCCTGGATCCAGCCAAAGTCACCCGTACTGCGCTGCAGTCTGCGGCCTCTATCGCCAGCCTCATGATCACGACCGAGTGCATGATCGCTGATGAGCCAGCTGACGAGAAAGGTGGTGGCATGCCAGATATGGGCGGCATGGGTGGAATGGGCGGCATGGGCGGCATGATGTAAAGCCCTCGCTACCCAGCGAAAAAGTCGACAGGCTTACGCAGATGTAAGCCTCAAGATGAGAAGAGCCTCGCATCCCTATGGTTGCGAGGCTTTTTTATGAGCAGTTAAATGTGAATTCACTGCTATGCTTTTGCTATGATGCGTCGCTTTCGTGCCTGCGAAATAAAGTGGCGCCAACGTCGTTCAAGGGATTAATACCTTTTTCATGAGAATATTTCTCGCCATTGCAGCTGTTCTGCTGGTATCGCTGATCTTCATCACGAGCGCGCTCGTGCATATGCCGGCGGCCGTGATGTGGGATATGGTCAGCAAGTCTGCGGATTTGAGATCAATGCCCGTTCAGCCGCAGCAGCTCTCGGGTACTATTTGGGATGGTGCGGCGCTCGCTGTGGTTCAGCAGACTGGTGAACAGGTGCTGGTCAACTGGAATCTGTCGGTCGGCAGTTTGCTGTTTGGCGAAGAGTTCGTTCAGACTAAGGTGCGAACGCGAGGCATAGATCTTACGGTCGGCGCTACCACAAGTTCTTCAGTCGCTGATGTGAATGTCAGTGGCAGTATCGATCTGGACGTATTCAGGCCAATTCTGTCGCAAAATCGGCTTCAGGTCGGTGGTTTGGTTGATGTAAGAAATGTTCAGGCGAGTTACGATTTCAATAATGAGCAACTGCTGAGTGCCAGCGGGGATCTGTTCTGGCCCGGCGGTCGTGTGAGCTACCCGGTGGGCGCTAAGGACCAGACTACAGATATACCCGCTTTGCGCGGTGATCTGGGTGAAACAGGCGGGCAGCCTTCACTTGATGTTGTGCTGAATGATACCGGTGCCAAATTGCTGTCGGCTGTGCTTGAGCCCGGCATGATGCTGGCTTTGCAAGTGCGCAAGCGCATGCTCGATGTGGCTGGTGCGCCCTATAGTGACCGCGCGGATGCAGATGCCATCGTTTTTCGGCTGAAACAGCCTCTGGCTCCACAATGAACATGTCGACAGGTCGGCTGGCAAGCCTTGGTACTGGAGCAAGAACGTGGTTGACTAACCTGCTGCTCTGGACGGCGATCTTTCTTTTTGTGTGGCTGCTTGGCAAGTGGATTTGGCCGGTGCTCTATCCAGATGCGTTCAGGCCTTTGGTCGCGAACTTTGAGCAAGGTCGCGGTGGTGCCGAAGCAATTAAGGCAAACTACGCAGCCTGGAATCTCTTTGGGCGCAAACCTGCCGGTGAGGTTCGTCAGGAAATGGCGCAGGTCGAAGTGCCAGAGACAGCCATGCAGCTCGATCTGCATGGGGTTGTTGTAGGGCTCGATAGTCGCAGCAGCGGGGCGATCATTTCGGAGCGGAATGCAGAAGCGAACTATTATAGGATGGATGAGGAGTTGCCGGGCGGCGTAGTGCTGGCAGCGGTGTATGATGACCGTGTGCTGCTCGATCGCAACGGCGTCATGGAAACACTCTCCTTTGACAAGGGCGCGACGATCAAGACGATGGTTCGCCCGCAGGCTACTCAGCCACCCGTAGCCAGTAGTGGTTCACCGCTGCCGCAGTCGCCAGAAGAGTTTCTCAGCATGGCTGAGCAGCAGTTGACGGAAGATGCGCCTGCAGCGCTCGCCTCTGTGGGGCTCGAGCCTGCTGCCGCTGGGGGCGCTGCCGAAGGCTATCGCTTTACTGGTGGCAACCCGATGCTGCGTTCGCTGAACCTGCAGCCGGGAGATGTCATACGATCTATCAATGGTCATGTGCTGGGTAACGTTCAGGAAGACAGGCGCATGATGAAGGAGTTCCACCAGAGCGGTATGCTCGAAGTGGAAGTTGAACGCGATGGAGCTGTGTTCTCAATAAGCTATCCTATACCGTAAGCCAGGCGGGTTTGCTGCGGGCAGCACTCAGCTGATGAACTTTGAATCGACCACTTTGATAAGCAGAACTTTATGTCCAGGATGATAAGATCACCTCTGCAGCCGGTTTCGACAGGCCTGACCGGCGAAACCGGTCAAGACCGCTGCTTGAATGCAGACCGTTTTCTTGTGAGCAGACACGTTTCGAGCGGTATGACCCGTCTCGTGAGTGCTGTGGCCATGAGCGCCTTGCTCGGCGTGAGTGCTCCAGTGCTCGCTGCTCCACCGGCCGGCCAGCAGAACGGTGCCGCCAGCGAGAGCCAGGAACAGACCTGGAAGATCAACCTGAAGGACGCCGACATTCGCGCCTTCATCACCCAGATCGCTGACATCACCGGCTATAGCTTCGTCATCAACCCCAGGGTCAAGGCAAAGGTTACTGTCATCTCCAACACGCCGATGAACAGGGAGGAGGTCTATGAGATGTTCCTCTCCGTGCTGAACGTGCATGGCTTCAGTGCCATTCCAGGTGAAGACGTTATCAAGATCGTTCTGGAAAACGAAGCCAAGCAGGGCGCCGCCAATCTGGATCGATTCAAGAAGGTGCCGGCCGATCAGCTGGTGACTCAGGTCATCGAGGTCAAGAATGCCAATGCCCTCGAACTGGTACCCATACTGCGCCCAATGGTCGCCAAGTATGGACACCTCGCCGGTGTGGCAGCATCTAACGCTTTGATCATCAGTGACCACGTCAACAACATCAATCGCATTCGCTCTCTGGTGCGCGAACTCGATAGTCCAGCAGACTATAAGCTCGAAGTCATTCAGCTGCAGGAAGCCTGGGTCGGTGATCTGGTCAAGCTGCTCGAGCAACTGGCACCTACCGAGCTCGGCAAGGCTGGTGCGGGCAAGGGTGGTCCCGGAGCCAAGTTCAGCGTAGTGGCAGACGAGCGCAGTAATCGCCTTATCATCAAGGGCGATGATGTTTTCAGGGACAAGGTTCGCGATCTTGTCGCCAAGCTCGATCAGCCGGCTGCTGTGTCCGGCGCGACCAAGGTTATCAATCTTCGAAACGCTGACGCCGAGAAGCTGGCCGAGTTGCTCAAGGGCATCATGGGCGACATCGAGAAGAATGTCAGTCAGGGTGGAGAAGGTGCTGCCGGCGGTGGTGGAGGCGGTCAGTCTACCAAGGTCAGCATTTATGCAGATGAAGGCCTGAATGCGCTGGTTGTGCGTGCCGAGCCATCCATGATGACTGAAATTGAAGCGATCGTGGAGCAGCTGGACGTTCGTCGCGCCCAGGTGCTGATCGAAGCTGCCATCGTTGAAATCAGTGATGGCCTCAGCCGCGCGCTGGGTGTGCAGCTTGCTGCTGGTGCGAACAATGTACCTGCGGCCTTCACCAATTTCTCAAATGGCGGCGTTTCTGCAGCCACGGTCATCGGTGCGATCATCTCTGATACCGGCACCATTCCTGGTGTGCCAGATGGCGCAGCCATTGCCTTCGGCGAACAGAAGGATGATGGCAAGGTCTGGGGCGCGCTCATCCAGGCTCTGGCCACCAGCGGCCAGGCGAAGCTGCTCAGTACACCGAGCATCATCACCATGGACAACCAGGAGTCCGAGATTGTCGTCGGTCAGAACGTACCGTTCAGAACCGGCTCGACTTCGACCGGAACGGACGGACTGTCGAATCCGTTTACCACCATTGAGCGTCAGGATGTTGGTCTCACGCTGAGGGTCACGCCAAGCATCAGTGATGGTGAGCTGGTACGCCTTGAAATCGAGCAGGAGTCTTCGTCGATCGCGCCGTCTAACGAAGCGGCGAGCGACATCATCACGAACAAACGTGAAATCAAGACCTCGGTTCTGGCTGACAACCTCGAAACCATCGTGTTGGGTGGTCTGATCAGCGAGAATTATCGTTTCAGCGAGGCCAAGGTGCCGCTGCTGGGTGATATCCCGCTCATTGGCGCCTTGTTCCGTACCACGACCAGGAACAAGGAGAAGGCCAACCTCATGGTCTTCCTGCGACCTACCATCCTGCGCAACAAGGGTGAGGCCGCGACCATCGTCGAGGACCGGTACAACAAGCTCTGGAAGCTGAATCTTGATCTGAAGGCGCAAACCGAGGGCGAAGAAGCTGTCGGGAATCTGGTGCGCCCAGACGTCGAGTCCCTCTTCCTTGGCAACCCGCTTGAAGACCGCTCGGCTCAGGGCGAATCGAAGGTCAAGTAAGCTCGGGACAGTAAAAAAGCCGGCAATGCCGGCTTTTTTTATTTCGGGTCTCGGTGAAGCAGGCGCTGAGAATTCTGCGCAGTTTTCAGGGCAGTGAGATCAGGCTCGAGGAAAAGGCCGGGTGTTCAGGCACGTGCGGCAGGCAAAGCTTCAGCTTTTTCAGGAGCTCTGCGTAGTCGCTGGCCACAATATTGATATGACCTACTTTTCGGCCGGGGCGCTCAGACTTGCCATACAGGTGAAGGTGAGTGTCGGCCAGAGTGAGCACGGCGGCCGTATCTGCTTCACGTCCGATCAGGTTTACCATGCAGCTGACGCCGATCGCGCCGGTATCGCCTAGCGGCAGTCCCGAGATAGCCCGCAGGTGGTTTTCGAACTGGCTGGTATGCGCGCCGTTCTGGGTCCAGTGGCCTGAATTATGTACCCTGGGCGCCATTTCATTTGCCATCAGAGCGCCGTTCACTTCGAACAACTCAAGCGCCAGCACACCAACATAGTCGAGATGATTGAGCAGCCGCTCAGCGTAGTCGCTGGCCCGCACGAAGGTCTCGCTGCTGCAGTCAGGGGCAGGGGCTAGCGTATATCTGAGAATGCCCTCCGAATGAATGTTTTCCATGAGCGGGTAGGTTGCTGTCGCGCCATCTTCAGCACGCACGGCTATGATCGAGAGTTCGCGCTGGAAGGGAATGAAGGCCTCCGCAATCAGTTGACGCTCGCCCAGACTCAGCCATACATCAGCGATATTGGCAGCATCGCGAAGTACGGCCTGGCCCTTGCCATCATAGCCTTCGGTGGTCGACTTCAGTACGCAGGGCAGGCCGAGTTCGCTGACCGCCTGTTCGAGATCCGCTTGCGAGTCGACGACCCTGAAAGGGGCTGTGGGAATATTCAGTTCATCAAAAGTCTGTTTTTCGAGCACGCGGTTCTGGCAGATGCGCAGCGCCTTCACCCCGGGGTAAAGTGGCTTCGCATCAGCGACCTGACTCGCCAGATCGAGCGGAAGGTGTTCGAACTCATAAGTCACCACATCGACATCGGCAATGAAGTCGTTCAGCGGCGCCAGGCTGTTATCGGGGTCACTGTAGATCTTGCCAAGACCCGCCGAAGGTGTTCCGGATGTGTCGTAGAAGGCAAACTGCATACCCAAGGGGATGCCTTCCAGAGCCATCATTCGTCCAAGCTGTCCCGCGCCCAATACGCCGACCTTCAGGCCTGTTGTACGATTGCGGCTGCGCGCGGTGCTGCTCATGATGTCGGATCCGAGGGGGCGTCAAGTTCAATACGAGGATCGTTGCCCCGTGTCACTTTTTCGGTCTGTTGCTGACGAAAATCGTCGATATTTCTGCGCACACTGTCATCGTGCAGGCTGATGATCTGAGCAGCCAGCAAGCCAGCATTGCTGGCGCCTGCCTGACCGATGGCCAATGTGCCGACTGCGATCCCTGCAGGCATTTGAACTATCGATAGCAGCGAGTCGAGGCCATTCAGGGTCTTCGATTTCACGGGCACGCCTAGCACAGGTAGTGAGGTGTGCGCGGCCACCATGCCTGGCAGATGGGCAGCCCCACCGGCACCAGCAATAATGGCCATCAGGCCGCGCTCACGAGCCTGGGTGGCGTATTCAGTCAGTCTGTGAGGTGTGCGATGGGCAGAGACCACCTCGACTTCGTGAGCGACCCCGAGTCTGGTCAGCATTTCTGAGGCGTGGATCATGGTGGGCCAGTCTGACCTGGAGCCCATGATGATACCGACAAGCGCCTGATTGGATTCGCTCATGAATTGTGTCTACCGGCAAATTGAAAACCGTGCAGTCTATCTACGGTACGCAGCGAGTGCAATAAGCATGGATTTCGCCCGCCAGCTTAGCGACAATGAATTCAGACTCGAAGCCAAACTCTGCCAAGCCTCTTGGCAGGGCAACCTCATTGTACACTGGAGACCCATGGAACCACTCAAACCCGACTTCGATGAACTCGATCGACCCGGCGCTGGCAGAGGCAAGCCGGCACCATCCGGTCAACGTGGCGCCAGCGATCGCCACGACGCCGGCGACAGCGCCATGAGGGCGGGGCGAGACAACTACGGTGCTTCCGCAAGCCGTGGGTCAGCTTACACAGGCGGTGGAGGCTCAGCCCCTCCCGCAAAAAGTTCCGGCAGCACCTGGCTGCTCTGGCTGCTTCTGCTTGCACTGGCAGGCGCTGGTGCTTACGTCCTCTATTTGCAGCAACAGGTGGTGGACAATCTTCAGAACGAACTGACTACCGCGCAAACGCTGGCAGACGAGAGTCAGAAACTGGCTGGTGAGCTCGAGGGCCAGCTCAGTCAGACTGATGCGACGCTGGCACAGAGTGGCAACGAGATGGCGCGAGCCCTGAAAAAGATGGATGCGCAATTGCGTAAGCTGGAAAAATCCACTGCAGCATCGACTGCCGCAGCCAGCGACAAGCTCGCCCAGATTGAAAAGACCAACGCGATTCTGGTACAGAAGCAGGTGGCACTGGATGCACAACTCGCCACTGCCACCAAAACCATTGCGCAGCATACAACAAGTCTCGGCACCCTGAGCCAGATGTCGGAGGATATTCTTGCGGAACAGAATGCCCTGAGCACAACGACAGCTGCACTTGAGACTCGGCTTGGCAAGATCGATGACGCGGTGGCGCAGATGGCGGAGCAGGCAGGAGAAGCCGCTCAGGAGCGCGTGGCAGCCTTGAACAGCAATGTGGAGAAGTTAGAGAAGGGCCTGTCCCAGCTGCAGTCTACGGTGGCGCAGCATGGCGATCAGATCGTAGAGGCTCGCAAGCTGGCGCAGAGCGCTTCCAGGGCAGCCTCACGAGAGGCGGTATCCCCTGATACCGTAAAGTCGTTACAACAGCAGGTTGACTCGATAGATGCCACGCGTCAGCAGCTGGTGCAGCGTTTCGTGGCCGTGGATCGGCGCCTGAATGAGCTCTCTTTGCAGCTCAATGTTCTTTCGTCACAGTAATTTGAATTAAGTGAAGATTAGGTGTTGACAGAGGTGGGTCCTCTCTTTAATATTCGCGGCCTCAAACGTGCAAGCAGAAACAACGCTGGCACGCACTGATACCGAATATCGACGCAGTCCTCAGGACGAAATCTAAAGCGTTGAGCTCGGGTGGTTAGCTCAGCTGGGAGAGCGGCGCCCTTACAAGGCGTAGGTCACAGGTTCGATCCCTGTACCACCCACCAAAATGGAGCGGTAGTTCAGTTGGTTAGAATACCGGCCTGTCACGCCGGGGGTCGCGGGTTCGAGTCCCGTCCGCTCCGCCAACTTTTTTCTGAATTCTCTTGCCGTTTCAGGCACAGAAAATAAACCGACATGCGCAAAGCAGGCCGGTTCTTTCTCGTGTCCGAGATTTATGCGGGTCCGAGAAACCCGGGTGGAATACCGCACACCCAGGCCCTCAGTTCATTGCTTACTGCGCGTTCAGGACGGCCTGAATCTCTGCAGCCACCTCTGTACCGACCAGCTCATGCATCCGACCACTTGGGTGAATCTTGTCGAAAAAGGCGTAGTTCGGTAACAGGCTCTCATTACACGGAGGCTGATAGGTGAAGTCTGCAATGATATAGCAGGCATCCGTAGTATTCGTGAGTCCCAGTTCCCCGGCCCTGGCAATCTTGTCATTGAAGATTGCAAAGGTGTCGATCACGTTGATCCGTACGCCTGGCACTCCGGTCGCATTCAGTCGGTCACTCACGACAACAAGATTGTCTCGCAGCGCCTGGTTGTAATACTGAGTCAGCATTGTGGCATTTGCCGCCCGTCCAGGCGTTTGTGCCTCCGCTGCGAGCACATCAGGCGTCTTGCCGATATCCGGCACAGTCAGCACGAAAAACTCCCTGCCGCCACGCGTCGCAATATCTTCAACGGCAGCGCCGACTTCCTCGACAGCAAGATCGAGCGCGGCCATGGCAGTCGCGCCTTCCTGGCCCACGACACTGTTGATATCGTTGCCACCAATGAAGATGATGAACAGATCCTTGGGATCGACGACATCGTTGTTGTTACCGAGGAAGAAATCGATCTGATTCTTCAGTGTCAGGTTCGGGTCGGGATCATTGGCCTTTGAGCCCGAAACGGCGTAGTTGGTACCATCCTCGCCCGGTTCGACATATTCGGCTGGTTCCACTGGCTCGCCAAGTGCCTGGCCGACGTAATCGACGATAACCGGCCCATTGGAAATACGGTTTTCATAAAATGGATCCGGCAGGTCGTCATTGAGTGTCAGAAACTCACCCAGGTTGCCGGTGTCAGACAGGCTGTCACCAAACACATACAAATCTCTTCCTTCGTCACGTTCTTCCTTGTCGTCATCATCGCTGCAGGCAATGAGCGAGCAACTGATCAAAACGCTGGCAAGCAGCCGCCGCACGGGCACTGCATTCATGGATTCGAGCACGATATAACTCCTTTTCGCTTGTTACGTCCTTCGGACAGACCTGCCGCCAAAATGTGCGGCTCAGCCTGAATACGATCGAACTGCGGGGTCTGGAGCAGAGGCCTTCACAATACTGTCATCTACAGCGGGGATACTTCGCAGAATACGGGCGAAGCGCTCAATAGCTGACGACGCAGGAGAAGGCAACATGCAGGATTACTACGAAGAGCTGATGGAAGTGAGAGTCTCACAAAGCAGCGATATCTTTTTCGAAGACGACGCAGACCACGATGATGGCGAAGAGCTGTAAGGCCAGTTGGTCAGGACTCTGACTGCCATCGCCGCCGCGCGCGGTGGAATGAGGCGGGATTGGCAAAGCCCAGTTCGAAGCTGATCTGTGTCAGTGAGCGATCTGTGGTCTTCAGCAGAAAGTCCGCCCGATTGCGCCGAACCTCATCAAGCAATGCATTGAAGCTGGTCTGTTCCTTGGCAAGCTGCCGACGCAGCGACCAGGGCGTCGTGACCAGTTGATCAGCCGTTTTAGTCAGGCTGATTCCGCCGCTCTCCAGGCGAGAGCGTATGATGTCAGAGACTCGTTCTGCCATCGTCATCTCCACATTGACTCTTGTCAGTGCAGCATCACAGATGCCGAGCATCTGCAAATGCGTTACCGGATGTTTGTACAGTGACGGAAGGTCCAGTGCCGATGCTGAAAATGTCACGGCGTTGCGAGACTGCCCGAAGTGAACCGGACAGCCGAAAAAGGCCCTGTAGGCTTTGGCGTATTCAGGTTGCGGGTATTCCACTTCGATCATATCGACGATATCACTGCGGCCGGTAAGCCAGCGCGCTATTGTGAACCACCCAGCCAGGGTGGAGTCGACGACGAAATGGTTGTACTCGTTATAAGGCTCAAGCGAATACAGTTGGGCGACGCCATGCAAACGCCGGTTCGTGTCCGGGTCGCGCGAACCATTTTTCAGCTGTTCGCGATAATAACGGCTGCTGCCCTGCTGGTTTCTGCTGGCCAGGCGTTCATACATGATGGCGAGTCGGATGGCGTGCTCGAGAGAGTTCGCTGTCATGGCTGCGTAGCCTGGCATCCCGAGGGTGGTCACCTGCATTCTGGCGCCCATCTCGAGCCCCAGGTCCGCTCGGCCACTGAGGTCGATCAATTCCTTGCCGATGCGCATGTAGCGCTGAATGCTCACCCTGGCCTGCGACTGCTGCAAGTCTTCTTCACCGATCTTGTATTTGCGCAGCACGGGGTCTGGTGCGGCACCAAGCGCCTGCGCGGTATCGGCCAGCAGCCGAAGGAAATTGACTGAAATATCTCCCAACGGGCGAGCGCTGCTGGTTCCACGTGGCATTGGCCTGTACTCCAGGGATATGATTCTGTGAGTTTAGGACATTGTTCTGCTGCGATACAGGGTCTACATTAAAGCGCATCAGTACGACCAGTCGCCCGATGTGGGGCGGTCAGATCAATAACGGAGATCAGAATGCACGCGACCCTCGAGTCAGATCAGAAATATCCACACATGCTCAGCCCACTGGACCTCGGTTTCACGACACTGAAAAACCGCATGTTGATGGGCAGCATGCATACTGGCCTCGAAGAGTCGCCGAACGGCTTCAATCGCATGGCGGCCTATTTTGCCGAACGCGCCAAAGGTGGTGTGGGCCTCATCGTGACCGGCGGTATCGGCCCCAACGAAGAAGGCTGTGTCGCGCAGGGTGCCTCCAAGCTGACCACCCAGGAAGAAGTCGCCAAGCATAAGATCGTCACCGATGCTGTGCATGCTCACGACGGCAAGATCTGCATGCAGATCCTCCACGCCGGTCGCTACGCCTATCATCCCAAGCTCGTTGCGCCTTCAGCCATCAAGGCGCCGATCAACATGTTCAACCCGAAGGAACTGTCGACCGAAGAAGTCGATGAGCAGATCGAGGCCTACGCGCGCTGTGCCGCGCTGGCGCAGGATGCCGGCTACGACGGCGTCGAGATCATGGGCTCCGAAGGCTACTTCATCAACCAGTTCATCGTGTCGCATACCAACAAGCGCACCGACAAGTGGGGCGGCTCCTACGAGAACCGCACCCGTTTGCCTATCGAAGTCGTGCGTCGAGTCCGTGAGCGAGTAGGTCCGAACTTTATCATTATCTACCGCCTGTCCATGCTCGATCTTATCGACGACGGCAGCACCTGGGATGAAGTTGTACAGCTTGGTCAGGCCATTGAAAAGGCCGGCGCGACTATTCTGAACACCGGTATCGGCTGGCACGAAGCGCGTGTGCCGACCATCGCGACCATGGTGCCGCGGGCTGCTTTCACCAAGGTGACCGCCAAGCTGAAGCCGCACGTCAATATTCCGGTCATCACCACCAACCGCATCAACATGCCGGCTGTGGCCGAGAAGGTGCTGGCGGACGGTGATGCCGACATGATTTCAATGGCGCGTCCCTTCCTGGCGGATCCTGATTTCGTCAACAAGGCGGCGGCCGGGAAGGCTCACGAAATCAACACCTGTATCGCCTGCAACCAGGCTTGTCTCGATCACACCTTCCAGCTCAAGCTGACCAGCTGTCTGGTCAACCCACGTGCCTGTCATGAAACCGAACTGGTCTACGTCAAAACTGCTCAACCGAAGAAAATTGCTGTTGTCGGTGCTGGTCCGGCTGGTCTTGCGGCATCGACCATCGCTGCAGAGCGGGGTCACGAGGTGACGCTGTTCGACTCTGCTGACAAGATTGGTGGCCAGTTCAATATGGCGAAGCTGATCCCGGGCAAGGAAGAATTTTACGAGACGCTGCGCTATTACGATGTGATGCTGAAGAAGCACAATGTCGATGTACGTCTTGGTGCTCGCGTCACCGCACAGGATCTGATCGATGGTGGCTTTGATGAGGTACTGCTGGCGACGGGCGTCAAGCCACGAACGCCTGAGATCGAAGGTATCGACCATCCAAAGGCAGTCAGCTATATCGATGCACTGTACCAGCGGGTCGACATTGGCCAGAAAGTCGCAGTGGTGGGTGCTGGTGGTATCGGTTTCGATGTGTCGGAATTCCTCACGCATACAGGTGAGTCTCCCGCATTGAACACCGAAAAGTTCATGGAGGAGTGGGGTGTCGATCTGGGCGTCGACCATCGCGGTGGTATCGCTGGCGTTGAGGCGGAGATCGAGAAACCGGCACGTGAGGTCATCCTCATGCAGCGCAAGACCAGCAAGCTTGGCAAGAACCTGGGCAAGACCACCGGATGGATCCATCGTACTTCACTGAAGCATCGTGAAGTGAAGATGCTCTCTGGCTGTGAATATCTGAAAATAGATGACGAAGGTTTTCACATTACGGTGAATGGTCAGCCGCAGGTTCTCGATGTCGATCATGTGATTATCTGTGCCGGTCAGGAGCCTCTGAGGGAGCTCTTTGAACCACTGGAGGCAGCCGGAATTTCGGTGCAACTCATTGGCGGATCAGATGTTGCGGCCGAGCTGGATGCAAAGCGGGCGATTAACCAGGGTTGCCGGGTAGCTGCAGCGCTGTAAGGCTGTATTGGTAAGCCAACCCTGTCACAAGTCAGACCCCTCACAGTGCCGGCTACAAAGCTGGCACTGACACCCCCGGCTTTTAGTGCTATTTTTTTGCTGTTGGACCGGTTCGACTTCTCGTCGTCCGGAGTGCTTTTGAAGTCGGGGATCGAATGCCCAAAGCAGAAATGATAAATGGTTTCGAAGCTGTGCTGTTTCTGGAAGACCAGTATGTGGTTCGGCAGATGCGGTTTGCAGAATTCGAAGCCGTGCTCGATGGCGTCGTACCGATGCCTGATCTTGCGGATGCCGAATCCTTTGCCGTTTATGCCGTCATGGATGAGCAACTCCAGGTTCGCGCCACTGTCTTTTTCAAGATCTATTTTGACGAAGAGGGACGTGCTGATCCCGAATGGAACCTGCCGCTCAGACGGCTCGCACGTATAGCTGGCCCCGGGCCTGACCTCGGAGCCGGCCCTGTTCGCCTCGCCTGCCGCAGTCAATGCCCGATTTCATGGCATCTTGCGGATCTGTGGGATCCGGATATGCGCCCGGGCGGCAATGACTTTCAAGTCATTCGCAAAGCACTCAAGGACAACCGGCTTGGTTTCGAGCGCGTTGCAGAAGGTACTGGCGAAGGTGTTCCAAGCCTGAAGAGCGCCGGCTATCGTGAGCTCCCTGTTCACGATCAATACAGTGATACAGACAGCGAAGAGCTCAGCGATGAGGACGCCCTCAGCTTCAGCGATGAGCTGCAGGCCACGCCGGAGCGTGATGGTACTGGCGTTGATCACCGAACCAGGCTGGCGCGGCTGCTGCGGGATCAACGTCTGCGCATCAAGGCGCTGTCGAGCCAGCACGAAACCGAAATTGGCGATCTCGTGCGGGCACAGCGGCTGGAGCAGCAGGCGCACAAGAATCGTACCCAGGTGCTTGAGCAGAAGCTTCAGCAAGTCAGTGTGCTCAGTGATCAGCTCAAGGCACGCCTGAAAGAGCGTGGTGAACAGGTGCTCAAGCTGCAATCAAGCGTTGACGAGCTGAAGCAGCAGATTCGGCTGCTGCAGAAGCAGGCGGCAGTCAGTGCTGCAAGCGGCAAGGCTGGCAGCACTGATGAAGACCGTAATGCCAGTCGCCTGCGGGCAGAACTCTCCATCGTGAAGGAGCAACTACAGCGCCGCGAGGCTGAACTGCAGATGCGTTCGGAGCGAGAAGAGCAGCTCAGGGCGGAAATCCAGACTGCACAGGCGCAACTTGAAGATCACGACGACATGGAAATTATCACCAGGTTGTCGGAGCTCGACGTCGTGTTCGTGGTCTACCATCCCGGTGCAGGACATCTCACGCTGCCAGCAGCAGATCTGAAAACCTATTCCGAGAAGCCTCTGGCTTACGCCGCAAGCCGCTGTTTCGTGACCGAACAGAATTACAAACACTGGCTGGAGCATTACGAAACGCCGCTCTGCGAAGTCTGTGGAAAAACAGTGGAACGGGTAACCGTGCCCGCTGACTATGAGCATGGAGAAGACAATCGCTGCGCGGCCCATAAGGTCGAACTCTGAACCTCTGATTCAGAATATACCCGCCAGCCCGAGCTTTCCCGAACTCGGGCATGGCCGCCTGCTCATCGTCCGTGGTGATTGCATAGGCGCAGCAGGCGAGGGTAACAAGCACTTCAAGCTTCGCTACAATCTCCCGCAGCAAGGTTCGCCCTGTCCACCTGTGATATCTGTGGGCGGCCCCTGGTCCAATCATCTGCACGCATTGGCGCATGCCTGTTCCAGACGCAACTTGCCGGTCCACGGCTTCATCCGCGGCCTCGATTACTCAAGTACCCCGACCATTGACAGTCTGCACAGTCTTGGCATGAGGCTGCATCATCTCGATCGTGTGGACTTTCGGGCAGAACGCGAACGGCAGTGGCAGGGGCTGCCGCAGCGACTCGGCTTCGAGCCGCATCAGGTCTGGCTTCTGCCGGAGGGTGGCAGCAATGCTGCAGCTGTCAAAGGCGTTCGTGAGTGGGCCCGGAGCATAATCGACGCGCTCCGACCTGACGCAGCTAATCCTGTCACCTTGTATCTTGGCGCAGGCACTGGGGCCACGATGGCGGGCTTTATCTTTGAAGCCAATGAGCACTGCCGAATCGTAGGCGTGCCGGCAGGCCGGTTTGGACTTTGGTTGCAGACAGCAGTGACTAATGTCCTGGCAGAACAGGGTAGTCCGATCGAGTGCGACTGGTGGCTCGATACCACCACCGATACCGGCAACTTTGGCCGCATGACAGATTGGTTAAGAGACTTTATTTCAGACTTCGATAGAGAGTATGGTATCCGGCTCGATCCTGTGTATACCTGCAAGGTTGCACGGGTGGCACTCGAAGGGGTCGCACAAGACCAGCGCCGACACGTCATCATTCATACCGGCGGCCTTCAGACACCAGCCCTTCCCGTCATCCTGGAGTAGACAGACACATGGATCAGTTCAGAAACATCGGCTTGATAGGCAGGCTGGGATCGGTGCAGGTAATCGATACCGTCAGGCGCATCAACAGGTTTCTGAGCCAACAGGGCTATTCTGTGATTCTGGACGATGGTATCGCCAACGTGATGCCCGGCCACTCAGCCCAGGTATCAACGGCGAAAATGATGCGTCAGAGCTGCGACCTGGTCATCGTGGTCGGCGGCGATGGTAGTCTCCTTGGGGCTGCTCGAGCGCTGGCAGGTTCCGATGTGCCGGTACTCGGCGTTAACCGGGGTCGCCTGGGCTTTCTGACGGATATCTCGCCGAATACGGCTGAAGCCGAAATACTTGAAGTGCTCAAGGGTAAATATGTCTCGGAGTATCGCTTCCTGATCGGTGCCTTGGTTCGTCGGAATGGTGAACCGATCGGAACCGGCCTGGCGCTCAACGACATCGTGCTGCATCCGGGCAAGAGTACCCGCATGATCAGTTTCGAGCTGAATATCGAAGGCCAGTTCGTCAACAGCCAGCGCTCGGACGGTCTTATTGTCGCCACGCCGACCGGATCAACGGCTTATGCGCTGTCTGCCGGTGGGCCGATAATGCACCCGAAGCTGGATGCCGTCGTATTGGTTCCCATGTATCCACATACCCTGAGTTCACGACCCATCGTCGTCGACGGCAATAGCGAGATCAAGATCCTGATCGGTGAAGACAACCAGACCTATCCGCATATCAGTTGTGATGGTCAGACCCACATCAATTGTGCCCCAGGCGATACTGTCACTATCAGCAAGAAGCCTCAGAAGCTGCGCCTCATCCATCCTGAGTCGCACGATTTCTATCAGATCTGTCGCGAAAAACTTGGCTGGTCCGGGCATCTGGGAGGTTTCTAGCCTTGGCGGAGCCGTTGGGAGCAGCTGTGGCTGACACCAGTGCCTGCGAAGGCTATGACCTGATTGGCGACATTCATGGCTGCGGGCTCACGCTGCTTCGTCTGCTGGAAAAGCTCGGCTATACCCGCCGGGATGGCTGCTACCGCCATCCATCGAGGAAAGCCATTTTCGTTGGCGATATCATCGACAGAGGGCCTCGTATTCGCGAAGCGCTCAGTACTGTGAAGGCGATGGCGGATGCTGGCGAGGCCCATGTCATCATGGGCAACCATGAATATAATGCACTGAGCTACTGCACGACTGACGGCGTCGGTGCGGAAAAACGCTATCTGCGTAAGCGCACGCCGCGTAACGACAGGCTAATCAAGGAAACACTGGAGCAGTTTGCCTTGCATCCCGACGAGTGGGCCGGTTATCTCGACTGGTTCATGAGCCTGCCGCTGTTGCTGGATTTCGGCCATTTCCGGGTGGTTCATGCGTGCTGGGACAATGAGCTGATCAGCCAGTTCCTCCAGCGCTACCCCAGTGGCTGTATCGATCTGAATTTTCTCAAGGCTTCGGCAGACCCTAGCTCGTATGAACACAAGGTCATGGACCGGCTGACCCGGGGAACCGATCTTCAGCTGCCAGATGGCGTTCGCATTGCTGGTGGCGATGGCTTTGTCCGTGACTTTTTCAGAACGAAATACTGGGCTACAGATCCCCAGACTTATGGCGATGTGGTCTTTCAGCCAGATGCGCTGCCTGAAAGTGTGGAAGACCGGCCGCTGACGATTGCGGAGCAGGACCAGTTGACGTATTACGGACCTGACGAGCCCATGCTCTTTATCGGACATTACTGGCTCACCGGGAAGCCGAGGCGTATTCGTCCGAATATCTGCTGCCTGGATTACAGCGCCGTAAAATACGGCAAGCTGGTCGCCTATCGGCTCGATGACGAAAGTGAAATCAGTGAAGACAAGTTTGTCTGGGTAGACGTCGGCAAGGAATCACAATGGTAGGCGCGCCATGTTCAAGGCACTAGAACTCGACATCGAAACTGATATAAGCGCGTTGTACGAATCGTTGAGACTCAATGGAGTGCCTGTAAGAGTCATTGAGCAGAATGGCCTGCAGAGTATCTGGGTCGAAGACGAAGCCTTGGTGTCCAAAGTCAGGGAGGCCTTCAGCCGCTACAGTAGCAGCGCTGAAATTCGCCAGCAGGTTGATGCCGAAGTCACGCATTTGCGTACGAAGCGCGCGAAAACCCGTTCCGGAGATTCGCTCTCGACCACGATACTGGTCAGCACAGCCCGCTTCCCTCTGGTCTGGCTGACACTGGCGCTGTTGCTGCTCGTGGGCGCCTGGACCGGCTTCGGTCGCTTTCCCTCGCAGGACGACTTCTACATGGTCCCGCCCTCGCTGTATGGGGTCGACGGGCTTGCCCAGCGCTGGGAGGTGCTCTGGCTGGTCCTGATGGACGGGCAGGTGTGGCGTCCTCTGTCACCTGCACTGACGCACCTCGGCGTACTCCATCTCGTAGGGAACGCACTAGGCCTCTTCGTCTTCGGCCGGGCAATCGAGTTGATGCACGGCCGGTTATGGATGCTCTTGCTGATGATTACGTCAGCGCTGGTCAGCAACCTGGCGCAATACTTGTTTCACGGCGCCGCTTTTGCTGGCTTTTCAGGTGTTGTTTACGCCCTGGTGGGCGTGCATGCCGTGGCGCTCGTACTCGATAAAGGCAATCCAGTGTGGGGGCCGTCCGGCTTCGTCATCCTGGCCGTTGTCGGTATGGCTTTTGGCCTTAGTAATCTCAGTGAGCTGTTCGATGTCTATATGGCCGATACAGCCCACTTCGTTGGCTTCCTCAGCGGTGTTCTGTGGCAGGCCTGTTCTTCACTTGTCAGACAGCCGCCCGTCAGGGGTGCTCCGCTTCACTGACCGTTAATTCAAGCGTTAGCCCAGGAAAACAGAATGGATCTGCAGACTCTTCTCAAACAGATAACCCCAGATGTGTATGAGGCACTGAGAAGCTCGCTTCAACTTGGCCGCTGGCCCGATGGCAATCAGCTGACCCAGGAACAGAAGGCGCTATGCATGGAAGCCATCATCCGCTACGAACACATCAATAATTTTCCAGATGAAAGACGTACTGGTTATGTCGGCGGTAAAAAGGAAATGGCGTGCGGGACGCAGGCCGAACAGATCCTCACCATTAAACAGACAGGAGAACGACATTGAGCGTCAGCCCAGAGCCTACTGCGACTGCACCGAAACTGACCCAACCTGAGCTCCCGGACGCAGCGCCCGGGCCAGATGCCGACGCGGCAAAGGCTTCGCAGAATCAGGCGGTCTACCTGCGTGACTATACGCCGCCTGCCTATACCATCGACACCGTCGACCTGTATGTCGACCTGCATGAAGACCATGCGATGGTCACTGGAACACTGAATATTCAGGCTGCCAAGGCGGAAGCGAAGGCTGATCTCTGGCTGCATGGCGAATCACTTGAGCTCGTCAGTGTCACTATCAACGGTACGCGCCTCACCGAGCAGGACTTTCGTATCGATGAAAACGGCATGCTGATCACGCATCGTACCGAGATGGCGCAGCCTTTCGTGCTGGAAACCGTCAGCCGCATCAGGCCACAGGACAATACCCGGCTCGAAGGCCTGTATCGCTCCAAAAATCTGTTCTGTACGCAGTGCGAGGCCGAAGGCTTCAGAAGCATCACCTGGTTCCTCGACCGGCCGGACGTCATGGCGACCTATCGCTGCACCATCGAGGCAGACCGTGAGAAGTATCCGGTTCTGCTCAGCAACGGTAACCTGATCGGGGAAGAGCCTGTCGGGGAGAATCGACATCGTGCCATCTGGGAAGATCCCTTCCGCAAGCCGAGTTATCTGTTCGCACTGGTGGCGGGCACGCTCGACAGGGTAGAGGACAGCTTTACCACGATGTCCGGCCGTAACATTGACCTCCATATCTATGTCGATCCAGGCAATAGCGGAAAGTGCCGTCACGCCCTCGATAGCCTCAAGAAGGCCATGCGCTGGGATGAGGAGCGCTATGGACGTGAATATGATCTCGATCTCTTCAATATCGTGGCGGTTGATGACTTCAACATGGGCGCAATGGAGAACAAGAGCCTCAATATCTTTAACTCAAGTTGCGTATTGGCTGACACAGCCACAGCCAGTGATGCCAGCTTCGATCGCGTCGAGTCGATCGTGGCTCACGAATATTTCCATAACTGGTCGGGCAACCGGGTCACCTGTCGCGACTGGTTCCAGTTGAGTCTGAAAGAAGGTTTCACCGTGTATCGCGATGCCTGCTTCAGCGCAGACATGCATTCGCCGGTCGTCAACCGTATCGAGCATGTGCGCTTTCTACGCACCGCGCAGTTTGCTGAAGACGCAGGTCCCATGGCACACGCTGTGCGTCCTGAGAGCTATATGGAGATCTCCAACTTCTACACCCTGACCATCTATGAAAAGGGTGCCGAAGTCGTCCGCATGATTCACCTGCTGCTCGGGGACGAGCTGTTCAGGCGCGGCAGCGATCTTTATTTTGATCGCTTCGACGGCCAGGCCGTCACTACGGAAGATTTCGTCGCCTGTATGGAAGAGGTGAGCGATCGTGATCTGAGCCAGTTCAAACTCTGGTACAGCCAGGCCGGCACGCCCTGCGTCAAGGTCAAGGATCACTACAATGCGAAGACTGGTGAGTATCGGCTCACGATTCGCCAGCATATTCCGGACACCCCTGGGCAGACCGGGAAGCAGCCTATGCATTTTCCGTTCTGTATTGGTCTTGTTTCGGATGACGGCAAGGATTTTGAAGCCAGGGTGGCCTCGGAGTCGACTGCCACGGCCAGCGTCAGCGATGGCCATGGCCTCATGATCGAACTGCGGGAAACAGAAGAAACCGTGGTCTTCAAGGATATTGCGCATAAGCCGGTCGTTTCACTCAACCGCGGTTTTTCGGCGCCTGTCCGGGTCGAATATGACTACGACACCACCGAGCTGCTCCACCTCATGCAGTATGACAGTGATGGATTCAATCGCTGGAATGCGGGGCAGATCCTTGCACTCAGCCTGTTCGACCGTGTGCTCGGTCGCGCTTCAGCCGGAGAGAATAGCCAGGGTGGGTCCGCTATCGATGAAGCCGATATGGGCTTCCTGCAGGAATATGCAACTGCGCTGAAGCAGTACCTGAAGCCCGGATCAACGAGTCGGCAGGATCCGGCCTTCTGTGCGCTTCTGCTGCAGATGCCTGAGTTTTCCGCCTGGATTGAACGGCTGCCTCAAGTGGACATACAGCTTGCGCTCGGTTGTTATGAGCAGGCAACACTGGAGGTCTGTTCCCAACTGGAGCAGTCTGCCAGGCAATGCTACGACGAACTGGGTGCTCATGCGGATATAGGCCAAAGAGAAAAGGGGGCTGCCTTGCGAGCCCTGCGCAATACCTGTCTTGGCGTGCTCTCGAGACTGCCGGGTCATGACGAGCTGGCCTGGCAGCACTTCGACGCCGCAAAGCTGATGACCGATCAACTGGCAGGGTTCCGTGCGCTGCTAAGGTATCCACGGTCGCAATCGAGTCGCCCTGCGCAGGCCATTGAAGCTTTCGAACATCAATGGCAGCAGGATAGTCTCGTCATGGATAACTGGTTTGGCCTTCAGGCCGCATCCAGGGACTACGGCACTCTAGAGGATATCGAGCGACTGTCGGAACACCGTCTGTTCAGCCGCTTCAATCCGAACAAGCTGCGTTCACTCTTCAGCACCTTTGCCGGACAGAACTGGGCCTGTTTTCACGCAACCGACGGTGCCGGTTATCGCTTCATCCGCAAGACTATAGCTGAACTGGATCAGAACAATCCGCAGATCGCTTCGCGTATGGCTACACCGCTGACCAGATGGCGTAAATATGCCGAGCCCTATAGCAGTTTGCTCAAAGCCGAGCTATCGGCTCTGGCTAAACCGGTTGAAGGTACGGAAATATCGAAAGATCTTTACGAGATCGTATATAAATCACTTCAGGAAACGTCAAAAGGTAGCTGATTTGTCTGTTTGCCACGGCTGGGGTCGACGCCTCCGCCGTGGACAAACTACGGTGCTGGTCTAAGCTATGGAAGTTGGGTACCGTCTGGACTTCGTGAATCGTCTCCTCCGGTGCCAGGTCCCTCACAATTGTCAGGAATACATAGCAGCATGACTTTTATGAACCGGTCGCTACCCTCTCGAACACTGTTAAAGCTTTCATGTGCAGCCCTCGTTGTCCTAACGGCTCAAATGCCGGCGCAGGCGAAGGTATCTGATGCAGAAGCTGCGAAGCTAAAGGACGAACTCACTCCGTACGGCGCACCTCGAAAGGGAAATGGCAAAGATATTCCAGCCTGGACGGGCGGCATTACGGAAGCTCCCAAAGATTATGAGCGACCGGGGCAGCATCATCCGAACCCCTTCGCCGATGAGAAGCCTCTCTTTACCATAGACTCGACCAACCTTGCCAAATATGCGCCTGCCATGTCGGATGGTCTCCAGGCTATGGTGAAGACCTACGCCAGCTCCTTCAAGGTGCCGGTGTATACCAGTCACCGCACGCATGCTGCGCCAAAGTGGGTCTATGAAAATACTTTTGAGAATGCGAAGTCAGCGCAGCTCGTCGATGGGGGTAATGGTATCAAGGGCGCTTACGGTGGCGTGCCATTTCCGATACTTGACGGCACTGATGAACAAAAAGGCTTGCAAGCGATCTGGAATCATATCACCCGCTATCGCGGTATTTTTGTGACCAGAAAGGCCAGTGATGTTGCTGTACAACGGAATGGCGAATACACCCTCGTTACCTCACAGCAGGAAGTCTATTTCAACTATTACAATCCGGAAGGCTCTGCAAAGACACTGGACAACATCCTGTTTTATTATCTGTCGTTCAACATTGCCCCGGCACGTAAGGCTGGAGGCGCCGTCCTGATTCACGAAACAGTCGATCAGGTCAAGGAGCCGCGACAGGCCTGGGGCTACGATTCCGGTCAGCGCAGGGTCCGCAAGGCACCCAATCTTGCGTACGATTCACCTATCGCAGATGCCGAAGGCCTTCGTACAGCAGATGACACGGACATGTACAACGGCAGCCCGGATCGCTATGACTGGAAATACATGGGCATACGCGAAATGTATATTCCCTACAACAGCTATAAGCTGTCGCAAGGTGATGTCACCTATGATCAGCTGCTGGATAACAGCCATCTGAACCCGGATTTGCTGCGCTTCGAGAAACAACGTGTTCACGTGGTAGAAGCCAAGCTGAAGAAAGGGGAGCGCCATATCTACGGCAAGCGTGTATTCTACATTGATGCCGATAGCTGGAACGTGGCCATGGTCGATCAATATGACACGCGGGATGAACTCTGGCGTGTCAGCATGGCGCATCTCAAGAATTTTTATGAGCTGCCGACTACGTGGACCACTGTAGACGCATTTTATGATTTGCGGTCCATGCGCTATCACGTGCAAGGTATGGACTCTGAAGAAAAAACAGCAAAGATGTTCACTGGAGAGGCTCCATCAAGACGTTACTTCAGTCCGCAGGCACTGCGCCGCCGCGGCAGATAGTACTGTGTTAACTCCCGCTGCATACAGGAATAATAAATGAGTTCAGCAACTACAGCGAAGTTCTGGCTACGCAAGGCCGGCCTGGGTGTTTCATTGGCGACGGCATTGGCCAGTGCCATGCCGGCCGCGGCCATTGCGGCCGAGCCACTCACCAAGCCAGCCATCCAGAGTGATCTTGTCACTTCCACCCTGTTGATTGATGTGAGTAGTGCTGGTGATCGTCTGGTTGCCGTCGGGCAGCGGGGCCACATCATCTATTCCGACGATGGCGGAAAGACCTGGGAGCAGGCCGACGTTCCGGTGAACGTGCTGCTCACAGCCGTGCATTTTCCTGATGCGGAGAACGGCTGGGCTGTTGGGCACAGCGGTATCATTCTTCACTCTAGTGACTCTGGCAGGACCTGGACGAAACAGTTCGATGGAGACGATGCCAACGAGCTGGTGATCACCGAGTCCAAATCCATTATCGAAGAACTGGAAGCTGCACTGGCTGCTCAAGAGGACGGCGCCGATGCCGATGCTTCAGCGGAAGACGCTGGCTCCATGTCCGAGTTGGAGATACAGCTGGAGGATGCACAATACAACCTCGAGGATGCGCAGGAAGACGCCAAACTCGGCCCAACCAAGCCACTGCTCGATGTCTGGTTTCAGAACAGTCAGCGTGGTTTCGCAGTAGGTTCGTATGGCTTTTTCTTCAAAACCGAAGATGGCGGCGAGACCTGGCAGAACTACTCGGGCAATATCGACAATCTTGATCGCTTCCATCTCAATGCCATCAATCAGGTGGCTGGCGGAACGATATACATCGCTGGTGAAGGCGGTATCGTGTTCCGGTCAGTCGATGCAGGCGATACCTGGCAAACCATGGAAAGTCCCTATGATGGCTCCTTCTTTGCGGTCACCGGTACCGGCAATGTCAACGAAGTCCTTCTGCTTGGCCTGCGTGGCAACATGTTTCTCTCAACCGATAACGGTGAAAGCTGGGATGAGGTCAATTCGCAGACCGACGCGACACTGACCGGCGGCATGGCGCAGAGCTCAGGACGTATCGTGGTGGTTGGTAACTCCGGCGTCATGCTCTTCAGCTCGGATCATGGGCGAACATTTCGGGCGCGCATCCGTGATGATCGTCTGTCGCTGACTTCCGCGTGGATCGTCAATGAGGACAAGGTTCTCATCACTGGCGAAAGCGGCGTCAGTATCATGAACGGTATCAGCAAGATTTAAATCGAATTCCAATATAAGAACTTCTCGAAGGGCTCGTTATGTCTAATCCGCTGCACGACAAGGGCGAACATTATATTACCACTCCGAAAGCAGAGCCTTTGCTGGAGCGGCTGATATTCGGTAGTCGGCCGATCATCCTGGTCATCTTTGCGCTGCTTACAGCGTTCTTTGGCTATCACGCCGTCCAGATCAAGCCCGATGCCAGTTTCGAGCGCCTGATTCCGCTCGAGCACCCCTACATCAAGAACATGATGGAGCACAGGGCGGATCTGTCGAACCTTGGTAATTCGATCAGGATAGCTGTGGCCGTGAAAGACGGCGATATCTTCACCGAGGAGTATATGGACCTGCTCGAGAAGGTCACCGACGAGGTGTTCTTCCTGAACGGTGTCGATCGCGCTGGAGTGCAGGGTATCTGGACGCCAAATACCCGCTGGGTGGAAGTGACTGAAGAAGGATTCCAGGGCGGCACCGTGATTCCTGGTGGCGACGGCTGGGATGCTACCCGACTGAATGCACTTGAACAGAATATCCAGCGCTCTGGCGAGATTGGGCGCCTGGTCGCAGATGATTTCAAGTCCACCATCATTTCCGCACCCCTGCTCGAGAAGAATCCAGAGACCGGTGAAACCCTGGACTATCAGGCATTCGGGAACGCAATCGAAGAAAAGATCAGACAGAAGTACGGTGCAGACAACCCGAATATTGATATCCACGTTGTCGGTTTCGCCAAGAAAGTTGGTGATCTGATCAACGGAATACAGTCGATTGGTCTGTTCTTCCTGGTGACCATTGGCCTGACTTTCGTACTGCTGTTGCTGTATTCCCGCTGCTGGTCAGGCACGCTGACGCCTATTTTCTCGTCTATCATTGCCGTCTTCTGGCAGCTCGGCATACTCAAGCTGCTGGGCTTTGGCCTGGACCCCTATTCGGTGCTGGTGCCTTTCCTGGTCTTCGCGGTGGGCATCAGTCACGGTGTGCAGATCGTCAACGCGATGGCCGTCGAAAGTGCAGATGGTCATAACGCTTACGAATCAGCCAAGCGTGCCTTCCGAGGGTTGTATGTGCCCGGTATGATTGCACTGCTGAGTGATGCGATAGGCTTTCTCACGCTGCTGTTTATCGAAATTGACGTCATTCGTGACCTGGCAATATCGGCGAGTATTGGCGTGGCCGTAGTCATCGTCACCAACCTGGTTCTGCATCCTGTCTTGCTGTCCTATGTCGGCATCAGCAAGAGCGGTGTGCGCTACGTGCAGAACCATGATGAGCGTCACGATCGCAAATGGCACTGGATGTCGAAATTCGCTCACCCGTCTGTTGCGCCCGTTTCAATTCTGATAGCCCTGATAGGCACGGGACTCGGCTTCTATCTGAAGCAGGATCTCAAGGTCGGTGACCTGGATCCGGGTGCCCCTGAACTGCGGGCAGACAGCCGATACAACATGGACAATCAGTTCATGATGGAAAACTACAGCACGAGTTCGGATGTGCTAGTGATTATGGTCACGACCGAGCCTGAACGTTGCTCGAGTTATCCGGTCATGGCGGCGATGAACGATCTGCAGTGGCGTCTTGAAAACACGCCCGGCGTGGAGTCCACCGCTTCCATCGTGACCGTCTCGAAGATTGTGACGAAGGCCTTTAACGAAGGTAACTTCAAGTGGTCTGAACTGTCGCGTAACCAGCAGGTCATCAACTCGTCAGTTCAACGTGCACCGTCAGGTCTCATCAATTCTGATTGTAGCCTGACGCCGGTGCTGGCCTTCCTCGAGGATCACAAGGCAGAAACACTGCAGCGTGTGGTTGGCGTGGTTGAAGACTATGTGGCAGAAAACCCACAGGACGATTTCCAGTTCCTGCTCGGCGCGGGTAACGCTGGCGTGGATGCAGCTACCAATGAGGTGATCAGCGACGCGAAGAACATGATGCTCGTCTTCGTCTATGCCGTAGTCAGCATATTGTGTTTCATTACTTTCCGGTCCATTCGTGCTGTGCTCTGTATCGTCATCCCGCTTGGCCTGACTTCGGTGCTCTGTGAGGCCCTCATGGCGCAGCTGGGCATTGGTATCAAGGTGGAAACGCTGCCGGTCATCGCGCTGGGTGTTGGTATAGGTGTCGATTACGGTATATATATCTATGCCAAGTTCGAGCACTTCCTGCTGCAGGGGCGCTCCCTGCAGAACGCCTATTTCGAGACCTTGCGCAGCACCGGTAAGGCCGTTATCTTCACTGGTATCACCCTGGGTATTGGCGTCTGCACCTGGATACTGAGTCCGATCAAATTCCAGGCTAACATGGGGCTCTTGTTGTTCTTCATGTTTATCTGGAACATGATCGGTGCCATCTGGCTGCTGCCAGCGCTGGCCCGCTTCCTGCTCCGTCCTGACCAGATGGTGGCGAAGGCCAAGGCAGCGCAGGTAGCCAGTTAATCTATCCGATGGAGATGGTCTGTCATGGAGAGACGGTTTGGGGCAGGCAGGTGGCGGTATCGACTGCTGTCATGCCTGCTACTGATAGCGGCCCTCCATGGCGCCGCGCATGCACAGACGGAGTCTTCAGTCGCACCGGTTGATACACCGACCATTACCATTGCTACCGGCAATGAGACAGGCGTGTATTTTCCTGCAGGCGGCGCTATCTGCCGGCTGGTCAATCAGGTGTATCGAGGCGATGGTACTCGCTGTTTCATCGAAAGTACCGATGGCAGTATTGCCAACCTCGAAGCCCTTGCCCGCAGGGAAGTCTCCTTCGCCATCGTCCAGACCGACTGGCAGCACAATGCCTACCACGGTAATGACACAATGCCGGCGCAGAAATCACTGCGTTCGGTCTTCAGTCTTCATCCCGAAGCCTTTACCGCAGTCGTGCGGGCCGATTCGCCCATACGTGACCTGGACGATCTCAAAAACAGGCGTGTCAATGTCGGTAGCCGGGGTTCCGGCCAACGGGCCACCATCGAAATTCTTCTCGGCCACCTTGGCTGGAGTTTCAGTGATTTCAGTGAAACAACCGAGCTGCCAGCAGTCGATCAGCCTGACGCTCTGTGCCGGGGAAAGATCGACGTCATGCTTTATGTAGTCGGGCATCCCAATGGTGCGGTCAAGGAGGTCACGACACTGTGCAAGAGCCGTTTGATTCCCTTGAGCCAGCAAATGGTGAAATCGCTCACCTCCGCCTTTCCTTACTACCGGGAATCCGCCATCCCAGCGTCGATGTATCGTCATAATGACGAGGCTACGCCCACCTTCGGTGTTGGCGCAGTGTTAGTGACCGATGCCGCTACCGATGAAGAAACCGTGTACCGACTGGTCAAGGCTGTCTTCGAAAACTTTGAAGGCTTCAGGCAGCGCCATCCAGCGCTGGCAAACCTGCGCATTCAGGACATGGCCAGTGAACGTCTTGCAACCCCGACTCATCCCGGCGCAGCACGCTACTTTCGTGAGGCAGGACTGGTGAGGCAATAGCGGCAGATGAGATCTTCCACAATGGACAAGGCAGCAATCGTCGATTATCTCCACACGCACATCCCGATCAGCCAGGCCATGGGGGTCGAGGTGCTTGAGCAGAGTGAAACCGCCATCACCCTCTCCGCACCTTTCCCGCCGAATATCAATCATCAGGGAACGGTCTTCGGGGGTAGCATAGCTTCTGTGGCCACGCTGGCGGCGTGGACGATGATCTACGTTCGCCTCAAAGCTGAAAAGCTGGAGGGCGATCTTGTGGTCCAGCGTTCAAATCTCGAATATCTGCTTCCGATGCGCGACGCCTTCACCGCCCGGTGCGAGCTCGACGAGCAGGCCTGGCAGCGTTTCCTCGGCATGTTCAGGCGCCGTCACAAGGGGCGGCTTCATATGCTCAGTGAAGTGCACTGCGCCCAGGTGCTGACCTGTCGCCTCGAAGGTGACTTCGTCGTTACTGCTGCCTGAGCAGTTCTGCGAGGTTCTTCCAGAGCATACGATATGCCAGCGTCGCTGCTGAGCGTGGGGCAAACTGCAGGAGCGGCTGCCTGAGGTTGCCCATCTTCTCGATGTCGCTGGCATAGGGTATGAGCCCGATCGGCGCTCTTCCCAGACGCTCGCTCGCTTCCCGACAGAAGGTCTGGTGCAGCAGCTTGCGGCGATCGACCATCGTCAGTACGGGCACGAGTTTCTTCGGTTTCAGCTTCTTTGCTGTCATCAGCCGCTGCACATGACCATAGGTCTCGAAAGACAGGTGCGTCGGAATAACGGGAATGACGACAAGGTCGGCGACCTGAAGCACTGTCGCCGCGAGATCCGAGAGTGAGGCTGGACAATCGAAGATGATCAGCCGATAGGTTTCGCTCAGGGCGCTGAGCCACCTTTCGAACACCATGGCAGCATGACTGCCTGCGTCTGCCGGATGGAGTTCTGCTTCCCGCCTGAGGATGATGTCCAGATTGCGGAGTGTCAGATCAGCCGGCAGGACATCGAGATGTGCTATAGCCGTTCGCTGTATACACTGGCCGATTGGGATCTTACCTTTGATGAGCCTGCCAGCCTTGAAACCTTTTACGGGTTCTGCACGAAGATACCAGCTTGCAGCGGCCTGGGGGTCGAGATCCCAGACCAGGGTTCTGCCACCCGACTCGGCAGCCAGTGCAGCCAGATTGACAGCCGTCGCGGTTTTCCCGACGCCGCCTTTGAGATTGTAGATAGCGATTGATCGCATAATGCAAGGTCTTAGGCTCAGGGTTGACTGGCATGATAGCCACGGGCTTGTTCTATTGATAGAATCCACCGCCGTTTAATCGCAAAGCGTCACGACAACAGTCGCCTGTGCGAATTACAGAATCGACATCGAGGTAGAGTCACTATGCCGCTTATCACACTCCCGGATGGCAGCGAACGCGCGTTCAGTCAGGCTGTCACCGTGCATGATATTGCCGCAGACATTGGTCCGGGACTCGCCAAGGCAGCCCTGGGCGGAAAACTCATACATGAAGATGGCCAGGAAACCCTGGTCGACACCTCGTTTCTCATAGACCGCGACACCCGTCTGGCCATTGTCACCGAGCGCGACGAGGAAGGCCTCGACATCATTCGGCATTCCGCGGCTCACCTGCTGGCCATGGCTGTTCAGGATCTGTTTCCTGAAGCACAGGTCACCATCGGCCCGGTCATCGACGATGGCTTCTATTACGACTTCGCTTTCCATAGGCCGTTTACACCAGACGACCTCGAAGCCATCGAGAAGCGCATGGAAGATCTGTCGAAAGATGATCTGCCGGTATTCCGCTCAGTCCTGGACAGGGAAGAGGCCATCAGTCTGTTCGACAAGATGGGCGAGGCCTACAAAAAGGAAATCATCGCAGCGATTCCCGGTGAGGAGCCGCTCAGTTTCTACAAGCAGGGTGACTTCATCGACCTCTGCCGCGGCCCTCACGTGCCGAGTACCGGCAAGATCAAGGCCTTCAAGCTGACACGCGTGGCTGGAGCCTACTGGCGTGGTGATTCCAATAACGAGATGCTGCAGCGTATTTACGGTACGGCCTGGGCCAACAAGAAGGACCTGAAGGCCTACCTCAATCGGCTGGCCGAAGCTGAAAAGCGGGATCATCGAAAAGTCGGGAAAAAGCTCGACCTGTTCCACATGCAGGAAGAAGCGCCAGGCATGGTGTTCTGGCATCCCGACGGCTGGGCTATCTATCAGGCAGTCGAGAAGTATATGCGTGCGCAGCAGCGTGCCCGCGATTACAAGGAAATCAAGACGCCGCAGGTGATCGACCGCAGTCTCTGGGAGAAATCCGGGCATTGGGAAAAGTTCCGCGACGACATGTTCACCACACAATCGGAAGATCGCGACTACGCCATAAAGCCGATGAACTGTCCGGGTCACGTGCAGGTCTTCAACCAGGGCCTGCGATCTCACCGCGAATTGCCGCTTCGCCTCGCTGAATTTGGCTCATGTCATCGCAACGAAGCGTCTGGCGCTTTGCACGGCCTCATGCGTGTGCGTGGCTTTACGCAGGATGACGGCCACATCTTCTGCACCGAAGACCAGATTCAGGCGGAGTGCGCAGCTTTCATCGATTTCCTTCACGACGTCTACGCCGACTTTGGCTTTACGGAAATGCAGTACAAGCTCTCCACCAGGCCTGAAAAGCGGGTGGGTGAGGATGCACAGTGGGACAAGGCCGAACAGGCGCTCGAGGATGCGCTCAACGCCAAGGGGCTGCCCTGGGATTTACAGCCGGGCGAGGGCGCATTCTACGGACCGAAAATCGAGTTTTCGCTCAAGGACTGTATCGGCCGGGTTTGGCAGTGCGGCACCATGCAGGTGGATTTCTCCATGCCCGGCAGATTAGGTGCGCAGTATGTCAGCGAAACCCAGGAGCGCCGTACACCGGTGATGCTGCATCGCGCCATTCTGGGTTCATTTGAGCGATTTATCGGTATTCTGATCGAAGAATACGAAGGTGCGTTCCCCACCTGGTTGGCGCCCAAGCAGGTCGTAGTGATGAATATCACCGACAATCAGGCCGAATATTGCCAGAAAATTTCCGATAAATTGAATTTAAACGGTTTTCGGGCGGTCTGCGACTTGAGAAATGAGAAGATAGGCTTTAAAATCCGCCAGCACACAATTGACCGGACTCCCTATCTTCTTGTCGTGGGCGATAACGAGGTCGAATCCAACACCGTGGCGGTACGTACGCGCACAGGTGAGGACCTTGGCTCAGACAGTATCGAGGCATTCATACAACGACTCGAAGCCGATATCAGTAGGAGAAGCCGCGGCATGGCCGCAGGCGTTCCGGATCAGAACAGCTAACTAGCGGAGAATACACGATTAAGCGCACCCAAGCAGGCAGTGGCAAAGAACGTCCAAAAATAAACCAGAATATCGTCGCAACCCAGGTAAGACTGATTTCCTCTTCTGGGGAACAGATGGGTATCGTTTCCTTGCAGGAAGCATTATCGGCGGCGGAGGCAGAGAGTCTCGATCTGGTCCAGATGTCTGAGGGTGACCCCGTAGTCGGCAAGATCATGGACTATGGGAAGAAGATCTTTGACGAGAAAAAGCAGAAAGCCGCTGCGAAGAAAAAGCAGAAGCAACAGCAAGTCAAGGAAATGAAGTTCAGACCAGGCACGGAAGAAGGTGACTATCAGGTAAAACTGCGCAACCTGATGCGTTTCCTGGAGCAGGGAGATAAAGCCAAAGTATCGATTCGCTTTCGCGGACGTGAAATGGCGCACCAAGAGCTCGGCATTCAACTTCTCGAACGTATCGAGAAGGACCTTGTCGACATTGGTACTGTCGAATCGAGACCAAAAGTCGAGGGACGTCAGGCCATCATGGTGATCGCTCCTAAAAAGAAGAAGTAGTCGAGAGACTCACAGCAGTTTTTGAATAGAGCAAATTGCGGAGTAAGTTATGCCCAAGATGAAAGCCAAGAGTTCGGCGAGTAAGCGGTTCAAGAAGACAGCCAACGGCTATAAGCACAAGCAGTCTTTCACGAGCCACATCCTCACCAAGAAAAGTACCAAGCGTAAGCGTCATTTGCGTCCCATGGCGCAGGTTGCGAAGTGCGATGTGCCTTTGATCAATCGCATGCTGGCTTGTTGAGGAGATAGAAAATGGCTCGAGTAAAACGTGGTGTGCAGGCCAGGCGTCGGCACAAAAAGATTTTAAAGCAGGCCAAGGGTTATTACGGCGCTAGAAGCCGTGTATTCCGGGTTGCCAAGCAGGCTGTTATCAAGGCGGGTCAATACGCCTACCGTGACCGTCGTGCCAAGAAGCGTGTGTTCCGTGCGCTCTGGATTGCGCGTATCAACGCCGGTGCACGCATGAACGGCCTGAATTACAGCAAGCTGATTGCCGGTCTCAAGGCTGCGAATGTCGTTATCGACCGTCGCGTACTTGCTGACCTGGCCATGAACGAGAAAGACGGCTTTGCAGCTGTCGTAGAACGGGCTAAAACAGCACTGGCAGCTTGATTAGCTGACAGTGATGTGAGGACAGTGCCCTCGGGCGCAGTCTGATATGTCTGATAAAAGGGGAAGGGGCGACTCTTCCCTTTTTTCGTCTGGGTCAAAGGTAAAAAAATGAGGATGGCACATGGACAACCTTGAAGCCTTGCTGCATGAGGCGCAGGGTTCGATTCAACAGGCGGGTGACCTGAAGGCGCTCGAGCAGATCAGGGTCGATTATCTTGGTAAGAAAGGTCATTTTGCTGGCCTGATGTCGAGTCTCGGTAAAATGAGCGCTGAAGAGCGACCTGCATTTGGCGCACGTGTGAATGAGGCCAAGGCCGGTGTTCAGCATGCCTTGAATGAGGCCCGTGCCCAACTCGAGTCAGCTGCGCTAGAATCCCAGCTTTCAGCTGAAGCCATAGATATCACACTGCCTGGCCGGTTCCAGAGTAGTGGCAAGCTGCACCCGGTTACCCGCACCATGCAGCGTATCGAAGCCTTTTTCACCCGCTGCGGTTACAGCGTCGAGGAAGGTCCGGAAATTGAAGATGATTATCATAACTTCGAAGCGCTGAATATTCCGGCGCATCACCCGGCCCGTGCCATGCACGACACCTTTTATTTTGATCCTGGCACGCTGCTGCGCACCCACACCTCGCCGGTCCAGGTCAGGGTCATGGAGTCTGCGAAGCCTCCGTTCAGAATGATTTGTCCGGGCAGGGTATACCGCAACGACTCCGATCAGACGCACACGCCGATGTTCCATCAGGTGGAAGGGCTGCTGGTCGACAGACAAGTCAGTTTTGCCGATCTTAAAAGCACCATCGTGTCCTTCCTGAGGGAGTTTTTCGAGCGCGATCTCGAAGTGCGCTTCCGTCCATCCTATTTTCCGTTCACAGAGCCTTCTGCGGAAGTCGATATAGAGTGGGGGCGGGATGACCAGGGGCAGGTCAGATGGCTGGAAGTGATGGGCTGCGGTATGGTCCACCCCACCGTCTTCGAAGCCTCAGGTATCGATACCACACAATACCGTGGCTTTGCCTTCGGCATGGGCGTGGAGCGAATGGCTATGCTGCGATATGGCGTGAATGACCTCCGCCAGTTTTTTGAAAACGATTTGCGCTTCCTGAACCAGTTCTAGCAAGCGACACCGCGTATTGAGGACAAGTAATGAAGATTAGCGAGCAGTGGTTGCGTGACTGGGTAGACCCGGCATTGAGCACATCTGCGCTGGTTCACCAGATCACCATGGCCGGCCTTGAAGTCGATGCCGTGGAGACTGTGGCAGCTTCGTTCACCGATGTCGTGGTCGGTGAAATTACCGCGATGGAGAAACACCCTGAGGCAGATCGTCTCAACGTCTGCACTGTAAGTGACGGTATTGGGTCTCACCAGGTAGTGTGTGGTGCACCAAATGCCCGCGTGGGTACAAAAGTGCCATTTGCCCGAATCGGGGCTTCGCTGAAGGGGGCAGAAGGTGAACCCTTCAAAATCAGGAAGGCGAAGCTGCGCGGTGTCGAATCATCCGGGATGCTGTGCTCCGAGGCGGAGCTGCAGTTGAGCGAAGCCGCTGACGGTCTGATGGAGTTGCCGGCGGCTGCTCCCGCTGGCAAGCCACTCGAACAGTATCTCAAGCTCGACGATAGCATCATTGATATTGATCTGACGCCAAACCGTGGGGACTGCCTGAGTGTGCTTGGTATTGCTCGTGAAGTAGCCGCGGTCAATCGTATTCGTATCGATGAGAATCTGCTCGAGAAAATCTCGGCTGAAGTAGCGGCAGCTCATGACGAAACCTTTCCGGTCAAGGTCATGGCAAGCGCCGATTGCCCGAAATTTACTTCCCGCATCGTCCGTAATGTGGACCTGAGCCAGCCGACCCCGGTGTGGATGGTCGAGCGTCTCCGCCGTTCGGGCATCCGTAGCATAGATGCGGCTGTCGACGTCACGAATTATGTCATGCTCGAACTCGGCCAGCCCATGCATGCTTTCGATCTTGATGTATTGAATGGCGAGCTGCAGGTTCGGCATGCGGCGGCTGGAGAAACGCTGACGCTGCTCGATGAGACCAGTATCGATCTCACGGACAGCAGCCTGGTCATCGCTGATGCCAATGGACCGCTGGCCCTGGCTGGCATCATGGGTGGATTGAACAGCGGCGTGACATCGCAGACCAAAAATATTCTGTTCGAGTGCGCTTTTTTCGCGCCGGTGCCCATGGCTGGCCGAGCCCGGCATTATGGTCTGCATACAGATGCCTCGCATCGTTTTGAACGCGGCGTCGACCCCGACCATCAGGAGCGCGCCGTCCATCGGGCGACGCAGCTGCTCATCGATATCTGCGGTGGTGAACCGGGTCCGATCGATATCCAGCTGGATACCGCGACTATGCCGGCGCGCCCGCCGGTGAGTGTGCGCGAGCAGTATGTTGCTGATTTGCTGGGACTTCAGCTTAGCCGTGACGAAATCGAGCAACTGCTCGGACTACTCGATATCAGGGTAGAGCAGGTGAACAAGGAGGGCTGGCGTTTTAACGTGCCAGCGCACCGTTTCGATGTTCGTCGTGAAGTCGACATCATCGAAGAGGTTGCACGTCTTTACGGTTACAACAAGCTACCGGTGACCAAGCCGAAAGCGGCGATTGGATTCCAGCCCCTGCCTGAAAAGCAGCGGGAGCTTGGCCAGATTCGGCAGGCGCTGTTGACGATGGGCTTTCAGGAAGCCATCACATACAGTTTCGTCGATGGCATCAAGCAGGCGAAGCTATTCCCCACGCTCGAGGGCATTGACCTCGCAAATCCGATTGCCAGCGACATGGGACAAATGCGAGTGAGTCTCCTGCCAGGGCTGTTGCAGGCCATGCGTTATAACCAGAACCGCCAGCAAAGCCGTGTGAGACTGTTTGAAACAGGTCTCCGTTTCATTCCCGTGCAACAGCCGGCTGTGAATGTAGTCGATACTGGCGCCAGGCCACCGGGTCGCCCAGCCGACCTGGCGGTCAGTGCGAGGATCGTGCAGGACAAGATGCTGGCAGGTGTACTGTTTGGCTCGCCGATGCCAGAAAGTCGTGACGCCAAAGCCAGGCCGGTCGATTTCTTCGACATGAAAGGCAACATCGAGCAGTTGCTTGCGGCCCGAACTGGGCACCAGGACATCAGTTACGAGCCTTTCGATGATGACGATGGGCATTACGGTGCTATCTTCCAGCAGGGGCAGCGCTGCCGTATTGTTCGAAATTCTGAGGAAACATCGAAAAATCAACAGTCTGGCGGCCCAGAGGGCAAAACGATTGGTTATGCCGGTAAGTTGCACCCCTCTGCGCTGAAAAATCTGGACATGAATGGCCCAGTCTTCGGTTTTGAACTACGCTTAAGCGAGGTTCTGGCGACAGATCTGCCGCAAAGCAGGTCAATTTCCAGATATCCTGAAATTCGGCGAGATCTTGCTATTATTATTGAAGAGTCCATTTCCTATCAGGCAGTGAGCGAACTTGTGCGTTCTGCCGGAGGGGACTACTTTCAACGTCAGGTGTTGTTCGATGTCTATCAGGGGCAGAACGGCGAGGCGGCGAAAGGGCTTGAGCTGGGCATGAAGAGTCTGGGTATTGGTGTTGTCTGGCAACACCCTGACCGAACCCTTCGTGACGAAGAAGTACAGTCCGCTTTCAATGACATAGTAAGTCGCTTACGCGAGCAGTTTGGAGCGGTTCTAAGGAGTTAGTGAATGACGGCTTTAACCAAGGCTGACATGGCGGAAACGCTGTTCGAGGAAGTCGGTCTCAATAAAAGGGAAGCCAAAGAAATGGTCGAGCTGTTTTTCGGCGAGATCAAAGAAGCACTAAGCCATAACGAACAGGTCAAACTGTCTGGTTTCGGTAACTTCGACCTGCGCGACAAGAATCAACGTCCTGGTCGGAATCCGAAAACCGGTGAAGAAATCCCGATCACTGCCCGGAGAGTCGTTACCTTCCGTCCCGGCCAGAAGTTGAAGACGAAAGTAGAGGCGTATGCTGGAGGCGAGTAATAACGCGGAATTACCAACGATTCCGGGCAAACGTTATTTTACCATTGGTGAAGTGAGTGAACTCTGCTGCGTCAAACCGCATGTCCTGCGGTACTGGGAGCAGGAGTTTCCTCAACTGGCGCCGGTAAAACGTCGGGGCAATCGTCGCTATTACCAGCGTCAGGATGTTCTGACGATTCGCCAGATTCGTGGCCTGTTGTACGATCAGGGCTATACCATTGGCGGTGCCAAGCTCAAGCTGACGGGTGACGATCAGAAGGATGACGCTACCCAGGCCCGTCAGTTGATTCGTCAAATGATTACAGAACTCGAAGAAGTCTTGAAGGTTCTCGAGCCCTAGGCTATCATCGCCACCCTTCCTGAGTGGCAAGTCTTGTCATCTCGGATTTCGGGGCGTAGCGCAGCCTGGTAGCGCACCTGCATGGGGTGCAGGTGGTCGGAGGTTCAAATCCTCCCGTCCCGACCATTTCTACATATATCCATATTTCACCAGCTTCGCTGTCCTGCTGCATTGTTAACTCTCTATCACGTGTTTTTCTGGCTCTCCGATAGGCGCTTCGTGTAGTGTCGTGGGTGTCAGGAGCGGCTGTTTCACGCCACGATGCCTTGCGCATCACAAGGCGCTTTTAGTGATTCCAGCAGCAAGACTCTCCTATTCAGTACTACGTTTGACCTTGAGTCGAGCGCCGACGAGAGTGCCTTATGCGACTGCACAACTTCATTTCGGCCAACATGGAAGCCATCATCCTTGAATGGGAAGCGTTTGCGCGTGCCATTCAGCCGTCTGGTGGTGATATGGATGTCATGGAGTTGCGCGATCATGCGCAGGACATGTTGCTGGTCATCATCGACGACATGTCAACCAACCAGACTGAACGGCAACGGACTCGCAAATCCAAAGGACAGAGTCCCGGTAGCAACATAGAAACTGCCGCCGAAACTCATGCTGAAGGTCGTTTGCTCTCGGGTTTTTCTGTCATCCTGCTGGTGGCGGAGTACAGAGCACTGCGCGCGAGTGTGTTGAGACTCTGGTTTCAAGAGCCGAGGTCGCGCGAACAGGAAGGCCTGGAAGACGTGATTCGATTCAACGAAGCCATCGATCAGGCGCTGGCCGAGTCCATATCGCGGTATTCGGATGCTGTCATTAAAAATTCCGATATATTTCTCGGTATGCTTGGACACGACCTGCGCGCGCCCCTGCAGTCCATCAGCTTCGGGGCTGAAAGCCTTAAACTGACGAAGAATATTGACGCCAGCCATGTTCAGATCGGGACTCGTATACTCGGAAGCGTGCACCGCTTGAAAGGTATGCTGGACAATCTGATGGATTTTACCCAGAGCCGCATCGGGGGAGGCTTGAGCATCCACCCGGTGCCAATGGATCTACCGGCGATCGTCAGTCGGGTCGTGGAGGAGTTTCGTGGCTCGCATCCTGGGCATGTCTTTCGCGAACTCCACACGGGGGATTGTCGTGGTGAGTGGGATCCGGGCAGGCTGGGACAGATTTGCCAGAATCTTATTGGCAATGCAATTCATCATGGCGCGCCGAAAGGCGAGATCCTTGTCTGCTGTAGTGAGCGTGCTGAGACGGTGGAACTTAGTGTACATAACGCTGGCGATCCGATTCCCACAAAAGATCACAAGCGAATCTTTGACCTGGCAGAGAGCACAATGTCAGGCAGATATAATCCTGACAAGAACATGGGCCTTGGGCTCTACATTGTGCGGGAACTCGTGCAGGCGCATCACGGCATGGTCAGTCTGACCTCAACCTCCGAGGATGGCACGACCTTTCTGATTGAACTCCCCAAGACGGACACTGAGGCCAGCAGCTAACAGATCTTCATTTTCTGCACTGTCTTCAGATGACTAGGCCACCTGTGAATCCAGTTCCCGGATACGCTGTTGCATCTGCGTCTGGCATTGTGCCAGCAGGGCTGGTACGTCTTCAGCAGTAAGGCCTGCAGTGGGAATTTCCGGTAGTGAATCGAGCAATATCCTACCGCTGTTCCATCGGTTCAAATCAATATGCTTCATGTAGCTGCTGGCACATACTGGCACGATAGGGACACCTGCGGCGATCGCCATCTGGAAGGCGCCCTTCTTGAAAGGGAGCAACTCGCCACTGGGGTTTCGCGTACCTTCGGCGAAGAACCAGATCGACGTATTGCGGTGGCGCAGTGTTTCAGTCGTCTTCAGCATCGACTGACGCGAGCGCATGACATTCCCACGATCGATCAAAACATTACCAGAGAGCCAGTACAACTGGCCGAACAAGGGTACCCACTTGAGGCTCTTCTTGCCGAGACTGACCGTTCTTGGGGCTATCAGGCCACCCATGATAAAGAGGTCATAGTTGGACTGGTGGTTCGCGACATACACACAGGGTGTGGCCCTGGTGGGAAGTGGATCTGCCTTGAGGCGCACACCCATGATCGGTAGCGCGAGGCTCGCATATAGTCTGCCGGCAATTCTGCTGTTATCAGGATTGAATGGTCGAAAGAGACAGACAATGAGGCCGACCAAGCTGGCGACGATGAAGTGCACGCTTAACAGCAGCATACGTATCGAAAACAACATTCGAGCATCCGGAATCTGGTGTGAGAGGCGCCTACCTTGCCACGCATCAGTGCGAATGGCCACGGCTTAATGGTTCAGATTACACACTAGTCTAGCCTGTTCCGGGCACAAGTGATTGCGCAAAAAATCCTTGCATTTGTCTGTCACGCTTGCTTACATTATCTATGTGCCATAGATCGATGGCACATAGATAATGTAAGCAAGCCGCCACCTATGGAAGGAATGCCTAATGAGTATCGTCAATCCAATACAGCGCAACCTAAAATTCCTGCTACCCGTCGACCGCGTCACCGACTGGCATGCAGATGGCGTTCATGTCTCCCAATTTCTCAATACCTTGTCGCTGTTCTTCCCTCAGGGCGAGCGATTCTTTATCGATAGCGTACGGCACTACCGTGATCAGATCGACGAGCCGGAGCTTCAGGCTTCAGTCAAGGCATTTATCGCTCAGGAGGCGATGCATGGCCGCGAACATCAAATCTATAATGACGCCATGGAAGCGGCTGGGTTCCCCATCAAATCTATGGAAGATCGTGTTACTCGGCGCCTCAAGCGACTGCAGAAGGTCTCGTCACCAGCGTACTGTCTGGCTGTGACGGTCGCGCTGGAACATCTGACTGCCATCATGGCTGATGCGCTGCTGAAAAGTCCGGCAGCCCTGGAGGGTGCCGAACCTCGCTTCAAGGCACTGTGGGAATGGCACGCCCTCGAGGAAACAGAGCACAAGGCGGTTGCCTTCGACGTTTATCAGCAAGTCGTGGGTACCGGCACCCGGGCCTATCTGCTACGTTGCGCCACGCTGTTTATGGCAACGACGATCTTCTTTTCCCTGTGCACAATTTTCTATCTGAGAATATTGCGGCGTAGCCGGGCATTGATCAATCTTCGCGGCTGGTGGTCTCTTACAAGACACCTCTGGTTAAGGCCAGGCGTTTTCCGCAAGGCCCTGCCGTCATGGTTCGCCTGGTTCAAGCCTGGCTTTCACCCATGGCAGCATGACAACCGGCATCACCTGGAGCAACTTGATGAGCTGGTGGAACGAGTGGAGTCATTCGGACATGAACAGCAGGCAGCCTGAGCAGCAAAGTGTGGCCACGAGAAGGCTGGCGACGGTCACTTCCGCTTGAGCACCTCGAGCTCCTGAATGATGGTTTCCAGCCTGTCGCCAAGGAAGTGGTTGGCGGCACGCTCCATTGCCCGCGCGAGTTCGGCATGCACCGCCATTTCAGCCAGAGGGCGCAGTCGCCAGATCAGATCGACCAGCTGCGGTAAGTCTTCCTTTGGCGGCGTGGCATCGAAATCGTACTTCTCGAGCACGTGCTCGGATACCAGCTTGACCAACTCATTGGCCACACGTTCCACATTCCCACGCAGCATCTGAATGATGTCGAGCAGTTCCTCGAACGGAATGCCAGTCGAGACCAGCTCTGCACCGGCCTGCATCATTCGAAGGCTACGGATCGACACATGATCACCTTCGATCCGGAACAGATCCAGGTCTCTGGCTTTTGCCAGCGCCTCACTCGTCATTTTCGTATCGAACATGGCCATGAGTTGTGTCAACGGCATGACCACGGTTTCTTCATCAGTCCATGGGCTGGTGAGCGCAGATTCGATGCCGACAAAATTTTTCAGGTCCATTCCCTGTTCTACAGCCGTAAGTAGATCACCAATACTGGACAAGGTGTAGCCGCGCTCCAGCAAATTAGCGATCAGCCGGAGTCTTGAGTAGTGCTCATCTGAATAGATACCCTTCCGTCCTCGAAGCCGTGGAGATCGAAGAATGCCACGCTCCTGGTAAGCCCGGATGTTTCGAGTGGTAGTCCCAGTCGCACGTGCCAGTTCGTCAATCGTATATTCACGCTCGAGTCTGCTCTTGTCATGCGAGCCTTCCGGCCTCATCTGAGAGACCTGTTCGATGAATCGTCGGGTTGAATCCTTTGGGGGCATTGGTCCAGTCCAGGGCGGTCGGAGGAAAGTTCCGGCAGGAACAGCGGTTTGTGCCAGTATATAGTAAGTACCTGGGGACACGTCATCCCGGATGTAATACCCGCTGGCCTCATGCGGTTGGCTGGCGGGTCAACAACAATGAAATCTGTGAGTAGAGTTCTGAAATGACCCAGTCCGAACTGCATATCGAACGTTGCAAGGTAGTCTGCCTGCTCATACTGACAGCGCTGGCGCTGGCGACGGCATTATATTTTGCCTCGGGCATACTCGTGCCAATCGTGCTTGCCTGGCTTCTGAGCTCGCTATTGCTGCCCATCGTAAAGTTCGGCAACCGCTACCGTATCCACTCGGCCTTTACTGCAGCCGTTATTATCATGACGATGCTCGTACTTCTGCTCGTGTTGACTGACTTTCTGGCCGAGCCCGCGGCTGAACTGCTGAAAGAGCTACCAGCCAATCTGCAGGCGCTCAAAGATTTTGTCGCGACTGGGGGCGGGGCATTCGGTGATCTGCAGCGGGTCTCACAGGAGGTTGAGAACCTCACCGAGATGGATCAGGTGACCAGGGGTGAAGAGCCGCTGTCCGTGAAAATCAAGGAGCAGGACGTCCTGAGCGGCATCATGACAGAAAGCCTGCCGAAGTTTACAGGTTATCTCATCATCACGCTGGTGCTGACCTTCTTTCTGCTCTCGGCAAACCAGCATTTTTTGCGAAGAATGGTCCGACTCAATTCCACCTGGCGCGGCAAGCGTCAAACGGTCTATATCGCGACCAAGATTCAGCGCGACATTTCCCGCTATCTGGGTATGGTGACTATCATCAACACCTGTCTCGGTCTGCTGGTTGCCGGCTATCTGTTTTTGCTGGACGTGCCCAATCCACTGTTCTGGGGAACGCTAGCTGGTCTGTTGAACTTCGTTCCTTACATAGGCGCCATGGGCACCGCCTGTCTGCTGACCATGGTAGGTATCACGGAGTTTCCGGTGATGACCGATGCCCTGGCTGTGCCTGGGATATTCCTTATCCTCACCACGCTGGAGGGGCAGTTCATCACACCTACGGCGGTGGGTCATAGTTTGCGACTGAATCCTGTATCGGTATTTCTGGGTGTCATCATCTGGAGCTGGTTGTGGGGCGTGCCGGGTGCTTTGATGGCCACACCCATGCTGGCCACCATCAAGATTCTGCTCGCGAATTTGCCCGGCATTGCAAGATTACAGATGATCCTGAAGCTTGGCAGCCCGCCAGCTGGGCCGAGGAATTATTCGACCAGTCTCAGGGATGGTCGCGGATCGGATCGTTAGCAGTTATGATCGCATCATGACGTTCGAAAATGATAGCTACGAGAAGTCGGATAGCAGCACCGCTGTTACTGGAGAGCTAATGACTGATTCAGACAGGCAATCGCACAAGCGGGCCGTACTCGAGCACGCACTTGGTGTTCCGTTCACGAACAATAATACCCTTCGCATACTCAGAAACGGCTGTCAGATATTTCCTGCCATGCTTGAGGCCGTGAGGCAGGCGAATGAGCGTATCGAGTTCCTGACCTTTGTCTACTGGACTGGTGATATTGCTGTCGAATTTGCTGAAGCCCTGGCTGAAAAGGCGAGAGAGGGGCTGTGTGTGCGGGTACTACTTGATAGTTATGGCGCAGCCACGATGAACGATGATCTACTGGATGCCATGCGCGAGGCGGGTGTCATCATTCGCTGGTTTCGGCCAATGGCGACCTGGAAAGTCTGGAGAAGCGATCACAGGACCCACCGCAAGATTCTGCTCGTCGACCAGTGCATTGGCTTTACCGGTGGGGTCGGTATCGCGTCGCAATGGGAGGGCGACGCCGAAAATCCAGAGCAATGGCGCGACACGCATTTTCAGCTGACGGGCCCTTGTCTCGAAGGCATGCATGCAGCTTTCCTGGGTAACTGGGTAGACGAAGGTCGCCTGGTGGAACCAGATCTCATGTCTCCGGTCAGCCTTCCCGAGCACGTCCGTCTGCCGGGTAGCGATATTTTTGAAAACGTGACTATACAGGTGCTGAAGTCCAGCTCAGCCCTCGGCTGGTCGGATGTCGCCACCCTGATACAGGCGCTGCTGTTTTCAGCCCGTCGCGAAGTGAGAATCGCCACTGCTTATTTTGTGCCCGATCCGGTGCTGATCGATCTGCTGGCCGCTACGGTGGCCCGTGGGGTGTCGATTACCGTCATGCTGCCAGGTCGACACACCGATCAGCGTGTCTCGCAGCTGGGCGGCGAAGACGGTTTCCGGCGCTTGCTCGATGCTGGCGTGACACTGTTGCTGTATCAGAAAACCATGCTGCATACCAAGTTGATCATCGTCGACGGCGAGCTCGTCTGCATTGGGTCGGCGAACTTCAATCAGCGTTCGATGCAGAAGGATGAAGAGATCAGCATGGTGGTCGATTCTGTGGCCGTAGCCGAGCGTCTGAATGCGGACTTCGATGCTGACTCGGAACATTGCGAGCCCATCGACTTCACCAGATGGACACAGCGCTCGCTCTGGCAGCGGGCTGGCGAAGTGGCCATGAAGCCATTCAAGCAACAGCTCTAGACAGGGTGCTAGCGTGTGCCAGTTCACAGCTCACAGCTTGTCGATATGGCCTAATACAGGGACGCTTAGAATAATCATGCCATGGATGCCTGTATGTCTTTCCCGCTCAATGTCTTTCTCGCCGCTTCGATAGCCTTATCACTGATCGCCTGCAGCAGCAGCGATAACGACAGTGATCCTGTCCAGAATTCAGATCCCGTTGCGCAACAGCCGGACCGCAGTGGGGCAGGGCAGACGCCGCCGGGTGAGCCGCAGGTGCTCACTGGTGTCTTTCTGGACAGCCCGGTCGCCAATATTGACTATCGTACCGCAAGCCGTTCGGGTGTGACCTCTGCGCAGGGGGAGTTTACCTACCTGCCGGGCGAAAGCGTCACCTTCGCCATAGGTGATCTCGCGCTGCCTGAAGTCACTGCAGCGCCAGTGGTCACTCCTCTGGACATGTCAGCCGACGCCACCATCAACGATGAGGTGACCAATATCATCCGCCTCCTGCAGTCGCTGGATGTGGACGGCAACCCTGAAAACGGGATCACCATTTCTGAGCAGGCCAAACTGAATGCCACGCAGGTCATCTTTGCGCAGACGGTTGCAGATTTTGCGGCATCAACTGCGGTCACACAGCTTCTACCCAACTCCGGGCTGAGTATCATTCGCATCGGCCTGATCCCTGTCATCGATGCTATCAGCCATCTTGAAGCTCAACTGGCCCGACTTGAGGGCTCCATCGATCCCGGTGCCGATGGTGATCCTGTCACGCCTGACACACGCCCCTATGATCCGGCAAGTCCTTCGGGTCTTTGGGTGCTGGAGCCCACTGCAGAGAATGGTCTTGCGAGTGCCGTGCTGGTGAGCTTCGTCAGCGATGACAATCTGTTGGTCACTCGGCGCTGCCTGGTGAACGGCGCGATGACAGACGTGCTACTGCAAGGCACCTGGCAATTCAATACAGGCAATGGCGTTATCTCGACCTTCATCGTGAGAAGTGCTGACCAGGTGTGTGACGATAATAGTGATGATGTTTTCAGTACCCGGCGGCTTCGCTGGCAGGATGGCACACTGCAAGCGCTGTCGGTCGAAGGTGAGGCCTATCCTTTCGACCGCTGATCTTCAACTGGATCGCAGCCATAGCAGGCCCTGCTAGCGTACAATGCTCCATCGAGAGTCGTTTTTCTGATGTGAGCACTGTTTAGACATGGATATCGTTTCGCTGTATTTATCCTTCAATGGCCGGCTGGGCCGCTCTGGCTACTGGTTGGCTCTGGCGGGGCTTCTCGCAGTCACTGGGCTGCTCTGGGCCAATGGCCTGTTCAGTACGGCCTCGCTGCCCCTCTATCTGCTCCTGCTGTATCCCTTCCTTGCCATACTTGCCAAGCGCAGCCGTGATACTGGCTGGCCCGCCTGGTTGTCGGTGCTGTTTCTCATACCCGGCCTCAATGTTCTGTGGATGATTGTGCTCGGCCTCACGCCTTCCAGAAAGTCGGTATTCGAGCGAGGACGATTTGATCATGCAGCTGGTACACGGACCCGCCATGCGGCGCAAGGTAGTGCCAGCCCGCGCAGCGACTCTGCTCAATCGCAGCACGAGAAAATTGTCTGGTGCCCAAGCTGCGAGCGCAAGATGCGCATCCGATTGCCAGCGCAGGCAGGCGTAGGCCGCTGTGGTAGCTGTCGTGAGCCTTTCAGAATGGAGATCGATCAGTACGGCCAGATTTTCGTGTACAAGGCGACCACAGGGGGGAAAGCGGGTTCGGGCAGGTCGAGGCAGGATCACTCAGCACCGGATTCGATTTCGGCCTGCCTGCAGGCGCTGGATCTCGGTCCAGAGGCAGACAAGCTCGCCATCAGAAAGCGCTATCGTCAGAAAATGAAACTCTGTCATCCGGACAAGGTGGCTGGTGCCGCACCGGATGTGAGGCTGCGGGCAGAGGACGAATCCAAACGGCTGAATCAGGCCTATTCAATGCTCAAGAAGGCTGGCTACGTGTAAAGCGTCACTCGGGGCCTCCAGCGGCGCTTACATCACGGCGAGTTCGGTCACGCTGAGTTTGCCGCCGTAATAGCGCTTCAGTCTCACCTTGCGCTCGAGATCGGCGATGATCGCGCCTGAAAAATCCTTGCCTGTCAGGTCCTCGGCCATGGTAATACCGCCAGGGCTGTCGACATTGATCTCCATCATCTTGTTACCGACGATATCCAGTCCGGTAAAATACATGCCGTCGCGGACCAGCTTCGGACCTACTGCCTCAGCCAGGCGCAATGCGTCATCATCAGGTTCGGCCATCTTGATCTTGCCACCTGCCGAGATATTGGAACGACCATCGCCCGATTCGTTATAGCGCTTGAAGCAGGCATAGACCCCGTCGACTTGCAGTGGCTTGCCATTCAGCGTGAGTAAGCGAAGATCACCGTCGGCTGCCAGCGGCAGGTACTCCTGTACGATGACATAGCCATCGCGGAGACTGGCTTCGATCATCTGGTTCAGGTTTGAACTCGACTCCCTGTTGATGATAAACACGCCCTGTCCGCCCGAGCCCTGCAACGGTTTGATGACGGCTTTTCCGCCGAAGCGCTCTACCACATTCTTGATCTCGGCAGCATTGTGAACGATGGCGGTCTTTGGTCTAACGAGTTCAGGGTAGGTCTGGAAGTAGGTTTTGTTGGAGGCATCCGTGAGATGCGTTGGGTCGTTGAGGACGATGATGCCCTGATTGGCCAGCAGCTGAGCGAATAATAATGCCGAAGGCGGTGCCCATGGACGGGTATTGATTTCGTCGGCAGGATCGAAGCGAAGCAGGACCACATCCATCTCGCTGAGATTGCAGCGTGTCTTCTCGACTTTGTCGGACTGCAGGTCGGCCAGTAGATCAGTATCGTCCTCATAATCTGTCCGGCTTGGGCGCGTTACCAAGGCAGCGACTGACTCGTTGGATTCGTAGATGAGATTCCCTATACCGACGAGCACCACTTCGTGACCCATACCAATGGCACGTCGAGCCAGCCGGATTGTGGTGTAGTTGTCTTTCTCGGTACAGATGTCATTGATGATAAAGGCGAGTTTCATGATTCAGGTCTTCCTTGAAAAAGCGCTTCCACGCTGAGAGTGCGAACACGTTCCAGTCTTTCCAGGCAGGCAGTAGATTCGAGGTGACGAGGCAGGAGACGAGGGAGTGACACCAGACCATCATCGACGAGTTCCTGTAGAATGAAGCGCTGTTGCAGCGCAAATTTGCCGAGATACAGGAACTCGAGGCTTCCACCGTCTGCGAGATATTCAAGCAGATTCTGCAGTCCGTGGAGATAGACGGAGTCCTTGGTGAGGCCGCCACCACGGCGGGCCCTCACCGCAATGTCAAAGGCATCTTCAGCGGGTAGGCCATGCTCCTCGTGAAGCACCGCGAAAATGTCTACAATATTCTTGCGCTGGATGACGAGATCACTGGCGACGACGCGCGCAGCTATGATTCGCAATCGTCTGGGCGGTAAATACCCGGCCAGATACTCCGCCAGGGTGCCCAGTCCCTCCTGCAGGGCATCGTAATGCGCCAGGCCGACCTCCAGCTGCTTCAACACCTGATGATGGCCGTTATAGCGCGTAACGACATGAACACCGACTTCGTGGGCCATCAGCGCTTCAATCCGTTCGGGTGAGAGGTGCACGCTGCGGGCAATTTCAAGATTGCCGCGATGCACCATCATCATCGAGTTGAGGTCGGGCTGAATGATTACTCTGGAAGCGAGATCCGGCGCTGACTGACGATAGTGTGCGAGGTGTCGCTCGGCGGCGGCGGCCACATCGTCAGCGCCCGCCGTATCGAGTGTCTGATCTTCATCCTTGACGCTGCGCAAAATCCGTTCAGCCGTATGCAGGAGGGCGCGATCTGTGCCCCCAAACAGGTCGACCGAGACGGCTACAAAGCCCTCGGTATCACGTAACAGGACGAGTTCGCATTGCAATTCCAGCTCTTTCTGCTTTTCGAGCAGAAGAGCGTGAATAGCAGGGTGCTCGATATCGTCAACCTGGAGTTCTCTCAGGCTTTTCCGCAGCAGCTTGAAATCGTCCGGAATGTCGACATATTCCAGCAAGGGCTCATCCTTGTAACCGCTCTTCTGAAAGGCTTCCCAGATATCATCGTTATGAAGAGGCGACAGGTAATACAGCCAATCCACCTTGTCGTCGATTCCCACCAGCGCCCGGTCGACTTCGGCCGCTATCGGCGGCAGTGGCCTGAGGTGATCGACTTTCTTACCACTGTCCAGATCCGCTTTTAACGACATTGTCTTAGCTCCCGTGTAGCTGCCTCGATGGCATGAGCAAGCCCGCTACGCAGATCTTCCACCACTGGCAGGTAGGCGTGTCCGGTCCATTCGTCCATGTAGAACTTCTTGTATTCAAGGGTGACAGTGCAGACATCATCTCCGAACTCGGCGAAGACCCACTCCGGCCAATGCCCACCGTCGGGATAGCGGACGTTGCCGCGAACATCTGGTCTGCGGCCCTGGCAAGGCACCTGAGCGAGCGCCTCGCTGAAAACGTCGATCAGCGAGCCGTAGCGGTCATGATTGAGTTCGGTGAGTCCAAGGTCGATATCAGGATTGCTTGAAGAAGACGCGGGCGGCGCGTATTCACCATCGCGACGGTGATTATAGGAATGGATGTCGAGAAGTAGTATTTTGCCGTGAGTGGTGATGAGCGACTTGATCCAGTCGCTCATCAACCCGTAGAAGCGGTCGTGTTGCGCAAGCGAGCGCTCGATCATGGCCTGAGGTGGGCTTTCCCGCCAGATGCGCTTTCCCCAGGTATGTTCCGGGTTGGTGGCGAGCGCCATATCGCGCGAGCGGTTGAGATCGACTTCGAAGCGGGACGTTCGGCAGAGAAAATGATCAGGAGCGGCCGAAGCCCAGATATCAGTCAGCGGATCCTCTTCACGTCTGAGTTCAGCTTCGTCGGCCTCCAGGTAGGGGCGAAGCTCCTCTCGCATGGCATGTCCTGCATGGACTGCTGTAGCCAATACCGGACCGCCGGTGCTGTGAATTACCCAGTTGTCATCGCTCGCTGTGCTCATCGTGAAACCGACCAAAATCATATCTCCAGCTTGTCTATACAGCTGGGTATACGGCTGGCACAGCGAGATCGATTCTTGTCCTAAAGGCCTACTCCTGACGCCTCTGAGAGAGGCGTCAGCGCTTCTTCAGCGGATACAGACCTGTGCTGGCGAGTTGGCCTGACTCCGGGAATCTGGGTGCAAATTCGTTGAGCCTGCTCAATCGGTCAGCGGGTAGTGGGTGGGTCTTGTACATCAGCCCGCCTTCGTTACTGGCGGCCGATGAATGACCAATTTCCTGCAGCACAACCGGCAGGCCATAGGCCTCATAGCCTGCCCTGGAGGCCAGCACGATGCCAATCAGATCGGCTTCGTATTCCGCATCTTTATCCAGACCGCGCGCCAGAATCTCGGCCCCGTTGCCAATGAGGTTGTCCACGACCTGGGTCCGGTTGCGGACCTTGTCGCTGAGTATTTTGGAACCGGTATCGACCAGCTTTGACTGATTCAGTAGTTCGAGGTGATGGCGACGGACTACGTGACCAATTTCATGGCCTAGAACGCCGGCGAGTTCCGACTCGTTGTTCAGCAGGGCGTAGAGGCCACGGGTAACGAAGATATAGCCGCCTGGACTCGCGAAGGCGTTGACGGAATCCGAGTCGATGACGCCGAAGGTCCATTCGAGTCCTGGTCTTTCAGATTGCAGGGCCACCCATTTGCCAACCCGGTTCACGTAGCGCTGGAGCTTGGCGTCTGCCACCAGCGGCGCTGCACCGAGCAATCGACCGGCAATTTCACGCCCGATGGCGACCTCTTCATCTTCTGCCACGTCGGTGGTCAGGATGGAGAGGACCTCGAGCCCTCGGGACAGGTCGCTGACACCTGAACTGTCGTCACCGGGCGCAGTGGACGATGTGGCCTTATTGAGAATATCGCCCGCCAGCCCCCCGAGATCGAACGCGATAGCTGGATTGGAGAGTGACAGGCTGACAGTAGCGAGAAGGCAGATGGTGCTGAGCAGTTTCATCGGTCGTGCCTCCTGGCAGCGGGTGTGGCGTTGGTAATATCCTCGAAGTACTCGACCGTAGTGCTTTGCAGTCCAGCACGAGCTGCTGCACTTTCCGCCACTGAGGCGTCTATGCGGTAACTCTCGGCCAGCGAGATCTGTTCAGCACTGAAATTGGCGCTTTTGAGGTCTTCTTCGTCCAGGCCGCGAATACCTGTAGTGGCCACGACATTGCCGCTCCCTGCACGGCCGGTCGCCAGACCGAAGGTATCTGCCACCACCGAGCCTTCTGCTGACTTGCCGAAGCGAAGATCCAGGGTTCTGATCCAGCCCTCGCTCTGCTGATGCTGAATCCGCGACCAGCCGCCCTTGCGCTCCAGCACCTTCACCGTAGAGGTGGCGCTGAGGGTTGCGATGACTGCGGCATCCTTGAAGGGCTCTGTGTAGAGCCTTGATGGCTTACCCAGACTGGCCTCCTTGGCCAGCAAAGGCAGTGGCGCAGATATCAACGCAGCTGCCAGCAAAGCAATATTAATTCGTCGGTGTCTGTTCACTATGCTTCCCTGTATTGGTGGTCTGTTGAAGTAATTTGAAGGCCTGCGATCTCCAGAGCTGCTCATTTGCAGGGCGATCTGCATCGAACTGCATGACCTTGGTGGCCACGAAGAGTGAGTCCGCTGGTATCGGTCTGGCGCGAGCTTCGAGTAAATGAGTGTGCAAAGCGCCCGTGGCGAACAGTTCAGGCCGTTCGTCGAACAGGTTGAAGATGAAGTAGGTCTCGCCGAAAGTTGCCTGCAAGGCACTGTTTTCTGCGGGCACCTTTTCGACATGAACAGTTCTGAACAGTTTTCTCATTCTGGCCAGCGTCTGCCGTCTGAGCTGTCTGGTCTCAGTCTTGGAAGGAAAATGCAGGATGCCGATACCGACTGGGCCGGGGGTGGCAAAGCGTTTCTGCCATACGCGCTGCGAATCGGATTTCGTACTGTAGATCTGATAGCCCCTGGCTACCGCGAAGTAGGCGAGACCAAAGAAGACCGGGGCGGAGAGGTCGAGATAGAAATCCGACAGGTTGATGCTGGCGAAGCCCAGAACGAGCAGACCGCCCTGACTGGCCCCGTACAGTCCATCGATCACCGTGACGGGAATCTGACGTGCAAAGGCAAGGGCGGTAAGCCAGATGATAAGAAGTGCGGTAAGCAGGGGCACCCACGGCGTCTGAAAGGTGCGAATGAAGTCCCTGTTCAAGGCATTGTCGATGCCCGTGGCAAGTATTTCCACACCAGGATGGGAGCGGGCAATTGGCGTTGGTTTCAGGTCATGAAGGCTGGGCGCCGTCGAACCGATGATGATGATCCGATTCTCGAATTCGTTGGCCGGACGTGAGGGCTTACGTTGAAGGAAGTCCTCGAAAACCTCCACGAAGCTGACTGACTCATAGGCGCCCACATCACCCCTCCAGTTAATCAATAACGACTGCGCCTGCGGAACGGCACCGTTCAATCGTTTCGCCAGGGTCAGGGGCAGCGACGGGATCAGCCAGCCGTCATGAATCTCATACAGTTCATAGCTGCGAACGATGCCGTCGTCCTCAGGTTGGATGGTGTTGGTGCCTATTCGTCCTGACGAGGTCGCTGCGCTCAGAAAGGGCAGGATTGCGGCGAACGGGGCATCAGTGCTCGGCAGATCATCCAGACGCTCGAGGCCAGGCACCATGGATGGGCGAAGTTCACTCAGCGAGTCATTATGCGAGGGCAGTCTGATAAACGGAAAAAATACGTTGTCGTAGCTGTCTGCCACTGAGTTGAGATAGGCATCGGACTCAGGATTATAGATGTCCGGCTCCGAAAACAGGATGTCGAATACGACGGCTGCCGGGGATTGTGCCTCCAGGCCTTCGACGAATTCAGCCAGCACAGTCCGCGGCCATGGCCAGCGACCATACTCCTCGCCCATGGCCGCCAGCGACTTCTCATCGATATCGATGATGACGATGTCCGGATCTGCCGGCGCATGGAACAGACGGTGCTTCAGCGACAGGTCGTAGGCGCCACTCTCAAGCTTTCCGAGAAAGTTGAAGTGCAGAAATTCAGCCAGCGTGATGATCGAGAGCAGAACTGCGAAGCAGTAATAGGCAAGCGCGTGGTTTTTAGGGCGTAGCAAGCGGGGATCTCCATCCATGGACGGGCCGGAGTATACAGATTTACAGGCAGAGAGACCGTTAAATTGATCAGAACATGAGCAGATCGTGCGGTGTTTGGCATTGAGCTTGTGCAAAGCCTCCACCTAACTTGTCGGACAAGCCTCGGAGCCGGTAGTATCAGGCTGCAAAATTACAATAAGCAGCTGTTGGAGCGCGCACACACATGAACCTTGCCGATATCGCCCGTAACAAGACCCCCATCGAAATGTTCTACCATTGGGAAGAAACAGCCACCGATCGGGTCTATCTCCGTCAACCCATCGATGGCAACTGGAACGAGTACACTTGGGGCGACGTGGGCAAACACGCCCGAGGGCTCGTGACAGCATTGCTCGGTATGGGCTTCAAACGCGGCGACAAAATCGCCATTCTCTCCAAGAACTGCGCAGAATGGATCAAGACCGACATTGCCATGCAGCTTGGTGGATTTGTCAGCGTGCCCCTGTATTTTGATCAGACGCCCGAGACCATGCGCTACGTGCTCGAACACTCGGAGTCGAAGGGCATTTTCGTCGGCAAGCTGGACAAGCCGGTCTGGCAGCGGCTCAAACCCGGTATCCCTTCTGGCATGACGACAATAGGCTTCGACTTTCTGGGGTCCGATGGTGATTTCCCGAAAGAAGGCGAGGTCCAGCATCACACCAAGGATCTGATTGCGCAGAACGAGCCCTTCGAGGACAGTCCTGTACCTGCGGATGATGATATCTGGACCATCGTCTATACATCGGGCACGACTGGCAATCCCAAGGGTGCGGTTCATGTTTTCGGTGGCACTCGCCTTGTGGGATCTCGCGCCATGGAAATCTTCGACCTGGGCCCCGACGACAAGGGCTTTTCGTTTCTGCCCCTGGCCCACGTCGCCGAGCGCCTACTGCTGGCGACCACCAGCCTCTATTGTGGCATGCAAGTCAGCTTCACCCAGTCGCTCGATACTTTTCAACGTGATCTGGTATCGGTTCAGCCAACGATATTCTTTTCCGTTCCGAGACTCTGGAAGAAGTTTCAGGGAGGCATACTGGAAAAGATGCCGCAGAAGAAGCTTGATCTCCTGATGAAGATTCCGTTCATCAAGAACATCGTGGCGGCCAAGTTGCGCAAGGCCCTGGGTCTTGCTGAAGCGCGTTATGTGATTTCCGGCGCGGCGCCGATCGCACCATCGTTGCTGGCCTGGTACCAGGCGCTTGGCATCGAGATACTCGAAGGCTACGGCATGACCGAGAACTTCGCCTATGGCTTCATTGCCCGTCGCGGCAAGAGCAAGCCGGGGACTGTCGGGCAGGCCATGCCGGATAGCGGTTTCAGGCTGAGCGAGCAAGGGGAGGTGCTGTTCAAGTCGCCGACGCTCATGACCGGTTATTATCGCGAGCCAGAAAAAACTGCTGAGGCTATCGATGCCGAAGGCTACTATCATTCGGGCGATCTTGGAGAGATCGATCAGGATGGCTACCTGCGAATTACCGGCCGGATCAAAGAGCTCTTCAAGACTGAAAAAGGTGAGTACGTTGCGCCAGCCCCGATAGAGGCCAAGATTGCCTCGATGAAGGAGTTCGAACAGATCTGTCTGGCGGGCTCGGGTCTGAACCAGCCTGTGGCGATCGTGACACTGACTGAACAGGCTCGGCAGATTCCAAAAGAGGAATTGAAGACGGCTATTGAAAGCCATATCGAGCAGGTAAACCGTCAGCTGCTGAACCACGAGAAACTTTGTGGCGTCATAATTTCAAAAGACGATTGGCTGCCTGAAAGCGGAATGGTCACCCCCACCCTGAAGATCAAGCGAAGCAAGGTGGAAGATCGTTATACGCAGTTGATGGAACAGATCTGCAACTCGGGTGACAAGGTCATCTGGGAGCGCTGAAGCGCTGTCAGCTAGAGCTCCGGCGGAGGTGCCTCCGACCCCGCTGGCTCTGCGAGGCCCGCCAGTTCACCCGGTTCTGAGGGTAAGACCTCAGCCGTCTGAACCGGCTTGCCATCCATCCAGGGATCACGCCAGCCCAGCTGACCCACACCCGGTAGCTTTATCGCCAGCGCCAGTGGGTCGATACCAAGTGACAGTCCAAGCACGTTGAGTTCGAAGCCCTCCCTCACGCTCGCCATCACACCAAACCAGCCCCACAGAGAAAACTGATAACCCGTGCCGGTGGGGGTTTTCGCGATAACGCCATCTCCCAGGTAGTCCTTGCCTATAGCGATGTTGGGCAAGGCTACGCGAAAGTCTGGGACCTCTCGAATCACCCAAGCGACGAAGGTGTTACTGTTTGGCCCCGGCCAGGCCTGATATCGATCAGGATAAGGATAATCTACGATGGCTTGATCGATCTGCGGAATCATCGCAGCGGCGCGCTCGCCCCGAATGTCAGCGATCAGTGCAGGTTTGTTGCCATACCAGGCGTGATCGGGCTTGCCTGTTCTTGACCTGACCTTGTTCCGGCCCCAACCTACCACCTCGTGCACCTTGAAATGCGGCGCATCAGCGGCCTTGGTCGCAATCCAGGTGTGCACCGCAAAGTGTCCGCGCCAGCTATACGCCCTGGCGCCGTAAACCTGAACTACGGCTTCAGGGACTTCCGACGGCGATGGCGCGATCCCGGCACTGGAGCGGTCCGCCTGGTGCCAGCTCTTGACGCTTTTGGTGGGGCTGCACGCCGCCATGAACAATGGGCCCGCCAGCAGAAGCAGAAAAAGGCCCGTCGTGCTCAGAAAGAGTTTGAATACAATCATGCGGAGCACTTTACAGAACTGAGCCCCGCGAAAGGGTTACCGGCCTATTACGCTTATGCCATGCCATCACTTCAGACTGCCCCTGAGATCTTCGACCCGAGTCTGTAAATGCTCGGCCGTCACTCGGTCCGGCTGCTCTGGCGGGCCGAGCACGAGTGTGATTCGTGACCAGAACCTACGCGGAAGTTTGGTGAGTGCTGTGCCGCCAGCGTGGCTGAATACCGACCCCCACAGGCCTTGTAGAGCCATGGGTACGACCGGCACCGGAGTATCTGCGATGATCCGCTCGACGCCTTTGCGGAATGGTGCAATCTCGCCATCCTTCGTAAGCCGACCCTCAGGAAAAATACACACCACCTCGCCGGCCTCCAGGCAGGCGCGAATGTCAGCAAAGGCGGCGTTGAAGACTGCTGGATCTGCACGCTCAGAACAGATGGGGATCGTCTTGGCCATGCGGAAGAACCAGCGCATGCCAGGCAGGCCCGCGATGGTGCGGTCCATCACGAAGCGAACAGGGCGGTGAATGGCACCGCCGATGATGACTGCGTCAGCGTAGCTGACGTGATTACATACCAGAAGAGCGGGGCCTTCTTCGGGCAGGTTATCGAGGCCAGTGGTGCGTACGCGATAGATCGTGTGACCGAGCAACCAGATGATGAAACGGAATACAAATTCAGGCACCTGCCTGAACACGTAGATGCTCACGCCAAGGTTGATCAAGGCCAGTATAAGAAAATAAGCCGGTATCGACAGCGCGAATATGCTGAGGCAAATAATGGCGAACACAGCGCTGACGACCATGAAAAGGGCGTTCAGCACATTATTGGCTGCAATGACCTGGGCCCGCTGCGCAGGCGCACTTCGCTGCTGGATCAATGCATACAGCGGAACGATGAACAAACCACCGCTTAGTCCGATAAGGCCGAGGTCGGCCAGTAGTCGTCCACTACCCGCACTGCGCCAGAGACTGGCGACCGTATTGAGCAGTTCAGGATCCGCAGCCTCCGCCAGCGTCGTCTGCAGGGCGAGTGCAGCGAAGTACAGGTCGGCCCCGAAAACAGTCAGACCGAAAGCGCCGATGGGTACGATACCGAGTTCGACCCGCCCTCTGGACAGCCGCTCGCACAGCAGGGATCCGACTGCGATACCGACCGAGAACACGGCCAGTAACAAGGTCACCACGCCGGCGCCAGATGAGAGTACATCCTTGGTGAAGTTCGGAAACTGCGTCAGGTAGCTGGCGCCAAGGAACCAGAACCAGCTGATAGCCAGTATCGACTGAAACACGGCCGGATTTCGGCGTGTTTGCCGCCAGATGTTGGCAAGCTGCGTAAACGGATTCCAGTCAATGTTCAAACCGGGGTTGCTGGCGGCTGCTTCGGGTATGCCTCGACTGGCAATATAGCCAGCCACGGCGAGTACGACGACTGTGATGGCTATCCAGGTGCTGGCCGCGCTGAGTGGGGACAATACACCGGCCAGTATGGTGCCTGCGAGAATAGCCAGAAAGGTGCCCAATTCCACCAGGGCATTGCCCCCAACGAGATCGCGATCGTTAAGGTGCTGCGGCATGATGGCGTACTTCACCGGGCCAAAAAAAGCCGATTGTGTGCCCATGGCCAACAGCAGCAGAAGCAGGGCAAGGTACGCATCGAGAATGAGGGCCACCGCCGCCAGACTCATGATCACGACTTCGCCCAGCTTGACCCACCGAATAATGGCAGATTTTTCGTACTTGTCGGCAATCTGGCCTGCCATTGGCGACACCAGAAAGAATGGCAGGATGAATAAGCCGGCCGCCAGATTGACCACCACATTGATATCCATTCCCAAACTGCTGCCGGCCGAAAAGGTCAACAGCAGCAGCAGGGCATTCTTGAAGACATTGTCGTTGAAGGCCCCGAGGGCCTGAGTCAGAAAGAAGGGCAGGAACTGGCGGCTGCGCATGAGCGCAAGCGGGCTGTGGTGAGCCATGGACAACGGTCTCGTCTCAGGGTGGCACGTATTATGAATGTTCAGCTGAAAGCATCAATAGAGATTAGACCATGTTGGTAACTCACGACGAACGCCTTATCATGAAATCCGACCCCAATCGGCCTTTTCGGCAGAAACGACGCCTGGCTCAATTGCCCTTAGACGATCAGCAGGCAGAAGGAGAGCGCGTAAGTACTACACTCGGCGCAGACGTCCCTACAACTAACGTTATAAAAGGTAGCGGCTGAGATATCTGCTCGCGGCAAATAGGTCGCCACTTCATATAAGGTCAGTCAGGCGACGCGCTCGCCGTCAGGACCGAAGCAGTGGAGTGTGTGCCGTTCTCTTCAGAGGTAGTCACGTCCAACCTGTCGAGAAATGCACGAGTAGAGGCGTAGGCGTCGTTTGGGCTCTGCTGTGTCAGCAGAAGATCCTGATCAGTGACGTCTCTGAGAATCTCGAAGTCATCGCCCGCCGGCTTTATCAGGCCAAGCCTCTCGAACGCGCGAAGCCAATGCTCCATTGTATTTTGCCCCCACTTCTGCCGATAGACTCTGTTGTTGGCCAATACGGTCTGTAACCTGTGAACTGGTGGTCTGTGCTGCAGATGATACTGATGGAAGGCCGTCGCTCCAGCGCACCAGCCTATATCGATGCCGAGCTCGGACATTTCGCGACTAAAGTCGCTATCTTCTGCACCGTATCCGTCATAACGTTCGTCGAAACCGCCAGCCTCGAGAAAGAGCGTCTTCCTGGCGGCAAAAGACATCGACGAAAAAACCCTGTAGTCAGTGCAGCGCTCAATACCATTCTTGGGCGGTAAGCGTCGCTCGGCATGGACTACCGATGCAAGCATAAGCGTGTGAGGCGTCCATCCTGGCGCATTGCCGCCTTTGCGTAGATAACGAACGTCCCCGACAAGCAGGCCATTCCAGTGAGAGAGCGCAGCGATGTAGTCCTCGACCAGTCGAGGGGAAGGAATGCAGTCGATATCGAGAAACACCAGATGACTGGACACGGCTGCTTGGGCTGCAGCATTTCTGGCGGCTGCCAGAGGCAGCGCTGCGGTATCAGCTGACACGTGGATCTGTCGAATGGGGAATGACGCCTGCGGCAGGTTTGAATAGGGTTCGTCCGCCATGTAAGCAATGATCAGCTCAGTCGGCGTGATGGTCTGGCTTTCCAGGCCGAGCACGAGATTGCAGAGGTGTTCATGGCGACCTTTGCCGTAGGTGAGCACGCTGGCATCACTTCGCCAGGACTGGGTCCGAAGCCTGCTGGGAAACTGTCGGATAGATTGGGTCATACGCTAGGTACTCCATCTCTGTGGTTAGCCCTGACCCACCTTGAATCGGAGTCGAACTCGGCTTTTATTTATACTAATACTGCCTCAAACAACGCTTTTTGCACAGTCAACTGCTTTATAAAACCGCAAGTTAGCGGCGGAAAGATATCTCGGCTCTATCATTAAAAATCGTTAATTATATTGCCGAAATCCTCTGCCGCGGAACATCACCACAGCCACCAGCGCAGTGTTTACAAGGACTGTGACGGGTTAGACCTTTTCATTGCCACATATTGACGAACAGCGCAATAAAAGGAGAGAAGCATCACGTTAACAAATCGAAACACTTTGAAACGTTTAGACCTTGCTTTATAAAGATGCGTTCCAAAAAAAAATAAGCCATAAGGCATAGACCACGCGCATCCCAGGAGAAAACATGACGGACATCAACGGCAGTAATCACAGCGATCTTATTATCGGCTCTCGAAAAGACGATGAAATAGAGGGTAATGACGGCAATGATCTGATCCTCTCGGGCTCGGGTGATGACGTGGTCAATGGTGGTGCCGGGGATGATCTCATATTGAGTGGAAACGGCGACGATACCGTCGATGGCGGCTCAGGTAATGACCTGATCTCCGGTGGCAATGGTGACGATACCCTGTCGGGTGGTGATGACAGTGATGCGCTGTTCGGCGGCCGTGGCGACGACACCCTTCATGGTGATGACGGCGACGATGCACTGTTCGGAGAGCAGGGCGATGATATCCTGATTGGTGGTCGGGGCAGCGATCTCATCGACGGCAATGGCGGCTACGATGTGGCCGTATTTGCAGGCGAGCGAAGCGAGTACCGGATTGAGCAGATCGGATCTGCCTGTTTCCGTGTCACCCACCTCGCCAGCGGAGATCAGGACCTGGTGGTCGACGTGGAACAGTTTCGCTTTGACGATGGCGATATCGACCCGACTGATCCCCCCCCAGAAAATCTTGCACCAGTCGCTGTTGACGATGCCGCCGTGACCGACGAAAACACCGCGGTGACAGTAGATGTTCTGGCAAATGACACCGATCCCGATGGCGATGCCCTTACAGTATCCTCTGCGAGTGCCGCCAACGGCACTGTCGTCATCAATGCCGATGGTTCACTGACTTACACCCCGGATGCCGACTTTACCGGCGAAGACAGCATTCTCTACACCATCACCGACGGCAATGGTGGAAGCTCTGAGGCCTCAGTGGCCGTCACGGTAAATGACACCAACGCGTTGCCTGTCGCGGTCGACGACAGCGCAAGCGTTCAGGAAGAAGCTGGTCTCAGCCAGATAGGCAATGCCCTGCTGAACGATCTTGCAGGCGATGGCACCATGATCATCAGTATGGTCAATGGTGATGCCCTGAATGTGGGTGCAAGCGTTGCTGGCTCCAATGGTGGCCTGTTTGTGATGGCTGCCGATGGCTCTGTTTCTTTCGATCCAGATGGGCAGTTTGCTGCATTGAACGCGGGTGAAACGGCGACTACCAGTGTGACCTACACCATCAGCGATGAGGATGGTGACCTGAGCACAGCTACTTATACCGTTACCGTTGAAGGTCAGAATCCATCGACTGCGCCCGACGCGGCCATTGACAGTGCGGTTGTGAGCGAGGATGAATCGTCAGTCGTCTTCGAGAATGTGCTGGCGAACGATACCGATGCCGATGGTGACAGCCTGTCAGTGTCGGAAGTGGCTGGTTCATCTGCGAATGTCGGGCAGCAGATTGCCGGTAGCCAGGGCGGTTACTGGGTGCTGCAAAGTGACGGTCGGGCAGAGTTCTTCACCAATGGTGAGTTCGACTTCCTCGCCGTTGGCGAGGAGACCACAGAGACCCTGCAGTACAAGATATCCGACGGTCGAGGTGGAGAGGATTTCAGTTCGGTCACGGTCACTATTACTGGTGCCAACGACGCGCCCGTCGCCACGGACGATCTCTACGAGGTCCGGGAAGGTGAGTTCTTCGTCGCCCTGAACATCTTTACCGATAACAGACTTGTTCAGAACGATATTGATAGCGATCTCAACGATACGCTTCGAATCACTGAGGTCAATGGCCAGGTGATGACGGGCAACAGCATGACGGTCACCGGTTCGAACGGCGGGGAATTTTTGGTATACGCTGACGGTAGGGCACGACTAAGTGCAGAAACCGGCTTTGAAAACCTGGATCAGGATGAAGTCCTTCTCACACAAATCAGTTATACCGTGAGCGACAGTAACGGGGCGAGCTCGACGGCCACGGTGACTATGCAGGTCAATGGTGAGAATGTTGCCGTCATTGCCTATGATGATGCAGTGAGCACGGATGACCTGACTGCCGTGGATCTCAATGTGCTGGCCAACGACCAGAATGGTGATGCGCCTGCGGTCGTGACCGAGGTCAATGGCAGCGCCGCGCAGGTTGGCGCCGTGATTGCAGGTTCTAGCGGCGGACTCTTCGTCATCGACGCAGACGGCAATGCAGATTTCGACCCCAATGGTGAGTTCGACTATTTGCAGGAAGGAGAGAGCGCCACTACCAGCGTCACCTACACGATCAATGATAACGACGGCCAGACCTCGACGGCCACGCTGACAGTGACGGTCGACGACGCTGGTAACCAGGTACCGGTAGCGGTAGCCGACAGCGTCTCCGCGACCGAAGGCGCAAACCAGTTGTCGCTGCTCAATGCGCTGGTCAACGATATTCGAGGAGACGGAGCGTCCACAGTCGTGGCTGTCGCAGGCGGCGCCGGCAATGTTGGAGCTCCGGCTGCAGGATCGAATGGCGGAGAATTTACGATTGCAGCTGATGGCTCGGTGATATTCGACGCCAACGGCGATTTTACCTACCTGCAGGGCGGCGAAACCGCGATCACTACGGTCACCTATACCATCGCTGACGAAGACGGTGATACATCCACTGCGGTTTATCAGGTGACTGTGAACGGCGTAGCCAACCAGGCGCCACGGGCAGTCAATGATAGCGGTACGATAAACGAAGATGCGCCATCTCTGATTCTGTCCAACGTATTGCTCAACGACACCGATGCTGATCAGGATGAGCTGTTTGTCTCTGCAGTGGCCAGGAGCGCTACCAAGGTCGGCGAAGTCGTGGCTGGCACCAATGGCGGCTACTGGATACTCGAGGCTGATGGTACAGCCGAATTCTTCACTGACGGCGACTTCGACTACCTGGGTGCGGGCCAGCAGGTCACTGAACAGTTGCAATACACAGTGTCAGATGGTGCAGGCGGCAGTGCGTTCGGTAACGTGTCCGTTGTGGTGACTGGTGCCAACGATGCGCCGGTCGCCGTGGATGACTTTTATCAGGTCAACGAAGGCAGTTTTCGTTTTGCTCTGAATATTCTTACCGACTCGCGGCCGGTGGGTAACGATACCGATGCGGATGCGAACGCGATCATTCGGGTGTCCGCTGTGAATGATGTGCCGATGTCAGGCACCAGTATCACGGTCGCCGGCTCAGAGGGTGGGGCGTTCCAGATTTATGCTGATGGCCGTGCACGGTTCAGCGCCGAGACGGGATTCGATTACCTGAAGGCTGGAGAAACGGTGATCACTACGGCCGAATATACGATCACGGATGGCAGCGGGGCATTCTCCACTGCACTGATCGAACTCGAAGTCACAGGCGTCAATGATGCTGTGGTAGCCGCTGCTGATGAGGCTGCCACCGATGAGGCGACTGCCGTGAGCATACGCGTACTGGAGAACGATACTGACCTGGATGGGTACGCACTGTCGATCCTGTCGTTCGATGACAGCTCGCTGACTGGCTCAGTAGTGGCGAATGCCGATGGCAGCTTCACCTACGATCCTGCCGGTCAGTTCGACGCGCTGGCCGCAGGTGAGACGGCGACCGATACGTTTACCTACACGGTCAGCGATGGCAACGGCGGCACCAGCATGGCCACGGTCGAGGTGCTGATCAACGGCACTGACAATGACTTTCTGGCTGGTTGAGCCGGTCTTGCAGGGTCATTGATGTGAGTGCTGCAAAGGCATCACCTAGCCAGTTGAGCGCGGCCCTGTCGCGCGTCAGACGTGGCTTCCTGCCAGTGTTCGCTTTCAGCCTCGTGGTCAACGTACTGTTGTTGACCGCGCCGCTGTTCATGCTGCAGGTGTATGATCGGGTGCTATTGTCTGGTAGCCGGGAAACGCTGTTCTTTCTGTTCGGTGTCGCTGTCTTTGCGCTCCTGGTGCTGGGCCTGATCGATTCGATCAGGCAGCGACTGCTGGTCAGGGTGGCGAACCGCTTCGATGACGACCTGGGCAGCACGGTGTTCGCCGAGACGCTGCGATTTTCTCGATCGTCGCAACCTGTACATGACCTCAATACCATACGCACCTTCATCAGTTCGCCCTATACGCTTGCTCTCTTCGATGCACCCTGGATACCGCTTTTTCTCGGTCTGGTGTACCTGCTGCATCCACTACTCGGCCACATCGGTCTTGCGGGCGCGCTGTTGCTCATCGGTCTGGCGGTTCTCAATGAACTGATATCGCGTGCCGCCTATAAACAGGGAAATATGGCATTGGGACAGGCCTCCAGTTTCGCCGAACACAGTACGCGTAATCGTGAGGCGGTATTGGGCATGGGCATGGCGCCTGCGTTGTCGCGGCTGTGGCAGAAAAGACAGGGGGCAGGTTTGTCATTGCTGAGTGTCGCGGCTGAGCGCAATGCCCGTCTTTCGACATTCGCCAAGGTGATCAGGCAGTTTCTGCAGATTGCGGTGCTCGCTGCTGGTGCCTGGTTGACCATGGACAACATCACTACTGCAGGCGTCATGATTGCAGCCTCAATCATAATCGCCAGAGCACTGGCGCCGATCGAGCAGTCGATACAGGGATGGCGCACACTGGTCAGCGCCAGGCAGGCACTGCAAAGCCTCGACAATTTTCTTGAAACGGCAGACTCTCAGAAACCAGGCATGCAGCTCCCGCGTCCCCGTGGCGAGCTCGCGATCTCCAGGGCCAGTCTTTCCGCAACCATGCTCACAGGCTCCGGTCTTGCGATAAAACCGCTGCTGACAGATATTTCGCTGGCACTGCCCGCAGGCAGTTCACTAGGCGTTATTGGGCCCAGTGGCGCTGGCAAGACCTCGCTTATCAGGCTCATTCTGGGCGTGTCGTTCGCGGACTCCGGCGAGGTGCGCATAGATGGGGCGGAAATGACGCCACAACTCAGGGATCAGTTCGCCGGGTTCATGGGGTATCTGCCTCAGGACGTGGAGCTTTTCGATGGCAGCGTAGCGGAGAATATCGCCAGATTTTCTGATGCAACTCCGAATGACATCATGGAGGCCGCTCGCCTGGCTGGTGTCGAGACAATGATCCTGTCGTTGCAGGCAGGCTACGACACGCCTATCGGGCCCGCCGGTGTGCCATTGTCCGGCGGTCAGAAGCAGAGAATTGGGCTGGCGCGCGCGCTGTTCGGCAGTCCGGCCATAGTCGTGCTGGATGAACCGACCTCAAGTCTGGACGCGGAGGGGCAGCAAGCTTTCCAGTCTGCTCTCAGAGCTCTGAAAGCCCGCGGCACAACAGTCATCACGATCAGTCATCAGTCACACCTGCTCAACGAGACAGACTTCCTGGCCTTGATGGCCAACGGCAGGCTCGAACGCTTCGGGCCTACAAAAGCGCTGCTGGCTGACATGCTCAGACCGGAAGCTCGTCGTCGGTCCGAGCCAGTGATCATTCGAAAGTCTGCGTCAGTGGTGAATCTACGGGAGTCGGGTGATGAGTAAATCTGCCAGTACAACGCCGGCCCGCAGCCTGCAGGGACTGATCATCAGTGGCGTCCTCATCACTGGCATCGGATTTGGCGGCTTTCTCACGTGGGCTGCCTCGGTGCCCCTGGCCAGTGCGGTGATAGCGGAAGGTGTGGTGAAGGTTGGTTCAGAGCGGAAGCGAATCCAGCATCTGGAAGGTGGACTGGTCAAACGCATTCTGGTGCGGGAAGGGGAAATGGTCAGGGCCGGACAGATTCTGGTAACGCTGGATCAGACCTTCGCTGAGTCGGAGTATCTCCTGCTCTCACAGCAGCTCAACGCCCTGCAGGTGCGGGAAGCGGCCCTCCTTGCTGCGCAGACCGGACAGGATGCCCTGAGCTTCCCGAAGCACCTGCTTGAGCAGGCGGACCCGATCATGCAGTCCAGAATGCGTGAAACAGAAGCGCTGTTTGAGCTGGACCGAAGCACGCTCAAGGGAAAGCTGGCCATATTGGAGCAGCAGAGCCTGCAACTCGGCGATCAGATTCGTGGCATGCGTGCCGAAGTGCTTGCTGGCGAGGAGCAACTGGCTTTGATAGAAGAAGAGCTGGCCTCCCTTGAAACACTGCTGCAACGGCGCATGACTGGCAAGGCACGTTCGCTGGAACTGAAACGTGAAGCCGCCCGCGCACGAGGAGAAATCGCGAGTCTGAATACGGCTATAGCCGAGGCACGAACCAAACAGTCTGAAATTGAACTGGAGCGCGAACAGTCGCGGCAGGAGTATCGCTATGAAGCCGCCAATGAATTGCGTGAGTTACGTGGCGATATGGAGACGCTGGTTCAGCGCTTGGCCGCCAGCACCAACGTGCTTGAGCGTGTCAGCCTCGCAGCGCCCGTCGATGGTGTCGTTGTCGATCTCGCCATCCACAACATTGGTGAAGTGGTGCGGCCAGGCGATACCTTGATGGAAATCGTTCCTGCGAGAGATGAACTCGTCATCGATGCCAGGATTCGCCCACTTGACGTCGATAAGGTGAGCGGCAGACAGGCTGCTCGTGCCCGCCTCTCAGGCTATCGTCAGCATGAGATGCCGGAGCTGCAGGGTACGCTGGAGTTCGTATCTGCGGATGCACTCTTCGATGAACAGAGCGGGCAATACTACTTCGAGGCCAGAATTGTCATGGACAATGGCGCGAACCCCCTATGGGGAGAGGAGACGGTCAAACCAGGCATGCCCGCAGAAGTCTACATTCTCACCGGCGAATCGACGCCACTCCAGTATTTTGCAGAGCCTCTGCTGACGGCCTTCGATAAAGCCTGGCGCGAACAGTAAGTCAGCCTATTCGACGACTTCGAAAGTGGTCACGGCCAGCTTCTTGCCAGTCGCATCAACGATCTCCACCCGCCAGTCACCGATCATGGTCGGAATGATCTTCTTGCTGGAAGAGGCACGCATTGGTGACACCCATGGCTTGATGACGACCTGAGCGATGCGATCATCGTTCAGATACCAGTTATGAAAGAGCTCCTCACCCACATAGCCGCGCGTCTGAGTGAACATGAAGACGGTGATGAGGTCCTGCCCATTCAAGCTCACGGCATTCTTGTAGATACCGATGGGCTCGCGTTCGCGTAAACCCCTGGCGAGACTGGCTCTGGCAATCGCTTCAGACAATATCTCGGTGGTCGTCGGCTTGCCACGCTCACTGTCAACGCCTTGGGCCACAGCGGGGTCGGCATCAGTGTTGGTGTCAGCCACTTCGTCCTGCATGCCATCGACGTCAGCTGAGTCATTTCCGGAGGCTTCCTCGGTTCCGGGCGCTTCGTCAATGACCGGCGCATCGTCGACTATGACAGTGTCCGGTTCGGCAACTGTCTCTTTAGGGGCTTCACTGCCTGATGTTGCGCTGTCACCCACATCGGCTTCTGATTCGTCCCCTATGCCAGTAGATGATTCATCTAGAGTGGGCTCGAGAGCAGAGTCAGGCTCTACGCTGCCAGGCGCGTCTGCCACAGGCGCGTCTTCGACCTGTGAGGCGAAGACAGGCGCGTCGGCTGGCGTCGGTGTCATCGCGGATTGTTCATAATCGCTCAGCGCGTCATCAGTGCGACCGTTGCTTTCGTTACGCTCGGCCGCCAACTCGGCGCTGCTGCCGGGGATGACCGCTTTTGGTGCGGTGTCGAACTGACTGAAGGCCCAGAAGGCAAGGCCACCGATGATGAATATCAGCAGCAAGCCGAATAGAACGATTCGATGCCAGTAATAGACAGTCACCGTGCTTGGTGCGCTGATTCTGTCTTTGCGGTGAGCTGAAAACCCGTTCTTCTGGCTCATGAGTCTCTTTTTATATGAAGTTGGCGGAAGGCCGCAGGACCCTATCGATGGCCGCTATTTATTGCGGGCAAGATGTCTTTTGACGAGGCTGCGGTGATTTCTGGTGATCTTTTCATACTCGGTCGCCATCTCAGACGATGTCAGAATTTTCAGCAGTTTACCGTTGCTGTAGAGTCTATACGATCTGTCCTTGATCGCCGCAACTTCTAGAGGCGTATCGTTCACGGCGTAAAAGGCCTCCTGATAGTGTCTGATCAGATCGAGGTCGCGTCGTATGGAGTACAGCGCTTCAAGCATGTTTGACGCATATATGCCCGATTGAATCGAGGTGCCCGGCTTGTTGACGATATCACCGAATGGCGTGATGCCGAACGGAGCCATTGGGCTGACGTCGTCTTTAGCCAGCTCCTGATACTCAATATCTCCCTCAAGGTCGGTAATCGGAATCCGGTTTCCGAAATAATCGATTAAGCTGATACCTACTAATTGTGCCGAAACCATACACATACTTCTCCCATGTCGGCGCAATGGTACATTATTCGGTCTTCAGAGTTTAAGACCTTACTCATATTTTATCCGCTTCCCGAAGTGCGTGTCGAAAAGTAGATGGACGATGTGCGTTCATACCGTGTCGCACCATTCCGGTGCACTGGTACCTTGCCATACCACCTTGAGATCAAATCTGGTGCACGAATGCTGGCGATCTTTGAGGGGGGCATCTGATAGTTCCCCCTGCCACCCACGGATTCGCTAGTAAACAGGCGTGAATTGGGCGGAAGTGATGGCCTGGCACGCTCTGTGCTAAATCCCTCCTGCGTTACGCGACAAGATTGCCAAATAACGGCCCCAACCCAGAGAAGCACACTTCAATAAATGCTCCGTAGGCCAGGGATCAATCACACAGAAGACACAGGTACTTTCATGAACAAGGCACAACGATTCTTTGCACCACTGACGCTTGCTTTCACGACTTCTCTGATGGCGGGCGGTGCGCTGGCTGAAGAGACCATCAAGGTCGGTATCCTGCACTCACTCTCCGGCACGATGGCCATTAGTGAAACGACGCTGAAAGACACCATGCTCATGCTCATCGACGAGCAGAACAAGAAGGGTGGCGTGCTTGGCAAGAAGCTCGAAGCCGTGGTGGTCGATCCAGCATCGGATTGGCCACTGTTCGCTGAGAAGGCCCGTGATTTGATTTCGAAGGAAAAGGTGGCTGCGGTATTCGGCTGCTGGACCTCGGTCTCACGGAAGTCGGTGTTACCGGTCTTCGAGGAACTCAATAGTCTTCTGTTCTATCCCGTTCAGTATGAAGGTGAAGAATCCTCCCGCAACGTGTTTTACACCGGCGCTGCGCCAAACCAGCAGGCGATTCCTGCGGTCGACTACCTGATGAATGATCTCGGTGTCGAGCGCTGGGTACTGGCCGGTACAGACTATGTCTACCCGCGGACGACCAACAAGGTGCTGGAGGCCTACCTCAAGGGTAAGGGCGTGAACGCCGAAGACATCATGATCAACTACACGCCTTTCGGACATTCCGACTGGCAGAGCATCGTATCGGACATCAAGAAGTTCGGTGATGCCGGCAAGAAGACCGCCGTGGTATCCACTATCAATGGTGATGCCAACGTGCCTTTCTACAAGGAGCTCGGTAACCAGGGCATCAGCGCCGAAGATATCCCAGTCGTGGCCTTCTCGGTTGGCGAGGAAGAACTCTCTGGTATCGACACCAAGCCTCTCGTCGGTCATCTCGCGGCCTGGAACTATTTCCAGAGTGTCGAATCTGACGTTAACACCCAGTTCATCGACTCCTGGAAGAAGTTCATCAAGAACACTGATCGTGTGACCAACGATCCGATGGAAGCCCATTACATCGGCTTCAACATGTGGATCGAAGCCGTCAAGAAAGCCCAGACGACTGAAACAGATGCCGTCATCGACGCGATGGTTGGAGTGGCGGTGCCTAACCTCACTGGTGGCTACTCGGCAATGATGCCTAACCACCACATCACCAAACCGGTCCTCATTGGCGAAATACAGGACGACGGCCAGTTCCAGGTTGTCTGGGAGACTTCCGGTCTTGTCGCGGGTGATGCCTGGTCTGACTTCCTGCCTGACAGCAAGGACCTCATCGCTGACTGGAGGAAGCCAATGTCTTGCGGTAACTACAACGTCAAGACCGGCAAGTGTTCAGGTCAGAATTTCTGATTCCGGATCGCGCTGTCTGAAAATCATCCGGGCGCTCACGTCCGGGTGATTTTTTTTGTCTCTGACTCGATAGGCTCCTTATGAAAATGAACAAGTCCGGAGGGAGGCTGCACTGGCTGCTAGCCCTCCAGGCCGTGATATTGATGCTGCTCGCATCGAGCCCTCATGTGTTTGCTGATGAGGCCCTTGATCAGGCCGTCCTGAAATTGCAGTCTCCCAAGCTGATGGAGGTGAGGCAGGCCTTACCCTTGTTGAAGGATAGCGAATCGGAAGTAGCCGATGAACTGCTAGCGGCGCTACTGACCAGTGACCTGTACCGCAGCAGAGCCGACGACCGTCTGGTGGTCATGGGCGCAACGATGCCGGGCGGCGTCGAAGTGCGACGACTGGACATGGCAACAGAGCCACCCGGGCTGACTGAGCCTGAAATTGCCAAAAAGGGAGATTTCAGGCGAGTCGCCACCAACAACGCCATGCGGCGACAGATTCGTACGCTGATTGCGACTCGCAGTCTGCAACACAAGGAGGTATCCAGACGCCTCAATGCTGTCAATCAGATATTCGACAAGCTTGACGAAGATAATGTCGAACTTATCCAGTCCGCTTTCGCCGGGGAAGACAATGCAGAGGTGAAGGCGCTGATGCAGCAGGCTCTGCAACTCTTCAGGCTGCAGACCGGAGCGCTCGGCGATCAGCTCGAAGCCGCGCAGAATCTGCAGGACAGTCTGCAACCTGCCGTCGTCAACGAGTTCCGCAGTCTCAGACGTGAGTTGACCGATATTGCTGATACCAGGCCGCTAACAGCGCAGGAGAAGCTGTTGCAGAGAGCTGCCAGCGACGGCATCAGAAAGGTCGAAGAAAAGGCTGAATTCTATTCCAAAGTCGAGAATCTCTTTTTCGGCCTGAGCCTTGGCTCCGTGCTGGTATTGGCGGCCATTGGTCTGGCAGTGACCTTCGGAGTAATGGGTGTCATCAACATGGCCCACGGCGAATTGATCATGCTGGGCGCCTATACGACCTTCGTCATCCAGCAACTCATGCCGCAGCAGGTCGGGCTGGCATTGCTCCTCTCCATTCCCTGTGCATTTGTCGTTTCCGCTGTGGTCGGCATGCTGATCGAGCGCGGCGTGATTCGCTTCCTTTACGGACGGCCGCTCGAGACCCTGCTGGCGACCTTCGGTGTGAGTCTCATATTGCAGCAGGCGGTGCGCTCGATATTTTCGCCGCTCAATAGAGCTGTAGAGTCTCCGGACTGGATGCATGGTGTCTGGCAGATCAACCCCATTTTCTCGATCACCTACAACAGACTGTTCATCATCTTTTTCTCACTCATGGTGTTCTTTGCCCTGTTGCTGGTGCTGAAGAAGACGTCACTGGGACTGAGGGTGCGGGCGGTCTCACAGAATCGTGCCATGGCACAGGCCATGGGTGTGCGTTCGGCCTGGGTCGACTGCACCACCTTCGGCCTTGGGTCGGGGATTGCCGGCATTGCCGGTGTAGCCCTGAGTCAGCTGACCAACGTCGGGCCCAATCTGGGGCAGAGTTATATTATCGACTCATTCATGGTGGTCGTGTTCGGTGGTGTCGGCAATCTCTGGGGAACCCTCGTCGCAGGACTCAGTCTCGGTGTGGCCAACAAATTCCTCGAACCCTTCAGCGGCGCCGTTCTGGCAAAGATACTGGTGCTGATCTTCATCATATTGTTCATCCAGAAGCGACCACGCGGTCTGTTTCCGCAAAAAGGGAGAGCCGTCGATGGCTGAGCTCAATCCGGCCAGATTTGCCGGTACACACAGAAAGGCAGTCTTCGATGCAGGCACCAACTGGTTCCTTGGTGTTCTGTTCGCGGCCACCCTGCTGGTCACCCTGGCAAACCAGCTGCTCCCCCCAGATAGCCCCTTTCACGTGGCGACCTTCACCGTCACCCTGCTAGGCAAGTACCTGACACTGGCTTTGCTTGCTGTGGCGGTCGACTTCGTCTGGGGCTATATGGGCATTCTCAGTCTTGGTCATGGTGCCTTCTTCGGGCTTGGCGGCTATGCCATGGGGATGTACCTCATGCGTCAGATCGGCGATCGCGGCGTCTATGGCCATCCGGAGCTCCCGGACTTCATGGTCTTCCTGAACTGGAGTGAACTGCCCTGGTTCTGGCAGGGCTTCGATCAGTTCTGGTTTGCAGCGCTAATGATCCTGCTGGTGCCTGGCACCTTGGCCTTTGTTTTTGGCTGGCTGGCGTTCCGCTCGCGGGTCAGTGGTGTATATCTATCAATTATCACCCAGGCGTTGACCTACGCTTTGATGCTGGCCTTCTTCCGCAACGAGATGGGCTTCGGCGGCAATAACGGGCTGACGGATTTCAAAGACCTCCTTGGCTTCGATCTGCAATCGGACGATACCAGGATAGGGCTCTTCATCACCTCGGCGATTGCGCTGTCGCTGGGTTACCTGCTGTGCAAGTGGATCACGGTCACCCGCTTCGGGCGCGTGATGCTGGCCGTTCGTGATGCCGAGAACCGTACACGATTCAGTGGCTACAAGGTCGAGCATGTACAGCTGGTAGTCTTCGTGCTGTCGGCCATGATCGCCGGTGTGGCAGGCGCGCTCTATGTGCCTCAGGTGGGCATCATCAACCCTGGTGAGTTCTCCCCACTGAATTCCATAGAAATCGTCGTCTGGGTCGCGATCGGCGGCAGGGCGACGTTGTATGGCGCTGTCATTGGCGCGCTACTGGTCAACTTCAGCAAGACCTGGTTTACCGGCGTGATGCCGGAAGTGTGGCTGTTTGCGCTGGGTGGTCTGTTCGTGTTCGTCACTATCGTACTGCCGCAGGGTATATCCGGACTGTTCCGTCACCTGAAAAAGAAGCAGGGCGACCCGCCGATAGGGCCTGATGCTCCAGTTCACAGGGAGGCGACAGCATGAGCTTGATCAATTCGATTCGACAGCGCGATCGCGTGTTCGATTTTCTTGCACCCCAGGGGGCAGGAGACCTTGATACCCGCAAGGGCTACATTCTCTACATGGAAGATGTTTCCGTCAGCTTCGATGGCTTCAAGGCCATCAATAATCTGAACCTGTATATCAGGGAAGGTGAGTTGCGTTGCATCATTGGCCCCAACGGGGCTGGCAAGACTACGATGATGGATATCATCACTGGCAAGACCCAGCCTGACTCAGGCAGTGTCTGGTTCGGTCAGAGTATGGACCTGCTGAAGATGAAAGAGCCTGAAATCGCTAACGCGGGTATCGGCCGCAAGTTCCAGAAGCCGACGGTTTTCGAGGCCCTGACGGTTTTCGAGAATCTGTGGCTCGCGCTTGGCGGGCAGCGCAGTATTCCTCGCTTGTTCAACCGCAAGCTGAGTGCCGAACAGCTGGCGCGCATGGATGAAGTCATCAATCTCATCGGCCTTTCGGATCTGCAGTCGTCGCTCGCGGGTACGCTTTCGCATGGACAGAAACAATGGCTGGAGATCGGCATGCTGCTGATGCAGAACCCTAAAATGCTCCTGGTCGATGAACCGGTAGCTGGCATGACCCATCAGGAAATGGACAAGACTGCAGAGCTGCTCAAAGGTCTCGCCGGGCGGCATACCGTGGTCGTTGTGGAGCACGACATGGAGTTCATTCGCAGTATCGCGCAGACCGTTACGGTGCTGCATCAGGGCAGTATTCTCAAGGAGGGCAGCATGGACCAGGTGCAATCGGATCCGAAAGTTCGGGAGGTGTATCTTGGGGCCTGAAGCGACCACTGCCAGTAACCTGCTAGAGCTGCGCGGCGTCAATCAGAGCTATGGTCAGAGTCACACCCTGTGGGACATCGACCTCGATGTCCCGGAAGGGCAGTGCACCGTGGTGATGGGCCGCAACGGTGTCGGCAAGACGACGCTCATGGAGACCATCATGGGTATGCGCAACCTGGACAGCGGCAGCATTCAATTTGCTGGGGAAGATATTTCCCGCAAGGCCATCGAATACCGCGCGCCAGCTGGTATAGGACTGGTCCCACAGGGGCGACAGATCTTCCCGCTATTGAGCGTCGAGGAAAACCTGCAGATTGGTCTGTCGGCCAGAAAGGACAAGGCGCGCAGCATCCCCAGCTTCATCTACGAGTTGTTTCCGGTGTTGAAGGAAATGCTCGGGCGGCGTGGAGGTGACCTTTCGGGTGGGCAGCAACAGCAGCTCGCCATCGGACGGGCGCTGGTGATCGATCCCAAGCTGCTGATTCTGGACGAGCCCACGGAAGGTATTCAGCCAAACCTGGTGGCCGATATCGCCACGATCATCAGGCGACTGAATCAGGAATTCGGACTCACCGTCATTATCGTGGAGCAGAAGCTTCCTTTTGCGAGGAAGGTGGCCGACCGGTACGTGATTCTGGACAGAGGCCGGAAAGTCAGCGAGGGGGCCATGCCCGAACTGTCGGATGCCATTATTCAGCGCTACCTCACAGTCTGATCATGATTTCGTGCATTACGTGGTGAATCGAGCGGCTCATGGCAACGTATCAATCGGGCTGCCAGACGATCCGAGACGTAGAGACGCCATTATGGAACTCCGCACCACATCAACCCTGCGCGCCCATTGGCAGGGAAGTATTACCGCCTCCACGGCCTGGAAAATGATTCTGGATATTCGCCAGGGACGTGAGGTTGAGGCGCTGACTATTGCCGATGATGGCGGTTGGCAAAGCTATGCCAAGGTGACGGCCGAGGCGCGTCAGCTCTTCGACATCTATCTGCCGCTGGTGAGTCGTGCAGGCGATCAGCCCCTGGTGATTGCGCAGATGGGACAGACGCTCGATGGACGCATTGCCACCGTCGACGGCCGTAATGAGCTGATCAATGGACCGGCTGGCCTCATCCATCTGCATCGCCTCAGGGCGCTGGTGGATGCAGTCGTCATTGGTGCCAGCACCGCCATTGCCGATGATCCCCTGCTGACAGTCAGGCATGTGGAGGGGCCGAGTCCGGTGAGAGTGGTGATCGACCCGAGCGGTCGGGTTCCGGGCGGGCAACGACTTTTCAGGGATGGCTGTGCCAGAACGTTGCAGTTGTGCATCGATGCCGCCAGTTCCTGTTCCGGTAGCGCTGTGCCGGACCTGGCAGGCGCATCCTCAGGTTGTGGCGTGAGTGGGGTGCTGGCAACACTGCAGGCGCGTGGCCTGAAGCGGGTACTGATCGAGGGCGGGGGCACAACCGTTTCACGTTTTCTTGAAGCTGGTGTGCTTGATCGGATTCACGTCACCGTGGCGCCCATGATTCTTGGATCGGGAAAACCCTCTTTTTCGCTCAGCGAAATCAGTTCTATCGATGCTGCGGTCAGGGCGAGAACCCGGCGCTTCAGTCTGGAGCAGGATACCTTGTTCGACCTGGAATTTTGTCGACACTAGCTCATCCCGCGCCGACGTAATATGAACCAGAGGCCGGGCAGGCTGCAGCCCAGGTTCAGGAGCCCATAAGCCACGGCGATGGCGACGCCCGCCGACGGATCCTGTCCTCCAGCCAGCCACAGGCCGGCAGCGCTGACTTCTCTCACGCCCCAACCAGCCACGCTCAAGGGTAGGGACATCGATAGCAGCACCAGCAGTATCACACTGCTCAGCCACAACAGATCGCCGTCGAATCCGAAGGCCAGGGCCAGGGCGATATAACTCAGGACATAGCTGACAAGAACCGCTAGCGACAGCGCCAATTGCCTCACTGGCAGTCCGGGCCTGAGCCAGGCTCGCGCGAGGTCCGCGGTAAATGTCTGCAGGCCTGCGGATATTTTCGTCACGAACGCCAGGCGCGGCGCGGCGTTATATGCCGCAACAATTAACGTTATGAGTGCCAGCGCCGCCATTACACTCCACCAGCCTGTCGATGTCGCCGACGTCGATGCAGTCTCACCGGTAAACCCGACGAAGGGCGGCGCGAGGCACACAGCCGCTATCAGCACGAGCTGGCCGGCAAGTCGTTCGATGGCGACCGCACGCCAGGCTGAAAAACGCTGGTCAGGCGAACCGTGTCTGCCATGTTCGACGGCACGGGCTACGTCACCGAGCACGCCTCCCGGCAGCACCTGATTGAAAAATGTAGCCTTGTAGTAGGCTTTCAGCGCAGCGCCGTAGGGCAGGTTCAGATCGAGTTGAGCAGCAGTCAGCTGCCACCGGCGTGCCGACAGCAGATACTGCGGAAAGGTCGCGAAAATGGCGAGCACGATCCAGGCTGCAGCACTACCATTCTTCCTGTCGTTACCAAGGGCCACGAACTGTTGCTGAACCGCGTCCAGGTCCGAGAAGGCAATTACCGCCAGAAGCAGGCTCAGGGAAAACAGCAGTCTGAAGACCGGGCGGGTCGTCATCAAATCACCGCGGATACCGCCGCTGGACCCGGTATGGCAAGCAGATCGCAGTGCCCGAGCCTCAGACGCAGGGTACCGTTTCGAATCTGCACCATGCGCCGCTGGCACCAGGCATCTACCTTGATCAACTGCTCGCCGGTACGCGCCTCACGGCTGCTCGAAGCACTGAGATGAGCATGAGCAAGCTGTTCGCGAGCAGCGACGCGCCATCCGGTCAACAGGCTGGTCATCAGCTGACGGTCTGAAGCACCAGCAGCACTGTCCAGTTGCCAGTCGCTGGCATCTACGGTGACTTCGAACAGACGCTTGCGCGCCATTCTTGCGAACATTGCTGCGGCATCGGGGCCCGGGCCAGCACCCTGCCGTTGATGCATATTGAACAACTGTTGAACCAGATCGTCATCCTCATCAGCCGGGCACAGCGTACTGCTGCCATCGACGCTAAGCGCGAAGAACACAGCTGAGTTGTGCTGTCTCGCCAGCTCGAGGACCGTCGTCATCCAGGAGTCCGACACGAGATCGAGCAGGGCGGATCCAGTAAGCAGACTGGCGTCCCCGCCTGGTATGGCATCATGAATTGCAGCTGCAAATGATGGTAGGTCCTGAAAGTCTACTGCACGAGCCTCCGTAGCCGGGAGCTGCCTGAGCGCCTGTAACATGGCAGGATCGTGATCCATGGCAATGCGCTTCCCGATAAGGCTCTCGTCGTTCTGCGTGCGCAGGCAGGCATCGAGATGGCGCAGATTCGAGCCACTGCCAGCTCCGAGATCAATGACCGTTAACGCACTGCCAGCTGTTTGTAGCGTTTGACTCCACTGACGGAGAGCCTGCTCGGCCTGATTGTCGGAGCGCGCCTGATGATCAAAGGGTTCTCGCAGTGCCAGCCATGTCTCATCAAACAGGTCCAGGCGCCTGGCTTCGGGAACCATCACCTCCAGAGCCAGACACGTTTCAGCTGCCGCCTCCTCCCAGGTCCGTTGTGCCTGACTGATCGCCAGTGCGGCTGTTCGACAGGTCGATAGCAGAGCAGTGTCGTGAGCAAATCGCGCTATCGCCGCGGCCAGAGCCTCTATATCGCCAGGTGGAACTTGCAGGCCGGTCCCTTCACGGAAGGTGGCAGCCAGGGCGCCGCCTGTGGTGGTCAGCACTGGAACGCCTCGTACAGCAGCTTCATCGAGGACCATCCCGTAGCCTTCGTACCAGGAGGGTAACACCAGTACATCGGCTGTCTGCCAATGCCGTTCCAGAGCATCCTCTTCAAGCGGTCCGGACATTTCGACCTGACTATGCAGACCGAGCTCTGCCACCGTCTGGCGAATCTGAGTGACGAATTCGGGATCGCGGTCCAGCAGTCCTACCAGCGTGCAGTGAACATCCTGTGAAGACAGTCGGTGCAGCGCTCGCACTAGAATGTCCTGACCCTTGCGCGGCACCAGGCTGGCCACACACAGCAGCTTCAGGGGCTCAGCGCCTTGCCTGTGCTGCTTTTTCAACAGTGTTTTAGGACGCTCGACGCCAGGCTCAATCGCAACCACCGTCTGCTGTGGTTCGAACAGACATTTGATTCGTTCGCAGGTATGGCTGCTGGTCGTGATGATCAGGTCGACCTGTTGCAGGGCCGCAGCCTCGAGCGTTTGCAGACTGACCTGCTGTTTGTCGTCGAGTCCGGTTTCGTCACAAAGCGGATGATGGACCAGCGCGCTGAGCGAGTGGGTGTGCGAGGCAACCCGAGAGAACTGCTGAAGAAGCTCTGCATGATGCTGGTGGAGACGCGCCAGGGCCAGACCGTCGACGATGAGGTGGCAGGGGCCTGGCGTATCCGACTGCAGATCTCTGACCAGGGCGCGCAATTCATCCGGCTCTTCGAGATTCAAGACCTCAATGGCCTCAGCGTCGACACCGCTCCACTGAAGAGCCTTCAGCAGGGCGGCATCATAGCGATATCCACCTGTCAGCTGATTGACCGACCCTGGCACCACAAGTCGGATCAAGCCAGGTGTCCACTGTAGCTGGCCCAGGCAACGTGACTTTCCTTCAACTGGACGGTGAGCCGCTTGACAACTTTAGCCTGCTTGCCAAGCTGTCCGGCCTTCATCTGCGCGGCCACCTCATCAAATATGTGCTTGGCCAGGAACTCCGTAGTGGTGTTCTGGCCAGCGAATAGCGGCAGCTCATCAAGGTTCTGATAGTTGAGTGGCTGCAGGATCGCCTTGAGGGCTTCGCTGGCCAGGCCGATATCGATAACGAGATTGTCGCCGTCAAGTTGCTCGGACTCGAAGGTCAGATCGACCACAAAGGTGGCGCCGTGAAGATTCTGTGCTGGACCGAATATTTCGCCCCTGAAACTGTGGGCAATCATCATGTGATCTCGAACGGTAAGGGAATACAAGGTTCAACTCCTGTTTGTTGGTAAAGCCAGGGTCATGGATAGCGCACCACCTGACAAAATAATGGGGCAGGCCCTTTGTGCAGTGGACCGGAACCGCACACTGTGGCCATGGTATCTGGTAGCTCGTCAAAAGAGGCATCGGGACTCAGCAGTGCATCGAGGCGATCGTCGGCCAGGAGTTCAAGCGCGGTGGCAAGGCGCCGTCTGAAGCTCCATCTCGCGGCCTGGGCGGGAGGTATCGTTCCCACCTGGCTTGAGTGCAGCTGCAGGCGTAATGCGTGAAAGCGCCCGCCAAGTCCGATGCTCACCGCCTGGTCGCCGTACCAGCTCAGCTCAACGATTCGTGCGGCTTTCTCAGCCAGTGAAATGGCTGTGTGCAGACCCGCCTGCGTGGCGCTGGCGTGAAACACGAGATCGTATCCGCCTTCAGCAGGCGCCGACTGAACGCTGGCTGCGCCCAGTCGTTGCAGGACTTCTGCTTTCAATGAGTCGGTCTCCACCGCCAGCACACTGACGCCTGGTATCCGCGCGCAGAGGTAGACGATAAGCGCCCCGACAAGGCCACAACCTACAACGGCAATCCGGTCACCCGGCAGTGGCGCAGCGTCCCAGCAGGCGTTCAGGGCTGTTTCCATGTTGGCAGCGAGCACGGCGCGCCGCACTGGCACCGAATCCGGGACAAGCGACAGCGTCGCCGGATCGGCATAGAAGGCGGTCTGATGGGGGTAAAGGCCAAATACATGGTGGCCGCTGAGTCCGGCATGGTCTGCCGCAGGCGAAGGGGCCACGCGGCCGACGTTCGCATAGCCGTATTTCACTGGGAAAGTAAAATCGCCGCTCTGAAAGGGTGCACGCATCCTGGCATGTTCCGAAGTCGGCACGAGGCCATTGTACACCAGACGTTCGGTGCCACGACTGATGGCGGTATAGCAGGTGTTGACGAGCACCGGGGCCTCCGTCGTCTCGACATCCTCTGGTCTCACTGCGCCGCCCTCGATGGTCGCTGTTCGGGGAGCCGTTATCCAGAGGGCTCGTGCGGGCACGATGTGGTCAGGGGCGGCAGTCGCAGTCATGTCAGCATGTTGTCCTTGATACTGGCGCCTGGAATGTTCAGGCGAAGGGCGGGTCATCCGGTGTATGGTTGCGAGAGTATTTACGTAAGTAAAGCCGAGCCCGGCTTACCCGGACCATTTATCGAAGAGAGCGTACTCCCATTTCGACATATAATGAACGCCTACTGTCAAGCCAGAGCGCCCGGCGGTTTCCCGAGCCAGCCGTCGGACTATTGCTGCTGGTCACCATGGCGGCCGGGCTGGCACCGCAGGTCACGCCCGGCTATCCGGAGAAGTTGTGGTATATCGGGCTCTGTATCGCGCTGTATGGAATAGCGGGCATAATTCTGCACTTCACCTGGAACAGGTCTCAGGCTTCGGGGTCTCGGCCCTTTGGCTGGGCCAACAGAGTCACCTTGTTCAGAACGCTCATTACCGTAGCACTGGCTGGAATGGTGCCCTTCGTGACTGAGCGAATGCTGCCTGGCGAGGGTGGGGCTATGCTCTGGCCTTACACGATGATTGGGATTGCCACCGTTTGTCTCCTGCTTGATGGAGTGGACGGCTTCATTGCCCGCAAGGCTCAGGCAACGTCTGACTTCGGCGCTCGCTTCGATATGGAAGTCGATGCCGCCTTTATTCTGGTGCTCTGTATATTGCTCTGGCGCACTGGTGTCGCGCCCGCATGGGTGCTGATCATAGGTCTCATGCGTTATGGCTTCGTCGCAGCGGCGGTGCCGCTGCCCGCCCTCAAAGCGCCTTTGCCACCGAGTCTGCGGCGCAAGACCATCTGTGTGGTGCAGGTGGTGAGCCTCGTTATCTGCCTACACCCCATGCTTGAAGCTGAAACTGCAAAGGCGATCCTGCTCACGGCGCTGCTCTTGCTCACAGGCTCTTTTGCGAAGGATGTATGGGATCTGTTGCGGGGACAGCCGCCGGTGCAGGGGTCAGTTGACCACTGAGGGATCTGCCGGCTTGTGATGAAAGTGGCCTCTGCTTGATGTCAACAGTGTCGACAGTTCTGCCAGCGGTATCGGACGACTCATGTAATAGCCCTGCAGCACATCGCAGCCCATTCCAGCCAGCAGTTCGAAAGCGGTCTTGGTTTCGACGCCTTCGGCAACGATCTTCAGGTCGAGGGCATGGGCCATGCGAATGGTCGTGTCGACGATCACCCGATCATCGTTGGAACCATCGAGCTCCATGACGAAGGACCGGTCGAGCTTGATCTCCTGCACCGGCAAACGCTTGATATAGGACAGTGATGAATACCCGGTGCCAAAATCATCGATCGACAGGCTGACGCCCATGGCATGCAGCTCATCGAGCACTTCACAGGCCCGCTCGGGATCGATCATCATGGCGCTCTCCGTTACCTCGAGGATAAGGGCACTTGCCGGCATATCATGGATGGCGAGGGCATTGGCCAATCGCGCTGCGAAGTCGCGCTCACGCAGATTTACCGCGGAAATATTCACGGCAACCTTGAGGTCGAATCCCTGGGCCTGCAGCACTGCCAGGCTCTGCAGGGCGGTTTTCAGTACCCAGTCTGTCAGCCAGTGGATAATGCCTGTCTGCTCGGCCACTGGAATGAATTCATCCGGTCCAATGTAGCCGTGTTGTGGATGATGCCAGCGCAGCAGGGCTTCGATGGAGTCGATCTTCGAGGAGCTGGCAGTGATCTTTGGCTGAAAGGCGAGCGTGAGCGTGTTGTCCGCAATCGCCTTGCGCAGGTCGCCAGCCAAACTCAAGCGGCGCTCATTGTATGGGTTGATCTGTTCGCTGAAGAGCGTGAGCGAATGATTCATGCGGCTCGATGCATCGACAGCAATCTGGGCTTTCTGCAACAGTGGCTCTACCCGGTCAGCGTGGACTGGACAAACTGCAATGCCGGCCACGGCGCCAAGCTCGACGACTAGCTCGCCAGTTTCGAAAGGTTCAGCAAATTCCGCCACCAGCTGCTCGAGCTCGGCCAACGATCGGGTCACAAAGGCATTGCTGCCACTCAGCAGGGCTTCCTCGGTAAACTCATCGTCCGAACTCGCAAATCGGCTTGGCGGCTGAATCAGAATTGCGAAGGTCGCACCCTCGACAGAGCAGATAAAATTGGCAGCATCCTGCCCCGGACGCTCCACTGCATCGAGATTTTCAAGTTTTACAGCGCCCGTCAGCCTGGAGACCCGGGCGTCGAGACGTTCGCACAGCGCCAATAGCATCTGATCGGCCTTTGCGTGACCGAGGGTCTTGTTGACTTCGTGAAAGCGTGAAAAGTGCAGCAGACAGATCATCAGCTGCGAGTCGGCGATGATATTTCGCTGAAACCAGGATTCCAGAAAGGCCCGATTCGGGATCTGTAAACGATGATGGTAGAGGGCCTGACGATACAGGCTGGACTCCGCTGCCCGTCGATGCTGGGTTTCCGTCAGTAGCGCTTTTTGCGACTTGTAGCGTCGGCGCCGCTCCTGATTGAGGCGATCGGCGAGTGCGAACGAGAGCAGTATCGCTTCAAGCGCCGAGCCTATGGGCGGGCTGTTCTCGGTCAGGAAAGTGCGCGGAATGATATTGAAGCGCGTGAGCATGAATACGAATATGGCCACCATCACACCAGCCCAGGCGAGGGTGTAGAAGCGCGCCAGCGTGTTTCCTCGAGCCCAAAGGTAGGGGCCGACGACAAGGCAGCTTACGGATGTGACCAGGATCAGGGCAATGGCTGCCAGTATGGTGACCTTGTAGCTGATGAAGAAGCCGGCGACAAGGATTGCACCACTCGCTATGGATGCGAGCAGAAACAGCCTGTCGAAACGCGGCGCGTTGACTTTCAGGCGCAGAAAGCTTCGGGCAAAGAGGCATGAAAATAGAGGTAAGGCTGGGACGGCGACCCTGAGCAGGGTGTCCTGCAGGCCTGTCGCACCCGGTGCGACGAATCCGGCCCAGAGTCCTGTCAGGCAGACCTGGGCCAGAAGCGAGCTGAAGACGAACATGACATAGTAGAAATAGACCCGCTCACGCAAAGAGGCGAGCAGGAAAAGGTTATATAGCACCATGGCGAGCATTACGCCTGCGTACATGGTGTGCTGCACGATATCGCGCTGAGCGTCTGAATAGAATACGGTCGGCGGCGAAAGCCATACCGGTGCCTGCAGGGAGCTGTCAGAGCGAATTCTGAAATATATCCAGGTCGCTGCGCCGCCTTCGAGGGTGATCGGGAAGACGTAGTGTCTGCTGTCGATAGAACGGGTGGTAAATGGCCGCTGATCGCCAGTCCGTACCTCTTCGACAATGTGGCCAGTGGGGTCCACCCGGAAGAAGTCCACTTCATTGAGAATGGGATGTTCGATACTGATAAACCGGGTGACGGGAGAGCCCCGGCTATTCACCAGTCTCAGTCTTAACCACAGCGTCTTCGCCTCGAAGCCGAAATTGAGTATTTCGTCTCCAGCCTCCTGCCAGTCCGGATGGGTCTCTACGAGATCGGCCGGACTCATCGCCGAGCCGGCGTCGAGACTGTAGCTCAGTGCCGGGTTCAGCAGGGTCTTGTCCTGGTTGAGGGCAACATCCAGAGGCGGGCTCTGGGGCGTCGCGGCCTGCGTCATCGCTGAAGCCATCATGACAGCAGCCACAACCCAACTCAGGCAGAGTTCACGCACGAGTCGATGTCGCCGTGCTGTACCCGGTGCGCGATGATTCACAAGACTTGCCAGATGGAAGGTCAAATTCGTTTATAAGCCCGTAGTACAAGGTAACCCTCTAAGTAAAGTTGCTACATTGAGCCTTGTCGACTTTTGCATGAGGATCGCGAATCGAGTTCAGAAGCCCTGATCTGATGGAGAATGAGCATGAGAAACCTGACGTCCCCCCTGAAACTTCTATCCGCAGCCGTTCTGGTGGTCGGACTGATCCGTCCCGCGCTGGCAGAACCCCGGACCTATGAGATTGATCCTGAGCATTTTTCCATCGGTTTCATGATTGGCCACGTTGGCTACGAGAAGATGCTCGGCATGTTCCTGGAAGGTAAGGGCAGCTTTGTATATGACGAGTCTGCGAAGTCGCTGAAGAGCGGCACGGTCACCATCCAGAGCGATAGCCTGTTTACCAATCATGAAAAGCGCGATGAACACGTCAAGAGTGATGACTTCCTCAATGTCGATGACTACGACACCATCACCTTCAAGGCCAAAGAATTGAAAACCGATGACGGTAAAACCGGCACACTGGGCGGGGACCTGACGATGCTCGGCCAGACTCATCCGGTAGAGCTCGACGTCACTCTGAACAAGGCGGCCGAATACCCGTTTGGCCATGAAGAATATACCCTGGGCGTGTCGGCCAGAACCACCATTCAGCGCAGTAAATGGGGCATGGAATACGGTGTGGAAAATAATCTGGTAGGCGATGATGTCGATATCATTCTCGAGTTCGAAGCCATACGCCAGTAAATGGCCTCTCTGAGACGCGGTGCATAGACAGCATCGCTGGGGCGTGTATTCTAGGGCCAATTCCAGATTGCCCATATTATAATGAGAGTGCGCGCCCTTGATTACGACCTCCACACTTTCCCGCGCCGGTATCCTGACCGGACTGTTTGCCTCGTTGCTGATGGCCTCCACAGCGGCTTTCGCTGTCGACACTGATGGCGACGGTATCGATGACGACGTTGAAACCGCGCTCGGCATGTTCCCTAACCGTACCGATTCCGATTCCGATACCATCCCGGATTCGATTGAGATCGGCTCAGTTTCACAGCCTTTCGACACAGATGGCGACGGCGTCATCGACGCCTTGGACGATGACAGCGACAACGATGGCATATCGGACAGAGAAGAAGGCTCTGGTGACGTCGATGGCGATGGAATCCTGAACTTCCGAGATCTGGATAGTGATGGCGACGGTGTCAGCGATACTGCCGAAGGCACTGGCGACGCAGATTTGGATGGCGTGCCAGATTTTCTCGACCGATCCTCTGACGAGGATGGTGACGGGATTCCCGATGTCTTCGAGGGTACTGAAGAGTCGGATGATGATCCACTGGTCGACGCCCTCGATACCGATTCAGATGGCGATGGTATTCCGGACAGCGTGGAAGCCGGTCTCAGCGCCGAGCAACTGGCGACGGATTCTGACGGCGATGGCCTCATTGACGTGTTCGACGCCGATAATAGTAATGTACTCGACGCCGATGGCGACGGTGTCATAGACGCCTACAACTTCCCTGACGCCGATGGCGATGGGATCCCCGACTACAGGGAAAAGGACAGCGATAACGATGGAATCCCTGACCGCATAGAGTTTGGCTTTGCCGATCTGGATAGCGATGGCGATGGTCTTGATGATGCGATCGATGTCGATGTGACGGGCGGAACCGACCTGGACGGTGACGGCGTAGATGACGCTGCTTCTGGTCTGGACAGTGATGGCGACGGTCTGCCCGATTATCGGGATCTCGATTCGGATAACGATGGTATTGCCGATCTTATCGAAGTCTTCCAGAGCTTTGAGGCGCTCGCCGACGCCAACAAGAACGGTATTCAGGATCTTTTCGATGCAGGTGTCTCGATGGGGCTGATCCGTGTGGATGCCAATGACGACGACATTGACGACACGAACCGTCTACCGGATACCGATGGTGATGGCTTGCCTGACTTCCGGGATCTGGATTCCGATAATGATGGTGTTTTTGATGTCGTCGAAGGCGGCAGTCAGGACGTCAACCAGGATGCAGTCATCGATAGCGAGGTCGTACTTGTGACAGCGCCACCAGACAGTGATAACGCCGTGGATTTCGACAGTACTGGCGCGCTCGTCGGGCCAGATTACCGTGATGTCGACAGCAATGGCGATGGTGTATACGACATTGCCGGAACGCCGTTCGCGAGCTTTGACGCCAATGGCGACGGTCGGATCGATCTCACGGTCGACGCTGATCGAGATGGTATTGATGACAGCGTGGATCGAGGGCTGGGCGAATTTGGTCATGGTGGCGATGCCGATGGCGATGGCCTCTTTAACGATGAAGACGCCGACGACGATAACGACGGCCTGCCGGATATTTTCGAAGGCAATGTGGATACCGATGGTGATGGCATCGTGGACCGGCTCGACAGGGATAGCGACAACGATGGCCTCGAAGACTCCCGAGAGGCGAACCTGCTACCGCCTCTGAATGCCGATATCAATAGTAATGGACTCGATGATGCCTACGATATCGAAGTCAACGGCAGCAGTGATACGGACGACAACGGACTGGATGATAATATTCCGCTAGTCGATACCGATGGCGATGGTGTCGAGGACCGCCTGGATACCGATAGTGACGGTGACACGATCACTGACCTGATCGAGCAAAGTGGTCTGGTGCTGTTCGGGCGGGATGTAGATCGCGATGGCATCGACGATGCGACGGATGTTGATCAAACAAGAGGTGTGGACGAGAACATGAATGGAATCGACGATCGGTATGATCGCGTCATCGACACTGATGGCGATGGCCTCGAGAACTACAGGGATCGGGATAGCGACAATGACGGGCTTGAAGATGGCCAGGAAAATGTCGACTTCAACCAGGACGGTATTCCTGACCGATTGCAGGTGACCCCGAAAATACAGACCGCTGTAGGCGGCACCGGCTCGATTGGTGCTTTGCCGCTCTTGTCTATGTTCGGCTTCGGCTTGTTGGTGTTCGCCCTGGGAGCGGGGCGCGCGCAGGCTGCCCAACCAGGCTGTTTCAATGAACAGGGCGACGGTTCCGAAGAACCGATGTTTCAGCTGTCGGCCGCCTGTACCTACCTGGGAGCATCCATGGGAATGTCTACCCTGGAGCCGGAAACGAAGGGCACTGGTTTTCGCCTCATCGAGGACGGTGACCTCGCCTGGAAAGTCTTCGGTGGGGTGCAGTTTCATCGGAACTTCTTTGCTGAAGTTCTGTACAGCGTGCTTGGCGACGCAGAGGTAAGGTCCATCAACCCGAATGCCGGGTCAGCGGCAATCAGCTACGCAGCGCCGGCTGTCATGGCAGGATTCCTGCTCAATGGGAACCGAAAGAGTTGGGATCTGTTTGCAAAGGTCGGGGTGTCTACGTTGATGACCGATTCTGACAGCAGCCGGATCGCTGTCGAGGAAGATAGCAGCCTGCAGCTGGCCTGGGCAGGCGGATTGCTATACCACATCACGCCAGGGTTGAGCGTGCGTGGCGAATTCGAACAGTTCAGTGAGGATGCCTCCAGCATGACACTCGGCATCTCTCAGGCTCTGAAATTCTAGCCCTGCCACCGGAGCAGGACTAAATCAGGCGCTGATTAGAGGTCAGCGTCCAAAGTTGTAGCTGAATTTAACGTCGATAGTGTCGATGCCCAACTCTGGCGGAATAACCGGGAAGGGCGTTGCCCGCTCTACCGCTGACTGCATTTCCTTGTTCAGCAGGTTGTGACGCGTCTCCTTCAACAGCTTGGTATTCACGATCGAACCATCAGCGGCCACGATAATTTCAATTTCCGCTTCACCTTCCTGCCGCAGGTTTTTTGCCCAGAGCGGGTACTCGATGGTGGCAAGAATCTTGGTGCGCACAAGGTCGGCATATTCAGCGACCTTGCCCGCCCGATCAGGACCACTGACAGACTGCTGCTTCACCAGGGTCAGCTCTGGCGGCATGACAGGTTGAGGTGGGAGTTGGGCAACTGTGCCAGAGCTGCTGTCTGGCTGACGGGTACTTTTCAGATCGAATGAATAGGCAATGGGTACGGTGACCGAGTTTCTTCCCGACGCCCCGTAAGGACCGGCCTGATTGACCGTGGAAATGACTTCCTGCACCAGAAGGTTGTGCTGCGCACCTTCCACAACTTCAGTGCCTATGACGTTACCTGCCTTATCGAGCGTCGCCAGAATTCTGATATTGCCTTCACGGCCAAATTCTCGAGCCCATTCGGGATACTTGATATTCGACAACACCGTACGCTGAACCTGCCAGATGTACATCGCCTGGTCGTAATCTTTTTGCAGGCCTGCCAACTTCTCCTGCTGCAGGCGCTGGGCTTCTGCTTCAGCGCGTGCCTGCGCTGCGGCTTCCTCTCGGGCGCGTTCAGCCGCCGCTTCTGCCTGAGCAGCGGCCTCCTGACGCGCCCGCTCTGCATCTGCAGCGACTCGTCGAGCCCCTTCAGCATCAGTTCGATCTGAAGCTTCGCGGGTTTCTGCTTCAGCAGTGGTACGTTCCTGCTGCTTCAGGCGTTTCAATACCCGCTCTTCATCCTGTTTTTTAACTCGCTTGCTCTGCTCCAGCGCCTGAGCCGCTGCAAGCTGGGCCTTGCGCTCGGCTGCGCTCGCAACCGCTGCTGCTGCAGCTGCGGCCTTCTCCGCAGCTAACTTGGCAGTAGCCGCAGCCTCTGCGCGCTGCTTTGCAGCCAGCTCGTCTTCACGGCGTTTCTTCTCGGCAGCCTGTTGTTCAGCAGCCAGCCGCTCACGTTCGGCCTGGCGCTCGGCTTCAGCACGGGCTTTTTTCGCAGCACTCTCGCTTTCCTTTTGCTGCCACTGTGTCACCAGCGCTGCGCGTTTTGGATCTGTGCGAAATTCTGCAAAGTCCTGCACCAGCGCTGCGTTGTCTGTGGCTGTAGCCTGTGAACCGGCCAGCATGGCTGCCTTGAAGTCCCGAGAAGGCGCAGAGGGCCCTACCCAGACATTCACGATGTAGTTGAAGAGCGCCTTGTTTGGCGTGGTCAGCACGGTTTCGCTATTCAGTTCGATTCTGGTGCCACGACCGGGCAGATAGGCCACTTCGATAGTGTCACCCACTTCAAGAGGTTCTTTGGCCAGACTGAAAAACTTCAGCAGCGCATCGATATCTGGCGACTGACCTGAAAGCTCATTGTTGATAGATACATCCCGTGTCCAGATCTGTGAAAAACCGATGCTGGTCCAGTTGCCACTCACTATTTTCATGACGGCGACTGCGCGGCCATCCCCATCCACCAAATCGCTGCCAGAGCTCACTGGGGTGTCCGTATACAGGGCGACAATATAATACGGTTTGCCAAGCTGCTCGTACGTGGCGATGCCGTTCAGCTGCAAACCTTCAAGGCTTGCGGCTCTGGCCTGCATTGACAACATGAGCGTAAAGCCAGCGATAAGCAGGCTCAGAGTCTGCAGAAACTGTGAAAGTGAGAAGACGCGTACGCGCATAAATGCATCGATCCTTAAACTGGTACTGATATGAGATTACACCATAATCAGTAAAGCGGCCTTCCGAACTACAAATGAGCACACATCGAAACGAACTGTGATACTCCCCGTAAATCAAATGGGTGCGGGAGACAACGAGATTTTCTCGCAAGTAGGCAGATCCGTACCCAGTATGGAAAGGCTGACATTCGAAAGCAACTACAGCGAAAGCAGCTAGACTGTATCCAATGAACAGTGCCCACCGACCATGAACAGACCACAGTGAATTTACCGCAAGCCCCTGGGCCAGACACGCCTGGCCAAATCAGCACGTCGGCCGAAGAAGGACAGCAGGGTCAGTCCCTGAAAGAGTTGGCGGCGAATCTCAGTGAAGCGCTCATGCGTGCAGAATTCAGCGAAACCCGCGATCTGCTGGCGATCCCCAATGAACTCATGCGAGCGCCGGTGCCGGACGCGCGCACCGCAGGCACCGAGGTGGATCAGACTTCCCGTCACGAATTGGCCCGCTCGCTCGCTGAAGCCAGCTTACGCGCTGAAGGCAGTCTCACCAATCTGTGTGAAGACTGGATAGAGCGGCACGACTATTTCGACCGCCTGCTGGCGAACAGTCTCGTGTTCATCGAACGCATCTGTACCCAGTGGTCAGGGCAGAGCGGGCTCGAAGATGCCGTGCGTACGGCCCTGCTCAAACGCCGCTTCGTATTTGCAGCACTACTCATCGACCAACCGGAGTTCATACTCGACCCGTCCCACCCGGTAGCACAGCTGCTCAACTTCGTAGAGCAGTTATTTGCCGGCTGGGAATCGGCGCAGGGTCCGGCACCCGGTTTCGTCTCCCGGGCCTTTGATACTTTGCAGAATCTGCTCGACGACGATCACGTGCTGCAGCACGAGCAGCAGGTCCGCACGCTCGAGCAGGTGCGAACTGAATGGCAGCGGGAACAGAAGCGTCGGCAGATCCTGGAACAGCGACTGACAGACTCTGAACTTGGCCAGGATCTGAGTATGCAGGCCGAGTCGCTTGTCGCCCAGCGGCTCAATGCCGTGGCATCGCATTTCCAGTTACCAGTGCAGGTCATCGAATTTCTGCAGGGGGTATGGCAGGACTCCATGCTGCTCGCCTGTCGTCAACATGGTCCAGAGAGTAAGCAGTACCGAGACATGCATGTACTCTGCGACCGGATGGTCTTCGCCTTTCGTGAAATCGAGTCCGAACTGCAGCGGCAGAAACTGTTCGGCTTTGCTGCAGCCTTATCGACGGAGGTCGGTCAACGACTTGGCAGCCTCGATAATGATGCAGGACGCAAGAGCAGCGTTCTGGCGACCTTTGATGCAGCGCTTCAGGACATACTTCGGGGCAAGGAACTCGAGCGCCAGCCCTGGCCGGTGCTCGCCGCAGCTCAGCGCGGTCGAGCCGCCGAATCTGCAGTTAATGGCGCTGCTTCAGGGAACGATGACGTGGCGGTGGACGCGGCGAAACTCATGCAAAAGCTGGGGCCCAGTTGGTTCAGGCGAGGCGACAGGTTGTGCAAGGCGCTCATTTATCTCCCCTGGCAACAGGCCATTCTCTGGAGCGACTTTGCTGGCCGCAAGGTGCTGACGGAGCCGCTTGCCGAAGTGCTGGCGGAAGCCGAGAAGGGCATTCTCACTGCAGAAGCGGGCGCTGTTCCACTGTATGCCGTAGCCAGACGCGTCGGCCTGCGAACCGTTCAGGCCTATCTGGATCAGAAGGTACAGGCGTCGGAACGATTCGCTGCTGAAAAGGTTCAGCGCGAAACTGCGCGCGAGAAGGCGCAGGCTGAAGCGGCAGCCATACTGCTGGCTCGGGAAAACGCGCAGGCGAGGGCTGACGAGGAAAAAGCCGAAGCTGCCAGGCAGATGCAGCAGGCCGAACTCGATTCCGAAGCGAAGGCTGAGCTTCAGCTTCTGCAGGCTGCCCGTGAGCAGATCGATGCCATTCATCTGGGCGGTAGTGTGCAGATCAGGAAGAACGGGGAAATGGTCAACGGGAAACTTGCCGTACGCCTCAATGCGACTGGCAAACTGATATTCGTGAACGATCTCGGGCTGAAGCTCGAGGAAATACTGCGGGATGACGCCGTGCAGAGACTGCTCGACGGTGACATAATCATACGCGATGCAGGTCAGGCTTTCGAAGCCCGGCTGGCCAGAGCTGTCGGTCGCATCGGCGTCCGCAACTAGCGGCAGGCAACTGCTGCAGTCCAACACTGGAGACTGAAATGTCGTTTTCCGAAGGCCCTCTGCAGGATAATCAGCGCAGCGAACCAAGACTGCCGCATTACGAAACGGTGTATGTCGAAATCATCGGCAATTGTGCGATGGAAAGCGAGCAGATCGAACCTGAGGTAGCTGCTTCTGAAACCATTGACGTGTCAGCCAACGGACTGCAGGTCAGGTTTCCAAAGCCGCTTCAGGTTGGCACCATCCTGCAGCTCTGCATCGTCCGCGAACGAACCGGCGACAAGTTTGAGCTTGCATCGGAGGTAAAGTGGCAACGTCGTCTGCCAGGCACTGCGGGGTGGCTTGTGGGATTCAGACTGTTCGAATCCGATGATACGTCAATAGTTGACTGGAAACTTGCCGTGGCCGCCATGCTCGGACAGGAGCACGACGACCACGTTACTGGCTGAGGATCCGAGCTTACTCCAGATCCCTCTCCATCCGTTTGACGTCTTCTTCAGACAGTTCCTGAAATTCATTGCTGTCATTGATGAGCGATTCGAGATCTTCGCTACTGGTATTATTGATCGAACGAAAGGTGTCTTCCTCCGCGTCACCTGCGCCAGGCGCATCGGCCAGGAAAGTGATGGCATCGGATACGGTCTGGAAGGGTATTTCTTCCATAGGCATATGACCAACCTCGGGATAGGTGATCAGCTTGACGTTGCGCAGATCAGCCATCCAGCGCTCTGACTGGCTTAGTGGCGTCCACTCATCCTCTTCGCCCCACATCAGCAATGTAGGTGCCTTGACGCCGCTGAAGCTCATGTCGGTGCCATCTGCCTTGTCTTCACCGAGCATCTGCAGTGTTTTCACATAGAGCGGCTTCGCACCTTCGCGCTGCGCCATGTGAACGTAGCGATACAGGTTTTCCTCAGTGAGCTTCGACGGATCGCCATAGTTTTTCTTTACGTTCCTTGTAATCATGAAGGGCGGTTGGAAAACCTTCATGATGGAGCCAACGACGGGCGTTGAAGCCATCTTGAATACCAGGGGGCGTTCTCCCTGCGAATAACCGGAAGGATCGATCAATATCAGCCGGTCGACCTTTTCAGGATGGTCGACTGCGTAGCGGGCGCTCAGGTAGCCACCGAAGGAAGAGCCTGCCAGCGTGAAATGTTCGGCCTCCATATATTGAATGAAGTTCTGAAACACGCTGTATACGAACTCGACATTGAAGTCATCGATGTTTTCGGGTCCACCCGTCAGTCCATAACCAGGCAGGTCGAGGGTGATGACACGATTACTTTTACGCAGTTCCTCCACCCAGCCATCCCAGGTATGCAGCGAGGAAAAGATGCCGTGGACGAGGATGATAACGGGGCCTTCACCCACATCCCGGTAGTGGATGCGCATGCCACGTATTTGCAGGAACTCGGAGTCCTCATTGATATACTGCTCTTCCAGATCGACTGGCGGAATTCCGCCGAAGCCCATAGCGTTCGATAAGGTCTGGCTGGCTTTCATCGACTCGCAGCCTGTGCTGAGCAGCAAGCCGAACAACAGGCCGAAGGTCGCCAGGGCGCGAGTGGTGACGGACATGGAGCCGCCATGGGTTCTGGGTGCAGTTGGTCTTGTCATTCAGCGTCTTGATAGCCGGCGGCGTTGGTTGATGATCATGAGATGATTGGTCATGAGTGAATGCAGCGAAGCAGGATGCTACCCCGTATGCGCGCCGTAAACAGTGATCTGTGGCTCAGTCTCCCGGCCCAGCCTTGCCTGAGTCGTCTTCTATCGCACCCATGGCGGAAAAACTGAAGCCGCCATCGACGAACATGATTTCGCCGGTCACACCGCTTGCCCAGTCCGAGCAGAGGAAGGTCGCCGCATTGCCGACCTCCTCGATGGTCACATTGCGTCGCATTGGCGTCTGTCGCTCGAACTCGTTCAGCATCTTGCGGAAGTTCTTGATACCTGAGGCCGCCAGCGTTCTGATCGGGCCCGCCGAGATGGCATTGACCCGCATGCCGGATGGTCCAAGGCTTGCGGCAAGATAGCGTACGGAAGCTTCCAGACTGGCTTTGGCAAGGCCCATGACATTGTAATTGGGCATGGTCCGCTGTGAACCGAGATAGGTCAGCGTCAACAATGAGCCTTTCCTCGGCTCGAGCATGGGCCGCGCCGCTCTGGCCAGCGCAATGAAGCTGTAGACGCTGATATCATGGGCGATGCGGAAACCTTCCCGCGTGGTGACGTCTGTGAAGTCGCCATCGAGCTGGTCGCCCGGCGCATAGCCTACGGAATGCACCAGGATATCGAAACTTTCCCAGTGCTTGCCGAGATCCTGAAACAGGGTCTCGATCTGGGCATCGTCAGCCACATCGCAGGGAAAGGTGAGTGTGGAATCGTACTCGGCAGCAAACTTCTCCACCCGGCCCTGTAGCTTGTCATTCTGATAGGTCAGGGCGATTTCGGCGCCTTCCCTGTGAAAGGCATCCGCGATGCCCTTGGCGATGGATAACTTGCTTGCCACGCCCACGATCAGTGCGCGTTTTCCACTCAGCAGTCCCATGATCTACTCCTTGTCTTGTTAGGTCGGTTTCAGGATTCCATGCCCGCGCTTGTCTACTGCGGCTGGCCCAGGGGTGTCTCTCCGAGGAAGGCTGTCTTGATTAATTCGCGAGTGTAGGGCTCAACGGGGTTGCTGAAAAGGGCTTCCGTAGTGTTGTGTTCAACGATCTTTCCCTGTCGCATGACGAAGACCCGATGGCACATGGCCTGAACGACCCGAAGGTCATGACTGATGAACAGAAAGCTCAGGCCAAAGTCTCTTTGCAGCTTCTGTAGCAGCTCGATGATCTGTTGCTGAATGGTGCGATCCAGCGAAGAGGTCGGTTCATCCAGCACCAGCAGCTCAGGTTTCAATATCAGCGCACGCGCGATACAGACACGCTGGCGCTGGCCGCCAGACAGTTCGTGCGGATAGCGGTCGCGCCAGCTCGGATCGAGCTGCACCGCCTCCATGGCTTCGGTGACGGCAACAGCCAGCTCGGCTGGGCTGAGTGACTCATGAATCTCCAGGCCCTCACGAATGATTTCGTCCAGAGTCAGCCGTGGCGACAGGGCGCCGTAGGGATCCTGAAAAATGACCTGTATGCGCTTGCGCAGGGGCTTGAGCGCGGAGCCTTTCAGGTCATCGATGCGCTGGCCATCGAAGACGATCTCGCCCTCGCTGCTTTCGAGGCGAAGCACGGCGCGGCCGAACGACGATTTGCCCGAGCCGCTTTCACCAACCAGCCCGATCGATTCGCCGCGGCGAATGGTGAGTGAGACATCATCCACCGCCTTGACGTAGCTCTTCACCTTGCCGAACAGGCTCTTTTTCAGCGGATACCAGCAGCGAAGGCCGTTGACGTCCAGAATGCTTTTGTCGGACACGATATCAGGGGGCGTACCGTGTGGCTCCGACTGGATCAGCTTTTGAGTATAGGGATGCGCAGGCTGTTCGAACACCTGACGGCATTCTCCCTGCTCCACGACCTCACCACGTTCCATGACCACTACGCGATCAGCGATCTGACGCACGATATGCAGGTCGTGGGTGATAAACAGGACCGCCATTTTCATCTCATCCTGAAGCCGCTGTATCAGCTCGAGAATCTGCGCCTGTACGGTCACATCGAGGGCCGTTGTCGGTTCGTCCGCAATCAGCAGAGATGGCTCATTGACCAGGGCCATGGCAATCATCACACGCTGCCGCTCGCCGCCTGAGAGCTCATGAGGAAAGGCCTGCAGACGCTGCGCAGCATTGCGGATCCCTACCTTGTTGAGCCAGAACAGCGCCAGCTCGAGTGCTTCCCGTTTGCCGAGTCCTCTTTGCAACACGATCTTTTCGGTGAGCTGGCGATGGATCCGATGCAGCGGGTTCAGCGAGGTCAGTGGCTCCTGAAAGATGACGCCGACTTCGCCAGAGCGGATCCGGCGCAGTTCAGCCTCCGAGGCTTTGAGAATCTGGGTGCCCTTGAACTCGATGTCACCTCCCAGCACATGCAGGGGTGGCGAATCGATCAGGCGCAGGATGGTCATCGCAGTGACTGACTTGCCGGAGCCGCTTTCGCCGACGAGGGCCAGTGTCTCGGCGGGCTCGATATCAAAGCTGACCTTGCGGATAACGGCCTCTTGCAGCGGGGTGTGTGGCCCCCGGAAGTCGAGCGTCAGATCACGAATATTCAAGAGGCTCATTTGTAGACCGTCCTGGGATCATAGGCATCACGAACTGCCTCACCGACGAAGATCAGCAGGCCGGTCAGAATCGACAGCGAGCAGAAAGCGGTGATGCCTAACCATGGTGCCTGCAGGTTTGCCTTGCCCTGGGCCAGCAGTTCACCCAGTGAGGGTGATCCTGGTGGCAGACCATAGCCGAGGAAGTCGAGCGAGGTCAGGGCGACGACCGACCCCGATAAGACGAAGGGCACGAACGTCATGGTGGCGACCATGGCATTGGGCAGGATGTGCTTGAACATGATGCGATTGTCGCTCATGCCCATGGCCCTGGCGGCCACGACATAATCGAAGTTCCGACCTCGCAGGAATTCGGCCCGCACCACGCCGACATAACTCATCCAGGAAAACAGCAGCATGAAGCCGATCAGTATCCAGAAGGTGGGCTGGATGACGCTGGCCAGGATGATCAGCATGAACAGGGTAGGCAGGCTCGACCAGATTTCGATGAAGCGCTGGAAGAAGAGGTCCACGCGGCCACCATAGTAGCCCTGCAGCGCGCCCGCCGTCACGCCAATGACGGCGGACGCAATGGTCAGCGAAAAGCCGAAAAGAATGGCTACGCGCGTTCCGTAAAGTACTCTTGCCAGCACGTCACGGCTCTGATCATCCGTGCCCAGCCAGTTTTCCGCGCTAGGCGGGCTGGGCGCCGGGGAGGGCAGATCATAGATGATCGTGTCGTAACTGTAGGGAATCAGTGGCCAGATGATAGAACCCTCGGCTTCTATGATATCTGCCAGATAAGGGTCGGTGTAATCCGCCTCGACATCGAACTCTCCACCGAAATCGGTTTCGGAATAGGTCTGGAATATGGGGAAGTACCACTCATCCTGAAACTCGATGGCCAGTGGCCTGTCGTTGGCAATGAGGTCCGACAGCATCGACACGATGAAGATGAATGCGAAGATATAGAGTGAGTAATAGCCCACCCGATGCGACTTGAAACGCTGCCAGCGCTGCCTGTTCTTGACCGATAATTTTCCAACCACTTTGCTGCTCATGTCTGGCCCCTCAACCCCGCGACTCGAAGTCGATGCGTGGGTCGACCCAAGTATAGGTCAGGTCCGTGATCAGACCGACGATGAGACCGATGAGGGTGAAGATATACAGCGTACTGAAGATGACCGGGTAGTCACGCTGAAGCACCGCCTCGTAGCCCAGCAGGCCAAGACCGTTGAGTGAGAAGATGATTTCGATGAGCAGCGCTCCGGTGAAGAAAATGCCCAGAAATGCGCTTGGAAAGCCTGCGATGATGATCAGCATGGCATTACGAAACACATGCGTGTACAGCACCTTTCGTGGTGTGAGGCCCTTGGCCCGCGCTGTCATGACATATTGCTTGTTGATCTCGTCGAGAAACGAGTTCTTGGTCAGCATGGCGAGCGTCGAAAAGCCCCCGATGACGCTGGCTGTGATGGGCAGCGCCATATGCCAGAAGTAGTCGATGATCTTGTCCGGCCAGGATAGCGAGTCCCAGTTTTCCGACACCATGCCCCGAAGCGGAAACCAGTCGAAATATTGCCCACCAGCAAAAAGAATGATGAGCAGAATGCCGAACAGGAAGCCTGGTATGGCGTAGAAAATCGACAGTACGATGCTGGTCCAGCGGTCGAAAGACTGGCCGTTACGCAGTGCCTTCATGATGCCCAGGGGAATGGAGACCAGGTAGACGATCAGCAGTGTCCACAGCCCGAGCGAGATACTGACTGGCATTGCCGCCAGAATCAGATCCACCACACTGCCGGCCTTGAATAGGCTGTCACCGAAATCAAAGGTGAGGTAGTCGCCCAGCATATCGAAATAACGTTCATGCAGGGGCTTGTCGAATCCGAAGCGCTTCTCGAGGGCGGCAATGATCTCGGGATCGAGACCCCGCGCGCCCTTGTAACCACCCTCGCTGGCGGATTGTGCCACGGCGCCCTGAACATCGGCCTGGTTGGCATTCGTCAGACGGTCCATCATACCGCTGCCCATGCCACGGCTGGCGGCGATGGCCTGCTCCACCGGGCCACCAGGCGCCGCCTGCACGATGAGAAAATTGATGGTGATGATGATCCACAGAGTCGGGATCATCAGCAACAGTCGCTTGAGTATGTAGACGCCCACTCAGCTCATCCTGCTCGTCAAGATCATCAGAACCGCCTGAGGCTTACTTCGCATCCTTCGACCACCAGAGGCTTTCGCCAAGATCATATTCCGGGCGTGTCTCAGGTCGGTCGAACTTGTCCCAGTAGGCAATTCTGAATGCACTGATATGCCAGTGCGGAATCAGGAAATAGTTCCACAGGGCTACCCGGTCGAATGCACGGCCCCAGGCGAGCAGGGCGTCGTCATTGGTCAGATTCTCTGTAATGCCCGCGACGAGCTTGTCGATGGCCTCATCCTGAATATTCGCGATGTTCCAGGTGGAATCGACGAACTTCGAGTCGAACAGAATCTTCATATCGGACGAAGGCGTCGGCAAGGCTGGGTATGAGCCTGAGAGCATATCGAAATCGTGGTTTCGCAAACGGTTGATGAACTGACTGGCATCGATGCGTCGCACGTTCAGAGTAATCCCTATCTTCTCCAGATTTGCCTTGTACGGCGCCACGATCCGTTCGGTCTGGGGGTCTCTGGAAATGAACTCGAACTCGAAGGGTTCGCCTTTGTCGTTGATGAGACGGCCATCCTTCAAGGTCCAGCCGGCTTTCTTGAGCAGTGCCAGTGCCGCCCGCATCTGGGTGCGTATATTGCCGTCGCCCTTGGTTTCAGGCAGCTCGAAAGCCTTGTCGAACACCTGTGGTGGAACAAGCGATGTCATCGGCTTGAGAATCGCGAGTTCTTCTTCAGAAGGAAGTCCACTCGAAGCGTAATCAGTATTGGTGAAATACGAACGTGTGCGGGTGTACTGATCGTAGAACAGCGCCTTGTTCATCCATTCGAAATCGAGCAGATAGCTCAAGGCCTCCCTGACCCGGCGGTCCTTGAACAGCGGTCTCTGGGTATTGAAAATGAAGCCTGAAGTCGCCTGAGGCAGCGAGTGTTCGAGGGCTTCGCGCTTGACCTTGCCTTCATCGAGCGCAGGGAAATCATAGGCAGTCGCCCAGTTCTTGGCCTGGGTTTCTTCCCAGAATTCGAACTGACCTGACTTGAAGCCTTCGAAGGCGACGTTGGCGTCCAGGTAGTAATCGTAGCGAACGATATCGAAATTGTTACTGCCTTTATTGACTGGAAGATCCTTGGCCCAGTAATCGTCGAGATGCCGGTACTCGATATACTGGCCCAGCTTGAAGTTGTCGATGGTCATGCCACTACTGCCGATGGCAATCTCCTTGCTGGGCTCGCTGAAATTACGGCTGCCCCAGTAATGTTCGGGCAGAATCTTCAGTGACAGCAGCGACGCCATTTCCTCGCGGTTGGCGCCTTCGAGATGAAAGGTGACTGTCTGTTTGTCCTCGACCTCAATATCCTTGACGAAGCTGTAGTACTTCTTGAACTGCGGTACACCTTCCTCAGCGAACTTCTCGAAGGAGAATTTGACTGATTCTGCGGTGATCGGCTTGCCGTCCTGAAAGGTGGCTTTCGGATTGATGTGGAAACGCAGGAAGCTGTAATCGGACGGGTAACTGATTTTTTCTGCGATCAGAGGATAATAAACATCCAGTTCATCCAGCGAGCCCTTCATCAGCGGGTCGTACAGGCCGTCTGAAGCCGTGGCAGGCGTACCGCGCTGCGCGTAGCGATGCAGGTTGTCGAAGGTGCCTACGGCAGAACGTCGCAGACTGCCACCCTTGGGCGCATCCGGGTTGGCGTATTCGAAATGTCCGAAGCCTTCCTGGTATTTCGGCTCGCCGCGGAGGGCGAAGCTGCTGGTCGTGGTGACGGCAGCCTTGCCAGCCTCTGCCGGGGCTTCAGCTTTGGCAGGTGCCTGTTCAGCCTCCTGAGCCAGAGAGGAAGCCGCGGGGGAAAAGAGCATGACGACTACGGGGAGGGTGAGTAAGCAGCGTCTCAGGAATGAATCGGTTGATTCATGAGCCATATTCAAAAACCCCTTTCATATCATTGTTATGCGGCCCTCAACGCGAGAGCTGGGTAACGTCCACAAACACCGTGAGCCGTTGCCCAGGACGCAGGATGCTACCTGGTCTGATTGAGTTCCAGCGTAACAGGTCGTCCATGGAAACATTGTAATGTCCGGCGATCTTGGAAATTGAGTCGCCATCGCGAACGGTATAGCCAAATTTACGCACAGTATTCTGCGGATTCACACCGTTCAGTGCAATGCTGCCCGGACGCTTGGTGATCTCGGCCGGGACCCACAACGTGAGGCTGGCACCGGATCGCAATGGATCGCCTGGCGCCATACTGTTCCACTTGGCTAATTGTCCGACACTGACATCATAAGTGTTGGCCAGATCCCAGAGCGTATCACCAGCCTCTACCTTATGCACGATCTTGCTACTGCCGGCGCGCGGATTCACGTTCGCAATCGCCTGCTGCACCCGGTTGTTGACGTTGAGCGTGTAATGCTCGTCGCGTTTCGATGCCGTGGGAATCAATAGCGCCTGGCCGATCTTCAGATTGTCGCCTTCGATCTGGTTGACATCCCTGACGACGGCACGGGTGGTCTTGAAACGCTGAGCAATATGACCAAGTGTATCGCCACTCTTGACGAGGTAACGATGCCATTTCAGACGTTGGGATGATGGCAGCAGGGCCAGTTCTGTCCGGAAAGCTGTGGCATGCGTCTTCGGAATGAGCAGACGGTGCGGGCCATCCGGATCAGTGGCCCACTGATTGAATCCGGGATTCATACGGTAAATGTCGTCGATGGACAGGTTGGCGAGCTTCGCTGCCTGCGCCAGGTCGATCTGTGACTTGATTTCAACCACTTCAAAAAAGGGCTCATCCGCGATATAGGGCAGGGTAACGCCGTAAGCGGCAGGATTCGCCACAACGCGAGCGATGGCCATCAGTCGCGGCACATAGAGTTCGGTTTCCCTCGGTAGCTTGAGGTGCCAATAGCCGTAGGGTCGCTTGCGCGCCTTATTGGCATTCACGGCCTTGCGCACATTACCTTCGCCAGCATTGTAGCCAGCCAGCGCATGCAGCCAGTCACCACCGAAAAAACGGTTCAGCGCATTGAGATACTGAAAGGCCGCCTGAGTCGAGGCATAGACGTCGCGGCGTCCGTCGTACCACCAGCTCTGACGCAGTTTGAATCGTTGTCCGGTCATGGGAATGAACTGCCATAGACCAGCAGCACGACCGTGACTATAGGCGAAAGGATCGTAAGCACTTTCGACGATCGGCAGCAGTGCAAATTCCAGTGGTATGTTGCGCTTTTCGGCCTCGGTCACGATGTAGTAGAGATAGGGCTGAGCTCGTCGCAGCGTGATGTCGAGATAGCTCGGATTCCTTTTCAGGAAACGGATCTCGTCGTCGATGCGAGGATGATTCTCGTGCTGATAAAGACTGAGGCCCTGACGAATGCGATTCCAGATGGCGGGTTTCGCAGTCGGCAACTTCACTGCGCCGCCTGGCTCGCCAGGGTCGTTCAGTCGCACTGCACCTGCGTGCGTCACGGACGCTGTCGCATTAAGACCGGTCGCCTCAGCATTTTCCGCATTTGATACGGGCGAGGTGAGCATCGCAAGCGTACACAGCAATACAGCGAGGCTACGCACTAGGCTTTATCCTTTGCTGCGCGCAGCTGGGTGAAGGCTTGCAGACGCTGGTCAGCGGATGGCATACGCTGTCCCTTGCCGCAATTTTCAGCGTTATCGGTGTCGCTGTCTGTAAATCGGGTAAGTTCAGGGTTCATGAAAGGATTGATCCTGTGTTCGATGGCCAGGCTCGACGGCAATGTGGGCTCGCCGGCTTCACGCAGGCGTTCACAGACATCGCGATAGCCAGGAAGAGCCTTGTTGTCTGGCCAGGCCCCGGCTGTGAATGCCAGGTTTGCAAGTGTGTATTCGTGCCCGCAGCAAACCATGGTCGATGCCGGCAGTGAGGCCATGGAATCAAGGGAATTCAGCATCTGTTCTGGTGTCCCCTCGAACAGGCGGCCACAGCCAGCAGAAAAAAGTGTGTCTCCACAGAATAGCAGAGGACGCGCACTTGCCCCATTCGGGGGCACAGCGTCGGCGCCGCAGGCGGCCTTTTCAAGTACGCTGAGCCTGTGAGTATTCGCCAGTTCCAGAGGGGAGTCGGTGAAGAAGGCAACATGATCGAGCGTATGTCCCGGCACCGAGAGGGTCTCGAAGGTGAGGCCGGCAGCCTCGAACTGCTCACCAGCCCCGAGCGGCCGGTTAATGTGGGGTATGCGGTCTGCACGTGCGGACTGCCGACTGCCAAATACCGGACATTCACCCTCAATATGCCAGCACTCGCTGATGAGCTGACCAACGCCGCCAGTGTGGTCGGGATGATGGTGTGTCAACAGGATGCCTGCCAGCTTCAGGCCCCTGGTCTCAAGATAGGCGATCGCAGGCGCAGCCTGACCGGGATCGACTACCCAGGTGAGCGGGGAGTCGATGCGTCTGAAGCACCAGATATAATTGTCGTTGAAGGCAGGCACGGCCTCCAGTTCGATCCGCGCAGGGTGTATCGATCCTGTCAAAATCATCATCCATCAGCTGTGTTTGAAAGACTATACCGCATCTTCTGGCCAATGTAAGATGAAGCATTCGACATTACCAGTTTGAGCGAGGTGTCCGCATGCCGTCGTCAAAGGCCTGGGCAAAATGGTTTGAATCTGCTGCCGGGCAGTCCCTGCTGGCTGCTGAGCGCGCCACTGTGACGGCCTGCGTACAGCGCTTTTTCGGATACCACCAGCTTGAGGTGGTGCTGTCGGATACCGCAGACATTGGTGCCGGCAGCCTGCTTGGTCACCGTATCATCGCCACGGCCCGTCCAAGTGGGCAGCTTGAGAGCGTATTGCCGTGCCAGGCGCATTTGTTGCCGATCGCCAGTGACTCTGTTGACCTCGTGATTCTGCACCATACCCTCGATGTGAGCGCCCATCCGCACCAGGTGCTGCGTGAGGCATCGCGAGTCCTGCGCTCGGGCGGTCATGTCGTGGTGGTGGGCTTCAACCCATATAGTCTGTGGGGCTTCATGCGTCTGATTACCAGACGGCGCAAAGTGCCTTGGGCGGGCCGTTTCCTCAGCGGCTCGCGGCTCGAAGACTGGTGCAGTCTGCTGGACCTGAGTGCGCGGCGAATGGAATACCGTCTCTTTGGAACACTACTGAAAGGGGGGAGTTCAGCCGCAAGGGCTGTAGCCGAAGACCAGCCCGGGCTACTGGAGCGTCTTGCTCGACGGCTCAAATTGCCGCTGGGCGGCTTTTATGTTTGCGTAAGCCAGAAGCAGGTGGGTAGTATGATTCCCCTGAAAACGGCGTGGCGTCCTAAAATTCGTAGCAGTGCGGCCGTGCTCAATATGGCCGCGTATAGAGAGGCTGCTTACGAGGACGCGGCCTACGATGACGAGAATACCGATCACTCGCACTGAGCGTTGGTCATCCCCCTGCGCATCACCTCGAAAACGACAGGATCTACTTGAAGACGATAACGATCTATACCGATGGGGCCTGCAAGGGCAACCCCGGCCCAGGCGGCTGGGGTGCTGTCATGCAGTTCCAGGGCAAACAGAAAGAGCTATTTGGCGGCGCGCCTGACGTCACCAACAATCAGATGGAACTCACTGCTGCGGTCGAAGCCCTGAATGCGCTCACCGAGCCGTGCCGTGTGGAACTCTATACCGATTCGCAGTACGTCCGTCAGGGGATTACCAGCTGGATTCATGGCTGGAAGAAGAAGGGCTGGAAGAACAGCGCCGGCAAGCCGGTGAAGAACCAGGACCTCTGGATGGCGCTCGAAGCCGCGACTGGGCGACACGATGTGCACTGGCATTGGGTCAAGGGTCATAGCGGTCATCCCCTCAACGACCTGGCGGATGCGCTGGCCAACAAGGGAGTCGTGTACAGTCATGCGCCAAATCGTTCTTGATACCGAAACAACTGGTCTTGAGCCCGGCGAAGGGCATCGCATTATCGAGATCGGCTGTGTGGAAATTGTCGATCGCCGGCTGACTGGCCGCCACTTTCACGTGTACATCAATCCTGAGCGCAAAGTCGATATCGGCGCGCTCGAAGTGCACGGACTGTCGGACGAGTTCCTGGCTGACAAGCCGCTGTTCCGTAACGTCGCCGATGCCTTCATGGACTTCATCCGTGACGGCGAGCTGATCATTCACAACGCCGCGTTCGATATCGGCTTTCTCGACCACGAACTGAAACTACTTCAGGCCCATGGCTGTATCGCCGATCATTGCGGCGTGATAGATACCTTGCTCATGGCGCGGAAAAAGCACCCAGGGCAGCGCAATAGTCTGGATGCCCTCTGCAAGCGCTACGGTGTCGACAACAGTCAGCGGGAGCTGCACGGCGCCCTGCTGGATGCTGAAATACTGGCAGATGTCTATCTACTGATGACTGGCGGCCAGACTAGCCTGGGACTGTATGGGGATGACGATGGTGCAGAGTCAGAATCTTCGCATCGCTGGATTTTGCCGGCAGAACGTCCACGCCTGACCGTTATCGCTGCCTCGGCCGCGGAACTGGAAGCGCACGACAGCAGACTGTCTGCTATCGAAAAGCCGGACAGCCCGGCCTTGTGGCGGAGCTTGCAGTGGTAGGCTTCGGCTGATCCGCAGCTCACATCTCTGAAGCGGTCTCGCGATGTTGGGACCGTGGTCTTCCTTTCGTCTTAGCGTGCGGTCCAGGCTGCATCGCTCACTTCGCTGGCCACTCTGAGTCATGAGGGTAAGCCTGCTGTCCAGTCCGTAATGCAGGCTTACTGCCAAGTTTCCGAATTGAGCTAGACTTAGAACCAGATACGGTTCGTACATCAGTCGAATATCAGAGTCTGCCTTTATTGTCGGTCAGACGGACACCTTTCGGGTGCCTAGAAGTAGGGTGTTGAATTTATGGTTGATCCCGGTGGGATAGCAAAGAAGTCGGTCTCCTTCGACCTGGTCGAAGCTGAGCTCGGACTTACAATTGAACAGGCAGAGCAAAGCCTCGAGCGCTTCCACGAAAATCGGGAGAATGGTGAGGAGCTGCAGAACTGTATAGATTTTCTGCACCAGCTACGCGGCATTTTTGTGCTTATCGAACTCGATGGCGCAACACTGCTGGCGAACGAAGCCGTGGCACTGGCCAATGAAGTGCCTGTCGATGCACAGCAGAGCAAGGATGGCCTGCTCGCTGCTCTGAATCAGCTACTGTATGTACTGCGACGTTATGTTGAATATTTCCGCAAGCGTCGGGAAGACAACCCGGAGCTGCTGCTCGATATCATCAACCAGTATCGGCTGATTCGCGATGCGAAAGCGCTGCCTGAAAGTTACTTCGTCGACATTGAGCTTCCGAAGGATATTCAGCCCCAGGTGGTGCAGGGCATCGAGCAGGACGTGTTCGAAATGCGGGCTCGCCGTCTACGGCATATGTATCAGGTAGGTCTGCTGGCGCTATTGCGAAAGACCCGTTACGAAGATCTGGAAATCGGTAGCAAGCTGGTATCAAGAGCCGCTGAAGGCATGCTCAAGATCTGTGAAGGCAGCACCATGTCGCAGTTCTGGCGATTGCTGCAACAGGCGGCGGCTTCGGTTATCTCGCTTGGCCCCCTACCGGCTGCACGCAAGCAGCTTCTAATGCGTGTCGAACGTTACTTCAAGGAGGCCGTCGCCACTGGCCGGCTGTCTACCTCGAAGACTGTCTCTGAAATCGTCAGCAAGGACCTTCTGCACTGGATTGCTCGCGATCGTCACAGATCGGACGCGGCACAGGCCCTGCTGGACTTCTACCATGTTTCGGATGCCGAGGTGCTGGACAGCCACACTTTCCTGGCTCACAAGGAATTGTTGATGGGTCCCGGCGCGGATGTGCTGGCGGCAGTGACTACGGCATTGCAGGAAGAGATCGGCCTCATCAAAGACAAGCTCGATATTATCGAGCGCGGTATGGACAGCGAAGAAAATGGGCTCGGCCAGATTGTTGATAGTCTTACGCGTCTCGGCCATACCCTGACCATGCTCAGTCTGCCAAAGCTTGGTCAGGTGGCGGGACATATTGCTGTGCGTCTGGGGGCGCTGCAGTCTGAGGGTGGTAGCCAACCATTGACGCTGGAGCCAGGTACTGATCAGTATCAGGAAATGGCGGCGGTCGCCGATGCCCTGCTCATTGTCGAGCAGGCTATTCTGCTGCTCGAGCGCGGCGGACTGACAATGGAAACGGATCGCATGGCCGACCAGTTGCTGCAACGTGCTGGTGGCGATTCGACGCGACCCGGCATGACGCCATATTTCCGCAACGCCCATGACGTCGTGGTCGAAGAGTCAAAAACAGGCCTGTTGCTGGCAAAGAAATCGATCACAGCCTACCTGGAGTCGGGCGGGGATCAGCTGCATCTGGCTAACGTGCCCGACACGCTCGATGCGATTCGTGGAGCCATGGCCATGCTCGAGCATGACAATGCGGCCAAGATCGTGCAGGCAACGATTGCCTGCATTCAGCAGAAATTTCTGGGTGAGGATGGCGCAGGTCTCAAGCAGAGAGATGATGCTCACTTTCTCGAAACGCTGGCTGATGCGCTGACGTCTCTCGAATACTTTGTCGACAGTCTGACACGTAACCTCGAAGGCAATACGGAACTACTGCAGTTTGCTGCCGAGAGCCTGAAAGAACTCGGCTTCAAGGTAAGCTGACTACAGTATGGGCCGAATTTTCACCGCGATCAGAGTCACCCTCTGGCTCGGCGTATTAACAATGGCCGGCGGTGCTGGCCTGTTTTACTACCAGCTCGATGGCATGCTGCAGGCGCGAGATAATGGCATCGTCGCCACCATCAGCTTTGAAAAGCTCGATCGCCAGACCTTCCAGGCGACGCTGCTATATCCCGATGAACGTGTGTTCAAAGCGCCACTGCATGGTGACTTCTGGATGGTGGACGCTCGATTCATCAGTCTGAAAGGCCCACTCAGACTATTCGGTACTGCGCCTTTCTACGAAATAGAACGCCTCTCAGGACGATATGGCAGTGTCAGTGACGAAAAGGCGGGCATCCGCAGCGTCTATGATCTCAGCTTCGATGAAGAACGAGTGATGCCGGATCTGTGGAGCCTGAGCCGGGAGTACGATCTGCCCTGGGTTGATGCCAAATATGGCGCAGCGGTTTACATGCCAATGAGTCATGGTGCGCGCTATGCGATAGTGCTGGGGACAGATGGCCTCAAGGCAAGGCCTTTGACTGCGCCTGCTTTCGATGCCGTGCAAAACTGGAAATAGGGACGTGCCAGGGGAAAATCGGGGCGAGCAGAACAATGAGACTCTGCTCGCTATCACTCTGCAAGCAGAATCCCGCCTGGGCAACTAGCCCATGTTGAACAGTTCACCCAGCTTCATGGCCAGCATCATGTCGCCTTCAGCGCGCAGCTGACCAGCCATGAATGCCTGCATGCCGTCAGTTTCGCCGCTGACGATGTTCTGGAAAGTCTGCTCATCCATGATCAGGGTTACAGATGGATCAGGGTGGTTGCCTTCACCAAGATCGCACTTGCCGTCCTTCACGATCAGGTGTGCGTTCTCACCATCTTCGATATCGAACTGAAATACCAGGTCCAGACCCTGAGCGGCATCAGAGTTGAAGTTGTTTTTCAGTTTTTCAAATGTTTGTTGCACTGCCATAATTCTTATCCTGTTCGTATGGTGGTCTGGTTCAGTGGAAATCTTATTGGCAAAAGACTTTATGGGCAATGTCCTGAGCTGTCAACAGCCTTGTTTTTTTACTGTCCGCCACAATATACAGCTCATCCCTTTCGGCTTGCCCATGAATTTTTCAGGGGTGCTGTCCTGAGCCAGGCAGCCCGAACCCCAGCCACACCGAGGAAATACTTTTGGAATTTTTACTGCAGTACGGTCTGTTTCTGGCCAAGACGGTCACGCTGGTCGCAGCCTTCATCATCATTGTCGGCTCGATCGTCGCTATTAGCCAGCGCCAGAAGGACAAGCAGGATGGGCTCCTGCGCATCAAGAATCTCAACGACCGCTTTGACAGAATGCGGCGGGTGCTCGAGCACAAGATTCACGATGAGCTCTGGCTGAAATCGCGCGAAAAGATCGAGCAGAAGGCCGAGAAACTCGAATACAAGGCTCGAAAGAAGGAAGCCAAACTTGCCGAGAAGGCTGCACTCAAGGCCTTGCCGTCCAAAGCTGCCTCGGGTGAAAAACGTGGCGCGACCATAGAGCGTGACGCCTCAGGGAAGAGCGCTGACACTGCGAAGGCGACAGACACTGCTTTATCAAAGGAAGAAGCAGTTGACGATGATGGGCGTAAGCGTGTCTATGTGCTGGATTTCGATGGTGATATAAAAGCCTCCGAAGTCGACTCTCTGCGTGAGTCGATTACGGCCGTACTTACCCTGGCCCGTCCCACTGACGAAGTCGTTGTAAGGCTCGAAAGCCCAGGTGGCATGGTGCATAGCTATGGCCTGGCAGCATCGCAACTTGGTCGAATCAAGGCGCGCAATATTCCGCTGACGGTCTGCGTCGATAAGGTTGCGGCCAGCGGTGGCTATCTTATGGCCTGTCTGGCAGACAAGATCATTGCGGCGCCTTTCGCCATCATTGGCTCAATCGGCGTGGTCGCCCAGGTGCCGAACGTGCACAGGCTGCTGAAAAAGAATGACATCGATGTCGAGGTCCTCACGGCAGGTGAGTACAAGCGAACACTGACGATACTGGGCGAAAACACTGAGCAGGGCAGAGCGAAGTTCCTGGATGACCTGCACGAGACCCATGTGCTGTTCAAGGAGTTCGTGTCCACGAACCGTCCGGTGGTCGATATCGAAGAGGTCAGCAAGGGCGAAATATGGTACGGGCAGCGCGCCATAGACAAGAAGCTCATCGACGAAATACTGACCAGCGATGACTACCTGCAGGCTTCAGCGAAGGTTGCGGACGTATATCAGGTGAGCTATGAAGAGCCGAAGAATCTGGCGGAGAAGTTTGGTATAGCCGCCTCGGTCGCCATTGACCGTGGCTGGACCCGGCTTATGAGCCTGATGCATCAGCCGAAGATGTAAACGCCTGAACCGTGGCAACTGCTAACGTTGCCACGATCGGGCAGATATCAGGCGCTGGCCGCGGGCCGATCTTCGATGCGGAACAGAGGCTCACTTCGATCGATGCTGCCCTGGTACTTCACGGAAAAGGCATTCAGTGCAGTCAGTGCGTCTTCCACGAGCTTGTCGGCCCGAAGCTCGAAGGCGTCGAAACCACAGCGGCGCATGAAGAACAGCTGGTCGACCAGTACATCGCCAACTGCCCGTAACTCACCGGTAAAGCCAAAGCGGCTGCGCAGCAGATAGGCACTGGAGTAGCTCCTGCCATCCACAAACTTCGGAAAGTGCAAGGCGATGAGCGGAAACTGCTGAGCACCTTTCCCAAGCGCTTCGACCTCATCGTCGCTGTCGAACCAGACGCCGAAATTGTCAGCGGTCAGACCAAGATCATGCTGAACTTGTGCGCCTTCCAGGCCGGCGGCGAGTGCGTCCTCCCAGTATACAAGTACCCCGTAGGCTGATTTCAACGCTTGCTCAACCTGTGACCCAAGCGCTTCAGGCGACAGGTCTTTTTCCAGCCGGCTCCACTCGTGATCGACCAGCTTCGCTTCAGAATGATCTGCGCGAACCGGTATCTTAATGAGATTTGGCATAGATTCGCTCCTTGAATGGGTCTATTCCGAGGCGATTGTAAGTATCGACGAAGAGCTCTTCAGGCTGTCTGTGTTCGACATAGACGTCCACCAGTTTGCGCACGACCTGCGGAACATCCGAGCGAGCGAACGAAGGGCCGAGAATCTTCGCCAGCGCAGTCACCTTGCCAGCCTGGCCGCCAATCGAAATCTGGTACCACTCTTCGCCCTTCTTGTCGACGCCGAGAATGCCGATATGACCGACATGATGGTGGCCACAGGCGTTCATGCAGCCCGAAATATTGATATCGAGGTCACCAAGGTCGTAGAGGAAGTCGAGGTCATCGAACTCCACCTGAATGGCCTCGGCCACTGGAATGGACTTCGCATTGGCCAGGGCGCAGTAGTCGCCGCCGGGGCAGCAGATGATATCCGCCAGCGTACCGAGCGTCGGTGTTGCGAAGCCAAGCGGCTTGATCTTCTCCCACAGCGTGAACAGTTGGTCTACCTTCACATCAGCCAGCACAATGTTCTGCTCATGTGTTACGCGGGCTTCGCCAAAGCTGTACTCGTCAGCAAGATCTGCGAGCGCGTCCAGCTGATGATCGCTGACATTGCCCGGTGGGATGCCAATCTTTTTCAGCGACATGGTGACGATGCGATAACCGGGGCGCTTGTGCGCGGCGGTATTGCGACGCAGCCAGTTTGCGAAATAGGTGTTCTCTGCGCACTGCTGTTTCAGGGTGTTTTCGAGATCATCGGCACGGCTGCCGAAATCTTCGTAAGCAGGGTCTACAAAGTAGCTCTGCACGCGCGCGAGCTCTTCGGCAGTGATACGGCCTTCACCATCCTTGAAATGTGCCCACTCGGCCTCGACCTTTTCAGCAAAGGTTTCAGGGCTCAGAGCCTTGACGAGTATCTTGATGCGCGCCTTGTACTTGTTGTCCCGGCGCCCATAGCGGTTATAGACCCGTAGAATAGCGTCGAGATAAGTCAGCAGGTCCAGCTCAGGCAGGAACTCCCGTATCACGGAGCCGATCATGGGCGTTCGGCCCAGGCCACCGCCGACCAGTATTCTGTAGCCGATCTCACCAGCGTCATTACGAACCAGATGCACGCCGATGTCGTGGACCTGCGTCGCTGCACGATCGACTTCCGGGCAGGCATTGACGGCAATCTTGAACTTGCGCGGCAAAAAGGCGAACTCAGGATGGAAGGTCGACCACTGCCTGATGATCTCGCAGTATGGGCGTGGGTCGACGATCTCATCTGGCGTTACGCCAGCATACTGATCTGTGGTGGTGTTGCGAATACAATTACCACTGGTCTGGACCGCGTGCATCTGCACTTCGGCCAGCTCCGCCAGGATATCCGGCGAATCCTTGACTGTAGGCCAGTTCAGCTGGAGATTCTGTCGAGTGGTAAAGTGCGCAAAGCCCTTGTCGTAATTGCGGCTAACATGGGCCAGACGTCTGAGCTGCGCGCTGTTGAGCATGCCGTAAGGCACGGCAATACGCAGCATTGGCGCAAGACGCTGAACATAAAGGCCGTTCTGCAGGCGCAGCGGTAGAAACTCTTCTTCGCTGAGCTGGCCGTTCAGATAGCGCCGGGTCTGGTCGCGGAACTGCTTCACGCGCTCTTCTATGATCACCTGATCGTGCTTATCGTATTGATACATAAGTCTCGTGCCAGAAAAAAATTCGTGTCATAGTATACCTGTTTTAAACCTGATTGGCTCCTTCTTCGCCATTTTCGCGGCTGGATTCGTGGGTCAATTAAGCGGGACTACTGGCCTCGGCTGAACTGATTTCCGTGAATTTACAAGAACAAACTATTATCAATCAGGGAGATATTGTGGAACCGAAACATTCTCGTCACTACGGGCCGGCGAAAGAAGCTTTCGCCAATGACGCCGCACGTCATCAGCAAAATAATGCAGCCAATACCGCATCTGCAGCGGGTCATGGCAACGACCACCACGGCGATATCGATCATGAGTCGCAGGATATACTCAGCAAGTACGACGGCACTGATACCAGCGACAGCAAGGCTGATGCCTTTGCAGCCTTCATGCTGATTCTGTGCATTGCCGGTGGCATGCTGCTCTGGGTATCTACCCGCTAGCCCAGGCACTCCTATCGATGACAGGCGCTGGCCGGACGAAGTGCATCAGTCCGGCAGCACCATGCTGACGACGACCACAAGCGTCACCACGAACAGTATGCCGAACAGGACCCCGCCAATGATGAAGGGCAGGGGCGAACGCTGACTGAAGTCACGTTCGCGGGCTTTGCTGCTCTGCACGCCGAAGGCGGCTGCAAAGATGCTGCCGATCAGGCTCAGCATTGATAGTCCGCTCGTCTCTTCTGGCTGCTTTTCGGCCTTACTGCCAGCGACGGTGTCGTCACTGGATCTATTCTCTGTCTCCGCTGACTTCATATTGTCTGCCTCAGGTGTCGTAGCCAAGGCTCGAGCCCATCCAGCGTTCTATTTCCTGCACTGACATGCCCTTGCGCTCGGCGTAGGTATTCACCTGGTCCTTCTGCAATTTGCCCACATTGAAATATTTTGACTCAGGGTGCGAGAAGTACCAGCCACTCACAGCTGCCGCCGGATACATGGCAAAGCTTTCAGTCAGCCGCAGCCCGATCTTCTGATCGACATCAAGAATGCGGAACAGCTTCGCCTTTTCGGTATGGTCGGGGCAGGCCGGGTAACCAGGCGCCGGACGTATGCCCTGATAACGCTCCTTGATCAGGGCCGTATTGTCGAGTGTCTCGTCCTCGGCATAGCCCCAGAACTCCTTCCGGACGCGTTCGTGCATACGCTCGGCCAGCGCTTCTGCCAGCCGGTCCGCCAGCGCCTTGACCATAATGCTGTTGTAGTCATCGTTCTTCGCTTCGAACTGCTTCGACAGTTCTTCCGCGCCAATGCCTGCGGTGACGGCAAAGCCACCCATGTAGTCCTGTACGCCAGAGTCGGCTGGCGCAACGTAATCAGCCAGGCTGAGGCACTGGGACTGTGAAGAGGTCTTTCCCGAGCGGTTGCGCTCGGTCTGCTGACGGAGATGCTCGAGCGTGATGTCGCCCTCTTCAGCCGTGTCGATGGTGACCGAATCTGGTCCGGTGCGCGTGGCGGGCCAGAAACCTATCACGGCCTTCGCCTCCAGCAGCTGTTCGTCGATGATCCGGCGGAGCATGGCCTGGGCATCCTTGAACAGCTGCGTCGCGGCCTCACCGACGACCTTGTCTTCCAGAATTTTCGGGTATTTCCCAACCAGTTCCCACGAAATGAAGAATGGCGTCCAGTCGATATAGTCGACCAGCTCCTCGAGAGGATAGTTATCGAAGACCTTCAGGCCAGTAAATGTCGGTTTCGGCGGCTGGTAGCTCGAAAAATCCAGCTTCAGACCACGCTTGACGGCTTCTGGGTAAGGCACGCTGACCTGGGCGGGCTCGCGCTGACTACGACGCACGCGCACGTCCTCGTATTCGCTCTTGATGCTGGCGACATACTCGTCCTTCTGCGTCTCGCTGATCAGTTTGGTGGCTACGCTCACCGATCGTGACGCGTCGGTGACGTACACCACCGCATCATTACTGTAACGCGGCTCGATCTTGACCGCTGTATGTGCCTTCGATGTCGTCGCACCGCCGATCATGAGTGGGATCTGGAAGTCCAGACGCTGCATTTCCTTGGCAACATGTACCATTTCATCGAGGGAAGGCGTGATCAGTCCCGAGAGGCCGATAATGTCCACCTTTTCCTTGCGGGCGGTGTCCAGAATCTTTTCTGCCGAGACCATGACGCCGAGGTCGATGACTTCGTAGTTGTTGCACTGCAGCACTACCCCGACGATGTTCTTGCCGATATCGTGGACGTCACCCTTGACCGTGGCCATCAGGATCTTTCCCTTGGCCTTGCTCTTGCCGGTTTTCTCGGCCTCGATAAAGGGGATGAGATGGGCCACTGACTGCTTCATGACCCGGGCACTCTTGACGACCTGGGGCAGGAACATCTTGCCGGATCCGAATAGGTCGCCTACCACGTTCATACCGGCCATCAGTGGGCCTTCGATGACGTCTATTGGCCGTTTGGCTTCCAGTCTGGCGGCCTCGGTATCTTCGATAATGAAGGCATTGATGCCTTTCACCAGTGCGTGTTCAAGCCGCTTCGTCACAGGCCAGTCGCGCCATTCGAGCTTTTCGGCTTCGGCGACTTCGCCAGTGCCCTTATAGCTCTCGGCTTTCTCGAGCAGCGCTTCCGTGCCGCCCTCGTGCTTGTTGAGCACGACATCTTCGACAAGATCCTTCAGATCGGCGGGGATGTCGTCATACACCTCGAGCTGTGCCGGGTTGACGATGCCCATGTTCATGCCGTTATTGATGGCGTGATACAGGAACACCGAGTGAATGGCCTCACGTACGCGATCGTTGCCGCGGAAGGAAAATGAGACGTTACTGACGCCGCCGGAAATATTGGCGTGGGGCAGGTTGTCAGTGATCCAGCGGCAGGCTTCGATGAAGTCGACGGCATAATTGTTATGCTCATCAATGCCGGTCGCAATGGCAAAGATGTTCGGATCAAAAATGATGTCCTGCGGCGGAAAGCCGATGCCGGTCAGCACGTCGTAGCTGCGCTTGCAGATCTCGGTCTTGCGCTTGAAGGTATCCGCCTGACCGTCTTCATCGAAGGCCATGACAACGACAGCTGCACCATAGCGCATGCACAGCTTCGCCTTGTGGATAAACTCTGTCTCACCTTCCTTGAGGCTGATCGAGTTGACCACAGCCTTGCCCTGAATGCAGCGCAGGCCGGCCTCGATGACTTCCCACTTCGACGAATCGACCATGATCGGGACTCGCGAGATGTCAGGCTCTGCTGCCAGCAGGTTCAGGAACTTGGGCAAGACCTCGACGGCGTCGAGCATGCCCTCGTCCATGTTGATGTCGATGATCTGGGCGCCGTTGACGACCTGGTCCAGCGCGACATCGAGCGCTTCCTCATACTGTTCTTCCTTGATCAATCGCAGGAAGCGCCGCGAACCAGTCACGTTGGTTCGTTCCCCGACGTTGACGAAGCGGATGTTGTCGGTAAGTACAAAGGCTTCCAGACCGGAAAGCCTGAGCCTTGGCTCGAGCTCGGGAATCTGTCGAGGCTTGTATTTGGCAACAGCTTTGGCAATCGCCTCGATATGCGACGGCATGGATCCGCAACAGCCACCGATGATATTGACGAAACCATCACGGGCGAAGCCTTCGACAATCTCGGCCATCTGTTCGGGTGTCTGGTCATATTCGCCGAATTCGTTTGGCAGTCCGGCGTTCGGGTGCGCGCTGACGAAACAGTCCGCCTTGTTGGACAGTTCTTCCACATGAGGGCGCAGCGCGTCTGCACCAAGCGCACAGTTCAGCCCGATGCTCAAGGGTCGGGCGTGCGACATGGAAATCCAGAACGCTTCGGTGGTCTGCCCCGATAGGGTACGGCCGGAAGCATCGGTAATCGTGCCAGAGATCATGACCGGCAGTTCGATGTCGTTATCTATGAAGAACTGCTGAACTGCGAAGATGCAGGCCTTCGCATTGAGCGTATCGAATATGGTCTCGATCATGATGATGTCGGCGCCACCATCGAGCAGGCCTTTCATCGACTCATAATAGTTGTCCACCAGGCCCTGGAAGGTAATGTTCCGGAAACCTGGATCGTTGACGTCTGGCGATAGCGAGGCGGTGCGTGAAGTCGGGCCGAGCACGCCCGCGACAAAGCGCGGCTTGTCTGGGGTTTCTGCAGTTTTCGCATCAGCCGCCGCTTTGGCGACTTTAGCAGCGGCCAGATTCAGGTCATAGACGATATGTTCGAGACCATACTCACCCTGTGAAACCCGGGTGGCGTTGAAGCTGTTGGTCTCGATGATGTCCGCGCCGGCATCCAGATAGGCCTTGTGGATCTCTTCGATCAAGGCTGGGCGCGTCATGCACAGCAGATCGTTGTTGCCTTTCAGATCCGAAGGATGATCGCTGAACACGTCGCCGCGATAGTCCTCTTCTTCCAGGCCATAGCTCTGAATCATCGTGCCCATCGCGCCATCGAGTACCATGATCCGCTCGGCGAGTATGCTGTCGAGTTTGATCCAGGCGGCGGTTTTTTTGCGGCCGGTGTTCTGCGTGTCGGGACGTGTGCTTGAGGTCATAGGCTATGGGCTGCTGATCGTGAGACGAATTAAAGAACGCTGCATGATACCAGAACCTGCTGCGAAATCCGTGCTTTCTGCTCTCAAAGCCTTGCAGCGTGGTACAATTGCCCACATGTAATACCTGGTCGGCGTTTGCTGCCTTCTTTGCACGCAGCGAAGCGGTTAGACTGACTATTCATTTCAATACGGTTTGAGGGCCATTCCTGCATCATGGTAACTATCAGCGAGAGCGCACAAGAGTACCTGGGTCAGTTGCTGAAAAAGCAGGATGTCGAGGGCATGGCGGTTCGCGTCTTTGTCACGCAACCTGGCACGCGTCAGGCAGAAACCTGCCTTGCCTACTGCAAACCAGAAGAAGTCATCGAGACGGATGAAAAGGTGCCGCTCGAACATTTCATGTTGTATCTCGATACGCCAAGCCTGCCGTATCTTGAAGATGCGGTGGTCGATTTCAATACCGAACGCTTTGGTGGTCAGCTCACCATCAAGGCGCCGAACGCCAAGGCGCCCAGGGTCGGCGCCGATGCCCCACTGGCCGATCGCATCAATTACATCCTTTATTCGGAAATCAATCCAGGCCTGGCCTCCCATGGCGGGGAAGTCAGCCTGGTCGAGGTGACCGAAGACAAAGTGGCGGTGCTGAAATTTGGCGGTGGTTGCCAGGGTTGCTCAGCAGTGGATATCACCTTGAAGAGTGGCGTTGAGAAAACGCTCAAGGAGCAGGTGCCCGAGCTGGCCGCTGTTCGCGACGTCACGGATCACAGCGAAACGGCAAACGCCTACTACAAGTAGGCCTTGGTGTCTTACATCAGTGACTAGCCCAGGGGGCAACTCTCATGTTGCCCATAAGGCGCCACCAGGGACTTGTCTCTTTCTGCCCAGATCTTCCGAGCCTCTTCCGCCAGACCCTCTGACTCTGGCTTGACGGCTCTCAGTCCCAGTTCAATGGTCGAAATGACTGCAGCCTCTCCGTACTCATCATCAAGTTCGCCCCGCCACATGGCATTGAGGGCCGATGGGTCGAGCGTATCCGGCTTCATGTGCCGTCGCTCGAATAGAGGAGGCAGCTCATCGATGCCGTGCGATGGGTCCTGCTCAGGGCGCGTCCAGTGAGCAAGGGTTTTCGCGTCCGGATTACGCTCGATCTCACCACCTTCCCCCTTGATGACCAGCGTGCTCCTGTAACCAAGGGCTAGCCCTGCATGCTGGTGAATGGCCAGATAGGGCGGATGGAACACGCCCTGGATGACGGCCGGTGCGCGACAGGGGTTCAATAGTCGCGCCATCGAGTGAATGGGCGACCTCAAGCCGAGTATCGAACGCATCTGAATGATGTCTTCCAGCCGGGGCCAGATCATCTTCAACGGCATGAACACGCAGTTGTATTTATCGAGCGCGGAGGCTGCCTCGCCAGGGTCTGATGCAAGGGGGATATGCAGTGACGCTGCAAGATCCTGGGTATAGAGGCGGCCATGCGTGTGCCCAGCCGCACCATGCACGAAGATTCTATGGCCTGCAGAAGCCAAAGCCTTGATTGATAGCAGAAACCAGGGCACATGTCGGCGCTTTCCGGCATAGGAGCTCCAGTCGAGATCGACCGGAATGTCGGTAAATGCATTGTGGGTTCGGGTATCGAGTTCTATCTGGGCAGCTTCGACGAAGCCTGCAATCTCATCTGGTGTTTCTTCCTTGACCCGCAATAGCATCAGAAAGGCGCCCAGCTGCAGATCCAGCACCTGACCATCGAGTATCTGTCCCATCGCTGCGCAGGCCTCTTCCCTACTGAACGAGCGGGTACCGCGCTTGCCCTTGCCAAGAATGCGGATGTATTGCGCGAAGCTATGTTCGTTGCGTTCGAGAAAATTGGTTTTGGTGACTGCTGAATTCGAATCAGTTGAATCCAAGGCCGGGCTCCGCAGGGTGGGTGGTGTTCCCAGTGTACTGGCTGCGAAGTGGCCTTGGAAGTAAAGCTGCTGTCGAGAGGTCCCCTTAGCTTTTCATCTGATCGAGCATGCGCAGGTGATCCTTGCGGAAGGACCGGCCCGCCAGGAAGACGAAGATCGCAGTAATACCAAGGGTCACCGGCACGAGATACATGGCCCCGTGAAGTCCGATCGCTCTGAATCCTTCAGTCATTTCGAGCGCGCCCGCAGCCATCATGGCCTCATTTGCCAGGTAGTCGGACAGGCCGCCCACCACCACGAGGCCAAAGGCGCCGCCGAGCAGGTACATGCCCGCGAAGTACAAGGCCATGGCAGTGGCCCGTAGCCGCGGCTCCACGACGTCCTGCAGTGCTGGGTAAACCGTGGTGTAGTAGCTGTAGTAGGTCAGCCAGCCAATGCCGAAGAGCACAGAGAACGCGATCACACCATTGTCGCCGTCAAGCGCAAAGCCTGTTGCCAGGGCCGCTATCACCATGCACAGCGCGCCGTAGTTGAGCCGTCCGGTCTGGCTGCGCATATGAATTCGATCCGATATCTGTCCGCCGACGGTCAGACCAATCAGTCCCGTGACACCCACAATGAGACCGGTCAGCATGGCCGCTTGCTCGATGGGGAGCTCGTAATAGCGTTGCAGGAGGGCGACCAGATAGCCGTTGCCGGCATACGCAGCAAAGTTGACGGCAACGCCGGAAAGAATGATCCACCACATTGTGGGAATGCTCAGGACACGACGAAGTGGCTTGTCGAGTACATTCTGCCCAAGCGCCGTTTCCTCGGCAGCACCGCGCGCAGGTTCCTTCATGAACAGGATGACGACTGCCAGTATCAGGCCGGGTATCGCGGCTATGAAGAACGGTGCTCGCCAGCTATCGAAGGCCTTGACCATGGCACCGACCGTGAAGAATGCTAGTACGAGGCCGAGCGGCAGTCCGAGCATGAAGACCCCCATCGCGCGTGAGCGCTTGTTTGCGGGAAAGAGGTCACCGATGAGTGAGGTGGCAGCGGGTGCGCAGCTGGCCTCGCCAACACCCACACCCATCCGGGCGAGGAGCAGGGTCATGAAACTTCCTGCCATGCCTGTGGCGGCTGTCAGGCCACTCCAGACTGTCAGTCCAGCCGCCAGGACTTTTTTTCTGGTGCCTGTGTCAGACAGCCTTCCCAACGGGATACCTGCAATCGCATACACCACCGTGAACGCTGCGCCAATAATGCCGAGCTGCAAATCGTTGAGATCGAACTCGATACGCATTGGTTCCAGAACGACAGCCGGAATGGTGCGATCGAAAAAATTCAGCAGATTGACCAGGAAAAGCAGGAAGAGAACGCTCCAGGCGTTATCGGCCTGTTTGCCGACATGGGCGGCGGATGCAGGATTGACTGAGGGCTTGGTACTCAAGAGATGCTCCGATTGGCATTTTTGTTTTTGTTCAAAGAAGGGCTAAGAGTGGCCTAGATCGCAGGTGCTAGCAAACATTCGAAGACCAGATTGTCGGATCGTCGACACAATTTCGGATTCAGAGACAGCCAGGCGGTTTCGGCAAACCGGCCATGCGGCAGATCTGCTTGATCGAGCTGCCGGCCGTGGAGGAAGGTGGAAACAAGTGCATCAGGCTCATGCTGCTGAATTCAGGGGTACTCTGCTGAAGGTAGCGAACAAAACTGCGTGCCAGCGGAGCCTGGCCGTAAAGCTCATAGTAAGTACGGGCAGCGAGCAGGAGTTCGAGATGGGCCCGCTCGAGCTCGATGTCTGATTGTTGTGCCAGCTGACGGGCGACTGTTTCGGACCAGTCGGCGATATTGCGTAGAAATCCTTCCTTGTCGGTTTGTGGCTCAACGCCAGGGATACTGCTCATCGGAATGATCAGTACCAGGTCATGGACTGTATGTGGTGCTCTGTCAGCTCCACGAAACGATCAAAATCTATCAGCTGGAAGCATCTGCCAGCATCTCCGGGTAGGCTGGCGTCCGCGATGCCACGGGCGGTGCAGTCGGCCTTTAGCACCATGACCTGATGAGGCTCAGTCGCAAAAGCAGGCGTGGGTTCACCGGGCGCCTGGTAGCACTGGGGATCAAGATCGTTGGCCAGCCCTAGTGCGGCCCAGAGGCGTCCGCTGGCTTCGCTGGGATGAGACCAGTACACACCGTCTTCGATCAGCAGCAGCGCGTCCTTCGATCCCATGAGCGCAAGACAGTGCTCGAGCTGGCTTCCCGCGTCGAGTCCCAGGGTGAATATATGCAGCATGAGCGGTGGCCTAGAAGCTGTGGACGTGGTCGGCAGCGTGCAGATGTTCACGAACGCTGGCGAGTGAAACCGGGGTGACCGGCAACAGGAACTGCTCGACATGCAGGCCATAGCGCACGATCTCACGCTCATCTACCAGCACCTTGGCGACATCGAACAGTGGCAGGGAGGCAAAGGCCTTGGTCTGATTTTTCATGTTGATATCGTGGCTTTGGCCCGGCAGCAGGTTGAACAGTCCGGAACCAAGAAAGATTGCGGTGATTTTCTGGTCGAAGGCGGCTGTTGCCAGCAGCATGTCGAGGCCATCGGCTGCCAGACTGCGGCCGTAAGGTGGCTTGAGAAAGACGAAAGCGAGGTGGCGGCTATGCTGCATAGGGACTCCTTAGCGGGCGAATGTCAGGATGCGATCCGACACCTGAGTAGCTTCTATCCAGTCGCCCAGGCCTGCAATTTCAAAATGGCTGTCGAGGGTAACCGCGTCGAGTTCGTAGCGCTTGGCCTCGCCGGCATCGACGACCCCCTTTTTCAGTGCGCTGGCAATACAGACGGTGAGGGCGATATCGTGTCGCTCTCGCAGCTCCCGCCAGCCTGCTGGAAGCTGCGCAGCATCTTGTGGCGGGACCGCCGTCGAGAGGGCGTTGTAAACACCGTCGTGGTAGAAAAAAACCCTGAAGATACGATGGCCTCGGGCGATGGCCGCACGACAGAACTGTTCTGCGGTGTATGGTGCCTGGTGACCAAGCGGTGCAGACATCACCAGCAGGCTGTAGGTGAGAGATGACACGGTTCAGATCCCCTTGCATTCGGCTACGGGCTAGCGGGCCGACTCATCTTGTACTGTAGCATAAAGCCCCGGGGTAGGCGGCTGATCTGACTGTCAATTCATCAAATGGCAGGCATAAAAAAGCCCGGCAGTGCCGGGCTTCGCTTGACAGGTCTATCAGTCGTCGCCGCCGAAAGCCATGAGGATATGCAGCAGGCTCATGAAGATGTTGTAGATCGAAGCATACAGGCTGACCGCGGCCAGGATGTAGTTCGTTTCACCACCACGAACAATGGCGCTGGTCTGCCACAGGATCGCTGCTGATGACATCAGGATGATGGCTACCGAGATGGCCAGGGCTACAGCCGGGATCTGCAGGAACAGATTCAGGATGAAAGCGCCGAGAATAACGAAGAAGCCGATCGTGACGAAGCTGCTCAGGAAGCTGAAGTCTTTCTTGGTGACCAGCGCGGTGCCGCTCAGACCAAAGAAGGCAAAGGCTGTCAGTCCCAGGGCTGTCGTGACCATTTGTCCCTGGCCAGCGGCTACGAGCGTGCCAACAATCGGGCCAATGGTGAGGCCGAGGAGGCCAGTGAACGCAAATGCGAGCACGAGACCCCAGACACTGTTCGCCACCTTGTTGATGACGAAGCTGATGACCAGCGCGCCAATCAATGCACCAAAGTGCACGACCGGATTGAAGGCCATTCCGCTTGAGATAAATGCCGTAAACGCCGAAAACGCCAGGGTCATGCCCAGGAGCCAGTAGGTGTTCTTGAGAACAGTATTGGCGGTGTCGCTATCGACGACAGGCGTTGAGCCTGCTCCTGCGGCCGCCAGGTTGTAACCCTGTTGATAACGTCTGTCCTGCATACAGTCCTCCAAAGACATGCTTAAATGCTGCTTTACCGGCGCCCAGCGCCAGCAAAGGTTCAACTCGAACTGCTTTTATAATATAGACACCGGGCGCAAATTCAATGCTGGCGGTCACGATAGTGCTTAATTTGGTGTAATTTGCTGCATGTAGAGAACGCACCGGAGCTCAGGAGGCGTCAGCGCCAAGAACTCGTGCATTCAGGTTGACACTGCCTGAAGATAACGTATTATTACGCGCTTCTTCACCCCGCTCACACTGGTGAAGTCCCGACGGAGGGATGGCAGAGCGGTTGAATGCACCGGTCTTGAAAACCGGCATAGGTTTATAGCCTATCCAGGGTTCGAATCCCTGTCCCTCCGCCACCTTTTCTCGCTTCCTTCTGTTTTTCCCTGACTCATTGTCGGCCACCGCCAGCATTATGGTGTCGCCACAAGTCCCGTAGGCGCCTGACTCGACTGTGGTTGCTCTGCCGCCTGTTTCTCGATCCACTTTGGAATGACTTCCTCGAGCCAGAAAGACGATCTTCGTAGCGAAGGGATATGCCCCTGCAGGCCAACGGTCAGCTGTTCCGAGATAAACCCGAGGTGGCCGCCGCCAGAGCTGATGTCGAAGCGGATGTTTGGAGGGCAGCCTTCTTCACTGGGCGCTGATGATTCCGGCATAAAGGGATCGTCCCGGGAGTGGATGACCCACAGTGGGCGAGTAACTTTCGGCAGGAAGTATTTCGCTGAACTCCGTTCATAGTAGTCGCGGGCCGAACTGAAGTTATTTAGCGGCGCAGTGATCAGTCTGTCGAAATCCCAGAAACTCTTGATGCCCGCCAGTGTCTCGTCGCTGCCAAGCGCTTCCATTTGTTCAAAGCGTGAATGCCATGGCTCTCTGGCGCCGCTGCGTTGACTCAGAAACTGGAACATCCGCTTTTTCGCGGCGATATATTCCAGGCAGCCACCGACGAGCTGATTACGATAGACACGGCTGATGCCTTCATCCATGTGATTGGCGCAGGCGACCAGATCGAAGGGCGCAGAGACAATGACGCCGGCGTCTGCGCAGGCAGCATCGCGCTGCTCGCCAAACCATTTGCACAGCGCATTACCGCCCATGGAGTAGCCTACGGCAGCGATGAAATGCTCGGGGAAGCGCAACCTGACGTGTTGCATCACCAACTCGACGTCTTCAGTGTCACCAGAATGATAGCCACGGGGTAACCAGTTGGGTGTGCCTGAGCATCCTCTGAAATTCACGGCGACGCTGGCGATGCCGACCTGCCCAAGGGCCTTCTGCAAGCCGAGTACGTAGAGACTGTCACTCGAGCCTGTCAGCCCGTGAAACAGCACTGCGGTAATCGGCTGAAGATCAGTCTTGAGTGCTACCTGCGGTACGTGCCAGTCGAGATCGAGAAAATCACCATCCGGTGTATGCAGGCGTTCCCTGTCACGCCACACCAGTGGTTTTGTGCGGGTGAGCTGACTCCAGATCGTCTGCAGGTGGGCGCTGGTGAGGAGCGAGTGTGGCTGAAACCGATGTGAGTTCACGCGAGGTCCCTCTCAATGAGTCTGTCAGTATCGTGGTCAATGTCCGTATTACTGCTTCCGGGTATTCTGACGGAAGCCAGTGCCCACAGCCTTCAACTATTACTATACGCTCATGTGGAATCTGTCGGCCAAAATGGCTGGGAATATATGGATCGCTATCGCCCCAGAGCAGCTGAATGCGCGATGCGTCGATATGCCGTCTCAGTTCCGCCTGCAGTTCAGTGAAGGCGTACGGTGGGGCAGATCGGTACAGCTTCAGAATAGTCGCCTTGGTGGTGGGCCTGTTGGCGGATGCGAACATCCGCCGAATGGTGGCGGTATCCAGATTCTTACTGCCTCGGCGGATCTCATGACTGAACAGCGGGTGATTCATCATCAGCATCGACAGTTCGCCAAGCCCGGGCGTTTGCCAGATCCTCGCCCAGGTGTGCCAGCGATAGAGATGCGAAAAGGGAAAGCTGGCCCCGACAATGGCGGCGACCTTGTCGGGGAACTGCGCCGCAAAGCTGAGGCCGAATATGGCACCCCAGTCGTGCAGGACCAGCGTCAAGGGTGTCTCGATGCCGCAGGCCTCTACAAGTCGGTTGATGTGTTGACCGTAGGCCCGTAAGTCGAAGCTGAAGCCTTCGGGGAGCTCGGATTCGCCAAAGCCCGGCAAGTCGGGCGCAAAGCAGTGGAACCGATCTTCCACACCAACGATCACATCTTCCCAGAGGGCGCTGGTATCGGGTACACCATGCAAAAACAGAGCGGGTGCTCCCGACCCGCTTATCCGCACAGCGTCGGTGCCGAACCTGACCATGGGTGTCCCGGTTGTCATACAGCAGTGCGCTCCACAGATGCCCTTGAAGTATTCGTTTCGACCGGGGGCGCCTTTCTGGCTTCGCTGCCGGCCGAGTATCCTGCAGGAGCCGGCTCGCCAGCGCGCAGGAAACAGCCATAGTTTCGGGCCCTGCCGAAGTCTCCCGCGAAGCGTCCGGCCTCATAGGCAATGTTGCCGTTGATGATGGTATGGGTCACGCAGTCATCCGGGCGGTTCACCATGCGCTGCAGCGAATCGATGCCATCGAACTGCGCTTCCGCATAAGCGTCGAGCGGTTGATGCAGTTTTGCGGGGTCGATAATGGCGATATCCGCTCGCGCACCCTCGCGCAGATGACCGACATCCAGATTGAACCAGTCGGCCAGCTCCCCGGTGAGTCGATGTACCGCACGCTGAACGCTGAGCTTCGCCGGCTTCTGTACGGCTGCAATCTGCAGCAGGCGCAGACCAAAGTTGTAGAAGGCCATGTTGCGAAGGTGGGCGCCTGCGTCTGAAAAACTGATGATCACGTCGGGGGACTGAACAATCTGCTCGACCACATGCGGTCTGTGGTTGGCGATGACCGTGTGCCAGCGCAGCTTGGCGCCATATTCAATGACGAGATCGAGGAAGAGATCAGCTGGGTGCAGCTTGCGCTCCAGCGCGATCGAGCCAAAACTGCGACCAATCAGGGTCTTGTCGGGGCACCCAGAGATGAGGGCATCGCCAAAATCGCGATGCCATACGCGACCCCCCCATTTCTTCTCGTAATCCTTGCGGAACTGTCGTCTGTAATTGACGTCGCTTAGCAACTCATTGCGTTCAATTTCTGTCTTGAGGTGCAGCGCGGCTTCACCGCTGCCAAACTCTTCGAAAACTACCAGGTCCATACCATCAGCGTACACCTCGAAGGTGTTGGGCAGCGCCTGCCACCTGAAGTCGGCATTGAAAAAGCGGTTGAGCTGGCGTGTGGTATTGCTGATCAGGCCGACCAGGCCCGGATTGGCCTTGCTGTCCATCAGCGTGATCAATGTCGTTTTCAGCCGCTTTCTCATCAGCCCCATGCTTTCGAACATGAACAGCACCGTATTCCATTTGGTCACGATGTTCGGTGCGCCTTGATGCACCCGTTCACGCTCGCGCAGGACGCTGTTGAGCGCACGAAACTCCTTCCAGTGGGCGTAGGTCGAGGGCAGCGAGGCGCTTCGATAACGGTCACCGTCGATCTTGTCCCACTTGGTGGTCATGGTCGATAGGCCCAGCAAGCCGTGGTCCAGCGCAGATTCGAGCAACCCGGTCATCTGCTTCAGCTCAGTCTCTGTCGGCACTTCGCCTTGTGTGGTCGCCCGGCCAAGCCCCATGACGGCGGCCCGAAGGTCTGAATGGCCAAGATAGCTGGCGATGTTCGGCCCAGTCGGGTGCTGGTCATAGAAACGCGTGTAGGCCTCGACATCGCGCCAGCTTTTCTGCTTCTGCAGCACTGGCAGCACAGCTTCCCTGGGCACGGCTTCCACCCGGGTGAACATGTCTGCAGTGTCTTCAGGATCGTTGAGAATCATGCTAATGGAACAGCTGCCGATGAACACTGTCGTGATGCCATGGCGGACCGATTCAGTCAGGCCCGGGGATATCAAGGCCTCGGCGTCGTAATGAGTGTGGGAGTCAATGAAGCCAGGGGTGACCCATGAGCCGCTGGCATCGATGACATGGCTGGCGCTGCCAAGTTGCGTGGGACTGATTCTGCTGACGCGGCCATCACGGATGTGGACGCAGGCATTTCTTGGCGCTTCGTCGTCACCTGAAAACACCAGACCATTGGTGATGATGAGGTCATAATGCTCGGGATGGTGCAGCTGTTCTTGTTTTGTCATGCTGAGCTACCTTCGTTCGGACCAGGGGACTTCTCATGAGATCTCTGGCGAGCATAAAAGATTCAGAAATCCGCGCATGACAAATTGCGACAGTTTTTGATAAATTGCGCCAATGAATTTATTCGTTCGCTCAGCCAGTCTTTATGGGTATGCCGGGCTCGCCAGTGAGTCAGGGGTGAATACGGCTGCGCTGATGGCGCGTTGTGGCTTGCCGGAGAACGTGCTTCAGAATGACGATTTGCTGGTTTCCGCGGATCGCTTCTGCAAGTTGCTGGAGATCACTGCAACGGAGAGTGGGCGGCCCACTTTCGGCCTGGAGCTGTCTGCGAGGCAGAGCATCGCCATTTTGGGCGTCGTCGGTAATCTGCTCTGCGCCTGCAGTACGCTTGGCGAGGCACTACAGCTACTGCGGCGCTTCCTGTATGTTCACAGCCAGTCGGGCCAGATCGATTACAGTATCGACGGCCAGCAAGTCATGGTGGTCTACACACCGCTGGTGAGTCATGAAGGTCGCGCGGCCCAGGTCATCGACCTGACCCTGGCCCTGGGGCTTTCGATCGTGGGCCGTCTGGTCGGTGGCTCGCTGCCGGGTGTTTCGGTCTATCTGGCGCATCAGGTCAGGCCTGAGGATGCAAGCCGTTATAGGGCTGTGTTTGGCTGTCCGGTACTGTTCAACCAGGACAGTAATGTTGTTGTATTCCCATTGCAGCTGCTCAACCGCCGGGTCAGTCCTGACGCCACGCTCTTGCTCTCCTTCAGGGATACCTTGCTGAAGCAGCAGGCGCTACAGCGGGCTCCTGATCTGGTCGGTCGACTGGAAATTGCGCTGAGACAATGCATACCGCTAGGTGATGTGTCGATTCAGCAGTTCGCCCAACTTCTGCATGTGCCTGTTCGCACACTTCAACGCCGATTGGCCAAGAAGAACTTAAGCTTCAGAGGCTTGCTGGATACCGCCAGAACAGAGCTGGCCATGCGATATTTAAGGGAGACCACCCTGCCGGTCGCGGCCATCGCAGATCTGCTCGGATACGGGGAGGCCGCCGCCTTTTCGAGACGCTTCAAAACCCTGACGGGCAAATCGCCGCTTGCTTACCGCAACGCTTAGCCTGAACATCCATATCATCCTCCGAAACTTCGATAGACAGGAAACAGATTGCAGACGCCAGATGACCTTACTTCTGTAGAAGAAGCCCTCCACGCGATGATTGAAATCGTGGCTACACATGCCGTTGTGCCTGTCCAGCAAACGGTGCCCCTGCTGGAAGCCAGGGGGCGTGTGCTGGCTTCGTCGGTCCATTCAGCGATCGACGTGCCGCCTTTCGACAACAGCGCTGTCGATGGCTACGCCCTTCGTTCAGCTGATAGCAGGCTGGCCTCACTTACCGTCGTGGGACGGATTGCAGCAGGGGATCCTGCACCAGATGAGCCGCTCGAAGCTGGCACAGCGATCAGGCTATTCACCGGCGCGCCGCTCCCACCTGGGGCTGATTGCGTGGTCATGCAGGAAGATGTCGATCTCGACGGCTCAGACCTGGTACCCGCGCGGGTCAAGTCGGGAACCTTGTTGCCAGGGAGCAATGTTCGCCCCAAAGCTCAGGATATCGCTAGCGGCAACACGGTACTTGAAGCTGGCCAGCTCCTGCAGCCAAGGCATCTGGGACTACTGGCCTCGATTGGTCAGCACAGCGTGCCGGTATTCGAGCGCCTGAAGGTCGGCCTGCTGTCGACCGGAGACGAACTCGTTGAACCAGGCTGGCCTCTGCAGCCTGGCCAGATATACAACAGTAACCGCTATCTGCTCACCAGCTGGCTGCAATCGATTGGTTGCAATGTCATTGACTACGGCATCATTGCTGATACGCCCGAAGCCAGCATCAGCTGCCTCGAGCGCGCCAGTCGCGAGGCCGATCTCGTCATCAGTACGGGGGGAATGTCTGTTGGTGAAGAAGACCATATCAAGGCAGCGGTGGAGCAGTTGGGCGAGCTGGGCTTCTGGAAAATTCGCATGAAACCGGGTAAGCCGCTGGCTTTTGGTCTCCTCGGCAAGCACAGGAAGATTCCATTTCTGGGTATTCCTGGTAACCCGGGTGCGGCCTTCGTGAGCAGCCTGGTGTTTGCGAGACCTCTGATCTCATGGCTGCAGGGGAGGGGGGTGAGCGAATCGTCCCCTGACAGACGCCTGCAGATGCTGCGGCCCCGGGCGGAAAGACTGCCGGCCGCCTTTACCCGCGACAAGCCCTCCATCCGGCGAGACTTCCTCCGGGCTCGCATCGAGAATGGCCGAATAGCACCTTTCGACAATCAGAGCTCTGGCATGCTGATGTCCGCTTGCTGGGCTGAAGGGCTGGCCGTGGTACCCGAGTATGACAGCGTGGCCGAAGGGCAGTTGCTCGATTTCTACCGCCTCGGCAGCTTCGATGACAGCTAGCCGCCAAAACGCCAGGTTTAGGCTAGCTGCTGAGCAAGCCTCAAGGCGTTGCGGTAGACCAGACCGTAGATGGATAACTGAGGATTTGCCCCGATACTGGTGGGGAAGACCGAGCCATCCATGACACTCAGGTTGCTGATCTGATGATGCTGGCCATAGCTGTCGACTACCGCTTCGCGAGGATTTTCGCCCATGGCACATCCTCCCATGACATGCGCACTGAACAGCTTGGTGCGCTGGGCCGCCATGGGCATCGCCTCGATGGCCTCGCGGGCTGCTGACCAGCTACTGTAGTCTTCTGAGTCGAGGTGAACCAGTCGAACTGAGCGCGCGCCTCCGGCGAACTGCACCTCTGCCATCTTCAGATAGGCATCCCTGGCGCCCTCCCAAAGATAATCGTTCAGTTCATAACGTAGCCCAGGGTGGCCGCCATCCCTCAGAAAGACTTCGCCCCCCTGGCTCTCGTCGTTGAAGCCGTCGCGCAGCAACGCCAGCACCGAGTTCATCTGCGGCAGCATACGCATACGATCCATCAGTTCTTCGCCATGCAATCCAATGACGCCAGCAGACAGTGACGGATGCAGCGGTGGTACTTCAAGTTTGTAACCCATCTTCCCTGTCACGCCATCACGCCAGAGAAATTCATCCGAGTATACAGACTGTGGAGCACCGTAGTAGGGATCCACAGGCTTGCCCATATCAGCGATCGTGGCCACCACGGGGTGCAGGAAAGTCCGCTTGCCCGCGCGCTCGTGGGGATCGCTCACGCCGGATCGCAAAAGTACTGCCGGGCTACCGATAGCGCCAGCGGCGAGCACGTAATGGCGAGCCTTGAGCAGGATTTCACTGTCGACATCAACTTCATGGTTCACGGCGACCGGATGGCACACCAGACCACGAATAGTGTCGCCGACCTGCATCAGTCGCTCTGCCCTGACGCTGGTCATCAGTGTTGCGCCCTTGTCGAGCGCAGCCGGTATGGTGGTCGTGAGCATGGATTGCTTGGCATTGGTGGGGCAGCCAAAACCACAGTACCCCAGATTCCAGCAGCCGAGAACATTGCGAGGAATCAGGCTGGTGGACCATCCGAGAGCTTGACAACCGCGTTGCAGGACAGCGTTGTTTTCATTCGGCAGACCGGCCCAGGGTGAAATATTGAGCCGCTGTTCACGGTTTTCGAAAAAGCTCCGCATCTCGCTCGGCGTGCTTTGGGCAACAAGATGGGCGCCTGCCCAGTGGTCAAGCGTTTTCTCTGGAGTTCTGAAGCTTGAGGTCCAGTTGACAGTGGTCGAGCCGCCGACACTTCGACCTTGCATAATGGAAATGCCGGCATCTTCAGTCGTTCGCGCCAGCGCTTCCTGGTACAGGTTGCCGTAAGACCAGAGCTCCTCCATCTTGAAGTCTTTCAGACTATGGAGACGGCCTTCCTCGAGCATGAGCACGCTCAGGCCCTGTCCGGCAAAGGTCTCGGCCGCGGTGCCGCCCCCGGCGCCGGTGCCAATCACGATGACATCGAACTCGACTTCGCGCATGGATGAGACCGGCTTGATGAAATCTCGGTTCGCGTTATCAATTTCAGATTCTGGCCGCGCCGAATAGACTGCCCAGCCGCGCTCCAGGCCAAGGGTGATCACATCCTGAACGCTCATACTGCGGTCTCCCGCTGAAATTGCGGCAAACTGCTGGTAGCGAAGGCCGGTGGACCGGGATAACCGCTTTTGGCGAAGTTTTCGGGCTGACCATAGTAGCTCGTGCTGATGATCTTGACGATGCCGTTGTAGCCAGCATTCAGCAGGGTCGAGCTGCTGTTGCGCCAGTCGGAGAGGAAGCCGTCTACCTCTGCCGGCGAGGCAGTCTCCCAGTCACTCCAGACACCAGCTACGCCCATTCTGGTCGGTGCCCAGGTCAATAGGGAGAGGAGTGCGGCAAATTCATTCTGGGTGACGGGTCCGAACGCGACAAAGGCCGTATCGACCTGCCTCAGGTGATTATCCATGGTCTCGGCATCTGGCTGTTCCAGTTCCGGCAGGACCGCAAGGGAAGCGGCACGAAAGAATCTGCTACCATCTTCATCAAGGTAGATGCCGCGGACGAACGGCGAGGACGTGTCGAACTCCCTGGCTTGCAAGCCGCCGCCGTCACGGGCAGATGGGCCTGCACAGCCCACCAGCAGGCTGCTGGCAGCAGGGGCTGCGAGCACCATGGCGGAGTGTGTGAGAAAACGGCGTCTGCTCTGTTTCGGCAGAAGCGTGGAATCTGGGCGCATGAGGTCACCTGACGGCTTTGTATTTATAGTTGCGTTGTTAGTTTCGAAGGTGCCTTCGCAGGCTTTTCGATGATAACTGAACACGGGTCATCAGGACACGCCCTTTCATACTGACGCCGCCAACTCCTTCACGAAACGGTGATTTACATGCTGGAAAACGTTAGGCCGCTGAGCGCCAAGATGGTTTGGCTGATAGTCACCATCGTGATACTCGGCGGTTTTCAGCTCGTTGAGCAGATAATGAGCGAGTCGAGCCTGCGCTCCGTATTTCGTTATGAGCGCGAACTTATTGTGGGCGGAGAATATTATCGCTTGCTGACAGCCCATCTTGTCCATCTGAACTGGGCGCATCTTGGTGTCAACGTGCTTGGGCTGTCCGCCTGCTATCTGCTGCTGGATGGCAGTGCCAGAGATCTGGCTGCGTGTCTAGTGCTCGGGATGCTGGTCATATCGGCCGGACTGTTTCTGTTCTATCCACAAGTACAGTGGTACGCCGGTTACAGTGGCGTGCTGTATGGGCAGATACTGTATGGGCTGCTCGCCGGAATAATGCAGGAAGCACGGCGCGCACGGCAGGTGGTTGATCCACGGGGCATGCTGCGGTTGGGATTACTCGGCGTCGCTGTCATTTATTTTCTGTTCCGGATTGTGGCGGGTATCTGGCCATCGGCTGGGTCTAACGCTGTGAGCAGGGTCAGTGAAACCTTGATTGGAGCACCTGTTCTTCATGAGGCCCACATGCTCGGAGCAATAGCCGGACTACTGGCCTGGAGCCTGTTGTGTTTACGGAAAACGCCCCAAACATAACCGAAAGGTAAGGTCGTGGTGATGATGCGGCCATGTTGGACCCTGTAGGTTCAGAGCTGCCCTTGACTGGATGAAGGACGGTTCCGGATGAAAAACAATGACGAAACAAAAAGGATCACTGCGATGAAACTCAAAGATTTTTTGCTGGCTGCTGCATTTTCGTTTTCGCTGAGCCCGGTCACGGCGCTGGCGGTTGCCTCCAATATCGAAGATGGCGAAGTGGGCGATGGTAGCGGCGCGGCAGCCACCGAAGCGATGGGTGACAAGGATGTCGTTGGGGTCGCTATTGCCCATGGCGATTTCAGTACCTTTGTGCTGGCAGTGAAAGCGGCCGGTCTCGAGGAGGTGCTTCGTGGAGAAGGGCCGTATACCATTCTGGCGCCGTCCAATGCGGCCTTTGCAGCCATTCCCAGAGAACAGTTCGATGCGCTGCGTGAAGATCATGACACGCTCGCGGACCTCCTGAAGCATCATGTCATCAAGGGCGAACTGTCTGCGAAGCAGTTGGCTGAGCGCAAGGAAGTCGAAATGATGGATGGGGCGACGCTGCCCATAATGCATAAGGGCGGCGTGTTATCAATTGATGGCATCAAGGTGCTGGCGTCCGATATCGAGGCCAGCAACGGCGTTCTTCATGCCATCGAGCAGGTACTGATCCCGGAAGCCGTCGGCAAACGGTTAGAACAGATCATGAACGAAGAAGACAGCGCTGCCCAAGGTAATTGAGATCGGGCAACGCTGATCTGACCTAACGCTTGTCGCCATCGAACACCAGCTCTATCGTGGCATTGGCACTGACCACGATTTCGGCCTTGCCGGCCTCCAGAGCCGGTCCAGAACCGCCCGAGCTGTCTCGTGCCATCATCATCTCCGCTCGGGGATAATTTGGTTGATTACCGCCCTGGGTATCAATCTGAATGCTGGTGATTTCATAAGTCGCAGCATCCATACTCGTGCTGATCAGCTGCGCCCGCTGTTTGAATTTGGCCAGGACATCCTTCGTCAGCTGGGCGTTCGTTTCCTCTCGCGCTCCCCTCGACACCACAAATTCCAGTGACTGGATCGACAGCGTCTTCTGCAGAGCTGTCAACGCCTCTGTCACGGCGGTCTTGTCCTGTCCGCTCACCTGCAGGACCTGGCGGACCCGCCAGCCTTCTATATTGCTTTTTTCATACACGGGGTAAGTCTGATAGGCGAGGGTGCTGTACTCGAGACCATCGCGCCCTTCGAGCAACTTCAGGGCTTCTGCCATCTTGTTGTTGACCTCAGCTGCGGCGTCGGCAGCCTCCAGTCTCTGTGTCTCGTAGTACAGGCTCGCCTCGATGAGGTCCTGATCTATTTTCGACGCTGACTCGACGCTGAAACTCACCTGACGCATTTGCGGTTCCTGTGGTTCGAGAGCCAGCGCTGAGCCGGCAAGACAGAGCCCTGCGGCGGCAAACATGAGCCTTTTCCAGGGCAGGATGGCCAAGTAGCCGTTCGGTACGCTCGAAGTGATCATGATATCTTTCCATATGGTTGCTTCGTCACTGGCGTTTTCAACAGGCCAGCGTTAGGGTGACGCAGCGCAAGCGCCCGCCAACAGGGTCCAGGCCCTGGCGAGGTGCACATTGAATAATGGAGATAGCATGACCGACGTGTCAACCGACCGAGAAGACGAAGCTGCGGTCCACCCGTTCGCACGAATCAGCCCTGATCTCGTCCTCGATGCTGTGGAATCCCTGGGGCTGGTCTGTAATGGCCAGTTGGCGGCATTGAACAGCTATGAAAACCGTGTGTATCAGATCGGTATCGACCAGTCTGAACCAGTCATTCTCAAGATCTACCGCCCAGAGCGCTGGACGGATGAGCAGATTCTTGAAGAGCATGCCTTTCAGCTCGAGTTGACTGAAGCTGAGCTGCCCTGTGTTCCGCCAGAGCATTTCAACGGCCAGACCCTGCACCGGCACGATGAGTTCCGCTTCTCGGTCTTCAAGCGCCGTGGTGGCCATGCACCGGATCTCGACCAGCCGGAGACCCTGAAAATGCTGGGTCGTTTGTTGGGACAGATGCACAACATTGGCGCCAACTCGAAGTTTCTCCATCGACCTCTTTTGACGACAGACGACTTTATTGGCCGCGGCCGGGCGCTCATCGAAGCGGACTTCCTCCCGCCCGATCTGCTACCGGCCTATCGCTCGATTGTCGATGACCTCACGGCCCGTTGCCGTGCCATTCTCGACGACAGTTATTTGGCAGCAGGCATACGCATTCACGGCGACCTGCATCGTGGCAACATTCTCTGGCGCGACGACTATTTCAATCTGGTCGACTTTGATGACGCCAGAATAGCGCCGCCGGTGCAGGATATCTGGATGCTGCTCGCAGGTGACAGGGAAACCCAGTGTCAGCAACTGGATAAGGTGCTCGAAGGCTATGAAACCTTCCGTGAATTCGACTATCCGAGCCTGCGCTGGATCGAAGCCCTTCGAACAATCCGTATGATTCATCACGCGGGCTGGATCGCCGAGCGCTGGCAGGATCCTGCTTTTCCACAGGCATTTACCTGGTTCAACAGCCCCCGCTACTGGAGGGATCATATTCTCCAGCTCCGTGAACAGCAGTCCGCCATCCAGGAAAGGCCGCTGAGCGTATTCTAGGTCCCGACCGATCAGGCCGACTTCGATTGACATACAATGAATATTGATTCATTCTTTATCTGGCTACGCAATGGCCTATCGTGAAACCGAAAAAATGCGCCTGCGCAAGGCCGAGATCCGCCAGCGTATCTTCGACTGTGCCTACCAGCGTGTCAGTGAGGGCGGTTTTCGCAATGCGCCCATCAATCTGGTAGCCGAACAGGCTGGCGTGGCGACCGGGTCGGTGTATCGACACTTCGAATCCAAAGCCGAGCTGTTTGCGGAAGTCTTCCGCAGGGCCACGCAGATTGAACTCGACAAGGTGGCGACTGCGCTGACTGGAGATGAGCCTGCACTGAGCCGACTCGAGCATGCCCTCAGGCAGTTTGCAGAAAGGGCCTTGCGAGGGCCGGTCATGGCCTGGTCGCTCATCGCAGAGCCGGTAGATCCACGAGTCGAGGAAGAGCGGCTGAACTACAGACGCTCTTATGCGGAATTCTTCGAGCGCGTGATTCTCGAAGGTGTAGAAGCAGGCAGCCTGCCGCGACAGGATGCCCATCTCAGCGCCACCTGCCTGGTGGGCGCATTGGCGGAAAGTCTGGTAGGGCCGCTATCGCCCCCACAGCAAACGGCTGCAGCACAGCATATGCCTTCTGCCCAGGATTCGAGTTGGCAGAAGGTCTTGATAGAGCCAATCATCGACTTCTGCATGCAGGGGGTGAGCGGCCAGAGGAGATAGATTTGAACGCTTCAGTGTCATCTGCCCAGAGTGCCGAATCGGCCGCCGAAGACAGTTATCTCGCCGACACCCACGAGGTGGTCAACCAGCCACCCCCCTTGGAAAACTATAATCTGTTCGAACAGGATCAGGCCTTGCGAGAAGGCGTGGTCCGCGAGGGCGCCGCGTGGGCAGAGGGTGAACTTGGAGAATACGGCGCACTCGCAGGCCGTTCGGACATTATCGAACTTGGCTTTCTGGCCAATGAAAACAAGCCGATCTTCCATAGCCACGACCGCTTCGGCCATCGTCAGGATCTGGTGAAGTTTCATCCCGCCTACCATCAACTGATGACCCTTGCACTGGAGCATGGCCTGCACAGCAGTCCCTGGACGCATCCACGGGAGGGCGCGCATGTTGCCCGGGCCGCCAGATATTACATGCATGCGCAGGTCGAGGCTGCCCACGGTTGCCCCGTCACCATGACTTTCGCGGCCATGCCGTCGATCGCGCTGCAGCCGGATATCGCTGCCGTCTGGGGTCCGAAGATGACCGCCCGAGCCTATGATCCACGCAATGTGCCTGCAGAAGAAAAGTCGGCGGTGACCATCGGTATGGCCATGACCGAGAAGCAGGGCGGTTCTGACGTGCGTGCCAACAGCACCCGTGCCATGCCAATCGAGCAGCCCGGTCCGGGCAAGCCTTACCGTCTGGTTGGTCACAAGTGGTTTGTTTCGGCGCCGATGTGCGATGCTTTTCTGGTGCTGGCACAGGCCCCTGGCGGGCTATCGTGTTTTCTCATGCCCCGCTGGCGCCCTGACGGCACCAAGAACCCCTGGCACATCCAGCGCCTCAAGAACAAGATGGGCAACGTCGCCAACGCATCCAGTGAGGCAGAACTGCGTGGTGCACTCGGCTGGATGATTGGCGAAGAGGGGCGAGGCGTACCGACCATCATTGAGATGGTCGCCATGACCCGTTTCGATTGCATGATTGGCAGCTCTGCAGGTATGCGCCAGGCGGCTGCGCAGGCGCTGCATCACTGCAGACACCGCTCAGCCTTTGGCGCTCGACTGTCCGATCAGCCACTGATGCAGAATGTGCTGGCAGATCTTGCCATCGAAAGCGAAGCCGCATTGCTGATGACGCTCCGGCTGGCTCGAGCGCTCGATCATCAGTCCGAAGAAGAAGAGCAGCTGCTGGCGCGACTGGCCACGCCAATTGGCAAGTACTGGATTTGCAAACGGGCACCGAACCATGCCTACGAGGCCATGGAATGCATTGGCGGCAGCGGGGTTATGGAAGATAGCATCATGCCGCGCCTGTTGCGTGAGTCACCGGTCAACGCCATCTGGGAGGGCAGTGGCAACGTCCAGTGTCTGGATATCTTACGGGCGCTGGCCAAATCCCCTGCGAGTCTCGAGGTGTACTTCAACGAAGTCGGCGCCGCCAAAGGCTCCGATGCCCGCTTCGATGTCTTCCTCGTAAAACTGCAAAGCGACTTGATGAATACCGACAACCTCGAGTACCGTGCCCGCAATCTGGTGGACCGTCTGGCCCTGGTCATGCAGGGTGCGCTGATGATCCGTCACTCTTCGTCGGCCATGGCAGAGGCTTTCTGCGCCACACGGATGGGTCTGCATGGAGGGCTGAACTATGGAAATCTCCCGGTGAATACCAATGCTGCATCCATCATAGCGCGCGCGACGCCAGTTGTAGGCTGACAGATAGCTTCTAGCTGCCGTGGAGCGGGCTGGACAGAATGTAATACTTTGTTAAATCTGGTGGCTGTTTTGTAGTCTTTCCTGCACTTTTGGCAGAAAATGAACACCGTTTCTGATCCAGTTGCAGGTGTCGTCAATGCCCATGTCCAGTCTACGAAAGTTCACCATCAGCCTGATGGGCATGAGCCTGCTGCTGTCGGGAGGCCTGGCTCAGTCAGCCGACTCTGCGGTGTATTTGCAGAACGACAATGGCCAGGTAGTGATTGAAGCTGAACAGTTTCACGACAGCAGCGCTGCAGTGAGTGGCCAGAGCTGGGTGCCCGCAACAGGTAGCCGCTATGCCGACGGCCTTGCCCTCAGGGCCGAGCCCGCCGGCACTGGCAGTTACAACAACGATTACGACACCCTCAGTGCTGCGCTTGAATATCGTATTCGTTTCGATGAGCCGGGCACATACGTAGTGTGGGTCCGTGGTGACGGGCCTGACGGCGCCTCGGATTCTGTCCATATCGGACTCAACGGGGAAGCCATAGCCGCTGGCAAGGCGATCACGTCCTTCTATCCCAGAGGGCAACTCGACTGGAGCCGCTACAGCCAGGCGACTGGCAAGAACGCGGTCGTTACCATTCCCAGTGCTGGCGTACATACCCTCAACGTCTGGATGCGAGAAACAGGCTTCATCATTGATCGTCTGTTGCTGACAAAAAGCACGTGGTATACGCCAAGCGACACCGGACCCGAAGCGAGCGTTCAGATCATCGACGGCGAACTGCCCGATCCCCAGGCGGCTCAACCCACTGCGAGCCTGAGCAGTGGTCGGTATGTCGATCCCGTCACCATCGAGCTGAGCAGCGCCTCTGCAGGTACTCAAATTTACTACACCATCGATGGAACAGCGCCTGACAGCGCGAGTCTCGTCTATGATGCACCGTTCAGCATTGCTTCGGAGGCTACTGTACGAGCAGTCGCCATCGGCTCAGGTTTCAGTCAGAGCAACGAGCTTCAACTGAGCTTCGTATTCGGCAACGCTGCACCGCAATGGCAGTCGGCGCCAGCTTCGGGCACCGTTCCAGCTGGTCAGACCTTCAGCCTGCAGCTGCTTGCCATTGACGAAGACAGTGCCACAGCCGCGCAGAGCCCTGCGCCGGTCATCACTGCGAACGCTGATCAGTTGGCGGCGCTGCCTGGCACAGCCACGCTCACTGATTCAGGCAATGGCCAGGCCACACTGTCGTGGACGCCGGGTGCTGAAGCCACCGCAGCGAGCTATTCGCTGGTACTGACAGCGACCGACGCGCTCGATAGTCAGGTGTCGACTTCCCATACCCTGAATCTGAGCGTCACGGCAGTGGGTGATGGCGGAGAGCCGCCAGCCGAAGGCCTTTCGGTTTTTCTGCAGGATCCAGACAATTCCGGGCGTATCGTTATCGAGGCGGAGCACTTTCACGACCAAAGCGTTGCGCTCTATGGTCAGAACTGGGCGCCGCTCGCGAATTCGCGTTATAGCGGCAACGCGGCCCTGCAGGCTCAGCCAGCAGGCACTGGCAGCTATAACAGTGATTATGAAACAGTCAGTGCGGCACTGGGTTACCGGATCCGTTTTGCTGAAGCAGGCACCTACTATGTCTGGATTCGTGGGCAAGGTGATGATGTTGGATCGGACTCGATTCACGTAGGCCTCAATGGCGAGCCAGTGGCCTCGGCCAAGGCCATCACCTGGTTTTCTCCCTTGGGTCAGCCGGCATGGAGCCGCTATAGCCAGGCTTCAGGTGGTAATGCGCGAATCGTGGTACCGAGCGCAGGCGATCACACGCTCAATCTGTGGATGCGTGAAACCGGCTTCATTGTTGACCGTGTGCTGCTGACGCGCAGTTCAGGCTACAAGCCCAGCGGCACAGGTCCGGAAGAAACGCAGCAGATCATCGACGGTGAAGCTCCCGATCCCCAGGCGGCGAAGCCCATGGCGAACCTTCAGGGCGGGCAATACGTCAACCCAGTGACGGTGAGTCTTGCGACGACCTCTACCGATGCTTCGATCTTCTACACCCTGGATGGCTCGGCGCCGAGCGACAGTAGTGCGGTTTATTCCGGCCCCATTTCAATCAGTAGTAACGCTACGCTCAGGGCCATTGCGGGCGGTGTGGGCTATAGCCCGAGCGCCGAAATGCAGGCGACTTTCAGTTTTGGCAACACGGCTCCGCAGTGGCTCAACCCTGCAGCTTCAGCCACTGTAGACGCCGGCGCCAACCTGAGCCTTGTGTTCAGTGCAAGCGATGCAGACAGCAACACAGCCGCTCAGAGCCCAGAACCTGTGCTCACTGCCGATGCGACTGAACTCGCGGCATTGCCAGGCACAGCCAGTTTTACCGATAACCGCAATGGCACAGCTTCGCTGGCCTGGGCTCCTGGCGCTGAAGCCGCGGCAGCGAGCTTCAGTCTTACGCTGACAGCAACTGATGCTTTGAATCCGTCGTTGACTACTCAGCATATCGTCACGCTGACGCTCAGCACTTCCGGAGGGGATGGCGGCGAACCAGGTACTGGCCTGCCGGTGTTCACCCCGGGCACTGCAGCGGGCGGCCTGGTGGTCATCGAAGCTGAGCACTTCCATGAACAGAGCGTGGCGGTCTACGGTCAGAACTGGACATCCGTGAATGCCACGAACTTCGGTTCGGGAGCGGCCCTTCAGGCAGTGCCTGCTGGCACTGGTAGCTACAACAGCGACTATGAAAACGTCAGCGCCCGTCTCGACTATCGTATCCGTTTCGCCGAGGCTGGCACTTACTATGTCTGGATTCGCGGGCAGGGCAGTGATGGTGGCTCCGATTCCGTGCACCTGGGTCTGAATGGAGAACCAGTAGCCACAGGCAAGGCCGTGACCTCTTTTACGCCATACGGTCGGCCGATCTGGAGTCGTTATAGCCAGGCTACCGGCAGCTACGCACGCATCGGCATTCCAGAAGCCGGTATTCATACTGTCAATATCTGGATGCGGGAGACCGGCTTCGTGTTCGACCGTGTCCTGTTGACGAAGAGCTCGGGCTATGTACCGAGCGGAAGTGGTCCGGAAGAAACGCCACAGATCATCGATGGTGAAGAGCCTGTGCCGCAGGCAGCAAAGCCGACGGCCAACACTGACGGTGGGCAATTCGTCAACCCTGTCAGCGTGAATCTCAGTAGCGCCAGCGCAAATGCCAGCATTTACTATACCCTCGATGGCAGCCAACCCGGTACCAGCAGTCAACTGTACTCCGGACCGTTCATGATCAGCTCTGATCTGACCTTGCGGGCTGTGGCTGGCGGAGCAGGGTTCATCGATAGCGATGAGCTGACACTGCCATTCAGCTTTGGTAACGCCAGTCCGCAGTGGATCGACTCGACTTCTTCAGCCAGTGTGGCGGCGGATGCCAGCCTCAGCCTCAGCTTGCAGGCGAGCGATCCGGACAGTGCAAGCGCGGCGCAGAGTCCCGCCCCCATCATCGATGCAGATCTGGGTTCACTGCCGGGTATAGCCAGCCTGACGGATAATGGCGATGGTTCAGCGCTGCTGAGCTGGACGCCAGGCGCCGATGCCACAGAGGCCTCATACGAGCTGACTGTTTACGCTACGGACGCACTTGATAACAGTCTTGTGGTATCGAGGACGCTGCAGCTGACGGTCACCGCGGCCGGTTCCGGTTCTGGTGGAGATGCTGCGCCAGTCAGCCAGGCTGATAGCTATGGTGGCATCATAGCCATCGAAGCCGAAGATTTCGTCAGGGCCCGTATGTCTACGGTGGGCACTGAGTGGACGGCTGTCAGCGATGGCAACTGGTCGAACGACCGTGCCGTGCAGGCCTTACCCTTCGGCCACGGCTATTCGCGTGATTTCACTGACACTACCGCGCAGCTCGATTACGACATCGAATTCAGTCAGACAGGCGATTACTACATCTGGATAAGAGCGGAAGCGAAAGATGGTGCCTCGGACTCGGTACATCTCGGGCTTGATGGCGTGCCAGGCGAGGACAGTTCGCCCATCAGCTACTTCGAGCCTTTCGGGCAGATGAACTGGTCGAACAAGCAATTCGTGACCTACAAGCGTGCGGTACTCAGGGTGAACAACACCGGTCGCCATACGCTGAATATCTGGATGCGTGAATCAGGCATGATCATCGACAAGTTGTTGCTGACCCGTGATGCCGACTTCACCCCATCTGGCAATGGTCCGGAATCGGCCCCGCGGTCGGGCGCCGCTGCAGCGACTATCGTGCATGATGAGACTGCCGCTATCTGGAGCTTCGACGGCAGCAGCCAGACAGCCAGACTGGCTGCCAGCATGGGCAACACCAGCTTTGCTTGCACGAATTGTCCTGCAGCAGCGGCCGGCCTTGTTGGCCAGGCCCTGGATTTCGATGGACAGTCCACCTCTTTGACCGATACCGGAATTGATCTCAGCGCTGTCGCAGCATCACGCGGCATTACCATGAACATCCTGATGCGAACGGCGTGTGGTGGAACAGACGAGATTGTGGCGCTGGGTAGCGCTGAGTCGGGCGTTCTGGCATTGCAGTGCCAGAATGGCAGTCTGACTGCTACCGTGAAGACTGCTTCGGCGGCACCGGTGACAGTAACAGGTAACCTCGATATCAACGATGGCGTCTGGCACCTGGTCAGCCTCGGCCTCGACGGTCACGCTGGTCAGATGCGTCTCATGATAGATGGCGTCCAGCGTGGTCTGGTGTCTATCGACAGCGCTGCCATGTCATCCGCGCTTGCAGCACTGTCTGCAAGCCAGGTACCGCTTGCAGTCGGCGGCTCGGATCTGAATGGCTTTTTCGCAGGTCGAATCGACGAGCTCTCGGTGCATACCCGCACCCAGCGTCGTGATGAACTGGCCCGTCTCGTGACTGATCTGACGACAGGCCTTAAGCGCGGTCTTTCGCAGTGCGAGGCTCCGGTACGGATCATGCCGCTGGGCGACAGTATTACCGAGGGCGCCAACGGTTCGGCGACTACATTCTGGGGTACCTATCGGCCCGCACTGTTCAATTTGCTGACGAACTCCGGTTATCGGGTCGATTTCGTCGGCGGTCAGACAGGACAGGAGGCTGGGTCGCACGACAAGGCACACGAAGGCTGGTCAGGCATTTCGCCGCTGGCGGTATCCGAGCGATTGTCGACCTGGCTGCAGATGAATCCACCTGAGCTGGTGTTGACCCACCTGGGCACGAACCGCTTCGACGTGCCTAGCATGCAGAAGATCTTCGACCGGCTGGACCAGTTCGATGCCACGGTGCCGATGATAGTTGGCAAAATCATCAACCGACGGACTTATGACGCCTCGACGTCTGACTTCAATCAGCTGCTTGCCCAGGCGGTCGTTCAGCGGCAGCAGGCCGGCGATAACCTCTTCCTGGTCGACCATGAGCCAGTGCTCGATTACGCCACCGACATGTTCGATGAAGTTCATACCAACGACATTGGGTCTGAAAAAATGGCGCTGGTGTGGTTCGAAGCCCTACAAGACATATTGCCACGCTGCACGGCAGCGGCGCCCTTGCTTGAGCCGTCGAATCGGCAGCTCGCGTCGGGCGCCGCGCTCGACTACGACATTCCAGTGACCGGACACCCGATCGGTCGATTCAGTCTGGTGGAGGGACCGACCGGTGCGACCATCGATGCCGCTACCGGCAGGGTGCAATGGCTGCCGACGGGAAGCGGGGTGTATAACTTCATCGTACGAACGGTGAACGCTTCTGGTGAAGACCAGGCCGCCTTCGCGGTGATCGTCGAATAAGGGGTGGCCTGTCCAGCCCGAATCCCTGTGCTACTCTTCAAAAGGGATGGTCCGGAACCTGGGCCCGGTGAGAGGAAAAGTCAGGTATAATGGTAGTTTCCAGTCTTTTGATGCTGACCGGCATATGTATCATGGCCTCCGTGGCCCATGCCCTGGCGGCATTGCGACGCCCCTATGATCCCACCCAGGGGCTTTTCGCGGGAATGTGCCTGGCAGTTGTGGCTTACGGTATTTCGCAGGTCGTCTGCTTCACCTCATACGACGAAGCCGCTTACCTGCTTGGCTTGAAAGTCAATATATTCAGTGTCTGCATCTTCTTCGCCTTCTACGGGCCATTCATCCAACGTTATACCGGACGGGGCTCTATCCGCCTTCTGCAGGTCGTGAGTGCAATCTATGCAGTGCTGGCGATAATCAACCTGTCGAAAGATCACAGCCTTCAGTTCGATTCCGTCATCGAGCTCTATCAGTTCGAATTGCCCTGGGCAGAATCAGTCACACTGGCTGCGGGTTCGATCAGTCTGAGCATGAAGGTCGCGGTGTTGCTGACCTTCTGTGTATTGCTCTACGGCGTCTATGCGCTGACGCGCCTGTGGTGGCAAACCCGCTCCGGGGCCGTGATTGCCATGCTCTGTGCTGCGCTACTGTTTCTTGCAGCGACAGTGCAGGGTGCGATGGTTCGACTGGGGCTGATGGACTTCATCCATCTGGCGCCGTTTGTCTTTCTGCTCATGCCGCTCATCATGGGCACTGCCTTGAACAGGGAGTCTTTCCAGCGCCTTCAGGCTTCCGAACGTCGATTCAGGTCCCTTGTCGAGCAATCACCGTTCAGCATTCAGGTGCTCACACCCGACGGCAAGACCCGACAGGTCAACTCAGCCTGGGAGCAGTTGTGGGGGCTGACTAAAGAAGATATGGCGTCTCACCAATTGCTGGAAGATCCCCAACTCATTGAAAAAGGCGCGATGCCTTATCTGCTCAAGGGCTTCGGTGGCGTGGCAACGGAAATTCCGCCGCTGGTTTACAATCCCGCTGAAGATCCATATCTGGAAGGCCCGTCGCGCGATCGGTGGGTGGCAGCCTATATCTATCCCATCAAGGATGGCAGCGGCGATATCAGCGATGTGATCCTTATGCATCAGGATGTCACTGATAAAAAACGAACCGACGATGCCATGCAGCTAGTGGCCACCGCGGTCTCCTCATCGACTGTCGACGAATTCTTCGACAAACTGGTGGTGAATATTGCCCAAGTCTTCGACGCCAGCGATGCCTTCATCGCCGTGACCGATGATCGGCTGGAGAACACGTTGAGAACACTGGCCTGGTCGGCGAGTGGTCGACTCGTTGGCGAACGCCTTATCCCCCTCGAAGCTTCTGCCTGTAAAGAAGTTCTCCAGATCGGGCAGTCGAAGTATTTCCATGAGGTTCGGCAGGATTATCCACAAGACAGCCTGCTTAGCGATCTTGGCACAACGGACTTCATTGCCACGCCGCTGCGCGACGCCAGGGGCAAGGTGATTGGGCTGATAGCCCTGAGCGATACCCGCCCCCTGATGCATGTCGAAGAAAACACCAGAATCCTGGAGATTTTCGCTGCCCGTGCAGAGTCGGAACTGCAGCGGCAACAGGCCGAAGCGCATATTCGGCACATGGCTTATCACGATTATCTTACTGGACTACCTAATCGTGGCCAGCTGCAGGAGTGGCTCTCGGAAGCCAACGACACGACAGCGGCGGTCGAGCCTCAAAACGCGCTTTTGCTCATCGATCTCGATCATTTCAAAACCATCAACGATGCGCTCGGTCATGAAGTCGGCGACGGGCTTCTCCAGTCTGTCGCCAGGCGTCTGCAGGATATTGCTGGCGCCGATGCCAGGGTGGCCCGCCTGGGTGGCGACGAATTCGTCGTCATGCTGACTGTGGAAGGGAGTGCTCAGCTTGCGGCTGTCAAGTTGGCCGAAGGTATATTGGAAGGTCTGTCTCAACTCCTGTATGTGGGTGAACGGACCTTCAGTGTCGGCGCGAGTATTGGTGTTGCACTGTTTCCGATTGCTGGCAGTGGGGAGGCAGACATCCTGCGACATGCGGATCTCGCCTTATATGAGGCGAAAAAGTCCGGTCGCGGCACTATCAATCTGTTTCGGCCCGCGCTGCAGGCAGCTGTAGCGAACAGGTTGCAGCTCGAAGAAGGGCTGAGAAACGCGCTCGGCAACGGTGAGCTGCAGCTGCGCTTTCAGCCGCAGCTTGGGCGATCGGTCGGTGTCATCGGCGCTGAGGTGCTGCTTCGTTGGAGACATCCTGAGCTTGGATATGTGTCACCGGTCGACTTCATACCGGTTGCGGAAGAGACGGGTGGTATCCACGCCATTGGCACCTGGGTGCTCACCGAGTCGTGTCGGCATCTTAGCGAATGGGCTCGTCAAGCGGTGCCTTTTACAGGGCATCTATCGATAAACGTCAGCGCCTGGCAGTTTTCACGGCCCGATTTCGTCTCGCAAGTATTCGCAGCGCTGGCCGACTATCAGGTGCCCCCGCAGCGCTTGATGCTCGAGTTGACAGAGTCGGCACTGTTGTACGATCTGCAGGAAACTATCGAAAAACTCAGGGCACTACGCAATCATGGTGTCGGCATCGCGCTTGACGATTTCGGCACAGGCTATTCCTCACTGGCCTACCTGCGCGACCTGCCGCTTGATCAACTCAAGATCGACAAGTCGTTCATTGCTGAACTCAGTGGCGAAATGGAGCATCCGCTTGTCGAGTCGATCATCGATATCGGCCGCAACATGGGGCTTGTCGTTGTCGCCGAAGGCGTTGAGACAGGATACCATTGCCAGCGCCTCATCGAACTCGGCTGCGAAAGCTTTCAGGGCTATCTGTTTGCCAGACCTTTGACGGAGGAGGACTTCAGGGACTGGCTCGAAGAGGAGCATTCTGTTGTGTCTTTCGAGCAGATGCTGCCGATGCGACGACAAGACCCGACGCCGACTACCAGATCCTGATGGTCAGGCAGCCAGCGCTCTGCTACATTCTCGCCGAAATATTCTCCACTCAGGAAAACCTGCAATGAGTCAGTTCGATAACGTCAGTGTGTTGAAGAAGGCCAGTGTGTATTTCGATGGCAAGGTCATCAGCCATACCATCCTGTTTGCAGGTGGTGAAAAGAAGACGCTCGGTGTGATGCTCCCCGGCGAATACAGGTTCGGCACTGAGCAGCGTGAAAACATGGCCATTCAATCGGGGCAGGTTGAAGTCCGAATGCCTGACGCGGCTGCGTGGGTGGCCTACAAAGCCGGAGAGTCCTTCGACGTCCCAGCCAATTCCTCGTTCAATATCAGGGTACTGGAAGTAACAGACTACTGCTGCGCCTACTTCGCCGACTAAACCAGAATACAATCAGGGTATCTGGGCAAGCAGTTCTGGCTGGCCCCAGCCGAGTAATCTGGCGTTCGATTTCTCAAGATAAGCCGTCCAGAACTGCCGCAGACTATCCAGCACTGGCCGGGTGCGGTAGACACCGTCTGGCGAGTAGGCTGCGCCGATGATATAGATCTCCGCCTCTCGCCAATTGCTCAAGGCCCCCGCTGAAGCCGTAGTCGTCAGCGCGGCTTCGACCTCGAGCTCTGCCAGCTCTCCATTCCTGTAGAAACTGGCGGTCGCCGAATTTTCCAGCATGTCTGAAACAAGCAATACCACCCGGCGTGGTGCTGTTGAAACGGCAATCACACTGTCACCAAACTCTGCCAGCGAGGCGGCCACTTCTGTTCGCGGTAAGCTGTCGTCAGCGCCATCCAGCGCGGTCTTGATGGCTTGATCGATACTGCGTCTGACCATTTTGCCCTGTCGTGCCATGCAACGGTCGAACTTGCGCAGCGAAGTCAGACTGGTGTGATAACGCGTGTCTTCGTCGAGCGGAACATCCGTGGCACCACTCAGCGGCATCGAGGCGTAGTGACTTTGCGCATACGCGCTGAACGTCAGCAGCGTGAAACGATCACCAGGCTGAAGAAAGCCATTCACTGTCGCATGGACGTGTCGCTTGAGCGCGACGTTGAGTTTCACAGTCTGGTCGATGATGACAATCAGTTCTCGGGCGCTGGCCTGAGCCTGTCTTGGCTTGTCCAGCACGGTGTAGCATGAGGGGAAATCATCGCGCGCATCTGCACTGACCTGTGCGCTGATCAGGAGCAGAAGACAAAGGCCGAGTCTGATCATGACCGGGGCCTGCCTTTTCGAAAAGCTGGTTCGCCCTGAAGCATGTTGAGCGCCGCTTCTTCGGATAGTCCGGCTGCTGAAAACTGTCGGGTGCGGTGCTTCAGCAAGGCAGATATCGTCCGTTCCCGACTCCAGCCGAAGCGTGACATCCATGAAAGAATTTCAGCCTCGTCCAGGTTATCGGACTGATTGGCGGCGTGCGCGGCCAGCCCTGGCGTCGAAACGATCTGCAAGCCACCTCGACTCCTGGTTTCGGTAGCCCTTGCGTCAGCAGCTTGGGTGGCTGGAGGTCGAGATCCACAATCATGTTCAAGCCATGACTGAAAAGTGCGTCCGCCAGTGTGCTGCAGCAAATCCAGCTTTTCGGGAGATACGCCCCGGGATTCAGCGCGATTCAGCATTCGGCTTTGCAGGTTTTCCAGTGCGGCCTGCGCTGACATCAGGACATCTGTCCGCTTTCGCTCGTGATAATCCAGGAATTGCTGCCGGGTTCTGAAGCGCCCAATCGTCGAGCGCGCTGTCGCCGCTTCACGGGCAGCGAAGCCGGTACGGTAACCCATGATAATGCTGAGAATCTGCAAAAATACGAAGATAACGGCCAGAACCAGAAATGTACCCCAGCCTGCTTTCAGATCGGCATGTCGACTGGCTTCATCAAGTTGCTGATCTATCGCTCGCTGCTCGGTTTCCAGCTCGGCCGGCACGTAGAGTTCGGTGTACAGGTCTGTCGATGGCGCAGCCAGGGACGGCCCAACCCGTTGCTGCTCCAGATTGTCCTGCTCGAGAACCTGGCCGCGAACATAGGTCGCTCCAATCGCGATGAGAATGACCATGATCACCGTAGCGATGGTGATCCGGTAGGTCGGAGTGATATCGGCGTTGGTCTGCAGCCGATTCAGCAGCTGACACCAGGCTGGTTCATGATTGTCGGCATCTTCATTGGCCAGCGACACCTGGGTATTGGGCTCGAGCTGTTCTTCACTGGCACCACTCTGGCGGAACCAGATGCGGATCTTTCTGACGAGATCGTTATGGTGCAGCTCATGGCCACTGTAATGCGTCATGTACACCAGCAGCACCGATACCAGGAGGGCGATGCCCACTGCGCCCTGTTGTTTCAGCGCTTCGCTGGCACCAGGCAGGGTGTAGCCAGCCAGCACGTAGGAAAAGCCAATAGCCTCGAGGAACACCATGATGGCAATGACAGACCATCCCGGTATGCTGAGGCGTTGACGCCCAAGCTCCTGGCATTTCCGCAGATAGCTGACGCTCTGATCGTAAGCGTTGACTCGTCGGTCCAGATCGATGGCATGAGCTCTGAACGCACGACAGAGCGCGTGTTCGGCGCGGAACCAGCCGCTTGCCGGGTCGTGACTCAACTGTCGTGACAGCCGGGCAGACAGACCAAGAACGGGGACATTGATACGTAGTTTCAACCAGAACAGTGCCATGGTGTCGCGGAAGCGAATAAGCGCCAATGCCACCAATAGACCGGTGAGAAGCGCTATCTCCACCATGAGGTCCTGAAAAACTGCTAGAAAGGCCCACGAGACATTCATTGCTGCCATTCCTTTGTGTTATCCGATATGAAGCGTCGAAGATCCAGTGTTTTGGTATAAAGCGTGCCAGCCTTTCTGAAATAGAGCCTGCTGGCTCTGGCGGCTGACTCTGACTTATTTGGCATCAGGATATCGAGGCAGTGCAGGCCGGCGTGTTGGTGAAAGAAGCCCGTCAACAGAAGACCCTTGGAGGTGTTCACTGCGATCAGGTTCAGAAGGTTTTCCCGCAACAGGGCAGTGCCAGAAGCATCGTATATGGTAAGGCTGGGCTGCCCAACCGTCGCCAGGCTGCCTCGAAGCACACGTAGATCCCGAATCGCATAGAGCTGATCATCACTGCGACCCATCCAGACGCTCCCATTCAGCCCGGGCCAGTAGTTCGACAAGGATGGTTCGAACAGTTCAGGGAAAGACAGGGCTGGAAAAGATGGGCCGGCGACTGGCCACCTGTTTTGATAGCATGGTGGTATGAGTGCTGCTGCGTCGGCACCAGACTTGAGACTTCGCTCAGGGCCAAGCGCCTGGCCATTGAGCACGGGCAGTGCCATGTCAGTTCTGTCGACTGGCGTTTCGACGGTAGCGTCGAACAGTAAATCGTCGGCAAGACTGTACTGGCTGCCAAGCATGACCAGCGCAAGCGTAAGCGCTTTCACGCGGCTGCTCGTCGAAGTATGGAGCCGCTGCTCTGAATATGGTTCACTGCCGGCGCCTGATTATTGACCAGCGCTCACTATACAGTGAAGCGTCGTAGTGGCGAGCGGGCGGGAACCTAATTTTGCAATTGTTTACAATTCCGCCAGTGTCACGACGCTGGTGAGCTTGAGCTAGCGAACTTTGACGCGATAACCGAGGGCTTCAAGGAGGGGTGAAAGCTTGCTGCGCTGGTCGCCCTGCATCTCTATTGTCCAGTCCTTGACGCTACCCCCAACACCACACTGCTTCTTCATCTGCTTGGACAGTGTGTCCAGGCCCGGCTTATCCAGTCCCAGGCCTTGCACGAGCGTGACGCCTTTGCCCTTGCGACCTTTGGTATCCAGAGAGATGAGGACCACCTCCGCGGCGGGCGGTGTCGCCTCACCACAGATGCATTGTTCCTGAGGCTGTTCGCAATCTGGACACATACGGCCCTGATCAGTGCTGTAAACCAATCTTGAATTTTTTGACATCACTTACTTTTCTGACGACTATCGGAGCGCTGATTCTAGCAAAGGACTGTCTGTAGTGCTTGAGGAAAAGTGATGATGAATGGTGGTCTCGCATTATCGAAGACTGACAGCAGTTCAGCAAGGCCGCTGGGGCAACCAGAGGTCGCCGAGCGGAGCTGGCTGGCCGAACTGCACCTGCGCTATCGCCCCGATCGCAGTGGCCTGAAGACAGTGGCCGATCTGCTCTCGGTGTCTGGTCCCCTCAAGGTGCAGCGCGGCTTTTATCCAGAAATTCGATCAGCGGACTGTCGTGGCGGTACGTCTGTCTGCCACAGCTATCTCTTACATCCACCAGGTGGCGTCGTTAGTGGCGACAGGCTGGCGATCGATGTCAGTGTCGAAACAGGCGCCCGTGCGCTGTTGACGACCACTTCAGCTACGCGGATTTATCGGGTGGATGAGCGGCGAGTGCCGCAGCGACAGAAGCTGAGATTCGAAGTCGCTGCCGAGGGCTCTCTGGAATGGCTTCCTCTGGAAAACATCTTCTTCACGGGGAGTCGAGCCGAATTCGATACCGATATCATTCTTCATCACCGAGCTGGGCTGTTTTACCGGGAAGTTACCTGTCTTGGCCGTCCGGCGAGTGGCGTCCACTTTCACGAGTCTCCCGACAGCGCCCTGCGACAGAATCTGCGTCTCCTGACTGCCGATGGCCGGCCGATTCATGAGGAGCGCATAAGGCTTCACGCAGGCAATATGCGTAACCGGGCGCAGATGGGCGATTTCAGCGTTACGGGAAGCCTTCTGGTTCACGGCTTTGCCGATGAGCATCTCGATGCCTTCAGCGGCGCGGTGCGTGCCAGTCTTCTGGATGATTTGCGAGACGACATCAGTGCTGCCTTTCCGCAGTCCTCGGGCTGCCTGGCGTTGACCACTAAGCCGGGCCTGCTCATCGGTCGCTATCTCGGCCATGAGAGCGGCGAAGCTACAGCCTTTTTCGACTTGTTGTGGCGGCGGCTTCGGCCTGCCGTGCTTGGACGCGTGGCCACGGCTCCCCGTATCTGGGCCACCTGACTCTGCGCGCACCAAAAAGAGGCTGTCGCACCATTTAAGCGCATGAATGCTATCGATTTTGAACCATATTGATGCCGCTTTGGGTGGCGGCGTGATTGTCTCTGGTCAGCTTCTTCAAGCCTTGCTAATGTTGGCTTTTTCCAGCCCGACACAGGGCCGACACCTGAATCAGGAAGTCCTTCATGGATCTGAGTCCCAGAGAAAAAGACAAGCTGCTGATCTTCACGGCTGCGTTGCTGGCGGAGCGACGCAAGGCGAGGGGGCTGAAACTGAATTATCCGGAGGCCATCGCCTACCTGAGCGCGGCCATCATGGAGGGCGCACGAGATGGCAGGACCGTAGCGGAGCTGATGAGCTACGGCCAGACCCTGCTGAGCGTCGACGATGTGATGGAAGGTATTGCCGACATGATCCATGACGTGCAGGTAGAGGCCACCTTTCCCGACGGCACGAAACTGGTGACCGTGCATGATCCCATTCGCTAGTTTGACCTCTTTGAATTTCACCCTGCGAAGGAGCTTGCCATGATACCCGGAGAGTACCGACTTGCCGAAGGCGATATCGTTCTGAACGAAGGCCGCCGCACTTGTACAGTCAGTGTCGTCAATCATGGTGATCGACCGGTGCAGGTCGGATCGCACTATCACTTCTTTGAAGCCAACCCGGCGCTGGACTTCGATCGTGCGAAGGCACGTGGGATGCGACCAAATCTGCCTGCCGGGACTGCCATTCGCTTCGAGCCTGGGCAGCGACGTGACATCGAACTGGTTGAGTATGCAGGCAAGCGAGAAATCTACGGCTTCCGCGGCGACATCATGGGAGCACTGTAGATGGCTCGTTCAATAGCAAGACAAACCTATGCCGAAATGTTCGGTCCGACTACTGGCGACTGTGTCCGACTGGCAGACACAGAACTCTGGGCCAAAGTTGAAAAGGATTTCACCATATATGGCGATGAAGTCAAATTTGGTGGTGGTAAGGTCATCCGTGATGGACAGGGTCAGAGTCAGCTCACCAGCAGGCATGTGGCAGATACGGTGATCACCAATGCTCTCATCATTGATCACTGGGGCATCGTCAAGGCGGACATCGGTATCAAGGATGGCCGGATCAGCGCTATTGGCAAAGCCGGTAACCCGGATACACAGGCGGGCGTCACCATTGCGATTGGCGCTGGTACCGAGATTATTGCCGGAGAAGGGCAGATCGTCACCGCTGGTGCGATTGACGCGCATATCCACTTCATTTGCCCGCAGCAGATCGAAGAAGCGCTCATGTCTGGCATCACGACGATGTTGGGGGGCGGAACGGGTCCAGCCACAGGGACCAAGGCCACCACCTGCACACCCGGGCCCTGGCATATAGGCAAGATGCTGCAGGCGGCTGAGGCCTTCCCGATGAATTTCGGCTTTCTCGGCAAGGGTAACGCGAGCTTGCCAGACCCGCTGGTAGAACAACTGCAAGCGGGTGCCTGTGGTCTCAAATTACATGAGGACTGGGGGACAACGCCGGCATCGATTGACAACTGCCTGCACGTCGCTGAGCAATATGATGTTCAGGTGGCCATTCATACCGATACGCTCAACGAATCCGGCTTTGTCGAGGATACGATCAAGGCCATTGGCGATCGCTGCATTCACACCTATCACACTGAAGGAGCGGGGGGCGGCCACGCACCAGATATCATCAAAATCGCAGGCCTGGCAAATATTCTGCCGTCATCGACGAACCCGACCCGTCCTTATACCGTCAACACTGTCGATGAGCATCTCGACATGCTGATGGTTTGCCACCATCTGGACCCGTCCATCCCGGAAGACGTCGCCTTTGCGGACTCGCGGATCCGCAAGGAAACCATTGCAGCCGAAGACATTCTTCACGATCTCGGCGTATTTTCCATGATTTCTTCGGATTCGCAGGCCATGGGTCGAGTCGGCGAGGTCATCAGCCGCACCTGGCAGACGGCTCACAAAATGAAGGTTCAGCGTGGCGAGTTGCCAGGCGACGAGGGTACTGGCGCTGACAATTTGCGCATTAGACGCTACATCGCCAAATACACCATCAATCCTGCCATCACTCATGGCATTGCCCATGAAGTCGGTTCGATCGAGGTCGGCAAGCTGGCCGATCTCTGTATCTGGCGCCCGGCTTTCTTCGGTGTGAAGCCGAGTCTCATCATCAAGGGCGGCATGATCGCAGCCGCTGCGATGGGCGATCCCAATGCTTCGATTCCTACGCCACAGCCAGTGCATTATCGACCGATGTTCGGTAGTTATGGTGGAGCGGTGGCAGCTACTTCGCTCACCTTTGTCAGTCAGCTCGCCCTTGAATCGGATATCGCGCAACGACTGAAGCTGAACAAGACGCTATCGGCCTGTAGAGGCGTCCGCCAGGTGCGCAAGTCTGACATGATACTCAACGGCGCAACGCCGCATATCGAGGTTGATGCCCAGACCTATGAAGTGAGAGCCGACGGCGAACTGCTGACCTGCGAACCGGCAAGCGAACTACCGCTGGCTCAGCGATATTTTCTTTTCTAGCCAGTGCGCAACGAGAGCAGTAGCATGAGAACACTTCGACAGATTCACGACCTCCGGCCAGCCGCCGACACTTTGCAGCTGGACTTCGATCAGCGCCAGAAATGCCGCCTCAGGGCCGTCACTGACGCTGGGGTCGAGGTCGGTCTGTTTACGGAGCGAGGCACTGTATTGGCAGGCGGCGAACGCTTCGCCGACGATGATGGCCTCGTGATCGAGGTGATCGCCAGGCCAGAGCAGGTCATTGAGGCCTCCACCACGAATATGCATCTGTTGGCGCGTTGCTGCTATCACCTCGGTAACCGTCATGTGCCCCTGCAGGTCGGCCATGGCTGGTTGCGGCTGGCACCAGACCATGTGCTGCGAGAAATGGTGGAACGCCTCGGCCTGTCCACTGCGCTGGTGGAAATGCCTTTCCACCCGGAGTCGGGCGCCTATAGCGCGCACGCCGCGGCTGATGGGCACGCTCACCATGCCCACGATCATAACCACGACCACGACCACGACCACGACCACGACCATGGCCATGACCTGCCTGGTGATTCAGTACGGTGACTGCGCGATTTGCCATGATGTACCTCGCCAGTCCGGCCTTACCGGTTGGTGGCTTCGCCTGGTCGCAGGGGCTTGAAAGTGCGATCGAGTTAGGCTGGGTTAAGGACCGGCAGACTCTGGCAGATTGGCTCTCGGCAACGCTCGAGGATGGAATCGCTCAACTCGATCTGCCGGCAATTCACCTGGCGACTGCCATCATGCTCACCCACGAAGTCAGTGGCGATGGGGAGGCCGGGAACGAGACCAGATCCGCGCACCTGCATAGGCTTCTTCGTGCCTGTAGTGGAGAGTTATCGACGCTGTCCCAGCGAATACTGGCTTTCCGTGAGACCAGTGAGTTGCTGGCGGAAGATCGTCAGCTTGCGGCCACTATGGCGCGTCTGCTCAGCCAGAATCCCGAGGGTCCACAGTCCGGCAGCCTTTCTGATCTCTCCGAACCGAGAGAAGCCCGAGCAGGCCTGGCAAGCGACATTGCGGACTTCGCCTGGCCTCTCGTATTCGCGTTAGGTGGTCGGCTGTGGAAGATGTCCGCTGAGGAGTGCGCCAGTGCCTTTGTATGGAGCTGGCTGGAGAACCAGGTAAGCGCTGCCCAGAAAACGATACCGCTTGGACAGACGGATGCACAGTCGGTGCTGCAGTACTTCTTGCCGCGACTGGATGCCCTCGTTACCCGCAGTGCCGCGATCGGGGTTGATGATATCGGCAGCGGCCTGCCTGGCATGGCCATCGCCAGCATGCTGCATGAGACACAATATGCCAGGCTGTTCAGAAGCTGAGCCTGGCCCTAACGGAGACTACTATCATGACAACATCCTGCCTAAGAGTCGGCGTCGGCGGACCGGTCGGATCAGGCAAGACGGCACTTGTGAAGCAGCTGTGTCTGGCCATGCGCGATCGTTACAACCTCGCTGTCGTCACCAACGATATCTATACGAGGGAAGATGCGGAATTTCTGCTGCGTTACGAAGCTCTGCCAAGCGATCGCATACTGGGCGTCGAGACGGGTGGGTGTCCACACACGGCTATCAGGGAGGACGCCTCGATGAATCTTGCGGCGGTAGAATCACTGCAGGCTCGGCATCCCGGGCTTGAGCTTGTCTTTGTTGAAAGCGGCGGTGATAACCTGAGCGCCACCTTCAGTCCTGAGCTTTCGGATCTGACGATCTATGTCATCGACGTCTGTGCCGGCGACAAGATTCCGCGGAAGGGCGGGCCCGGTATTACCAAGTCTGATTTGTTGGTCATCAACAAAACGGAGCTGGCGCCGCACGTCGGTGCGTCGCTCGAAGTCATGGAGCGCGATACCTTACGCGTGCGCGGAAGCAAACCATTTGTTTTTGCCAACGTACTCAAAGATGACGGTGTTGCTGAAATCGTTGATTTCATCGTACACCACGGTATGTTGGAGAAACGACAGGCGGGGTAACTGACTGGGCCAGTCAATAGACCGGACAAGCTTTGCAGCGGAAGACTATGAACGCTTTCGGGCGCAGCTGCTGGATGATCTGAGCGAATTCAGAGCCATTCTCGATCGACCGCATTTTGGTAAGGGGCCGGCAAGTTTTGGTGCCGAAGTCGAACTGTATCTCGTGGATCGGGATGCTAACGTTGTTTACGCCAACGAAGCCGTTCGCAAGGCTGCTGGCGACGATCGGCTCACGCTTGAACTCAATCGCTTCAATCTCGAATTCAACCTCGATCCTGTGCCGGCCAGGGGTAGCCCCTTCGCCAGTATCGAGAAGACGCTGCAGGACACCCTGCTCAAGCTCGATCAGGCAGCGGCTGCTTCGGGCGCTGGTATCGTTCCCATTGGTATTCTGCCGACGCTGACCACCAGCCAGCTCGGCGCCCATGCGATGACCGACCTGCCACGCTATCATGCGCTCGCCAGTGCGCTCAGACATCGGCGTGGTGAGGACTTCGCCATCCGTATCCAGGGACTCGAAACCCTCGATATGCGCTGGGGGGATGTGACGCTCGAAGGCGCGAATACCTCTTTTCAGTTTCATTACCGCGTCGACCCAGCGGACTTTCGTGATGTCTGGAATACGGCCTCACTGCTGACACCGCTGATGACCGCACTCGCAGCAAACTCGCCTCTGCTATTTGGCAGGCGGCTGTGGCAGGAAACCAGAATTCCCCTGTTTGAACAGTCCGTCGACAGTCGCGTGGCCCATACCTTTCGTGCACGCCTGCCGCCCCGGGTAGGCTTCGGCAACGGCTGGCTCCGCGAGGGCATTCATGAGCTCTTCGTGGAGGGCGCCTATCTGTTTCCACCACTGATGCCTGTGATGCCCGAGGCGACGGCACCGGGCGAGCTTGGCGCGATGCGATTGCATCAGGGATCGATATGGTCCTGGAACAGACCAATATATGACCCGGCTGACGGGGGGCACATCAGAATCGAATTACGGGCGCTGCCGGCGGGGCCGACCTGTGCCGACATGTGCGCCAACGCGGCAGTCTTCATTGGCCTCATCGAAGCCATGAAGCCCTACATCAACACCATTATCCCCGGCTTGCCTTTCCGCTATGCTACAGAGAACTTCTACAATGCGGCTCATCATGGACTCGAAGCCATCATGCTGTGGCCTGACATCGACAGCAGCACACTGAGGGAACGCACCGTTGCCGATATCCTCGGGGAGTTGCTGCCCATGGTACCAGTCGGCCTGAGTGGTCTTGGCGTATCCGCCAGCGATATTGACAGAGCGGTCAGCATTGCCGCTGATACCCTTGGCAGTCGTCAGAACGGCAGTCGATGGCTGCTGGACAATCTGGCCAGACTGACTGCTGATGGCAGCGACAAGCAGGCTGCGCTCCGAACGCTCGTCAACCAGTACCGCCAGCGCGCGCTCAGCAATACACCAGTATCCCAATGGGAGCGCCTGTGAAAACGCCTTCGCCACTGCCAGAACTATCGTTGGCAGACGTTCGAAGCCTGGTGAAGGCGGCGAGTCGGCAGAGTGCCAGGGTCGAGGCTGAAACCGGTAATGGTGTGGATGCATCGCTGCAACGAGAGCGAGCGCTTGCGGCCGCCTTCTTGAACCTGCTGCCCGGACCCTGTCTCCTGCATCTGAACGCTGACCCCAGTAAAGTGCAGGCGCGGGACGACAGGCCATCCCGTCGGCTGGTCATCACGCTGCTTCACGGCAATGAGCCCTCCGGTCTTCTCGCGCTGTTGCGCCTGGTGCAGGCGGAGCTGGAGCCGCATGGCATCGTCGCCTGCATCGTTGCCAATCCTTCAGCCGCGCTGCACGGGCAAGCTTTTCGGCATCGCTTTATCCCAGGGCATAGCGATCTGAACCGTTGTTTCTTCAACCGTCCGGAGCCATCTGGCATGGCAGGGCCAGAAGAAGATGTCGACGCGGCTCTGGCGTCATCGATTCTGGCCTGTATCAGAGATTTTCAGCCCGAAAGCCTGATCGATATCCATAATACTTCAGGCAAGGGGCCTGCCTTTGCGGTCTCTATACGTGATGATGCCTGCCACCGAGCGCTCACGGCCCTCTGGACCTGCGACATGATCGTTACAGATTTGCGGCTTGGTGCATTGATGGAACTGAGCGAGCGCTCGGTGCCGACTGTGACCATAGAGTGTGGCGGGGCGGGTGACAGTAACGCTGTCCTTATCGCCTATGAGGGCCTGCGGCGATTTTGCCAGCTGCCCGGACAGCGCGCGCTGGAACCGGAAGCCGGTGCCGAGCAGGCCATGCAGACCAGGGTGTTTCGTAATCCGATGCGGCTGCAACTCGATGCATCTACCAGCATTGCTTACGCCGATGCGGCAGCCTACCATCAGAATGAAGAGGTCGCTCTCGAACTCGGCAAGGATATCGTGCTGGCAGACGACGCTGACGCACTGAATTTTGGTGCTGTCGGGCCGGACACGGTGATCGCGAGAATGCAGCCGGAGGCTTTCGCAAAACTTTCGGTAAAAAGTCATATTGGGGTGGCGAACGTCACAGACTATTTCGAGCTTCGGCGTTACGATCTGGTCACGAAGCACAGTACTCGCTTTTTTATGATGACAACGCGCGCAGACATAGCCCTCAGTGACTGTCTCTGCTATTTCATAGCCAACGAATGAGCCGAAAGCATGGTTGACCGCTGCTGCCCAGACAGGTACAACTCGTGAAAATTTTGCGCCTCCAAGAGATTGTCAGTTTGAAACATCGTTTTATCAGGTTTTTATCCATTGCGCGTCCTGCGCTGTTGCTACTGTCCGCAGGCTTCCTTGGATTTACTGCGTCTGCTCACGCCATCGATGAGATCGATACTCCGGATTTCGAGCGAGGCCCTTATGCTGGGCTCAGCGCCGGTATGCTCTTCGTCGATGCCGGTGGAGAAAAGTTCAGCCCTGCCGTGCTGCAGGCCGATTTTGGCTATCGCATCAGCGAGCTGTTGACCACTGAGCTGACGGCCGGTGCCGGTGTCTATGACGACGATAGTGACGACGCCGAGATGTCGGTCGAATTCGCAGGTGGCGCCCACATGTTCGTTGGCGGCGCTTTCAGCGGGCGCACCAGTATTGCATTGGGGCTTGGCTATACCTTCTATGAGCTTGATACCCAGGCGGGTGCCAGCGGTGAGCCGGGCTCCCAGGATTATCGTGGCCCGAGTCTGCAGTTTCGGCTGGAGGAGCGACTCAAGTCCATGCCGTCGGTCATTCTCCGAGGCGGGTACCAGCATGTGTTTCTTGACGGTGACGTCACGATAAAGGCCGCGATTCTGGGAGCGGTTTATGAATTCTAGACTATGCAGGCGCCTGGGCCTGGCAATCTTCACAGCCCTTGCGATCAGTGCCTGCTCCGGCGAAGACGAAAGTGAATCTCTCGAACGCGCAGTAGTGATCGCTCGTGAGAATGTGGCCAGCATTGCCGTGCAGTCGGCGAACGACAAGAGAATCTTTGCGCCTGGTGAGAACTGGGATTTTTCGGTGGTGGCTACCAGGGCCGATGGCACTACTTTCGATGCAACCAGCCGTGTCGATTGGCGCAGCAGTGATACCTCGGTCGCACGAATTAACGGTGGACAATTCAACGCTGGTGCGGTGACTGGCGTATCGCCAGTCATTATCAGCGCCGACTGGGCCCAGTTCAGTGCCAGCCTGGAAGTGAATGTCAGCGACGCGGCGCTCGTCAGCATCACTACTTCGCTGGCGTCGCAGGACCCGGTGAACGAGTGCCTGCCGACGAGTGCGTCGGCTGTCGGCAACTATAGTGACGGCACCGTAAGACCTCTCAACGGCCTCGGCTGGACTTCCACAGCGCCAGACATCGCCAGGATCGATGACAGTGGCAATATTCTCACGCTGAACGCAGGCGCCAGCGATATTACTGCTTCGCTCGGTGGCGTAGTGTCTCAGCCCGCGCCACTCAATGTCAGCGATACACTGTCCGGAATAACGGTATCAGGCGAAGATGGCGGCACTGGCTCCACCACTGTTCAGGTGGGTGGCGCGGCGAGCCTCGCGGCTACCGGTATCTATTCGAACGGTACGCCCGCGCAGACAATCACGCCGGCGGTCAACTGGAGTAGTGCCAATGATGCAGCGGTCAGGGTCGACGCAGCAGGGCGTCTGAGCGGCGTAGCACCGGGCAGTGCTGAAATTACAGCTAGTTGTGGTGGTCTCGACGGTACTATTTCAGCCAATGCCATTGGCATCAACGATATCGTGATCGTCAATCCCCGCACGGGGAATCTGGTGGCGGGTGATCGTGTCGAGCTTGAACTCTATGGTGTGCTGTCGAATGGCGAGCGTGGCACAGTGGACTTTGCCGACGGCGACGAGCGAGATGAGATTACCTGGCAGATTCCCCGCGATGAGGGAGATACCATTGCGACAATCGACGGTGACGGCTTCCTGGAAATCAATACGCTGACCAATATCGTGTCGCTGACGACAGTCAGAGTCAATGCGCAGTATATTCAGGGCACTCAGACCTTCAATACCAGTCTGCTGATTCAGGTTGGCCCAACCCGCTAGCCTAGCTAACGGGCGGAATGAGGCAGGCTGATGCGCGATGGCGCCAGCCTGTCCTGCTCAGTTCGATGCATCAGGCATCGAGTTCCTCGAAAGTCATCCCGGCACTTTTCGTCAGACGTTCGATGAGGACGGTACCCATGGCCGTCGACGGTGTCCAGAAACCACCCTTGAGTGCGCTCACATCCTGTGCCAGACAGATCGCTGCCTGCGACATCATTCTCGCCGTACAGCCATAGCCGGGATCGCGTTCGCCAGTGACCTTGATGCTGATCTTCGCGCCACCTTTGGTCTTGCCCTTGAATCGGAGGTCGAAGTAGCCAGCGTTGCGGGAAGCCTTGTCCGGGCCTTCGCCAGGCTTTGGCACAAGAAAGGTTTCGATCGCCCAGCGGGTTGGCTTGATCGCTGAGCCTACCATGAACGCGGCGGTGGCGCCGGCCACTGCGTAGGCTGCAAGACGACCTTTGACGCCGCGTCCGGTGAGCGTGGCCTCGCTGTACGTGAAGTCCTTGCCGTATTCGGCCTGCTTGAGACCATTGCTGCGGTGCACGACTCGAGTATTGATGGCCGCCATGATGAAGGGCGCGGTCCATGACCGGAAATCTGCATCGTAGCGAGGCGTGTTGGCATCCGGCTGCCGGGTGTCCGGATGATGACTGTCAGGACAGAGCAGATAAGGATTACTCAACTGCTTGCGCAGCTCAGAATCGTTCTTCGCCTCCTTGATCAAGTTCATCAAGCTGGCCACAGTTCCGCCCGAGAACTCACCCTTGGCGCCCTTGACCCGCATGCTGACGTGGTTACAAGGCTCGCCGAACCGCTCCATCGCTGCTTGCTGAAGAAAGTGTACACCCAGATCGGATGGAATCGAGTCGAAGCCGCAGCAATGCACGATGCGTGCGCCAGAAGCCTTGGCATCGGGCTCATAACGGTCAATCATCTCTTTGATCCACTGTACTTCGCCGGCAAGATCGCAGTAGTCAGTGCCAGTCTTGGCGCAGATACGCACCAGGGGTTCGCCATAGAGCGCATAAGGACCGACCGTAGTGAGTACCACCTTGGTCTGCGCGCACATGTTCGCCAGCGAGGCTGTATCGTTGGCGTCTGCAATGATCAGAGGCAAGCTGGCAGCCGTGGGCCCGAGCTTGCTGCGCATCTCGCGTAACTTGTTGCGTGATCGACCGGCAGCAGCCCACTTGAGGTTTTGTCCGACACCATAGGTTTCGAGCAGGTATTCGGCGACCAGTTCGCCCACGAAGCTGGTCGCGCCAAAAATGATGAGATCGTATTGCGGCGTTGTTTCGGGGGGCTTGGCCGGTTTTTTTGCCATTTTGTTGGCCGGGGCAGAAGGCTTGGCGGCTTTGCTGGCTGGGCTGTTCTTCTTTGCTGTCATGTAGTGTCCTTTTTATGAGTACGAATGCAATGGCCTACTGTGGGGAATTGCTGTCAATGGTGACAGGCAGGCGTGCCACCGCGCGCCTGACCTGCGGCATCGCATGAATCCTGTCATTTTCGAATTTACCGACTTTTCGGAATCTTACCAACAACATACGTGCAACCTGCTCACCCTGTGCCCGATTTCGTCCATGCTTTTGCAGAACGGCAAGAATTTCGTCTTCAGCAACATCGGTTCGATGTCGATGTAAATCGAGAATTTCCCGTGCCGCCGCCTCATCTTTCGGATCGGTCGTCTGCAGATTGGTGACGATCAGGTAGCCGAAGACTGCGGCTACCATGATGCCGATGATATAGGTCATATTGTCGTGTCCAGTTGATGAAGGTCCTGAGTCGAGCCCTGCAGTGCCCGCCTGACTCTGGCTTGCAGTTCTGGTACGAATTCGTCCTCGAACCAGGGGTTTTTCTTCAGCCACGCCGTATTGCGCCAGGAAGGATGCGGCATTGGCAGCAGAATCGGCTCACCCGGAGCTGGTCTACCAAGCGCTGCGCGCCAGTTGGCAACCCTGGCGGTCATTGAAAGATGGCTCTGCTCGGGAAGATGCCAGCGCTGGGCATACTGGCCGATGAGCAGCACGAGATCCAGCTGCGGCATGAGCTGCGCCATGAGCTGCGTCCGCCAGCGCTCGGCACACTCGGATACAGGCGGCTTATCGCCACCTTTGCCGGTCTTGCCGCTGCCATCGTAGCCGGGAAAGCAGAAGGCCATCGGTGCAATGGCGAATTTGCCTGACTCATAGAAGGCTGTCTCATCGACGCCGAGCCAGCTACGGAGTCGCACACCAGAGGGGTCAAAAAAAGGCAGGCCCTTCAAGTGGGCCTTGTTACCCGGCGCCTGGCTGAAGATACCGATTCGTGCAGTCACGGGCAGCTGGAATATTGGCTTCGCTTCGGGAATCAGGCCCGCCACTTCGCAGAATTGACAGCGACTGATATCGTCCGCAATTGTCAGTAATTTAATCCTTCGGTTCAATTGACACCCGTGGTCCTGCAGACCATTATCAAAAGATCAGTGGATGACGAAAGGCAATAATAACAAGCGATGCAGTCCAAATCCCGTCTGGTCGAGGAATTAACCGACTTCACTCTCGAACTGCTCGTCGACGAGCGGCGGAGGGCGACACCTGCTGGCAGTCAGGAAAGCCAATCCGCACAGAAAGGGGTGTCCGGCAGCCTTGCCAGACACTCACGCGGGGCGATCACGACTGCGATTCGTGAGATTGTCGATCCCAGTCCGCTCAAGTTGACACCCGAGCTCAAGATAGCCACTGTCCTGATAGCCGATATCAGAGGCTTCACACAGCTCACCGCTTCAAACCGACCTACCCAGATCGTTGCCTTGCTCAACTTCTTCTTCACCAGAATGGTCGAGCTCATCTACAAGTACGACGGTTTTGTCGACAAGTTCATGGGCGACAGTGTCATGGCCGTGTTCGGACTCAAGAACAAGCGTAAACCCCGCAGGTCCAGTCTCGACGCCGTCCGTTGTGCTGCTGAAATGCAGCGGTCCATGGAGGAAGTTAATCTCTTTGCGGCCCGCCTGGGGCTTGATGCAGTATATATCGGAGTGGGTTTGAACTGTGGCGAAGTGGTCGCGACCACACTGGGCTGTGAGACACATGGTGAATATACTGTCATCGGGGAGACGGTCAATGTGGCTGCCCGGGTCGAAGCGCATAGCCTTCGGGGGCAGGTCTTGCTGACGGCGCCACTGTATTCTCTGGTCGAGCGATATGTGGCCGTCGGTGAGCCTGCCGATGTCTTCGTCAAGGGACAGCCGCGGCCGCTCAGGATCTATGAGCTCACGAGTGTCGAGCTGTCGGCCGAGGCCGATACTGCTGTCGAGGAAGAGGGGACAGCGCGTACATTGCACATTCCGCGTTGTGACGACCGGAAGAGTCCACGGGTGCCGGTGCATCTGCCAATGCAGTACTGGCGAGTGGAAGGCACAACCATCGGCGCGGAGGTGGGGGAGGGGGAAATCCTCGACCTTGGTTACTACGGCATGCGTGCTCGGACGAGCGAGTTTCTCGAACCCTTTTCTAATATCAAGTTTCCCTTCAGTCTTGCCATGGCATCGCCTACGGACCATGACATCTACGCCAAGGTCCTGCGTACCAGCAAGGACAGAAATGAGTATATCAGCAGCCTCGAGTTCACCGCCATACCGGCACATTGTGAGCGCTCACTGCACTCCTTCATAGACAGAACGCTGGCCTGATCGGTATCGTCCGGTGTCAGGATTCGCAATGAGCTGCGTATAACGCCTAGTCAGTCATCCCAAAAGGAAGTAATCGCTATGAAGTCACGCGCTGCTGTCGCCTTCGAGGCCGGCAAACCTCTTGAAATCGTAGACATCGACATCGAGCCACCAAAGAAAGGCGAAGTGCTGGTAAGAATGGTCGCTACAGGTGTGTGCCATACAGACGCCTACACGCTGTCCGGCGAAGATCCCGAGGGGCTTTTCCCCTGTGTGCTCGGCCATGAGGGCGGCGGCGTAGTGGAGGCGCTTGGTGAAGGGGTGAGCACGGTGGCGGTAGGGGATCACGTCATTCCCCTCTACACGCCGGAGTGCGGCGAATGCAAATTCTGCCGGTCTGGCAAGACCAATCTCTGTCAGGCCATTCGATCCACGCAGGGCCGCGGACTGATGCCCGACGGAACATCGCGACTTAGCTATCAGGGCAAGCCGATACATCATTACATGGGCACTTCGACCTTCTCTGAGTACGCAGTCATCCCCGAAATCGCACTGGCGAAAATCGACGAGTCTGCGCCGCTGGACAAAGTCTGCCTGCTTGGCTGCGGCGTGACCACTGGCATCGGCGCCGTGACCCACACGGCCAAAGTGGAAGCCGGTTCTACAGTGGCGGTCTTCGGTCTGGGCGGAATTGGCCTGAGCGTCATACAGGGCGCTGCGATGGCGGGCGCCGGCCGCATCATTGGCGTCGATCTCAACCCTGATAAATTTGAACTCGCGAAGCAGATGGGCGCAACCGATGTGCTCAATCCTGATGATTTGCCAGACGGCAGAGGCTCACTTCAGCAGGCAATCGTCGACATGACCGATGGTGGCGTTGATTATTCCTTCGAATGCGTCGGCAATGTCGACCTCATGCGCACCGCACTCGAGTGTACTCATAAGGGATGGGGCGTTTCTGTCATCATTGGGGTAGCCGGGGCCGGCAAGGAAATCAGTACACGTCCGTTTCAGCTGGTGACCGGTCGAGTGTGGAAGGGTTCGGCCTTTGGTGGCGTGAAGGGCCGCAGTGAATTACCTGGCTTCGTGGATCAGTACATGTCCGGCGACATCAAGATCGATCCTTTCGTGACACACACCATGAAGCTCGAAGATATCAACAAGGCTTTTGACGCACTGCATGCGGGCGAAAGTATCCGTACAGTCATACTGTTCTAGGGACCGCACATGTCTGCAAAGCCAGGAGGCACGATGAAACTGCTCGAGACCAACAGATGCTTCGAAGGCGTCTGGCAACGCTACAGCCATGTATCGGCCTTATGCCAGTGTGAGATGACCTTCTCTGTCTATCTCCCTCCTGGCTGCGAAAGTCATTCCGGGGCCATGGCGCCCGGTGATAGGAAGCCAGCGCTGCTCTGGCTGTCCGGCCTCACCTGTACCGATCAGAATTTCGTTCAGAAGGCACATGCGGCAGCGGCGGCGTCCGCAGCAGGCTGCATCCTGCTGGTGCCTGATACCAGTCCAAGAGGTCTGAATATCGATGGCGAAGATGAGCGGTATGACCTCGGCAGCGGTGCGGGCTTCTATGTCGATGCCACCGAGTCGCCCTGGCGCGATGGCTATCAGATGTTCAGCTACATCACTGAGGAATTTCTGACCCTGGTCGCTGAGCAGTTGCCGGTATCGCTGGAGCATCTTGGTGTCGCAGGTCACTCCATGGGAGGGCACGGCGCACTCATCATGGCCTTGAAGCGTCCGGATCTGTTCCGCTCAGTCAGCGCCTTCGCGCCGATCTGTGAGCCCTCGAAATGTGACTGGGGCCAGCGCGCATTTTCGGCCTATCTCGGTAGTGACCAAGCAGAATGGGCAGAATACGACGCCTGTAGCCTGATACGGCAAGGGGCCCGAGGCCCTGGCCGGATTCGGGTAGAGCAGGGTGACGCAGATGATTTCCTCGAAGCTGGGCAACTGCGGCCGGAGTCGCTTCAGGCCGTGTGCGAGGATGCCGGTATCGAGCTTGAGTACCAGCTCAGGGAAGGCTATGACCATAGCTACTTTTTCATCCAGACTTTCATCGCCGGACACCTCGGCTATCATCTCGTGCAGCTGAAGCACCCCGCCACTGGCGATGCTTCTGCACTTCAGACAGGTCTCGCATCACGGTGAGACGCGGACACAACGCTTGTTCAGTGAGCATGCACCGGCTCGTAGTCGCCGTTATTTTTGGACTCACCCTGCTGGCAGGACAGCTTGCTGCCGCGCCACCTGCCGCGCCGACCCAGATCCGTGACTCAGATGATTCGGCCTCGCCCGCGCAACGTGCGGCCAGGGACGACGTGCCTTCCAAGGCCGAGATCGAGGCCATCAAGGCGCGTATCGAGGCGCGAGACATCGCCGAAGCTGAAAAGCAGACGCTCCTCGAGCGGCTTGAAAAGACCAGCGTATTCAAGAAGCAGGCTCGAACAGACAGGAAACAGGCCGATGAATACCAGGACAGACTCGATCACGGCCCGGAAGATCTCAAGACGCGAGAACTGGTCACCAAGACACTGCAGAGGGAGAAAGAGCCGGATCTGATCGCTCAGGATGACGCATTGTCGGCGCCACTCAGCGACCTGGAGCCGGCACAGATCGACGAACTGCAGCAGACACTGTCAGGTCGTCTGGTGAAATCAGAAACCGAGCTTCAGCAGCTCAACAGCCACCTCGAGGATCTGACCGAGGAGCTGACTGAATTGAGAGCTCGCCCGGACGATGCCCGACGAGAGCTCAGCGAAATCAATGACCGCCTGACTCGTATAGACATCGCTCTGCAGACCTACGACGGCCAGGCTGATACGCCTACTGTCGAAAAAGCCTACTCTGCACTCGTCGAGGATGAAGGTGCCGACGACTCGGCAGACGCCCCAATGGCGCAGACATTGTCAGCCTTCGAATCCCTGACCGAACGGTGGGCGCTTGCGGCCGAAGCGCTGGCCTTGAGCGAAAAGGCCGACCGCAATCAGATTGAACTGGCAAGTCAGTCGCTTCGTGGCGATCTCATCGAAGCGGATAGGACCCTGACTGCCATCAAGGCCGAGCGTCTGACCAAGTTGGTCCGCGTGCTCCAACAACGCATTGCCGAACTCAATATTGAGGAAGCAAGTCGGCTCAAGGAAGATGTGAAGTCTGATGTGCAGGCCAGTGGCCAGAAACTCGGTCTTGCCGACAAGGTCATATCCCGCAACCAGCAAACCAACCTGGCGCTCAGTGACGACCTGCTGCAGCGAACACAGTCTACAGAAGTCATCGATCGGAATGTGGCCGCTGCCAATGATGAACTGGCCGATATTCGCGAACGTTTCCGATATACCCGAAGCAAGGTCGAGGTGGCCGGTCTCAGCCAGGCGCTTGGTCAGATTCTGCTTGAAGAGCGCCGGCAGTTGAGAGAACCACGTCTGCAGGAAGCGCGGGCGCTCACTAGTCAGGACCTCATTGCCAGGGCGGGTCTTTCGCAGATACAGAACGCAGAAATGCGTCGGGATCTGCGGGATCTGGAAGACTTTGCCGAGCGTTTGTATCGCCGCGAGAAACTGAAGCCCGCAGAGATGGAGCAGGCGGAATTTGTCGACATGATGATTCCGGTGCTCGAAACCCGCCGCAGCATTCTCGATGAACTGACCAGCGCAGATCAGTCCTATCTTCAGAGCCTCAGTGAACTGGACTATATGTTGACGCAACTCGACGATGTGGGTGAAAGCTATCAGGCTTTCATCAACGAGCGCCTGCTGTGGATTCGTAGCAGTCCGGTCGTGGACGGCGGCATGCTGCTGGGCATCGGTACCCAGGTGCGGGAACTGATGCGATTCCAGCACTGGCGCGGTCTATTGGTAGATATTCGTGAAAGTCTGTCAGCAGGTCTTGTCTGGTGGGTCGTCGCCTTCCTGGCTTTTGCAGCCTACCTGCGCCGCTACAGTCTGAAGGTGATGTTACGAAACTACGCAGTGCCGTTGGGGCGCTTGAGTACCGACAGTTTTGCCTGGTCGGCCAAGGCTCTTCTGGTCACGATTCTGCTGGCGCTGCCTTGGCCAGTCATCTTCTGGTCCATCAGCATGGCTCTCGAGCAGACGCCGCTGCAGAGCCGCCCTGCCGTCGCCCTTACGGCAGCCCTCCATGGCATGGTGTCCCTGCTGTTCTACCTGCAGGTTATTCGCATGCTCTGTGTGCCAGATGGCATTGCCGTGGCGCATCTGCGATGGCCGAGGGAGCATGTCGAGATGATCTATCGCGACCTGAACCGCTTTCTTTACCTCGTTTTGCCCCTGATACTGGTTGCGAGCTTCATTATCAATTTCGACTTTGGCTCAGGCGTTGGCGCCTTGCCTAACCTGGTGCCTCTGCTGTCATTGACGGCATTGGGCTATGCGCTCGTGAAGTTGTTCAGCCGCGACAGGGGGGTTATTCGAATCTACCTGCGTTACCGGCACAGGGAAGCTTCATCGAGGGCCCACAGGTTCCTCATTGTCAGCTCGATTCTGATTCCGGCAGCCTTGGGTGGTACAGCCTTGCTGGGTTATCTCTACACCGTAGGCACCGTGTTCGTGCTGATCAGCGATACCATTTTTCTGCTGGTCGCTCTTCTTGTCGTGCATCTGCTCATGGTACGGGGCATCATCCTCACGCAGCGGAAAGTGGCCTACAAGCGTGCAATCGAGAAGCGCAATGCGGCCCGCCTCACTGCGCGTGCCGCCGCCCTGCCAGTCACTGCACCGGACGAGCATGAAGCTGTGCGTAACCCGGAAATTACTGCTGCCGTGGAGGCAGCGGTTGAGGCAGGACAGGAGTCTGGTCTCGATATCGCCGTGCTCAGCAAAGGCATGCGCGAACTGTTGAGTACCGTAATGCTGGCCGCGGGTGCCTTCGGTTTATGGTTTATCTGGGAAGATGTGCTGCCAGCCTTCAATATCTTCGAAGAGGTCGCGATCTGGCAGTACACCGAGGGCACTGGCGAGGAGGCTCGCATCGTACCGGTGACACTGTTCGATCTCGGATTATCGATTTTTGTGATCGTACTCACGATATTTGCAGCCCGCCGAATCCCGGCCTTACTCGAATTTGCCGTGCTTCAGCGGCTCGCCATGGGCCCAGGGGGCAGCTACACCATCAGAACGCTCGCGGGCTACCTTGTGGTCGGCATTGGCATTATCGTGGCGCTGGCACAGGTGGGCGCCAACTGGTCGCAGATCGGGTGGATGGCCGCGGCACTCAGTGTCGGCATCGGTTTTGGTCTGCAGGAAATAGTGGCCAACTTCATCAGCGGCCTCATCATTCTGTTCGAACGTCCAATTCGGGTCGGTGACGTTGTTACGGTCGGAGACACAGACGGCGTCGTCACTCGAATCAAGATACGGGCCACGACCATCAGGAACTGGGACAACAAGGAATTGCTGGTGCCCAACAAGGAGTTCATCACCAGCCGTTTATTGAACTGGACCCTGACCGATGAAACGACGCGTCTCTTGATTCCTGTCGGCATCGCCTATGGATCCGATCCACGCAAAGCCATGCAGATCATCAGCGATGTCGCCACGTCTCATCCGAACGTACTCACTGAACCGGCACCACTGGTGACCTTCGAAGCATTTGGTGACAGCGCTCTGCAGATCTTCCTGCGTGCCTTCGTCGGCGAACTGGCGCTGCGACTGCCGGTCGCGACCGAGCTGATTACGCAGATTTATGAGGCCTTGAACGAGGCTGAAATTTCGATAGCCTACCCGCAGCGCGACGTCCATCTCAGCACGAGTCAGCCGCTGGAAATGCGGGTGCTCCGCAGTGGACGGCTCGACGAATCCGGAAAGGTAGTCGAATCCAGCGCCACCTGAGCGTCGGTTTCAGGACGAGGTGGTCTGGTCCGGGCTCAGCAATGAAGGATGGCAGCGGTAGATCATGCCCTTGTGGCGACCAAGACCTTGTAGCTTGCAGTTGATACGATTCTGTTTGAGTACGACAGCCTGAACGAGCTGTTGACGATAATGGAAGACCACCCGGTCGCCCGCGGCAAAATTCTGCGCGGAACGCGATCGCTGAGTGGCCTCTGCTTTCTCGATGCTTTGCTGAAAACAGGGCGCCCCCACGAGTTGCTGTGGAAGCAGTTCACGAAGCTGGGATCTGGCGAGGTTCAGATCCACTGTGTCGTGCAGACGCTGGAGATGGGTGTAAAAAGCCTCGTTGTGAACACTGCCATAGCGGCGCTTCCTGTCGACAGTCTGTAGAAGATGAGCGAACTCATGAAGACAGGTCTGCAGCAGGACTGACTCAAGGCTCACGAGACCATCGAAGTAACCGCGCCTGCGAATCTCCCGCACCGTCAACCAGCGCTCGAGCGCGCCTGTGCCGTTCACCACAGACTGCCATTTGTCGACGATCATCTTCTGACCGAAGACGATCAGGTGCCGGCGCGAAGCAGAATCGAAGCGATGATAGGTCGCTCTGCCGACGCCCGGGCGACACAGTAGATCATGATTGAGGTACAGTGCGTCTGAAGCATGCGCAGTATTCCATAGTCGAGTCTTGGTGAAGTCGCACAGTGCAGACGCCGTGAGTCGCGCGAGCTCGATGGTCGCTGTCTCGCACGGGACTTCGCAGTCAGGCTGCTGCTCAGGATCAATCATCTACGAGTGAATATATTCAGCATTATGGACATCTTTCTTGTTGGCGGAGCCGTTCGTGACGAATTGTTGGGGCGGCCAGTGGCTGATCGTGACTACGTTGTCACCGGTGCGACACCCGCCGAGCTCATCGAAGCCGGATTCTCGCAGATTGGTAGCGATTTTCCGACCTTTCTGCACCCGGAAACCCACGAAGAATATGCGCTGGCACGAACGGAGCGCAAGGCAGGCCGTGGCCATACAGGGTTCATCTGCGATTTCAGCCCCGACCTCACGCTGGAAGAGGACCTCCAGCGCAGGGACCTGACGATCAACGCCATGGCCAGGGGTAGGGATGGCGAGCTCATAGACCCCTACGGCGGCCAGGCTGACTTGAAACAGCGGGTGTTCAGGCATGTATCGTCGGCCTTCGTCGAAGACCCCCTGCGGGTATTGAGAGTGGCGCGCTTTGCTGCTCGTTTCCCTGACTTCGGTCTCGCCCCGGAAACCCGCAAGCTCATGCAGGAGATAGCCGCATCCGGTGAGCTTCAGCTGCTGACGCCCGAACGGGTCTGGAAGGAGATGAGCCGGGCACTGATGGAGGATCGCCCATCTCGGTTTTTCACCATTCTTAGTGAGTGCAATGCAGTGGAACCACTCTTTCCAGAGTTTAATCTGCCGGTGCCTGCGTTTTTGCAGGCCTGTTTAGCGCTGGATGCGGCAGCCAGGGCGGTCCAGTCGCTGTTCGTGAAGATAGGCATTCTGGCCTGCCCGCTGAGCAGGTCGAACGCTGACGCTGTGAATCAACGCCTCAAGACACCGAAACAGGCGCTGCTCGTTAGCCGGCTATGCGCCAGTAATTATAATAAAATCAAAGGCTTTCTGAAGGGCGATGTGATCGATGCTGATAAGCCGGAGTATTTGCTGAGTCTGTTTGAAGCTGCAGATGCCTTTCGACGCCCAGAACTGATGCAAAATTGTTTTGAGGCATGCCTGTACTTTTTATGTACAGAAGCGCAGTGTTACGAAAAGTTCGAAGATGTAGCTTTACGTAATAGTGCGGTCAATACAGCATTGGTCGACATGTGTACACTGCCAGATAAAGACAAGTGGCCCTGGGCCTCATCGCACCGCGTGGTTGTGGCTTCATTGGCCGCTGCGGCTGCTGTGGACGCCAAGGAATTGATTCAAAAAGGTTTCAAAGGCATAGAAGTCGGAAGAGAACTGCGCCTGGCTCGTCTCGCGGCTATCCATAAGGCCCTCGCCTAGCCCAGGACAAGGTTCTCCCGACTAGGGAAAATATTCGATAATGTTTCAGACTTTGCTCAATATTTCTTCTTCTGTCACCAGATCTCCACAGCTTCGCTGGGTTCTTGTGCTGGCAGCTGCTGTTCAATTATCAGCCTGCGGCGGCGGCGGTGGTGGTAGCTCGGGTGGACCAGCCCCTGCGGAGGGGCCAGATGGGCTACCCATTCCAGGGCAGGGTGCTGGTGCACCGCTGCAGTCCGGGCAGTATCAAATCGGTGGAACGATCGAGGGTCTCGAAGGTGAGATTCGGCTGACAGAGCGAAGCGGAGCCGAGTTGACGCGCAACCAGAACGGGGCGTTCGTTTTCAACACGCCCGTTGAAACGGGTGCAGAATATGAAGTTGAGGTGTTCGTTCCCCCAGTTGGTCAGTCCTGCACGGTGGAGGGTGGCCTCGGCACAGTGGTAAATGAAAATATCTCCTCGGTAAAGGTAAGCTGCGTCAAAAATGACATCAGGAATACCCTTTCAGGCGAAGTGACGTCGGCAATTGCCATCGTGACTGATATGGATGTGAACGACCCTGCAGCGCCTTTTGAGGAAAATAACTCGTTCGACTCGGCCCAGCCGGTGGCCAGTTTTGCAACGATTCAGGGTTTCCTGACCAAGTCAGCGACCGCAGGCAACGGCCGGTTCTCGAGTGGAAAGACCCCTGAGACTGATCCTGCTGATTACTTTGCAATGACCCTGTCTGCCGGTCAGCGCCTCGAGCTTCAGATTGTCGATTTCGATCCTGCGCCGGGCCAGGAGCGCAAAGTGGACATTGACATGTACCTCTTTGATGCCAAGGCAGACCTGTTGACCAATTCAGTCGGTTTTGGCGCGAACGAAGCCGTCACCATCCCGGCTACCGGCGATTATGTGGTGTTGCTCGAGGGCGTTGCCGGCAGCTCGAAATATCTCCTCAACGTGAGGGCAGGCACGAATGCCTCTGCAGGAGATATGGCTTCGGACCGTGTTCGTCCGGCCGATTTCGTTCCTGGTGAGCTTATTGTCAAACGCGAGCGCAGCGACAGTGCAGCGGCGCCCGCACACATTGCTGCCGATGTCGGCAGCAGTATGCCGGAATTGATGACCTTCGACATATCAGGCGGAACGTCAGCTGGTCTGGCGTTCGACGGTCCGGCTTCGGCCTCGGTTCCTGAAGAGTTTACCCTCACGGATTCGGAAATCGAGGCGAATCAGCAGCTGGCCGCTCGTAACCCGGATGCCTTCACCCGTCTTCAGACCCTGCGTAAGATGAAGCGTATTGCCAGAGAGCCGGGTGTCGTCTATGCGGAACCTAATTATCTCGTCGCGCCCACTGCCATTCCAAATGATCGGTTGTGGGATCGCCAATGGAATTTTGCGAACATAAGGCTGCCCCAGGCCTGGGACATCACCACTGGCCTCGCGCCAGCGGCCCCCGTGACTGTGGCGGTCATCGATACCGGTATCATCGCGCAGCACGAAGATCTCAGTGGTCAGCTCGTGGATGGCTATGATTTTATCAGCAGTCCAGAACAGGCAGGAGATGGTGATGGTATCGACCCCAATCCGAATGAAGAGCTCAACGCCAGCACTGGTTTTACGTCGATTTTTCACGGCACTCACGTGGCCGGCACCATTGGCGCCAAGTCCAATAACGGTTTAGGCGTAGCGGGCGTGTCTTGGGGCGCGAGAATGATGCCTTTGCGGACGCTCACCGAACGCGGTGAAACATACGACATCATTCAGGCCATACGTTATGCCAGTGGTCTGGCGAATACTTCTGGCATCGTGCCTTCGCGACGGGCGGACGTGGTGAACATGAGTTTCGGCGGGCCGAGCTACGCCCAGGCCGTGGCTGATACCATCGCCGAGGCTTCAGCGGCCGGCGTCATTTTCGTGGCTGCTGCCGGCAACGAGAACAATGATGCTGACTTCTACCCAGCAGCCTATCCGAGAGTCATTGCCGTCAGTGCCATCGATGCCGCCAACCGGCGATCGCCCTACTCGTCGTACGGCGGCTATGTCGACGTGACTGCGCCAGGGGGTGACCTGGCGCGTGACGACACCGGCGACGCGCGACCGGACGGTGTCTACAGTACGTCTTCCGAAGGCCCGGGTCAGACGCAGTCAGTATATCTGCCACTGCACGGCACCTCCATGGCGGCGCCGCATGTCTCGGGTGTCATCGCACTGATGAAGGGGCTATACCCTGCGCTCGATCACGATGGTGTGATGAATCTGATCCGGAGTGGGCAGCTGACGGACCGACTCACGGACACCGAGTTCGGATCGGGTGCTACCCAGGGGACCACCGTCAGTTTCGGCTATGGTCGAATTAACGCACTCAAGGCTGTGCAGGCAGCTTCACGGCTCGCTGCCGGAACTGATGTCATTCCTCTGCCGCCCGCCCTGACGGCGACGCCGAGTTTTGTCAGCCTGGGCTTGCGCGACAGCGCAAAGTTCACGCTGAGAAACGAGGGCGGGGGATCTTTGATACTCAGTGATCTCTATGCTGACAAGAGCTGGCTGCGTGTCAATTCAGTAAATGGTGGTCTCTTTGGCGACTACAATGTGGTCGTTGATCGCTCACAGCTTGGAGATGGTGTCCATGGCTCGACCATCAACATCACGCTTTACGATGAGGTGCTGGGGACCTTCCACGAATTACAGGTGCCCGTATCAGTGAGAGTGGGCTCTGAAAGCGTGGCTGGAGTGCTGACGAGCGTGACGGTGTCGCTCGCCGAGTCTCGCACTCAGCAGGTGGTGCGGACCAAGCGAATTGGCGGTAATAGCGGTTCATCAGCCAGGTATGAGTTCACTGATGTACCGAATGGGACCTACACCCTGTCCGTCAGCTCCGATATCGATTTCAATGGCGAGAGTTGCAGTGTCGGTGAGGTGTGTGGCGCTTATCCGGTACTCGGCGATGCGCAAGTCGTGGTGGTCGCGAACGAGTCCAAGGGCAATCTTGATCTCGTGACGAAATTGCGGACCGGCGTTACGGCTTCGGAGTAGAGCCGCGACTGCTTTTGAGTTGCTCCCGAGTATCGAGGCGGGCGCTGCGCCGGATGTCGGCATTTCTGTAGCGCCTGCGCTCATCAGGTGTCGCTGGCTCTACGTCGGCGACTTCCACCGGGCGTTTGTCGTCATCGAGGGCAACGAAGGTGAAGTAAGCGGATACGATATGCCGCTCGTCGCCAGTGTAGCTATTTTCAGCCATGACCTTGATGCCGATTTCCATTGAGGTCTTGAACACTCGGTTAGCTGCGGCCTTGAATATCAGCGTATCCCCGTCCTTGGCCGGCGCCCTGAAATGCATCGAATCGACTGATGCAGTCACGCAGGGGTGGCCACTGTGACGTTCTGCGACCACGAGAGCGAGCCGGTCGCAAGTCGCCATGACCAGTCCGCCGAATACTGAGTAATGGGCGTTGAGATCACTCGGGAACACCTTGTAGACGTGACCCTCGATTGATGAGTCGCTCACCCGCTTCTTCTGTTTGTTCATCTGCCACTCCAGTACGTTCTACAGCGCTTCCAGCTGCTGCTTTCAGCGACAGTCTACTGTATAAAGTCCCATATGAACTCAGTAGACCTCCTGCAACAGCTTATCATGCAACTCACCGCGCCTCTCAACGCGATATCACCCTTTGTTCTCGCGGCTGCCGCCTCGTGCCTCGCCGGCCTGCTGGTCTATCTGCAGGGTCGAAGGCGGCGTCTTGCGCTACAGGCGGGGCATGAGTTACGCCAGGCTGAACAGGCGGAAGCCATCGCGGTGGTCAGACAGGAGCTCGCTGCCAAGGCGCAGGCCCTGGCGGATCTAGAATGGCAGCATCGAGAGCTGGAGAAAACCCAGCGTTATCAGCTCGAACAGGGCCAAAGGCGGGAGCAGCAAAGCGCGGTGCTCTGCCGTGAGCTTGAGACGAAGCTTGAGGCCGTGACCCGGCGCCGCGAGGAAGATCTTGCCGAGCGCGATCGCCGTCATGCCGAACAATTGTCCTTGCTGGAGCAGAGTCGCGAACGACTGACTCGTGATTTCGAGAACCTGGCCAACAGGATTTTTGACGAAAAGACCCAGCAATTTTCCAAGGTCAGTAGCGAGTCGATCGATGCCTTGCTCAAGCCCTTCAGGGAGCAGATTCACAGCTTCGAAAAACGTGTAAATGATGTTCATGATGCATCGATCACCAAGCATTCCGCCTTGCAGGCTGAAATTGGCAAGGTCGTCGAGCTCGGTGCGCGCATGGGCGAGGATGCCCTCAACCTGACGAACGCGCTCAAGGGCAACAAGAAGATTCAGGGCGACTGGGGTGAGCTGCAGCTCGAACTGCTTTTGCAGGATGCCGGTCTGCGTAAGGGCATCGAGTATGAGAGCCAGACTTCACTGAAGAACGAAGAGGGTCAGCATTTCAGGCCGGACTTCATCATCAATCTGCCGGAGCGAAAACATATCGTGCTCGACAGCAAGGTGTCGCTCAACAGCTATGTCGAGGCCGTCTCGGCCGAAACTGACGAGCAGCGGGATCAGGCGCTCGACCGGCTGGTCATCGCCTTTCGCAAGCATTTCAGTTCACTGTCCAACAAGAACTACACCAAGCTGAGAGGGCTGCAGAGTACCGAGCTGGTATTCATGTTCGTGCCTACGGAGCCCGCTTATCTGGCTGCAGCACAAAGGGCGCCGGCATTGTTTCGCGAAGCCTATCAGGCTGGCGTCGCTGTGGTGACGCCCAGTACGCTGATGGCCTGTCTCAGAATTGTGGCTCACCTGTGGACGATCGACAAGCAGAACCAGAATACCATGGTGCTGGCGGAGCAGGCAGCCAAGGTGCATGACAAGCTGCGAATTTTCCTCGAGCGCATGGAAAAGCTCGGGCAGCAAATCGGCACTGTGCAGAAAAGCTACGACCAGGCCTGGTCAGGCATCAAGGACGGGCAGGGCAGCCTGGTCAAGCAGGTCGACAGATTCCGTGACATGGGTGTACCAATTATCAAGTCGCTCCCACGCAATGCCACCGACGCCCCAGAGGACCACGTATGACCATCGCGCGCCGCCTTCATCTCTCGCTCGACTGCAGCGACCTGCAGCAGACGGTCATCGATTATTCGAGTCGTCTTGGTTGTCGGCCCACCCTGGTCATCAATGGTGAGTTTGCGCTGTGGCGGACTGCTGAACTCAATCTGTGCGTAAGACAGGCCGATGAACCCGGACTTAGACACCTGGGCTGGGAACTCCCGGAGCAGGCGCAAGTCAGCAATGAAGTCGACTGCAATGGCATCGAGTGGGCCTGTTTCACCCTGCAGCAGCAGGCTGAAGAAATCCGCCAGTGCTGGCCCGGAGTGGACTATCAGCCGGAGCAAGGGTATTCGCTGCAGGACCTGCGTTATCTCATGAGCCGCTTGCGGGATGCTGCCGACGGCTGTCCCTGGGATCTCAAACAGGATTTCAACACTATATTGCCGCACACTCTCGAGGAAACCTACGAACTTGCCGAAGCCATAGAGCGTGAGGACTGGCCACATGTCGCCGAAGAGCTTGGCGACTACCTTTTTCAGGCTGTGTTCTATTGCAGGCTAGGAGAAGAGCAAGGTCATTTTGCCTGGGAAGACGTGGTGGGTAGCATCACACGAAAGCTGTTACGGCGGCATCCACATGTGTTCCCCAACGGCCGGCTGGACAGTCGGCGACCAGCAGGTGCCAAGGTGGATCCGGCTGAGGTCAGTGCCAACTGGAAGCGTATCAAGGCCGAAGAGAAGACCCTGGGGCTGAGCGGCGAATCGCTGGAAAAGACTTCAACTGTTTCAGCAGGTTCGAAGCGGCTCCTGGCGGAAATCAATGCTGGTCTGCCCGCCTTGCAGAAGGCCACACGTCTGCAAAACAAGGCGGCGGAGGTTGGCTTCGACTGGACAGAGCTGGCGCCGGTATTTGAAAAGCTGCGTGAAGAAATCGATGAGCTGGGAGAAGAAATCGGGTTAGGCGAAGATGGCGAGCTACAGGCGCCTGGCGATCACGAACGAATCGTAGACGAACTGGGAGATGTGCTGTTTTGCTGCGTGAATCTTGCACGTTTCCTCAAGGTGGAGCCTGAGGCGGCCTTGCGACATGCCAATGAGAAATTCACCAGCCGATTCAACTATATCGAAGCAGCACTCTTGCAGCAGGGCGTGACCCGGGAGCGCTGGATGGACAGGGAAGTATCCCTCGACACCATGGAAGCGCTTTGGGTGGAAGCCAAGCGTTCGCAGTAGTCACTTCACCAGAGCGTCAGCTGCCTTCAGGCAGCCTGACGATCTGCAGGCATGAACCCACTCAGCCGTTGGCTGCGCGGTTCTGCTTCATGAGACTCATATATTTGCGGCTGAGCTCGAGGAAACGGGGTGTTGGGCCCACATCTTCATACATCGGGTCACCCATCTCATCACAGCCAATCACCTTGCGTCCTTCGACATAAGGCATGCTGCTTTCGAGTTCATCGATGGCGGCTGCCAGCAGTTCACTGATAATGTCACCCTGTGATCGGCGTGGGTACATTTCAGCCAGGGCTGCAATTCGGGCAGCATCTTCCATGCGGAGGCGCATCGTGTATTCTTCGTGAGTCAGATTGACCTTTGCTGTGTCTTCCCAGTGAGTGACCAGCGCATTGATATTCATATCCGGTATCCTGTCGCTTTTCGCGTATTGGTATACGTTGATGTCTTTTAATGCAGGGTATCTGCAAGGCTGCTGATCAGAGCATACGTCTGATCACACTCCGATCAGCTTGCTCAATATTCAACCGCTGATAACAGTTTAGGAAGATGGCCGGGTAAGTACCATAGGATTTATTACCTAAATCCGCCGGAGTTTTGTAGTCTTCTATTGCAATATGTTTCCGGCCTGTAGTCCGAAAGGGTGACAGGTCGGTGGCAGCCACGGACATAGCCAAAGGAGTTGCAACCTATGAGCACTACCAATGCCGAACCAGATGCAGGGCAGCAACAGCCGGCCAGAATCGAACTCAATCCCTCACTTCGGGATAACGTCAGGTTGCTGGGCGACTTGCTGGGACAGACTATAAAGCAACATCTCGGTGATGATTTCTTCAATACCATCGAAGCAATACGGCAAGCAGCAAAGACCGACAGGAAGGTGGGGTCTGACGAGCTCAAGGGCGTGCTGGCCAAGCTCTCCGACGATGAATTGGTGCCGGTAACCCGGGCGTTCAATCAGTTCCTGAACCTCGCCAATATTGCTGAGCAGTATCACTTTGTCAGACGCAAGGCGCCCGCTGACGAGCTAGTGGCCAACCGCCTCGATACAGTTGAAACAGCGCTGGATCGTCTGCTGAAGAATGGTCAGGACCCTGCGGGGATACTGGCAGCACTGCAGGACATGCACATAGATTTTGTGCTCACGGCCCACCCGACCGAAATTACCCGAAGAACACTGATTCAGAAATATGACGCCATAACGGAAACGTTGAAGGCGCTTGATCGGGACGACCTGCTGAAATCCGAGAGCGAAGGCTTACGACAGATTCTCGAAAGGCTGATCGCCGAGGTCTGGCATACCGATGAAATCCGGCAGACACGTCCAACCGCTGTCGATGAAGCGAAATGGGGCTTTTCAGTCATCGAATATTCACTCTGGGAAGCCGTGCCGGGATTCTATCGACAGTTGGATGCCGTGCTGACCGAGCGCATAGGCGAGGGGCTTCCGCCCAGTGTTTCGCCACTGCGCTTCACCTCATGGATGGGGGGCGATCGTGATGGCAATCCGAACGTGACCCACGCTGTGTCGCAGGAGGTGCTGTCGCTGAGTCGCTGGATGGCTGCTGATCTTTTCCTGCGGGACATTGAGCTTTTGCGCGCGCAGTTGTCGATGTCCACAGCGACGGAGGCGCTTCGCGAGCGAGTACCGGGCAGCAACGAACCCTATCGTGCAATGTTGACGAATCTGCGGGTCAGACTGGAAGCGACTCGCAGTTGGGCACGACAGGTGTCCACCATGGACCTGCCCACCTATCTGCGTGAGATGAAGCAGCTTCTATCGCAGGACTCAACGTCGAGGGACGTGCTGCTGTATGACGAAGAGTTGCTCGAGCCACTCAGGCTCTGCTACGACTCACTGACGGCCTGTGGCCAGAGCGTTATCGCCAAGGGGCCATTGCTGAGTACTATTTATCGGGTGAGAACCTTCGGGCTATCGCTGGTGCGTCTCGACATTCGTCAGGATTCGAGTCGTCATCGTGAGGCGCTCAGAGAAATCTGCAATGAACTCGGCTACGGTGACTACACCAGTTGGTCGGAAGCGGAGCGACAGCAGTTTCTTGTGCGGGAGCTCGACTCGAGGCGCCCGCTGTTGCCCTTCGACTGGCAGGCGAGCGAGCAGGTGAACGAAGTACTCAATACCTGTCGCGTCATTGCCGCGCAGCCAGAAGGCAGTATTGCCTGTTATGTCATTTCGATGGCCAGCCAGCCTTCAGATGTGCTCGCGGTCATACTGCTTCTGCGGGCTTGCGGCGTGACGAGAAACATTCCAATCGTACCCCTGTTCGAAACCCTGGCGGATCTTGAAGGCGCAGCTGAGAGCATCGACCGTCTGCTGAATACGGAATGGTATCGAAGCTATACCTCCGGGTATCAGCAGGTCATGATCGGCTATAGCGACTCTGCCAAGGACGGTGGCCAGATGGCTGCCGCCTGGGCGCAGTACCAGACGCAGGAGGCGCTGGTGGCCACTGCCGAGCGTCACAAGGTGCGACTGACGCTGTTTCATGGTCGTGGCGGTACTGTAGGACGAGGCGGCGGACCGGCCAACCGCGCCATACTCTCTCAGCCCCCTGGTTCTGTGGCAGGCCGTCTCCGAATCACGGAACAGGGCGAGATGATCCGCTTCAAGTTCGGTCAGCCAGCGGTGGCAGTACAGAGCTTCAATTTGTATGTCGGCGCTGTGCTGGAAGCGACGCTGGCGCCGCCACCTGATCCTGAGCCCGAGTGGCGCGACACGATGACGGCGATGGCGAAGAGCGTGACGACGTCCTACCGTGCTCTGGTGAAAGGTAATGAGGACTTTGTTGCCTATTTCAGGGCGGCAACACCTGAGCAGGAACTCGGTAAGCTTGCCCTGGGCAGTCGACCCGCCCGCCGCCAGATTCCGCCCGGTGAGACCGGCGGGGGAGTCGAGACCCTGCGGGCGATTCCTTGGATCTTTGCCTGGACCCAGATGCGATTGATGCTGCCAGCCTGGCTCGGCAGTGATATTGCGTTGCAGGAAGCCTTTTCAGGCGGCAAGAGACCAGTGCTCGAAGACATGCTGGATCGCTGGCCTTTCTTCCAGACCCATATCGATATGCTCGAAATGGTGTTGGCAAAAGTGGATATCAACATTGCGGCCTCTTACGAGGCGCGCCTGGTGGAGCCCCACCTGCACGACATTGGACAGCAGCTTCGCGAGCGAGTCATGAAACTGGTCGTGCTTGTGCGTGAGCTCAAGAATCAGGACGGACTGTTGGCAGACAACCCGGTATTCAGACTCAGCCTGAAAGTACGGGATCCGTACACTGACCCATTGCATTACCTGCAGATCGAATTGCTGGCACGGGACCGACGGCAATCGGCTGACAAGCGCAGCACGGAGACGGTGGAAAAAGCCTTGAAAGTGTCCATGGCTGGCGTGGCCGCGGGCATGAGAAACACCGGTTGATCACGGCAGCGTGTCCCGCGTCCATGTTTCGGGCCCAGTGGCCTGTAGAATTTGGACAAGCTGGCACGCTTACGTATAATGCCTCCCTACAATTTTCCAAGGAACTACGTTATGAGAGTCATTTTGCTGGGTGCGCCCGGAGCAGGCAAGGGAACGCAGGCCAAGAACATCACCCAACGTTATGATATTCCTCAGATTTCTACCGGAGACATGCTGCGTGCAGCTGTTCGGGAGGGGACTGAGCTCGGGCGTCAGGCTAAGGACATCATGGATGCCGGAGGACTGGTATCCGATGATTTGATCATTGCCATGATCAAAAGCCGAATTCAGCAGCCGGATTGTGCAAACGGATTTCTCTTCGATGGCTTTCCACGAACCATTCCTCAGGCGGAAGCGCTTCGGGATTCCGGTATCCTCATCGATTACGTTGTCGAGATTGCCGTGGATGACGAGGAAATCGTTCAGCGTCTCAGTGGCCGCAGGGTGCATGAGGCGAGTGGCCGCATCTATCATATGCAGCATAATCCACCGAAACAGGCTGGCGTGGACGATGTGACTGGCGAGCCGCTGGTGCAGCGCAGTGATGATCACGAAGAGACCGTTCGCAAGCGTCTCAAGGTCTATCACGCGCAAACGGCGCCGCTGGTCGACTTCTACAAGGCCCGCGAAGCCGATCCCGACACGCACGTGAAGTATTTCAAAGTGCATGGGGTTGGCGACGTCAACGGTATCCGTGATCAGATTTTTGCGCAGCTCGACAACTGAGTGCAGACCGACCAGCCAACCATTCTTGCATTCGAATCGTCGGCTGAGCGCTGCGAGGTAGCCCTGATACACGAGGGCCGCTTGAGTAGTCTGAGTGAGACGGCAGCGAGAGCCCACGCTCGCCGTTTGCTCCCCATGGCAGATGAACTGATCAGGGCTGCAGGGCTGGGGTCAGTCTCTGAAGTGGATGTGTTGGCTTTTGATGCTGGTCCGGGTGGATTTACGGGGCTGCGGATTGCTGCTGCCCTGGTGCAGGGACTGGCCTATGTCGGTGGTCAGCCCGTCTCTGCCGTCAGCTCGCTGATGGGTTTTGCCTGGCAGCTCACCGCCACTGAGCGGCTGTCTTCTGGCGATCGTTTTGCCTGCGTGATCGATGCGAGAATGTCGGAGGTGTACTGGCAGATATTTGAAGTGGCTGAGGCGTCGTCAGCTGGACTACCTTTCCACCCGATTTGCGATGCTCAGCTCAGTACGTCCGAGGTCTGCCTGGCGCGTTGCAGGACCGAACGGGTCAGTATTCTCTCGGGGGATTACTTTTCATCGTCATCGCAGCCCGAAGGATTCGACGTTGTTGCAGACCAGCTTCACGCCGCGAGCATCGCGCTGCTGGCCCAGCATCTCCCGGGTCAGGCTTCGTCGGATCTGCCAAAGGCAGCCATACCCACTTACCTCCGAGGCGCCTCTGCCTGGAAGAAAACCACTCACAAGGCCGGAGCTACCGATTGACGAGTGTGCGCCTTATGAAAAGGATTCTGATTTTCGTGGTCATTCATTACTGCAAGGCTGAAGCGTCATGAGTTGGTTGGAAATAATTGTTCTTGCATTGATTCAGGGGCTTACCGAGTTTCTCCCCGTTTCGAGTTCAGCCCATCTTATATTGCCTTCACAAGTGCTTGGGTGGGCAGACCAGGGCCTTGCTTTCGATGTGGCAGTACACATCGGCACATTGCTGGCCGTAGTGCTGTATTTCCGACAGGACATCATTTCGCTCACCCAGGCCTGGTGTCGACAAGTCGCTGGCAAGGGTGCGTCCGAAGAGTCCCGCCTTGCCTGGGCAGTTGTGATTGGTACCGTGCCCGCTGTAGTTTTCGGCCTGGCATTTGCCGACTTCATCGAAGAGGATCTACGCTCGGTGCTCGTCATTGCCGTGACTACCATTGTTTTTGGCGTGCTGCTGGGCTTCGCGGACAAGGCGCGAGGTACGCGGACGATTAGTCAATTGACGCTGAAGGATGCGGTGCTGGTTGGGCTGGCTCAGGCGATCGCGCTTGTTCCAGGCGTCTCCCGGTCAGGCATTACCATGACCGCTGCTCTGTTTCTCGGGCTTGACCGCATAGCGGCCGCGAGATTTTCATTTCTGCTGTCGATTCCTTTGATTCTTGCAGCCGGCAGTCATCAAATGCTCGAACTCGCCAATAGTGGCGACCATGTGGCCTGGCTACAGATCCTGGTCGGAGCTGCCGTTTCATTCATCAGCGCACTGGCCTGTATTCATCTCTTCCTTAAATTGCTGCAACAAATAGGATTTATGCCATTTGTCTGGTATCGCATGGTACTGGGTCTTGGGCTATTATATCTTGTATTCCTTTATTGATTCTCAGGATCTATGTCTGTCATCAATGGTCAGGGGCCCACAAGGCTAAGACCTGATCAGTATCCCAACAATGCAGCGCCGCGGCACAATCAGAATCCTGATGCTGCTTCCGGGCGCGACGAGCAGGCGGATGTCCTCAGGTCCGGAGCGTCGTCACGTCCGTCGGTTGTTACAGATATCGGCAATGCCAGCGTACGATCTGCACAGGCCGACCAGGCCGTCTATAGAATCGAACCCTATGCTGCCAGTCAGGCATTTCTGGAACTGAACAAGCTTCGCCAGATGCGGGACGATGGCAGCTCAGGTATCGTCACCGTCGAGCAGGGCCCTCTGCGTCGGCAGCGAGATCTGGATGAGCTGCCACTTCGCAGTCAGGCGGCACTCACCATGTACAGCGCAGTGGAGTCCAGCGATCTGGGCCGCCGTCATCCAGATGCTGAGTCGACAGCGTTACTCGGTGTTGATCTTTTCATCTAGCGTACGTCGGCTGGCAGAAGCCAGTGCCTTCGCTTCTGCTCATCAATTCGAATACCACCCTGAGCTTGTCCCGGCTGACGATGTCCGCCCGTTTGCTGCGTCTTACCATTCGCTTGCACTTGAATTTTCAGAGTCCGCCGTTCAGTTGAGGAGTCTTACGCAGCCAAAGTTGAAGCCGTTGCGCGTGGATTTCATCGCTGGCAAGGCAGGATTCCGTCAGCAGAAAGCCCAGAGCGCCGGTGGTACCGCACACGAGCAGGTATTGAAGGCCATGAGCCTGCATCGGAATTCAGGCGCAGGCCTGACAGTGGTTGACGCGACTGCCGGGCTTGGGCGTGACGCGCATATCATCGCAGGTCAGGTAGCCCGGGTGTGGCTGTTCGAACGACATCCGGTATTGGCCAGGTTGCTTCAGGATGGGCTTGATCGCGCCAGGGATGATGCTTCAGCGCCCATGCAAGCTGACACCATCGACCGGATGACGCTCTGTGACATGGATTTTACTTCATGGACACCCACAGAGGATCTCCAGGTCGATATCGTCTATCTCGATCCCATGTTCGCAGCTGACGCAGAGGCTGTTCCTGGGGGGCGGGCAAGCAGAAAAAAGGGTCCCCTGGTCAAGAAGGACATGCAGCTGCTACACGAGCTACATGCAACAGAGCTGTCAGATGCGGAACAGCGGCAGTTGAATGAACGTCGGCTGCTGGACAAGGCTTTTTCGCTAAATCCTTCGCGGGTGGTGGTCAAGCGCGCCAGGCTCGCCCCATTCCTCGCCGATGAGAAAACAGACCTGCAGCTCGAGGGAAAGGCTGGTCGCTTCGATATCTATGCTCTAAGATCACTCAAAAAGACCCCAGCTCGCTAGACGCAGCCTCGAAACGGGAGAACATGCGGATGCAGATACGCAACAGCAGACAGGGCTACGGTCTGGTTGCCGTCACGCTCCATTGGATCATCGCTTTCATCGTATTTGCAATGTTCGGTCTCGGCCTCTATATGGTCGATCTGGATTATTACCATCCCTGGTATACGGATGCGCCTGATCTCCATCGCAGTATTGGAATCGTGCTATTGGCCCTGGTCAGCGCCAGGCTGATATGGCGACTGAGCAACCCGCAGCCTGCCCCGGTGGCGGGGCATGGACAGCTGCAACGGCTGGCAGCCGCGATCGTACATTGGTTGCTCTATCTCGATCTTTTCATTGTCATGATATCCGGATACCTGATCTCGACCGCCGATGGTCGCAGCATCGACGTGTTTGGTCTGTTCGACTTGCCAGCACTCCTGCCTGCCGAAAAGGGCCGGGAAGAGCTTGCCGGGATAGTGCATTGGTACGCCGCACTCGTGCTCGTCTCGATGGCAGGCTTGCATGCCGCTGCCGCCCTCAAACATCACTTCATCGACCGGGACGAAACGCTCCGGCGTATGCTCGGGCCTTCGGCCGGGAAATGAACGAAGCGTAATGATTTGCCTGCAGTCTTTGTTTTACTGTTGAAGCTTGAATCAAGGCTCAATCCGTCATACAAAGAGGTTATTCATGCTCAGATCAGGCGCGAAAATTCGATCCGCTTTACTTAGTGCTTCCATTCTCACAGCAAGTGCCCTGGGCTCAGTGAGCGTGCAGGCAGCTGAATATCTTATCGACACCAAGGACGCTCATGCCTTCGTTCAGTTCAAGATTCAGCACCTTGGCTACAGCTGGCTGCTTGGACGCTTCAACGACTTTTCAGGTAGCTTCAATTTCGATGAGAAAAACCCTGAAAAGAGTTCGGTGAAGGTCGAAATCGACACAGGCAGTATCGACTCCAACCATGCCGAGCGTGACAAGCATCTGCGCTCTGACGATTTTCTGGATGTACAAAAATACCCCAAGGCCACTTTTGTCAGCACTTCCGTGAAGAAGACCGGAGAAGACAAGGCTGAGATTACAGGCGATCTGACCTTGCGTGGCGTTACCAAGGAAATCGTCATTGATGCGAACAGAATCGGCGGTGGAGATGATCCATGGGGTGGCTACAGGCAGGGCTTCGAAGGCACGACCACTTTGACGCTGGATGATTTTGGAGTGCCGAAGGATCTCGGGCCAGCTTCACAGACCGTCGAGATGTACCTCTCTATTGAAGGTATTCGACAGTAAGCGGGGAGTAGGGATAAAAAAGGCCGGTTGCAGGGGACCGCAGCCGGCCGTCGGAATAGCGACGAATGATCAGGTCTTGTCGCTATCGGTGTCGCCAGCCTTTGATGGCTTCGCTGACACTGGCTTACTAGCCGCAGTATTTCCGGAAGCACTACTCGCTGCGCCTGACTTCGGCGTGGACGTCGTTTTAGTTCCGGTCTTCCTGGCTGAAGAAGTTTTTCCAGCGGACGCCTTCGGTCCGCCAGCGGGTTTTTTCGCCGTGGCAGCCTTTGGAGTGACTACCTTCTTCGCCGATGCGCCAGTGGTCTTGGCGGCGCCGGCTTTGGCGCCAGGTGTCGCACTCTTTCCCGTCGCTGATTTTGCCGGGGCAGTGGCTTTTTTCGCTTTGGTCGTCGATGTGCTGGATGCAGCAGGCTTGGTCTTGGCTACTTTCGTAGAAGCTGCTTTGCCCGCGCCAGCCTTCGCTGTGCCGGCAGTGGAGCTGCTCTTCGCAGCGCGAGTTTTCTTTGGGCCGGGCTTCGATGCAGCGGACTTTGCAGTGCTGGTTTTCGCTTTGCTGGATTTGCTGGCACTCGCTCCGGCTGTCGTACGCTTCGTAGCAGCTGTCTTGGCAGAGGCCGTCGCAGTTTTTGTGCTGGCAGCTGATTTCGCAACTGACTTGGATTTCGCAGGCGCTGGCAATTTGCGTGTAGACGAAACGCTAGCCTTGCCTTTCAACAGCGGAATGCGATCACGAATCTGTTCCTGAAGATCGTTCAGTTCGTTGATGACCCGCTGATATTCATCCTGAACCTTCTTGAGTTCCTTGTCTTTGAGTTCATCAAGATCGCCGATCATCTTCATGACAGGTTCCTTGATCTGCTTCTGCAGTTCCTCGGCCTGTTTGTAGAAGTCGTTGACGACATTCTGCACTTGCTGTGTCGCTTTGCTCAGCTCTTTCGACACAATCTCGCTTATCTTGTCGATGTTCTTTTTGACAACGCCTTTTTCGTTCTTAGCCATTTTTATTGCTCCTGTACCCTTCGCCGGCTTGATTAAGAATATGCTCCTGTTTTGAGGCCCCTGACACAAAGCAGGCACAAACCAGCACACTCAAGTGCAAGTGTAGAACAAAGTTCAGCAATTTCATGGGCGGCGCGATTTTTGTGCGTGCCTAGCCGACGAGGAGGGTCGTTGTAGCCGCCTAACTTAGCGATACGAAAACGATGGCAACATTGGCTCAGCGAGACCTTTTCTCTGGTTCTCGTACTGCTCAAAGCTCATCGCGCCTTCGTTGAAGCCGAGAGCACATTCAAGCCGTCGGCTCTCCTGGCTGGGGATATCACTGCGCATTTCGAGACAGCCATACTGCATGGCCGCAGAGTAGGCCGTCTTTCGCAGCTCAGTCATGGAACAGCCCTGGCTCAGTAGAATAACTGCAGTACAAGCCACGACGCAGGTTCGATGTCGACAAGGCGATAGTGTACGCGAGGCAAATTGAACTGGCGTTGACGCTGAACGACTCATAAGCGGCTGCCGCCGAAAGCTTCTGTAGATCATCGGTAAGCACTATTATTATAGAAAGTGGATTAAGTAGTGTGTCGATCTCATTGATCGTTGGATTGAAGCATAGTAGAACTTTTTTAGAAATGAGGTAAAAGTTCTAAATTTTCTCGAAACACACTATTTTCCAGCGATTTTGCGCTTTCTGCAAATGACTAGAGGCTGCATTCGGCCCACTGCCTCACCAAAAGAAGCGTCAGGGTGTCTGGAAGCGGGCCTTCCAATCTTCATAGGGCATGCCATACACATGTTCGCGGGCAGCCGCCTTATCGAGGTCGATACCACGCTCTTCAGCCGCAGTCGCCAGCCATTTGCTGAGGCAGTTTCGGCAGAAGCCAGCCAGGTTCATGACATCAATGTTCTGCACATCCGTTCTGGACTGGAAGTGCGATACCAGTGTGTCGAAGGCAGCGGCCTTCAGCATTTGCTGTGTCTGTTCATCGAGTTGTTCGAATGCGTCTGAACTGTTTTCGCTTTGCATGATCATGCTCCGGTAGAAGCGCGCAATGTCAATCGCGCGCCGTAAGTTCTCTGGGATAATGCTGCGCGAGTGTACTACACGGCTCTGATGGCTTTGTAGTGTCTATGCTTCAGGAGACCTCGGCTGAACCTGTCTCCGAACTGTTATCCGGGGCCTTGCCCTGGATGACGTAGGCGAAGGCAATGATTTCAGCAATGACACGATAGAGCAGTTCAGGAATTTCGTCTCCGAGTTCGAGCGAGGAGAGGGATTGCGCAAGGGCCGCATTTTCATAGAGCGGTACCCCATGCTCGAGGGCTATTCGAACAATTTCCTCAGCAATGTCGCCTTCGCCCTTGGCACTCAGCTTGGGGGCGGCTTTTCCATCGTAGAACAGGGCGATGGCAGACCGTGGTGTGCTCATATTCAGATCCTTTCGTTCAGGATCTGCTTGCGCACACCCTGTCTGGCGGGAGGCGCCTCGCCAACCTGCAGGCTCAGCTCTCCAACAGTCAGACCCCAGCGGGTCAGCTCCTGCCGAAGGTGCGGCAGGTGGCTGGCCACGATTTGGGCTTCGTGTTCGCTACTGGTCCAGAAGGCTGCCGAGACAGTGCCTTCGGTATACCGAACATGGCTCTTCAGCGCGGTGATCCTTTCATTTTTATCGAAGTTGAAGTCCAGAACAATCCGATACCCATAGCGTTGTTCCTGAGTGTCGCCAGTGTGTTGTCCCTGTGTGGGATAGCGTTCCATGAGCACCGTGACCATCTCCGCCTGGTGATGCAGGAAGGGGAGGTCGAGTACGAGCGTCTGGCTGCCGGGTAACTCGGCATCTGCCTGATGACTCGCCTGGATCGACGTCAACTGGTTGGTCTGAACGCGTGACAGCAGTCTGGCGAGGTGCTTGAGTATTTCACCGGTATCCCTGTCGCTGTCTTCCTTGCTGGAGTTGAGTGCCGCTCGAGACAACATCGAGACGGCAGCTTGTTCCTGGGCGTCTGGCGTAAGGCCGGAGAGTCGTGCCGGTGTATCCAGGGTCTTGAGTATTTCGGCTCGCAGCAGTCTGACCAGCTGCGCGGCCGTCTGCGGTTGCGCCATGCCACTAGCCGCGCTCAACTGGCCATCTCGTGTTTCGCTCCCGGGTTGGCCGCCTGTCTGGAGTTTCAGCACGAGGCCAAGCGCTTCGATCACGGCGCTCTTGAGATCACTTGGTGGCAGGCTCGACATCGGCGCAGGGGTAGCAGGCGCAGTGTTTGGAGTCGTTTCCAGCGGTCGAGAGACATCACCCTGACGGCCGGTGTGCAGTGGCGGGCCACTCTGCAGCCGGGCGTCGAGAGCATTGCCTGCCGATTTGCCCGGATCGCCGTTGACACTGGACAACGCATTCTTCAGGGCCATGGCGAAGTGACGCAAGGTAGAGGCGCCGCTCGGCGCCTCATTTCTGGATGGGCTGTCGCCCTGTGTCGATGTGGTCGCAGCAGCCAATGCTGTAGCAAGCCGATTTTCCATGAACTGGCCAGAGCCCTGCATGTGCTGTTGAAGAAAGCCCTGCGAACGAACTTGTGAAACGGGCGGCGGGGTCAGGGCGGCCAGGGCCTTGTCGAGTTTGACGTTGAGCGCTGCCGGGTCGGAGCCTGGCTGTGCATCAGCAGGTACGGAGGCGCTTGCGCTCGCTGACGCTGTTCGGGGGGCGGCGCTCAGGGCGATATCGAGCAGGGCCCGTAAACTGGCACGGGTGTCGGCCTGCAGCGGCATCCACTTGGCCAGCGACTGTTGCTGGCTTTGCAGGGTCACGTCATGGTGTGTCTGCGCAGAGGCGGGTAGTGCTGTGGCCGACAGCAGCTCCAGCCGACCTCCGCTGACGCGGAGCTGTAGAAAGGGTTGGGCGTTCACCGCCTTTTGCAGGCGCTGCAAAGTGGATGCCTCACCAGACGATGTGGCGGCTGGGATCGATCTGGATCCACTACTGCCGCCAAGTGCCGCAGACAACTCTCCGGCGCGGATCGTAGTTGTCAGCGTGGCACCCTCTCGGGGTGCGGCACCTGGCATGGGTTGATTGGTCAGCTGCAGGCGAAGGGCAAGCAACGCGGCCTGCTGGCTACGCTGCTGCAGCGTCTGTTGAAGTTGTTGGTCAGCGAGCGTAAGCGATACGATTCTGGCGTCGATACGCGTGCCTTCCGGCAATTTGCGCACATCATTAACTGTGTTGTCTGGCGAGGGCTGTCTGACATCGCGAGCCTTGCCCGCATCGCCGCTTGGCTTCGCGGCCTCTGATGCGCGCCCGCTGTCGCCGGTAGATCCTGCGCTGCGTCGTGAACCGGAGTAAGCGCCGCCGGGTGTGCTGCCAATATTATTGTCTATGCTCATGGTCAGACAGTCTTGGACTGCTCTCGTTCGCGCCAGCCTTCACAAAATGGACGCTGCAAATGATGTAGGTGTTCATGCTAGAGTAGCGCATCCGTAAGCCCCCTGCCGAAACTCACATCGCTGAGGGCTGTCACTTTTGCCGCTAGTTTCATGAGGAGCGAGGGCTGTTGTCCGCTAAAGTCAGTCTCCTGAGCGCACAAGGCCTTGGCTGCGAACGCAACGACCGTCTACTGTATTCCGGGCTCGATTTCGAGTTGAAGGCAGGCGAAATCTGTCAACTTCGTGGTGCCAACGGCGCGGGCAAGACGACGCTGCTGAAAAGTCTCGCCGGCCTGACGCCGCTGCAGGCTGGTCGTGTGGTGGTCAGCCTGGTCGGTGCCGAGGCGGTCCCGATGCAGCTGGGTGTCGAAGGCAGCACCATGAACTGGTCGCAGAGTGGCCTCGGCTGTTGCTTCATCGGACACCGCAGCGGCGTGAAGTCTTTGCTGACCCCCCTTGAAAATCTGCTGTTCTGGTATCGTCTCAATCACCATGACAGTCGCGCCGATTCGGCGCTCGCAGAAGAGCTTCGGGCAGCACTTGGCTGGGCAGGCCTGGAACAGAGTATTGACACCCAGTGCGCCTACCTGTCAGCTGGCCAACAGCGCAGAGCCGGGCTTGCCCGTCTTGCGCTGACGCAGGCGTCGGTATGCATTCTCGACGAACCTTTCACGGCCATCGATGCCGATGGCGTTGTCCTGCTCGAGCGAAGACTCGAAGCCCTGGCCGCCGAGGGCCGGATCATATTGCTGACCTCTCATCACGTGCCCGACATCGCCAATTTGCGCCAGATCGAATTGAGGCAGAGCGCATGAGCACGCTTCTGACCGTTATCAGACACGACATGAAGCTGGCGTTTCGAAGGCCGGCCGACTTTGTCAATGCCCTTGCGTTTTTCGTTATTGCGCTCACCCTGTTCCCGCTCGGCGTCAGTCCGGAGGACAGCTTTCTCGTTCCAGCGGCCGCAGGCCTGATCTGGGTAGCCGCGCTATTGGCCACCCTGCTGTCGCTCAATCAGCTTTTCGAGAGTGATGCCCAGGATGGTACACTGGAGCAATTGCTGGTATCGGGGCAGCCTCTGTTTGCCATTGCCCTGTGCAAGGTAGCCGTGCACTGGGTAGTGACCGGCCTACCGGTCATTCTCATGACGCCTTTACTGGCGGTCATGCTGCAACTGCCGGCGGATCTGTTGCCAGTGCTGCTGGTGTCGATGTTGCTGGGCACACCTGTACTCAGCCTTATCGGGGGCATCGGCAGTGCCTTGACTCTGGGGCTGAGAGGCGCACATATCATCACGAGCCTCATCGTTCTGCCGATGTATGTGCCTGTTCTGCTGTTCGCCACGGGTGCGGTGCTCTCTGCACAGGCCGGTGCTGAGTTTGATGGCCAACTGGCGGTGTTGGGAGCGCTGCTTGCACTCGCGCTGGCACTGGCACCATTTGCCATAGCGGCTGCACTGCGTATCAGTGTGAGTCAGAATTGATGCTGACCTGTCTCTGGAATAGAACACAATGACTGCTGTATTCAAACGATGGTTTCACCGCTGGGGTTCGCCAAAATGGTTTTACGATCGTGGCCGGCGCTGGCAGCACATCTTCACTTTCGTCGCCCTGGTAATGGTCCCACTCGGTGTCGTGTGGGGCCTTGCCTTCGCGCCGGTGGACTATCAGCAAGGTCATAGTTACCGAATTATCTATCTCCATGTGCCCGCAGCTTTCGTCGCGCAATCCTGCTATATCATGATGGCAGTGGCTGGCGTCGTCAGTATCGTCTGGCGAATGAAAGTGGCAGATGTGGTGCTGATTTCGGCCGCGCCCATCGGTTTGTCGTTCTGCTTCATCGCACTGTTTACCGGCGCCGTCTGGGGCAAGCCCACCTGGGGCACCTGGTGGATCTGGGACGCACGACTGACTTCGATGCTCATACTACTGTTTCTCTATGTCGGCATTATGGCGCTGTATTCGGCAATAGAGGATCTGGCGGCAGCTGGCAGGGCCTGCGCGCTGCTGGCCATTGTCGGCGTGGTCAACATTCCCATCATCAAATATTCCGTGGACTGGTGGAATACGCTGCATCAGCCGGCCAGTCTCAAGTTAACTGAAAAACCCAGTATGCCCGCAGAGATGTGGATGCCCCTGCTGGTCTGTATCATCGGGTTCTATGCGCTGTTTCTCGCTCTGGTATTCTTACGAACGCGTAACGAGATTATACGGCGTGAACGACGTACCCTCTGGGTCCGATCGCTGGTGGCCGGAACGGGTGTGCCCGATGCTAATAACTCAGGATCTGGAGCGCAGTCATGACCTTTGCCTTCGATAGCCTGGAAGCCTTTTTCGCGATGGGCAAGCACGGGTTTTATGTCTGGCTCTCCTATGGCGTCGGCTTTGCCGTCATTCTCATCAATATTCTGTTAGCGAAACGTCAGCGAGCCCAGGCCTTCGAGCAGGTGCGTCGTCTGGCGAGGCTGGACGCTGTCTCCGCAGGGGGCTCTGAACCGTCCGCGCAGGGTGTGGACTCAGCGTCCGCTGCCAGGGATGCCAGCCAATCCTGATCTCGCGGCGCTAACAGCCATGCATGACCCAAAAGTCAGAGGTTGCAGTAGTCATGAATCCTAAACGCAAACAGCGTCTGATGGCCGTCGGCCTGATTGTCTTCGGCGTCTCCAGTGCTATCGGGCTTGCAGCCTATGCGCTGCGCAGCAACATCGATCTGTTCTTCAATCCAAGCCAGATTGCCACCGGAGAAGCGCCGCTCGCGAAGCGAATTCGTATCGGTGGAATGGTGGTGGAAGACAGCGTCCGACGGGACCCTGAGTCGCTTCAGGTTCAGTTCGCATTGACGGACTACAAGAATACCGTGACCGTCTCCTACACTGGTATACTCCCGGACTTGTTCAAAGAAGGGCAGGGGATCGTGACCTCAGGGGAACTCAATGGTGCAGGCGTGTTCGAAGCCACCGAAGTACTGGCAAAGCACGATGAAAACTATATGCCCCCAAATGTGCAGCGCGCATTGGACAAGGCGCACGAATCAGGCGCCCCAACGGAAGATGGCAGCCTGTGATTCCTGAAGCCGGTCATTTCGCCCTCATTCTGGCGCTCTGCGTTTCGGTTCTGCTGTCTCTGGTACCGCTTGCCGGCACCTACCTGAAAGTGCCGCTCTGGCAGCAGAGTGCCCGACCGCTGGCGGTGGTGAATGGCGCACTGCTGCTACTGTCTTTCGCCGCACTCACTCACGCCTTCCTGACCGACGACTTTTCCGTAGTCTATGCCGCTTCCCATTCCAACTCGCTGATGCCCTGGTATTTCAAGTTCAGCGCCGTCTGGGGTGGTCACGAAGGCTCCTTGCTGCTCTGGGTGCTCATCCTGTCTTTCTGGACCGCAGCTGTGGCGCTTCTGAGCCGACAGCTGCCGCTCGAACTGAAGGCGAGGGTGCTCTCGGTGCTCGGCATGATCAATGTCGGCTTCCTGCTGTTCATCCTCTTGACCAGCAACCCTTTTGAGCGTTATTTGCCCAACTCGCCCACTGATGGCGCGGACCTCAACCCGCTGCTCCAAGACTTTGGCCTGATCGTGCATCCGCCGTTGCTCTATATGGGCTACGTAGGCTTCTCGGTCGCATTTGCCTTTGCCATCGCTGCACTGCTGGGCGGAAGACTGGACGCCACCTGGGCGCGCTGGTCCCGCCCCTGGACCACAGTGGCCTGGGCTTTTTTGACCCTCGGTATCGCGCTGGGCAGCTGGTGGGCCTATTACGAACTCGGCTGGGGTGGCTGGTGGTTCTGGGATCCTGTCGAAAACGCGTCCTTCATGCCCTGGCTGGCTGGGACAGCGCTGATGCATTCGCTGGCCGCGACCGAAAAGCGTGGTGTCTTCAAAAGCTGGACAGTGCTGCTGGCCATTTTCACCTTTTCACTGTGCCTGCTGGGCACCTTCCTCGTGCGTTCCGGCATACTGACTTCGGTCCATGCGTTCGCCAATGATCCTGAGCGGGGCCGTTTCGTGCTGATGATGCTCGGCGTGGTCATCGGTGGGTCATTGCTGCTGTACGCACTGCGTGCGCCGGTGATCAAAAGCCGTGTTCACTTTACTGAAACGAGCCGAGAAAGCTTTCTGCTGGCCAACAACATCATATTGTTCGTCGCTTCGCTGACCGTACTCGGCGGTACCTTGTTTCCGCTCGCCGCTGAGTTCTATGATTATGAGGTGTCAGTCGGTGCACCATATTTCAACCTGATGTTCGCCTTCCTGACCCCGCTGCTGGCTATCGCCCTCGGTTTCGGTGCGCGTAGCCGGTGGAAGACCACCAGTTCGGCGCGGCTGCTGGACAAGACCGTTATCCACGCTGCGATTTCATTCGTGGCTGCCGTGATCATTCCCTGGCTATATGGCGAGTTTTTCTTCCTGGCCATGGTAGGTGTCTTCATTGCGGCCTGGGTAAGCTGTGCAACCGTGAGCGACATCCGTGAAAAGACCCGGAACAAGGGACTCTGGCGTGGATGGCAGCAGACCTCGCGCAGCTACAAGGGCATGATCTTCGGGCACATCGGGCTGGCTGTAATGATCATGGGCGCCGCGATAGTGTCTCATTACACGGTCGAACGTAATGTTCGGCTTGCACCCGGAGAGGCTGCTGTTTTCGGTGATTTCCTGGTGACGTTCGATCGAATGGAGAAGGTGCGAGGCCCGAATTACATCGGTGATGCAGCTACATTCGATGTGTTCCCGGCACCTGGAGAAACGGCAGCGCTGGCGGGACTATCGCCGGCCGCGCTGAAGATGAAATATGTCGGAGAGGGTGCAGAGCCGCTGTTCGAGCTCAAGCCTGAAAAACGCCGTTACGTGGTCTCGAGCTCGCTCATGACTGAAGCGGGGATCAATCCGGGATTGTTCAGGGATATCTACATTTCCCTCGGCGAACCCCTGGGGTCGGGAGAGAAGGAACAGGCCTGGGCGGTGCGCCTTCAGTATAAGCCGCTGGTGCGTTGGCTCTGGCTAGGGGCCATTTTCATGGCACTCGGCGGTGGACTCGCAGTCAGTGATCGACGCTATCGGTTAAAGATTCGCCAGCGCATCGACCGCTCGCCTGGCGAGCCTGCTATCACGCCATCGTCTGATGTCGATGCCAGCGTCCTCAAGCCTATAGCCCCTCGCAGTGGAGCCTGATTGTTGAGAAAGCGCATACTCCTGTTCATCCCGCTTCTGGTGTTCATCATCCTTGTCGTTCTCTTCAATGCCCAGATGGATACCGATCCTACTCAGCTGGATATGGCGAGAGCTGGTCAGCCGGTGCCGGATTTCAGCCTCGAGGCACTGGATGAGCCGACACGAACCCTTAACAACGCCGACCTGCCGGACCAGCCCTACCTCATTAATGTTTGGGCCACCTGGTGCCCGGCTTGTCGGGTCGAGCATCCGTACCTGGTCGATCTGAAAGAGAAGGGTATAAACATTGTTGGTCTCGACTACAAGGACGAGCGTGACAAGGCGGTCGCCTGGTTAACTGATCTTGGGGACCCCTACAGCCTGGTGCTCTTCGACAAGGATGGCCGCCTCGGTCTCGATCTTGGGGTCTATGGCGCGCCCGAGACCTACGTAGTCGACAGCGAAGGTCTGCTCAGGTATCGGCACATCGGCATCGTTAACGAAAAGGTCTGGCAGGATATTCTGCGGCCACAATTGATTGAAGCAGGCTGGAAGCCATGACCCGATTATTACGCACACTCATGATGCTGATGGTCATGAGTCTTTCAGGCCATTTGCCCGCTGCGATTTACGAGTTCAGCAGCCCTGAGCTCCAGGAGCGTTTCGAGGAACTGGTCTACGAATTGCGTTGTCCGAAATGTCAGAACCAGAATATCGCTGACTCGAACTCACCCCTGGCCAGCGATCTGCGTGATGAAGTGCAGCGTCTGCTCGAAGATGGCTACAGTGATGAAGCCATTCGCAATCATATGACGGACCGCTACGGTGAGTTCGTGCTCTACAAGCCGCAGGTGAACGAACGCACCGCCATTCTATGGTTTGGCCCAGCCGCAGCAGTGCTCACAGCCCTGATCGGGCTGTTCTGGTGGCTCCGTGTCAAAGCTCGACGTGACCATGTGGCAGCTGAAGCAGCACCACAGGTTGATGAAATGGATGAACAGCGTCTGGCCGAACTGAAGCGCCAGGCTGCCGATTATGAGGTACGTCGAGACTGATGTTTTCCCTGTGGTTACTGTTTTTCCTTATTGCAGCAGGCACTGTTGCGGCCCTTTTGATGCCTGTTCTCGGCGCGCGATCTATTCGGCAGCGCCAGCCCGAACTGCTGCCCGATGAAGCGCAGTCGAATCTCGCGCTCTACACCGATCGAAAAAAAGAGCTGGAACTTGACCTGGCTTCGGGCACCATCGATGCCGATCAGCATTCGCTTCTCCTCAAGGAGCTTGATTCGAGTCTGCTCCAGGATGATGCTGGCGATGCCGGTCCAAGCCGTATTGCGCCGAGGCGTTGGGCTGCTCCTGCGCTGGCGATATTGACCGTGATGATTCCGCTTGTTGCGTTGCTGGTGTACCTGCAGCTCGGCAGTGTCGGCGGGTTAAGGCAGGCGCAATGGCTGCAAGACACCAGAACAGCCATTTCCGCGCAGCCTGGTGATGTGGAGGCGGCTGTGGCCACGCTTGAACGCCGATTGGCGGAGGATCCGGACAATCCGGAGGGTTGGCTTCTGCTTGGCCGAACGCTGACCGCGATGCAGCAGTACTCGGAAGCTGCGGAAAGTTACACCCAGCTCGTCAGGGCCTTGCAGCGGACAGAAAACAATTCGTCACGCCTGGGGTCCGCGTGGGGCTTGCGCGCTGAAGCCCTGTTTTTCCGTGACAATCGGCTTACGCCCGATGTACAGCGTGCGGTAGAGCAGGCCCTCGCCAATGATCCAGAGGAGTTGAATGCCCTGAGTCTTCTTGGCATCGCCAGCTTTCAGGCGGGTCAGTACGAGCGGGCTGCAGGTTTCTGGGAGCGCATTCTGGCGCTAGATCCTGAGGGCAAGGATGCTGCGGTACTACGTGATGGTATTGCGCGGGCGCGGCAGTTGGCCTCAGGCGGCGAAGTGGCAGCGAACACAGCTGAGCCGGCCTCATCTGCGGAAGCAGCCGGGCCTGACCAGCTCCAGTCCGAACAGGCAGCAGCTGGGCCTGCCGTAGTCGTCAAAACCAGGCTGTCAGAGGCAATGGCTGAGCAGCTCAAGGGCACTGACCTCGGCGAGCTCACGCTGTTTGTTCTGGCCAAGGCACCAGAGGGCAAAGGGCCGCCGATGCCGCTGGCTGTGGTGAAAACCACTGGCGCTGATTTACCAGCCGCCGTCACGCTCAGCGACAGCAATGCGATGACAGAAGCCGCGAAGCTATCGATGTTTCCGCAAGTGGATGTGATAGCAAGGTTATCCCGATCCGGTTCGCCAATCGCCCAGGCCGGGGATATTGAGGGCCGCCTGAGCGGGCATACGCTGACGCCCGGTGCTCAGACCGTAGAACTGCTCATCGATACCGTCATTGCCACGCCCTGATCAAGGCCTGCGGGGCTAGATCAGGACGCTGATCTATTTGTCAGCGAGCGCTGCCCTGATTTCATCGATGCGTTCCCGGTTGACGCCCAGGTCGCTGTAGCCCATGCGCGAAGCCGAGCGAACGTCAATCTGTTTTGCCTCGGGGGCGAGCAGAAACTCCACATCATCGACGAAGCCGAACAGGCTGCTCTTGTATTCCACTCGCATATAGCCTTCGCTCTGAGAAACGATCGTGGCATTGCCCGTCTCGCTGATGAGCGTCTGGAGCATCTGCCAGGTCTGCTGCGGCTGCGCTGCAGCCAGGGGCTGGATGTGATGGTCAGTGTCGTCTTTCGAGGCAAAGCTGTTGACACAGTTTGGCTTGTCAGGGCAGGGCTTGAGGCGGTCACCTTCGACGCCAAGGTCGCTCGGCGGCGTGCCGCTACAGCCACCGAGAATGGCTGCGAGCCCTAATCCACTCGCTATCGCTCCAACCTTGTGGCCTGCCTTGCGAATACTGCCGAGCGCGAATGGCGCGACTTTCCTTACATTGATCATACTGCTTCCCTGTGTGTCGAGATAATGAAGTGATTGTTGTGTTGGCTGATACTCCGCGCCGGCTATCAGGCCTGATGATCAGCCAGCTGAACCCTCTCTGGCTGAAAAGGTCTGGCCACTGATGCCACGGCTATCTGCCCCCATGAGGTAGAGATAGACTGGCATGATATCTTCCGGCGTCGGCAATGAGTCCGGATCTTCGCCTGGAAAAGCCTTGGCTCTCATCGGGGTGCGGGTACCGCCTGGGTTGAGGCTGTTAACGCGTACTGCGCTGCCAAGTTCTTCCGCCAGTACCTGCATCATGCCTTCCACGGCAAATTTGGAGATACTATAGGCGCCCCAGTAAGCACGGCCCTTGCGGCCCACACTGGACGATGTAAATACGAGGGAGGCATCCTTCGACTGCTTCAAAAGTGGGATCAATGCTCTCGTCATCAGAAATTCGGCGTGCACGTTCACCTGCATGACCCGATTGAAGCTATCGGGATCGTATTGTTCGAGCGGTGTGAGTTGGCCGAGCAGGCCGGCGTTATGCAGCAGGCCGTCGAGTCGACCAAATGTGTCTTCAATCGCCACGGCCAGCTGATCATAATCATTGGTCAGTGCGCTTTCGAGATTGACCGGAAAAATGGCGGGCTTGGCGCCGCCGGCCGCTTCGATCTCATCGTAGACGGATTCGAGTTTACTGATAGTGCGGCCTACGAGAATCACGCTCGCGCCATGACGCGCAAAGGTCAGAGCTGCTGTTCGCCCGATACCGGACCCTGCACCGGTGACGAGGATAACCCGCTCTTTCAGAAGATCACTGGGTGCCTGATAACTAAACATGGTGAGAAATCCTTGCGGTGATGATCAATGCGGCGCTCCAGACTCGTGCGGGAGCGCCTCGAGAAAGCCGAGCAGTTCATCAGGTGTGTGTATACAGAGGTCGGCGTCCCAGGCGGCGGGATCCTCACCAGCGTCTACATAGCCATACGCTGTGGCAATGGTGAGCATGCCGGCTGCATTACCAGCCTGTATATCCCTGACGTGGTCGCCCAGATACCAGCAGGCAGAGGGCTCGACGCCCAGCAGCTGGCTAGCCAGAAAAAGTGGCTCCGGATCCGGCTTGGTGCGACTGACGTCATCCGGACACACCAGCACACCGCACTGAATATCCTGCTCCATGGCCTTGAGGAGGGCTTCAGCGTAGACGCGCGGCTTGTTGGTGACGATGCCCCACTTGATACCTTTGCGCTCTATGGATTCGATAACGGCTTCGAGCCCCTCGAAGAGCTGACTGTCGACACGAATGAATTCAAGATACAGATCGAGCAGCTCCTGTCGTTTCTCGGAGTAGCTGTGATGGCTGTCGTCAATTCCAAACGAAAGGCCAATCAGCGCCCGTGCGCCTGAAGATACAACCGGTCGAACCTGCGAGTAATCCAGCGGCGCCCGCTGATAGCGTTCGCGCTGCAGATTGACCACGCGGTGGAAGTCCGGTGCGGTGTCGATGAGGCATCCATCGAGGTCAAACAGCACAGCTGCCGGTGTCTGCTTCAGACGGGTGCTTGTCTCACTCATTGTCCGGCCTTTGCACGTGCATCATGTAATTGACGTCAACGTCCTTGCCGAGGCTATACACCTTGGTGATCGGGTTGTAAGTCATCCCTGTAAGTTCGAGGAGTTCGAGATCGGCAGCACGAACAGCCTTGCCGAGTTCCGCCGGCGTTATGAATTTCTTCCATTCATGGGTGCCACGGGGAAGAAGTCTCAACACATATTCAGCGCCAACGATGGCGAAAAGAAATGATTTCGGGTTGCGGTTGATGGTCGAGAGAAAGACATGCCCTCCAGGCTTGACCAGCTGCGCACAGGCTTTGACGATGGCGGCCGGATCTGGCACGTGCTCGAGCATTTCCAGGCAGGTGACGACGTCGAAACTGCCAGCATGCTGCGGCAGCATAGATTCAATTGTCCGCTGCTCGTAATTGACTTCGACACCACTGTCGAGGCTATGCAGGCGGGCGACCGACAGCGGCGTCTCGGCCATATCTATACCGGTCACATGCGCGCCAAGGCTCGCCATGCCTTCGCTCAGCAGACCACCGCCGCAGCCAACATCCAGCACCTTGAGCCCCGGGAGTTCAGCGCGTTCGTTGATGTAGTCGAGCCTGAGTGGGTTGATGTCGTGCAGTGGCTTGAATTCGCTCTTGGGGTCCCACCAGCGATGAGCCAGGGCATCAAATTTGGCAATTTCGGCATTGTCGACGTTGGCCATGTTGACCACCGGGGGCTGACCACCCGCACTGTGCCCGGATGAGCTGCCATGTTCCTGTGAGCTACTGTGCTGAGTCATTATCCTGTCCTGAAGTCCCTGAAAATATGAAAGAGAAAAGGGCGGGGCGGTGTGGCCCCAGCCCGGGGGCGGCAAGGATCTGGCCCTGCTCAGCCCCTGTTGCTGGCGATGGTTTCACGCCAGCGTCCCACCTCTGCCATCAGCCGGTCCGTATCGATATTGACGAGCAGTCCGCGCTCCAGCTGTCGCCGGCCACCGACCCAGACATCACTGACATCACGTGAGTTTACGCTGTAGGCGAGGTGCGAGACCAGATCATAACAGGGTTGGGAGGAAGGGTCTGTCAGGGTGATCGCTGTCAGATCGGCAGCTTTGCCGGCTTCGATACTACCGCAGCGATCAGCCAGACCAAGCGCTGTCGCTCCGCCGAGTGTGGCCATGTTCAGGACTGCGGAAGCTGAAACCGCCGCTGCACTGCCGCTGACAGCCTTGCCAATCAATGCAGCCGTGCGCATCTCGAGCAGCAAGTCGAGATCATTGTTGCTGGCAGCCCCGTCGGTGCCAATACCCACCACCACGCCGGCGTCCAGCAGCTTCTGCACCGGACAGAAGCCCGAGGCCAGTTTGAGATTGGACTCGGGCGAGTGAATGACCTTGGCATGGGTTGCCTGGAGCAGTCCGATGTCGCTGTCGATGAGTTGTGTCATGTGCACACACTGCGTGTTCTGGGTCAGGCATCCCAGCTCAGCCAGTCGCTGTATGGGTCGCTTGCCATGGATCTTCAGCGATTCTTCGACCTCGAAAGCGGTCTCATGCAGGTGGACCTGTATGTCTGCATCCAGTTCGTCTGCCAGTACTGCAATCCGTTTGAGCGGTTCATCAGACACCGTATAGGGCGCGTGAGGACCGAAGGCGACCTTGATCAGTCCATCGTCGCGATATTCGTTCAGCAGGCGCGTACCCTTGCGCAGGTATTCGTCGGCGTCGCTCGCCCACACGGTGGGGAAGTCCAGCACCGGGAAGGCAATCTGTGCCCGCATGTGAAGCCGGGTCGCGACTTTCGCTGTGACCTCGGGAAAATAATACATATCCGAAAAGCAGGTCGTACCACTACGCAGCATTTCGGCAATTGCCAGCTCCACACCACAACTGGCAAACTGTTCGGAGACGTGTTCCGCTTCCGCTGGCCAGATATGTTCCTGCAGCCAGGTCATCAGGTCGCGATCGTCAGCCAGACCACGAAAGAGCGTCATCGCGGCGTGACCATGAGCGTTGATCAGACCTGGAACCAGCACATGGTGGGGCAGCTCGGTGACTCGGGTTGATGCATACTGCTGCCTGAGTTCAGCCGCATGACCGACCGCGAGTATGTCAGTGCCTGCTACGACTACTGCCTGCTCGCTCTGCACATGAGCCACGCCGCCGGTCATGGTGATAAGCCAGCGCGGCACGATGAGTTCGGTCGCCGGCTGAGTGCTACGATCTTTCAGTGCCTCCCCACGCTCATCGAGTGCAGTCAGGCCATTCTGACCAGGGCCAGCCGGAGCCGTCGGTGATTCTGCGTGAGCGCTTGCTGTATACTCCATGTCTACTCGTATCCGATATCTGCGGTGCGTTGTAACAGTCACATAAGTATACAGAAATTCAGCCTGCCCGTACCCACTACGCATCTGCCGGAGCAACTTCCAGACCATGACATCATCAACCCGATCTTCCGTCACATCCACGGATACTGTTACCGCCATTCGCTGGGATGATCAGGCCCTGCATCTGCTTGATCAGCGGGCCCTGCCACTGCGGGAACAATGGATAGTATGTGACTCTGCAGATGCCGTTGCAGATGCGATTCGTACGATGGTCGTTCGCGGCGCGCCGGCGATAGGTATCAGTGCCGCTTATGGCATGGTGCTCGCTGCCAAGGCTGCGGTCGATGCCGGCCACTCAAGTGCCTGTTCAAAAACGATGCTTGTGGCCGTGAATGCGGCGAGTGAGTTACTGGCCGCCTCCCGACCAACGGCCGTAAATCTGTTCTGGGCGATTCGGCGCATGAATCGTGTTCTCGAGCAGTTGCTGCCAACGCTGGGCGAAGGTTCTGTCCAAGCAGCGGAGACTTTCATCAAGGGCTTTTCTGCTGAAGCCGTCGCCATTCACGATGAGGATCTACAGAATAATCTGCTCATGGCCCGGCATGGCGCCGAGCTCATCAGCGCCCTCGCCAAGGACGGTCAGGCTCAGCCCATCGTGACCCACTGCAACACTGGCAGTCTGGCCACTGGCGGTCACGGCACAGCGCTTGGCGTCATTCGCAGCCTGCATGAGCAGCAACTTGTCGACCTGGTGTATGTGGATGAAACACGCCCATGGATGCAGGGTGCCCGCCTGACCAGCTGGGAGCTTCAGCGAGAAGGCATTCCATGTGCCTTGATTGTCGACTCGGCTGCCGCTTCGATGATGGCGCGCTCACCCCGGCAGGGCTGGGTGATCGTCGGCGCGGATCGGGTCGCTGCCAACGGCGATGTCGTAAACAAGATCGGCACCTACGGCCTTGCGGTTCAGGCGCGATACCACGGCTGGAAGTTCATGGTGGTGGCACCCACAAGTACCTTCGACCCGGCCGTCGCGACCGGCGCTGAGATAGAAATAGAGGAGCGGCCAGGAAGCGAGATCGTTCAGATTGGCGACAGTCGCTTCGCTGCCGAAGGCGTACGCTCCATCAATCCGGTGTTCGATGTGACCCCGGCAGCGCTGATCGATTATCTGGTCAGCGAACGAGGCGTCATCAACCGCCCAAGACGCGACAGCATTGCCGAGCTGAAGCTTGGCGTCGATTGAGCCGTCAGCTTGCGGTAGACTCAGTTAACAAAAACACGAGGAGCACAGTGATTCATGAAAGCCGTTCTATGTAAGACGCTCGGACCTGCGAGCAATCTCGTCATCGAAGAGACCGCCGATCCAAAATTGAATGCCAAGGGTGTGCTGATAGAAGTCGCCGCAGCCGGTCTCAATTTTCCCGACACCCTCATTATCGAAGGTAACTATCAGTTCAAACCGACGCTGCCCTTCAGCCCGGGCGGTGAAATCAGCGGACGCGTGCTGGAAGTGGGTGAGCAGGTCGAAGGCTTCAAGGTCGGTGACCGGGTGATGGCCCTGACCGGCTGGGGCGGTTTTGCAGAAAAGGTCGTGGTCGGCGCATCCAATATCGTGCCGACGCCGGAGAGTCTGGACGATGTGACTGCTGCCGGGTTCATGATGACTTACGGTACCTCGATGCATGCACTGAAGCAGCGAGCAGATTTGCAGCCGGAAGAGCGGGTATTGGTTCTTGGCGCTGGCGGCGGCGTCGGTCTTGCCGCTGTCGAAATCGCCAAGGCTATGGGTGCATATGTCATTGCAGCTGCCAGCAGCGATGAGAAACTCGAAGCAGCCAAGGCTGCCGGTGCCGACCAGTTTCTCAACTACGGTCGTGAAGATTTCAGGGATGCGCTCAAGGCCATTTCCAAGAATGATCCCATCGATGTCGTCTATGATCCTGTAGGCGGCGACAAGACGGAAACTGCACTGCGATCTCTGGGCTGGAATGGCCGTCACCTGGTCATCGGCTTCGCCAGTGGTGAGATTCCCAAAGTCCCTGCGAACCTTACTCTCCTGAAAGGCTGCCAGCTGGTCGGCGTGTTCTGGGGTGCGTTTGCACAGAAGTTTCCGCAGGAAAACTTCGCGAACTTCAAGCAGCTGGGCGTCTGGCTGAACGACGGTCAACTCAAGCCGAAGGTAAACGAGATCTACGATTTCGAGGATGCGCCTAAGGCTATCGAGAATATGGCGGAGCGAAAGCTGGTAGGGAAGGCAGTAGTGAGAGTAACAGCGAAAGGGTAGAGCGTGCCTGATTGTGTCGGCGCCCTCAGGGCGCCCTGAATGTGCTGGTCAGGATTCTGACCGGCTCGAGTGCGAAGTCCGGGTTGAATTTTTCAACTGACAACCACTCGCTGGTCTCGCGCAATTCGGCCTGATTGTAATCTGCTTCGCTGGTATCTACCATCAGCACTTCAGGCGAGGTCGCTTCGTTTTCATTACCGAACATGGCCAGCAGGCCCAGAAAGGCCGTGGCAAATATGGCTTTGTAGAACTGCGAATTCTGGCGTCGCGAGTTCAGTTGTTGAGTCGATGTAGCTTGTGCCGGCACTCCGGTCTCCATTTTACGCATTCCATTGGAACTGACTAGTCTAGGATCTTGTCCGAACTCACGGTATCAGTATTTGTAGCAGACTCTCCGGGCTACGGCAGAGTTGCTCAGAGTGTTGTAGACTTACTGACCAGATTGACCGGCGCCGTAGGTGCCAGAACACTTCGACAGGATCAAAGGATGTTAACCAGTGTCATTTTATGCGGCGGGTCTGGCACCCGCCTGTGGCCGCTTTCCAGAGAGGCTTTTCCCAAGCAGTTCCTGAGCCTCACCCAGGCGGGATCGCTCCTGGCTGAAACGATTGCGCGAATCGGAAAGCTCGAGGCCGACCGGCTGCTGGTCGTCAGTAACGAAGAGCATCGCTTTCTGGTCGCGGCGACCTTGCAGAACGCGGGTCTCAAGGCGAGCAACGGTGGCAATGCCATCATCCTCGAGCCGAGTGCACGAAATACCGCACCCGCCATAGCGCTGGCCGCTTTTGAAGCACTGGAATCGGACCCGGAAGCCATCCTGCTCGTATTGCCGGCGGATCACGTCATTACTGGAACCGAAACCTTTGTGGCGGCGGTCGCCACCGCAGTGGAGGCCGCGAAGACAGGCGCCATGGTCACCTTCGGCATCGTCCCAGACAGCCCTCATACCGGCTACGGCTATATCCGTTCCGCCAGAGCCGAGGGCCGGGCAGCCGATGACACCAGCCCGATGCCTGTGACCGAGTTTGTGGAAAAGCCTGACCAGGCAACGGCAGAGCGCTATGTAGCCTCTGGCGAGTATCTCTGGAACAGTGGCATGTTCGTTTTCCAGGCCAAGCGCTTTCTGGAGGAACTGAAGACATTTCGCCCGAAAATCCATGAGGCCTGTCAGGCGGCTTTTGCCGGGAAGACACGTGACCTGGATTTTCTCCGGGTGGACGAAGCTCGTTTCAATGCCTGTCCGGATGATTCGATTGACTACGCCGTGATGGAACAGACCGACTCGGCCGTAGTCGTGCCGCTCGACGCAGGCTGGAGCGACGTCGGCTCCTGGTCTGCGCTTTATGAGATGCAGGGCAAGGATGCACATGGCAACGTCGCTCGCGGCGATGTTATCACCGAAGACGTCAGTGGTTGCTACCTGCATTCCGAGGGGCGGCTGATTGCCGCAATAGGGCTTCAGGATCATGTCGTGGTCGAAACAGACGATGTCGTGCTCGTGGCTGCTATGGACCGGGTCCAGGATGTAAAGAAGCTGGTGGCGCAGGTGCGAGCCAAGGCGCGCGATGAGCATCGCTTCCACAAGAAGGTTCATCGGCCTTGGGGCACCTATGAGGGCATTGCATTGGGAGAGCGCTTCCAGGTCAAGCGCATTCAGGTCAAGCCAGGTGGGCGCCTGTCATTGCAGAAGCATCATCATCGGGCTGAACATTGGGTGGTCGTCAGCGGCACTGCACTGGTCAGTCGCGATGGCGAGGACATGCTGCTGAGTGAAAATGAAAGTACCTATATTCCGCTGGGTGTCACCCATCGGCTGGAAAATCCCGGCGTCATCACGCTCGAGTTGATCGAAGTACAGTCAGGCAGCTATCTCGGCGAAGATGATATCGTTCGCTTCGAAGACACGTATGGTCGTACCTGAAGCAACAACAGGTGAAGCGGGCGGACAGGCATGAAATGGAGAAAACTGCGGAGTAGCCGCAATGTCGAAGATAGGCGTGGGCGTAGTTCCGGTGGCAGGCGTCTGCTTGGTGGCGGGCTTGGTTCCGTCGTATTGATTCTGGTAGCCATGTACTTCGGAGTCGATCCTGCGGTGATTGGCACCTTGCTCGACCCCGGAGCGTCGCAATCGAGCGAGCAGTCCGCCCCCACCGCACCAGAGCAGCTGACCGATGAGAAATCACAGTTTATTGCTGCGGTACTGGGTGATACGGAAACCACCTGGCATGCCGTGTTCGACAGCGGGGGCGGCAGCTACGAAGAGCCGCGCCTGGTGCTGTTTTCTGATTCGGTCCGCTCGGCCTGCGGATTTGCGCAGGCGGCGATGGGGCCCTTCTATTGTCCTGCGGATCGAAAGGTCTATCTGGATCTGAGTTTCTTCGACGATCTGGGTCAGCGCTATGGTGCGCCGGGTGATTTTGCGCAGGCCTACGTGATTGCGCATGAGGTCGGTCATCATGTGCAGACACTGCTGGGCATTTCTGCTCAGGTGCAAGCGCAGGGGCGGGGTCGATCCGAAGCTGAGATCAATGCGCTCTCGGTGAGGCAGGAGCTGCAGGCTGACTGCTTCGCCGGTATCTGGGCGCATTCCGCAGAGCAGAAGCGTGCTTTGCTGGAGGATGGCGATCTTGAAGAAGGTCTTAGTGCAGCCAGTGCTGTTGGCGACGACCGCCTGCAAAAACGCAGTCAGGGTTACATCGTCCCCGAAAGCTTCACCCACGGTACTTCGCAGCAAAGGATGGACTGGTTCAGACGCGGCTTCGACAGTGGTCGTGTGGAGGATTGTGACACCTTCTCAAACGCTGGTTGAGAGCGGCCTGGAGTCCGCCCGGCGCTTCAGGCCTCTGCCCGGCGAATTACGATATGCAGGTAGCGCGCAAGTTGGCGGAAGGGATCCTGCAATGAGACTTCGCGCTCGGCGGCCAGAAGCCTCTGGTATCGCGCAAGGGCTGTAGCAAAGTCTTGTTCGGTATCCGATGATTCAGCTTCCGGGTCCGCAGCCTCCGGTGATCCCGGAGGGTTAGCCTCGCCTGACGGAGCCGACTGCAAATGCCCCTGTTGATAATCAGCGAAACAGCGGAGGCCGCGCAGGGTTTCAATGCGAAAACCGTTGAGCCCGCACCAGGCTGCGATCTCATCCGGCGTAAGCGGGTACACTGGCGTCAGCCCTCCGCCGAAGGGACGCGGCCGTGCCGGCAGCGCTTCATAATGGCCGCGTATCAGTCGTCTGAAACGCAAGCCGTGCTCGTTATATACTGCCAGGGAGAGTCGACCACCTGGTGCGAGTCTGTCACAGATCTGACTGAGCAGTGTGAGCGGTGCGTCGGTCCATTCGATGATCGCGTGAGCAAGAATCAGGTCGAATTGTCCACCTATCGTATCGATGGCTGCTTGCGCAAAGTCATTGACCGCCTTGATCTCCGGGGTCTCTTGTCCAGGCTGCGCCGCTAGTGCCCGCGTCATATTGGCAATGGCGGTGTCCAGCATGCTGGCTGACGGTTCGATCAGCACCAGTCGCCTGGTCGAGCGCAGTAAGCGACGGCTGATCGGCGCTTCGCCACAACCCACATCGAGCACCTGCATTCGCTCAGACCTTCCACCTACAATCGCTTGCACATCCTCGAGGATCAGATCCCGTCGCAGGCGGCCCTTGTCGCTCGCGTAGATGCGCTGGGAAAAATGTTGTCGGATGGGCTCGAAGCTGTGACCTGAATTCATCCTTAGCCTCTCTACCAGCATGGTGGCCGCCTGTGCAGGATCAGTCGTTTCAGGCATCTGAATCAGCGCGAAACCCCTTTTGTCGGCAGTTGCGATAGCCTGACGATAGAGTCGGTCGAGTTCGACTGCCAGCTTGGCCAGTCGCTGGACAAGGTCGTTCTGGTCGAGTCGCCCCAGCTGATAAGCCTGCAACAGCGCCCGAGCCGATGTGAGTACGTCGACATCATCCTGCCATGGCAGCGCCGCGAGAATATCCTGCAGTGCCTTGGCTTCGTCCTGCCCACTGAAGCAGGCTCTAAACCGTGCCTGACACTGTTCACGAAGGCTGCGTTTGCTGATGCGCCAGCACACGAGCAGACTGCGCTGCCATGATGAGGTGGCGGCGCGCAGGGCAGCTTCGGAACTGGAGCTCGCGATGATGTCTGCGAGTCTTCGAAGACTGTCGATCTCTCGAATATCCAAAGGATGCTCATGAAACGCACCGAGTTCGGATCGCAGCGTCGTGAAGTCCGTACACGGCGTCTGTAGTAGATAGATGATAGCGGGTTCAGGCATGGGTCGAGGCGAACATGCGGATGATGGCACCGAGTGGGATGGTCCAGATTCCATAAATGACCAGTAGACAGCCTGCGGCCTTGCGAACGTCTCGACGGCCCAGTATGCGACGGACGTGGTAGGCCAGCAGACCTGCTGAAATCATGCTCGGAAGTGTTCCGAGGCCGAAGCAGAACATCAACAAGGCAGCCTGTGGACCGTCTGCCTGGCTGAATGACCAGGCCAGTGCGCTATAAACAAGCCCGCAAGGCAACAACCCCCACAGCATGCCTGCTGCAATGATCTGCCAGAGAGATCTGGCGCCCTGACGAGATTCGGTAGCTTCGCCACAGGGGCGTGCCGTGATTTTCTGGGCGCGCTGCACCGGTTGAAATAGTCGGCTACCGATGCGTTCAAGCGAGACCAAACCGTACCACCACTGGCCCACATACAGGCCCATGGCGATCAGCAGCAGCCCGGCAAAGGTCCGTAGCAGAATCAGCACCGGCATATTGATGACAAGCACCGATCCAATAGTGCCAAAGATCAGGCCGAGCAGGGCATAGCTGAGCAGACGGCTGAAGTTGAAGAGTACGACCGGCGCGAGATCTATCCTCGCGCCTGGGCTAGCGCCGCCGCTTTGCTTGCTCGACAGCGATTGGGCACCGGCAATACCGCCACACATGGCCAGACAGTGGGTGCTGCCCAGCAGGCCGATCCCGACAGCGATGAGCGGCGTCCACATCAGGCTGAGGAGTCCTTATCAGACGCCCTGCCGGATTCAGCCCTGCTCTCGCTAGCTGTCTTGTCCGGAGTCTCCGCGAGATCGTCATCGAACAGGATGCGATGTGCCGGCCCTTCCAGGTCGTCGTACTGGCCGTTACGTACGGCCCAGCGAAAGATCAGAACTGCCACGCTCAGCAGTATCAACGATAGTGGGATGAGAACGAGTACAATTTCCATGACGGCCTCAGGCTGGTGAAATTCGATTCAGTCGCATGGCATTGAACAGGACAATGAGCGAACTCAGGGACATGCCAATGGCCGCGGCCCAGGGCGGAATCAGGCCAGCCACTGCCAGCGGCAATGCAAGCGCATTATAACCCAGAGCCCAGCCCAGGTTCTGCCGTATGATTTTCAGCGTCTTTCGCGCATGAGCGAACGCATCGGGCAGGACGCCCAGACGACCTGCGCCGAGCAAAGCATCAGCTTTGACCTGGGCCAGGTCGCTGGCCTCATGCATCGCGATAGAGACATGGGCTGCCGCCATGGCTGGCAGATCGTTGATGCCGTCGCCAATCATCGCCACCACTCTGTCCTGCTGCAGGCCCTGAACGGCTCTAAGCTTGTCATCCGGTGAGCAGCTGGCGAGCGCCTCCTCGATTCCGAGCGCTTCAGCCACTCTATGAACGGGACCTGGTCGGTCTCCGGACATCATTCGGCAGTCCTGATCGAGCGTATTCCTCAGGCTGCTGATGATCTGCCGACTTTCAGGCCGGATCTCATCATCGAATTCGAATCGGGTAAGCTCTGGTGTGGGAGAAGCACTGACGAACCAGGCTTCGGTGTGCTCATCGTCACTGTCTCCGAACGCATGTCCGACAAGTAGTTCAGATATGAAAGCAGCGTTGCCGAGTCGGTAGACGATGCCGTCTAGCTGGCCTTCGACGCCGGCCCCCGGTACCACCCGTACCGATTCAAATCGCGAATGCTGTCGCTGCACGCCGCTGGTCATCCCCTCAGCTGCCTTTGCCAGTGCTCGAGACACCGGATGCTCGGAATGGTCGGCCAGGTCCGCCGCGAGTTGCAGACGCGACGGGTTGACCTCGTTCCGAAGCGAAAGATGGCCGAAAGTCAGCGTGCCGGTCTTGTCGAAGACAGTGGTATCGACGCGGGCCATAGTCTCTATGGTATGACCTCGAGTCACGATGAGCCCCAGTCGCCGCAGCGCATTCGTGGCTGTTGTAAGAGCAGTCGGCGTAGCCAATGCCAGTGCACAAGGGCAGGTCACCACAAGCACCGAGAGGGCAATTTCAAAAGCCCGTTGAGGTGAGCCCGGATCGTGCTGATACCAGAATGCAAACACCAGCGTGGTCACGACCAGCACGCCAAAGACGAAGCTGCCGCCAATCCTGTCAGCCAGGCGAGCTACAGCCGGGCGCTCGGCTAGGGCTCTGTTGACGAGACGATCGACTGTCGAGAGGAAACTCTCACCACCGACCCTGATGACGCGCGCTGGCACAGGCGTGTCGACGACGACCGAGCCGCTCAATACCGTATCGCCCGGATACTTCCGCTGCGGTCTGAACTCGCCGGTCAGCGCAGCTTCATTGACGTGATAACTTTGAGCATGGTGACTGTCGATTCGGCAGATGTCGCCGTCAAAAGGAATGAGTTGACCGCTTCCAAGCCTGATCACATCGCCAACCTGCATGTCGCGCACCAGCACCTGATCCTGAACATGCAGGGTGACCGGATCAAGGCGTTCGTACAATACAAAGCGTTGCTGCGACAAGCGGGCTGATTCATGAACCATCTTCAGTCGGGCACGATGCTCGAAAAAGCGGCCCAGCAACAGGAAGAAGGTAAACATGCAAACTGAATCGAAATAGACCTCGTCACCGCCCTGCCAGGTAATCCACAGGCTTGCGCCATAGGCCAGTGCCATCGCCAGCGCGACTGGCACCTCCATCGTCAACTGCTGAATCTGACGCATTCTGACTGTGTTGATCAGACTGCGCTTTGCACCGGCAAAGAAGGGCTGTGCGGAAAAGAAGACAACTGGTGTGGCAATCAGCAAACTGGCCATACGAAAGAAGGTCAGCATGGTTTCGCCGCTGACATCGAGCAGCCCGAAATAGGTCGGAATCGCCAGCATCATGGCCTGCATGGCACCAATGCCGGCGATGCCGATGCGCAGCAGATCCGTGCGCTGGCTCTTCTGTAGCTCGGCCTCATGTGCCTCGGCTGTCAGGGGAGTGGCTTCATACCCCAACCGTCGTAAACGACTCAGTAATGTGCTCAAGGGAATATCCGCCTGATACCACTCGAGCTGTGCCTCGTGCGTACTCAGGTTAACCAGACAGCTATCAACCCCCGACTCGGTCCGCAGAGCGTTCTCGATCAGCCAGACGCAGGCTGCGCAGGTGATGCCACGAAGGCTGAGCCGAATGCTGTGCAGCGTCCTGGACGTCCCGTCGGGCGCCTTTACACTGCGAGACTCGGCCAGTTCTGCCAGCAGGTCGTCCCGGTCATAGACCGAGAGCGCCGCATCCTCCGAATCGGACATCTCGTCCGGGCGAGGCAGTGGCGTGTCCAGATACTGATAGAAACGTCCAAGGCCCTGGCCAAGAATCAGTTCAGCAACGGCCTTGCAGCCATAGCAGCAAACATGATCGACCGTATCGGCCGCCCGCTGGACGGCAATGACGACGCCTGGCGCAATCGGGTTATGGCAGTGAAAGCAGGTGTCAGTCGGATGCTTGGCCAAGTGCCACTGAGTCCTCTTGCGCCAGATCACCTTCTGCCCTGATTCGCCAGGTATTTGCCGAGTCGGTCAAGCTAAAATAGCGGCGGCCACCGAGTGTCTGAAGGACTTCCGGGCTTACGACGCTCTCATAGCTACCGTAGCTGCCATCACCAACCTGTGAGGGGTAGAGCTGAATGAATGCGTCCTGATCTGCCTTCGTGGGGTGGGCCACTTCGAGCACGAGGGCCGGTGGGGTAGGGATATGACCGAGCCGCTGACCTTCAGCCGAACTGCTGATGCTGCTATCCAAAACGATACTGAGCTGACCGCTGCTGTCATCCAGAGTCATCGTGCCACTCAGCCCGAGGGTTTCCGCTACTCTCTCACGCGCCATGGTCTGGTTGATGGCAAGTCCCTCCTTGTAGTAGTCGTCGCTGACCAGTGCGGTGTCGCTCCGAATCGCCAGCGTCAGCATGATGATGCCGAAAACGACCGAGGAGGAGGGAATTGCGATGAGTAACCATACCCACTTCTCCTTGTACCAGGGACGGGACTCCACTGCATCCGCTGTGGGACGGCTGGACGACGGTTCTTGCTGGGGCATGGCTTGAATACTCAAAGGGGCTCGTGGCAGCACTACTGATCGTCAGCGTGCTATGGGACCAAGGAAGGTGCTCTGTGTGTGCACTGCCTGGCTTGTCATGTCATCAGGTACGAGCGTGAACTCGAGTTCGTAGTTACTCTGCTGAATGGTTTCGGGGTCGACTTCTACTGCGACCGGTAGTGAAGCGACGGCCGCCGGGGCTACGGTGATCGTTGTCTTGCCGCTGATCTGGAAGTCGAGAGCGCCGGTGACTTCAACCTGGAAGGTCCGCTCGACATCTGTCTTGTTCGAGATCTGCAGTAGGTACGAGTTTTCAATGAAACCGCTTGGCGCCGTATTGTATAGCGCCCCCCTGTCGCGTAGCACATCCAGAACAAGATCGGATCGATTCAGAATAAAGTAGGCGAAAAACGCGATCATTGCAGTCAGGGCCACCCCATAGCCGATAGTTCGAGCTCGCAGCAAGCGGGATGGCTTGCCATTGAGTTCGCGTTCGGTAGCGTATCGAATCAGCCCAGGGTCGTAACCCATTCTGTCCATGATGTTGTCGCAGGCATCGATGCACTTGGCGCAGCCAATACACTCGTATTGCAGGCCGTCGCGAATGTCGATGCCAGTGGGGCAGACCTGAACACACATGCCACAGTCTATGCAATCACCCAGGCCGACGGCCTTGTGGTCGACAGACTTCTTCCGGCCACTGCGAGGCTCCCCCCGCTCTGGATCATAGGCCACAGTCAGGGTGTCCTGGTCAAACATGACCGACTGGAAGCGAGCGTATGGACACATATAGATGCAGACCTGCTCTCTCAGCCAGCCGGCGTTGAGATAAGTGGCTATCGTGAAGAACGCTATCCAGAAATAGGCCCATCCGCTGACAACCGAGAAAGTGAAGAAATCCGGCACGAGATCTCGGATGGGATAGAAATAGCCGACAAAAGTCATTCCTGTGGCGAGGGCGACGAGCAGCCAGCTGGCGTGAGTGAGTCCCTTCTTGACGACTTTCTCTTTTGACCAGGCCTGCTGGTCCAGCTTCATGCGGGCATTGCGGCTGCCCTGGAATTTCTCTTCCAGCCACATGAAAATGAAGGTCCAGACTGTCTGCGGACAGGTGTAGCCACACCACACGCGGCCGAAGAGGGTAGTCACAAAGAACAGACCAAACGCTGCGATGATGAGCATGGCAGCAAGGAGAGTGAAATCCTGTGGCCAGAACGTTGCACCGAAAATATGAAACTGTCGCTCAGGAAGATCGAAGTGAACGAGTTGCTGTCCGTCGATGCTGACCCAGCAGGTCAGGAAGTAGGCGCCAAGAAAAAAGTACAGCGTGAAGGTCCGGATTCTCTGGAAGAAGCCGAGCACTTTCTTGACATAGATCTTCTTGCGCTTTTCGTATAGATCGGTTGTTTCCAGGTCACGTCTTGAATCAGCGTGAAGCGAGGCACCCGCTGCCTTTGGGTCTATCTGGGTAACCGGAATTCGATCTGACATAGGCCTCTCACATGCAGTGAATCGTCAGCGGCACTGCAACAGAGGCTGCAGTGCCGCGGGACATTCGAGGCTTATCTACCTGAGCTTTGTCTTTATTTTTGCTGAGATAAGCTTTTTACGTAGGCGGCCAGAACATACAGCCTGTCCTCGCCGAGAACTTCTTCGAAGTTCGGCATCCTGCCTTTGCGGCCATAGCGCAAAGTCATTTCCACTATATTCTGGGTGCCGCCGTACAGCCAGATACTGTCGCTCAGGCTTGGTGCACCAAAGGCCTCGTTGCCTTCGCCGTTGGCACCATGACATACCACGCAGTTCTGCTGAAATTTTGCGGCTCCGGCCTGGGCAAGGGTCTCATCCACATTTTTCTGCCCACTCAGCGAACGGACGTAATGGGCTACCTGCGTGATGCCCTCAGCGCCAAGAGCATCCTGCCATGCTGGCATCAGCGCCTGACGACCGTTCAGCAATGTCTCGAGAATCTTCTCGTGCGAACCGCCATACAGCCACTCGTCATCCGTAAGATTCGGGAAACCGACATTACCTCGCCCGCCAGAGCCATGACAGACGGAGCAGTTGTTGGCAAACAGGCGCTGACCGATGCCAAGCGCTTCCTCATCGTTCATCAGCTGCTCGGGGTCCTGAGCGGCCAGTTCAGCGTAGAGCGGCGCGTATTTCTGATCCGCAGCCACGATCTCATCGCTCCATTGGCCGTGTGAAGTCCAGCCAGCTACGCCCTTGAACGTGCCCAGCCCCGGATAGATGATGAGATAGATGATGCCGAAAATGATGGTGAGCCAGAACAGCTTCAGCCACCACATTGGCATCGGATTGTCATATTCCTCAATGCCATCGAAGCTGTGTCCGGTCGTCTCCTCGGTAGAGTCCTTGAAGCGTTCGCCTTTGCGTGTCGCCAGAATAAGCCAGGCGCAGCCAAGAATAGAACCCAGAACGATGACTGATATCCATACAGACCAAAAGGTACTCATAGCCCATTAATCCTGTTGTTTCTGTAGAGTTTCACGGTCTTTTTCCTCGTCCGCGAAAGGAAGGTTGGCGGCTTCGTCGAACTGTTTCGCGCGCTTTCTGCTGAATGCCCAGAAAATCAGTGCGATGAAGGTGGCCATGAGAACAAGCGTAAATATGCCTCGAAGCGTGCCTGAGTCCATCAGTATTACCCTCGCTCACGGCCGCTTCGGACAGTACCCAGCTGCTGCAGGTACTCTACGAGGGCCTCGATTTCATACTTGCCTTCTACGGCCTCAGCCGCGCCGGCAATGTCCTCATCGGCATAGGGTACGCCCACACGACGCAGCCCCGTCATCTTCGCGGCGGTCTGACTGGCATCGAGCTTTTGCGAGAACAGCCATGGGAAGGCCGGCATATTCGACTCCGGCACCACATCTCTGGGGTTGTAGAGGTGTGCGCGCTGCCAGGCGTCGCTGTACTTGTTACCAACGCGTGCCAGGTCTGGACCGGTACGCTTCGAACCCCAGAGAAAGGGATGGTCGTACACGAACTCGCCCGCCACAGAATAGGGGCCGTATCGCTCCGTTTCTGAACGGAAAGGCCGGATCATCTGTGTGTGACAGACGTGGCATCCTTCACGGATATAAATATCACGCCCTTCCAGCTGGACTGCTGTGAGTGGTGTCAGGCCTTCGATTGGTTCAGTCACCGATTTCTGGAAGAACAGTGGAACGATTTCCGCCAGACCACCAAAGCTCACCACCAGGATGATGAGTGGAATCATCAGCCCTAGGTTGGTTTCAACAACTTCATGTTTCATCAGTCAATACTCTCCAGCTAATGTCTTCAGGCAGCCTGCGCTACGCTGTCCAGACTGACGGCTTTTTCCTGACGCACAGTACGGTAGAGGTTATAGGCCATCACGAACATGCCGCTCAGGAAGATGAGGCCGCCGAGCGCCCTGATCACATAGCCGTAGTAACTGGCATCGACCGACTGCACGAAACTGTAGGTCAGCGTGCCATCATCGTTGGTAGCGCCCCACATGAGACCCTGCATGATGCCGTTCACCCACATGGCTGCGATGTAGAGCACAGTGCCGATGGTCGAGAGCCAGAAGTGCACGTTGATCAGGTTGACTGAGTACATTTCCTTCAGGCCATAAAGACGTGGCAGGAGATGATACAGCGCGCCGATCGAAATCATGGCAACCCAGCCAAGGGCGCCGGAGTGCACGTGTCCAATTGTCCAGTCAGTATTATGCGAGAGCGCGTTGACTGTCTTGATCGACATCATGGGACCTTCAAACGTCGACATGCCGTAAAAAGAAAGGGACACGACCAGGAAGCGTAGGATCGGGTCTGTGCGCAGCTTGTGCCAGGCGCCAGAGAGGGTCATCATGCCGTTGATCATGCCGCCCCATGACGGCGCCAGCAGTATCAGTGACATGACCATGCCTGCGCCCTGGGCCCAGTCTGGCAGGGCGCTGTAGTGAAGGTGATGCGCTCCGGCCCAGACGTAAATACTGATCAGCGCCCAGAAGTGCACGATCGACAGGCGATAGCTGTAGATAGGGCGTTCGGCCTGCTTTGGCACGAAGTAATACATGATGCCGAGAAAGCCTGCGGTCAGGAAAAAGCCGACTGCATTGTGGCCGTACCACCACTGGACCATCGCATCGATCGCGCCAGGGTAGATCGAATAGGACTTCAGCGGGCCCACAGGCACCGCCATGCTATTGCCGATGTGCAGAATGGCTACCATCAGGATGAATGCGCCAAAGAACCAGTTGGCGACATAGATATGCTTCATCTTTCGCTTGACCACGGTACCGAAGAACACGACCGCGTAACTGATCCAGACGATAGCCAACAGTATATCGATGGGCCATTCGAGCTCAGCGTATTCCTTGCTTGAGGTGTAACCGAGAGGCAAGGTAATGACTGCGGCCACGATGACAGCCTGATAGCCCCAAAAGGTAAAGCTGGCTAGCCCGTCAGAGAACAGTCGCGCCTGTGAAGTGCGCTGCACGACATAGTAGGATGTGGCAAAGAGTGCACAGCCGCCAAAGGCGAAGATGACGGCGTTGGTATGCAAGGGACGCAGACGACCGAAGTGGAAGTAGGGTAGTGAAGTATTCAATTCTGGCCACACAAGCTGGGAGGCTATCAACACGCCCACCGTCATGCCGACGATGCCCCAGACGACGGTCATGATCGCGAATTGGCGAACGACCTTGTAGTTGTAGGTTTCATTGCTCACTGCAGTAGTCATTCTCTTACCACGCTGGATATTGAATTACGGTGTTACCGGGATTCCTGAATGTTGTCCGAGGTAGCCGCAAGCGCCACTGGATGGGTGGGGCTGCTTGAAACGGCTCGCATACTAGGTTCGCACTCTGGGTGAGTCAACCTAAAAAATGAGCAGAGCGCCGGTAGGCATGGTCGCCGATTCAGGTGAACAATAGTCGCAAAGAACGACTCTCGCTATACTGATATAAATCAAAGCGGATGCATTACAGCTGCGAAGATGCATCCAGAAGATGCTATTTGTAGTTGTGGTGGTTCTGCTGAAAGTTTAACCGACCTCGACACCGGAAGCGACAGAGAACGAAAAATGGACGATACCGGGGCAATCTATACCTGCAACATGGACCTCAGGGGAATGTATTGTCCCGAACCAGTCATGAAGCTGCATGAACTTATACGTACACTTCAACCTGGCGATACCATTCTGGTTCGTGCAACTGACCCGGCGACACAGCGGGATATTCCCAAGTTCTGCCTGTTCCTGGGACATGAGTTGTGCGAGTCGCACATTCAGCAGGAAGAGAACGAATTTCATTACGTGATCAGGCTGGGGTCAAACACCTGAGCTCAGCGGCTTGCTGTCAATTCGCGATTGGTCAGTAGCACATCAGCCAGATGCTGACTGAACGCGGCCAGTCCAATTTCGCCAACAATCCGCTGATTTTCCAGCTCGCGCCCCTGGCTGCTGAAAAATAGCAGCGCCGGCGGTCCGAACAATCGGAAGCGGTCCAGCATGGCCTTGTGCTCGACGTCATTATCGGTGATATCAGCCTTGATGAGGGCAAAGGCCTGTAGCTTGCTGCTCACATTGGGATGGGGGAATACCTGACGCTCCATCACCTTGCAGCTGATGCACCAGTCCGCATAGAAGTCCAGCATGGCTGGCTGACCATTTCGGACAGCTGTCGCGAGCGCTTCGTCGAGCTCTGCAAGGGTTTTCACGACTCTGAACGAATAGGCTTTACTGGTGTCGACAGGCTCGACGGGCGCCGCCAACGACAGAGCACCCCCAGCATCGAGTGAACGGCTATTCAGTGCGAAGCGCTCGAGTGGGCTGAAAGGATTGCTACTGCCCGCCGCTGCGCCCAGGAGCAGGGTGACGGCATAGATGAAAAGAACAAGGCCGAGCCCCTTTCGCAGGCGAAAGACACCAGAACCCTGTTCCTGTGCAGGCAGCGTGTCGAAGGCGCCGAGGTAGACGGCGGAGACCCCTGCCAGCACGCCCCATAGCGCCAGAGTGGCAGCGCCCGGCAGGATGCGCTCCAGAAGCCAGACTGCCACGCCAAGCAACATGATGCCAAACACAGCCTTGACTCGGTTCATCCAGGCGCCAGCCTTGGGGAGCAGACGTCCTCCGCCAGTACCGAGGAGCAACAGGGGTAAGCCCATGCCCAGGGCCAGTACCAGCAGTACGAGTCCGCCATACAGCGCATTCTGGGTTGTGCTGATATAAATGAGGACCCCGGTCAGCGGTGCGGTGACACAGGGGGAAACCACCAGAGCTGAAACAGCGCCCATGCCAGCAACGCCGGCAAGATGCCCACCGCTTTGCTTCTGTGAGACCGAGTTCAGGCGGTCACGCAGGAAGGCTGGTAGCTGCAGCTCGAAAAGACCAAACATCGCCAGTGCCAGCACAACAAAGATGACACTGAATACCGAGAGCACGAAGGGATTCTGCATGGCGCTCTGGATATTCGCAGCCGCACCGAAATAGCCAACGACTACGCCGGCGATGGCATAGGTCACGGCCATACCGAGCACGTAGCTGAGCGATAGCATGAATGCCCTCGGGGTGGATGGCCTTTGCTGCTGACCAGCAATGATGCTGGATAGAATCGGTATCATCGGGAAGACGCAAGGAGTAAACGCCAGACCGATGCCGAGGAGGAAGAACAAGCCAAGGTTGAACAGCGTACCTTCCGACAACAATATGCTGGCAAGTGAACTCGCCGATTCGGTATCGATGCCGCCTGAGCCACCAGGCCCTGGCGAGCCGTTGACTACGCTCGCAGCAGAATCAGGTCCTGAGTCCGCCATGTACAGCGCTTTTTCAGTCTGAGGCGGATAACACAGGCCCGCTTCGGCGCAGCCCTGATAAGTGACGGCCAGTTCTATTTCAGACCGGGCTGTCTGTGCTTTCGCTGCCAGTATGTCGAGGGCGGGGCGAATGTCTACGGTCAGGACAGCCTTTTCGTAAAATACCTCCACAAGACCAAAGTACTCATCTTCCTTGGGTTCGCCCTCGGCAGAAAAACCGATTTGGGGTTCGAGATGGGCGAGATCGGGCGCCGTGAAGCTGATGGCAAATCTGTCTTTGTAGAGATAATAATCAGGCGCAATGTCCCATTCTGCCCTGAGCTGTTCGCCGTCGACACTGGTTCGAAGCCTGAAGGCCTCCTGTGGCGGAAGAAACTCCGACGGTGCTGCGGAGAAAGCTGGTGAAGCGCTGTCCGAGCCAGTGGAGAATGGCGCCACGGCAAGCGCAGGCTGACTCAGCGTGAGCAGCAGGGCCATAACACCAAGAATGTTTTTCAGCATGACCATGTATGCGCAATCCACCAGTTTTATTGCGTCGCTGCCGAGACCCCGAAACGTCACAGGCAGCGCCAGACCGAGCTTTCACCGGCGTCAGAATACACGAGGCTGGGCCCGCAAAGGTTGACGATCCTGTCATAATGACGAAAATCAACACAATCCTGACATCCGGTTACAGGTCCCTATTGACATTACCCCGGCTTGCAGCACGGGTAGGGCTGGCGTACATTACCACCACTATCAGAGGTAGTGAATGCAGCCGTCCTTCGGCGCATATAGAAAAGCAGCCCTCCAGGCGTCCGACACTACCTTCCTATCAAGCCAAGCCAGCAAGCAGAGACAGGCCTTTTGACAGATACAAACGATCACAAGACAGCGGCGCAAGCCATCGATGACAGCCCGGTTGGAAGGGAGACTGCTGGACGACCGCAGGCTGCGCAGACAGTGCCGGAAGTAGGCGGTGAACAGGCTGCTGGTGAGCAGGCTGACAGCACCTCAAGCACGAGCGCCTCTCAGGACGGCGCGCCACGCATCGATGACAGCGCTGGTTTCCCGGATGCGCCAGACTGGGACGACGAAGCCAATGTGTCGGTCGACTCAGACGTGCGTGCAGAAGAACATGCTGCCGAGCGCTCCAGGGCCCACGTCGAGCAGTCGGAAAACGCAGCTGCAGCGCGTGAGGCCACCGCAGGAGACGCCGACGAGACGATGACTGAAGTCGAGATGGCATCCGATGACATGGCGGATGGGCAAATCCCCGTTTCGCCTTCAGCTCCTCAGGCGGGCAAGGCTGCGGACGAAGCCGTCGGCGTCAAGACCAGTGAGGTGGCGTTCAGCCAGCTCGCGCTGAATCCGGCGCTGCAGAGTGCGCTCGCGCGGATGAATTTCAGTCACTGCACGCCAATTCAGGCTCAAACGCTACCTGTCACCTTGACCGGTCAGGACCTGATTGGTCAGGCGCAAACCGGCACGGGCAAGACAGCAGCCTTTCTGCTGACCATTCTGGAGCGAATACTGAGCCGCCCGATAGCGCTCGAGGACCGCTTTGCCAGTGAGCCCCGCGCCGTGGTCATCGCGCCAACACGGGAACTGGCCCTGCAGATCGAGAAGGATGCGCGCCAGCTCAGCCGGGGCATCAATCTCAATATCGTGACGCTGATTGGCGGTACACAGGTCGACCGTTTCAGGAAGCGTCTGCGCGAAGAGGCCCTTGATCTGGTCATCGCCACGCCTGGTCGTCTGATAGACCACATCAGCAGCCGTGACCTCTTCCTCGACCAGGTCGAGATCATGGTGCTTGACGAGGCTGATCGCATGCTGGACATGGGTTTCATCCCCGATGTAAAACGCATCGTTCGGCTTACTCCAAGAGGCCGGCAGACATTGTTGTTCAGTGCGACCTTCAGTGAGGACATCATGGAGCTGGCCCGGCGCTGGACCCAGGATCCTGCAGAGGTATTGCTCGCGGTTGACAACCTGCAGGCAGCCACTAATGTCGAGCAGCGGGTCTATATGGTTGAAAGCAGCCAGAAGCTCAACTTGCTGGTGAACCTTCTGAAGAGCGAAGAGCTGTCACGTGTCATCGTATTCTGTAACAGGAGGGATCAGACACGCGCCATGAACGAGACCCTGGCGAAGAACAACATTCCGGCAGAAATGATTTCAGGTGAGTTGCCGCAAGCCAGAAGACAGAAGGCGCTCGAGCAATTTCGCGCCGGACGGTATCGCGTACTCGTCGCCACGGATGTTGCTGGTAGAGGTATTCACATTGAAGGCGTTTCTCACGTCATCAACTTCCATTTGCCCGAGGATCCGGAAGATTACGTGCATCGCATTGGCAGAACTGGCCGGGCAGGGGCATCGGGCGTCTCGATCAGCTTTGCCTGTGAGGATGATTCCTTCATGATTCCGGAACTGGAAGCCTATCTCGGCAAGAAGCTCGAACTCACTCATCCCGACGAGTCACTGTTGGGGAATCCCTGAAGATTACCGTAGAAGCGAGCCGATAAATGGACACTGTCGCCCAGGCACAGACTGCCGAAGCAGACCGGCGCCTCACCATCGTAGCTGATGAGAACATGCCCCTGCTGGAGGCTTTCTTTGCCAGCATCGGCAATATCATCAAATTGCCTGGCAGAAGAATATCGCGGCAGGACCTGCTTGAACGCAATGCCGACATTCTTCTGGTTCGATCCATCACCCCTGTGAATCAGGCGCTTCTCGAAGGCACTTCGGTCAGCTTCGTTGGCTCGGCCACGGTTGGTACCGATCACATCGATACCGACTGGCTGAAGCAGGCGGGGATACCGTTCGCCAATTCACCCGGTTGCAACGCCAGCGCTGTCGTGGAATATGTGCTCAGTGCCATGACCGTGGTGCTGGACGAGCGCGACAAGTGCTTTGAGGATGTGAGTGTCGGCGTCATTGGTTGTGGCCATGTCGGCGGAATGCTGGCAGATATCCTTGAAGAGCTTGAGTGCACCGTGGTGCGCTGCGATCCACCGCTGCACGATGCCCAGCAGGAAGCTCAACAGGCGATGGCAGCGAAGGGGCGTGACGAGGGCAGGCAGCCGTCGCAGCCGGTGTACGAGCCGATGGAAAAGGCAATGGCTTGCGACTTCGTTACGCTGCATGTGCCGCTGATCAAGGAAGGGCCTTACCGGACCTTGCGCCTGCTCGACGCCGACATGCTCGCGGCCCTGCAGTCTCACCAGACCCTGATCAATACCAGCCGGGGGCAGATTATCGATCAGGCGGCTCTCAAGCAGCGCCTGCAACGCATCGACGAGCTGTTTGCGGTGCTGGATGTTTTCGAAAACGAGCCGAATATCGACTACGAACTGATGATGCTGTGTCGTCTCGCTACGCCGCATATCGCCGGTCATTCACTAGACGGCAAGGGCATGGCCACGGCGCAGGTCTATGAGGCGCTGTCGAATACATTGGGCCTGCCTGTACGCCACAAGCTTGGCCAGTTCCTGCCTGAGCCGCCACTGCGCAAGATGAATTTTTCCCGGGATGCAGAGCCTCAGTGGGCATTGCATACGGCGATTCGAGCCTGCTACGACATCAGGGGTGACTACAACAAGCTGCGCCATGGGCGCTACTTGCCGGAAGAGAAGCGCGGCGAGTATTTCGACAGTCTGCGGTCCAACTACCGAATTCGACGCAGTTTCAATCGCGTGAAGGTGGGTCTCAAGGGTGGACGCTCGGTGCTACAGGATTATCTTGAGGCAGTTGGCTTCAGAATCGACTAGGCTTTCACGGCAGCCTGATCAGGCTGAGTCGAATCAACGAGAGATTACATGGCGCAGCAGGAAAAACCATCTCAGTATCAGGGCAAGGATGTCGAGATCGATTTCGATCAACTCGGCCTCGCGATAGGAGATCCGCTGTTCCTGGAATCGGCTGATCAGCAATCACGCTATCCAACGCGCCTGGTGGGTTTCTCCAAGGGGCAGTCGATTCTGATCAAGATGCCGGTGGCAGACGGTCGGCAGATTATCCTGAAGAAAGACCAGCCCTTTACGGTCAGGTCAGCCGCCCGTAACAAGGTCTGCGCCTTCAAGAGCAGAATCATCGAAGCGCACCTGTATCCATTCGCTTACGCTCACCTGGCTTGGCCTGAAGAGTTGCTGGCGCTCGAAGTTCGAAATGCCCAGCGGCTGAAGATTGAGCTGCCGACGGATATCACCCCGGCAGAGGACGGTGTTGTGGAAGGCTGGCCAAAGACTGGTATCGTCTGCGACCTCAGCCGGACCGGGGCAGGTCTCAAGTCGAGGGTGTCGATCGGCTATCCAGACGACCGGATCAGGACGAGCTTCAATCTGAGCGTCAGCGGCATCAGCAAGAAGTTCAGAATCAGCTGCATCATCCGCCAGCGCCAGGTCATGAATGATCCTGACGACGTAAACCGTTACCTGTACGGCTTGCAGTTTGTCGAACTGTCCGATGCCGCCAAGATCATGCTCACTGGCTTTATTTACGAGCAGCAGGATCTGGCAGCGGGACACTCCTGAGCCGGTTCAGCTAGCTCGGCTTCGCAGCGCCATGATGCGCTCTTCCAACGGGGGGTGGGTAGCGAACAGCTTTTTCAGGCCTTCCTTGTATCCCGCATTGATGCCAAACGCCTGTAAATTGTCCGGCATCTGGTTTGGTACACCACTCTCGCTTCTCAGCCGCTCGAGCGCGCCCACCATACCCGATGTTCCGGCCAGTCTTGCGCCCCAGTCGTCCGCCCTGAATTCACGTCTTCTCGAGAACCACAGCACGATGATCGAAGCCAGGATGCCCAGCACCACTTCGGCAAACATGGTAGCGATAAAGAAGCCGATGCCATGCCCGCTTTCATTTCTGAACACCACCCGGTCGACAATGCTGCCGATAATTCGGGCAAAGAACAGAACAAAGGTATTCACCACACCCTGAATAAGCGCGAGAGTGACCATATCGCCATTGGCGACGTGGCCGATTTCATGAGCCATGACGGCCTTCGCTTCCTCTCGACTGAAACGGGAAAGCAGGCCCTGGCTTACAGCCACCAGCGCTGCGTTCTTGTTCCAGCCAGTAGCAAAGGCATTGGCCTGTTGTGCAGGGAAGATCCCAACCTCGGGCATGTCGATGCCGGCCTGCTCTGCGAGCTCAGCGACGGTGTCCATCAACCACTGCTCGGTGCCATTACCGGGTGTCTCGATAATACGGGTGCCGGTGCTTCGTTTTGCCATCCACTTGGAGATGAACAATGAAATGAGCGAGCCACCGAAGCCAATAACGGCGCAGAACACCAGCAGGGCCGTCAGGTTGAGGCCGCCACCGCTTTGCTGCAGATATGAATCGAAACCAAGCAGCCGCAGGGTAAAGCTCGCAACCAGCACGACGGCCAGGTTTGTAGCGAGGAACAGGATAATTCTCAACACCTTTCAACACTCCTTCTAGTCGTGCACCAGATAGTCTTCGCACAGCCGTGACAAGGTAGTACTGGACTCATGACGGAGCGCCTGCTCGAGAACGTGTGCCACCGATTGGCCCCGTTCAGGTACCAGCTTCGCCAGTCTGGCGAAACTGTGCTGGGTAAGCACCGCCTGATCAACGGCTTCCTGCCGTATGGTGGATTCGTAACGCAGGTAGCCCTCATCAGCCAGCCAGATCATTGCGCCAAAACAGCTCTGGTGCAAGTTACTGTTCAGACCGAATTCATCCTTTTCTTCAGGACCGATGATGTCTTCGACAAAAACCGTAGCCTTGCGTGGGAACACTGTGTAGAGCTGGAGCAGCACTGCGATGCAGTGCTTGTGAAACTCCTCGATATGGAGATCTGCCATGGCGACTAGTGCTGTTCGTAGCCGGCGAGAAAGCGTCCGATGCGTCCAATGGCATCCGCGACTTCATCCACCCTTGGCAGGAACACGATGCGCAGATGCTGGGTATCGTCCATGTTGAAGGCGCTGCCCTGAACCAGCAGGATCTGCTGTTGACTCAGGAGGTCGTAGACCAGCCGTTCGTCATCCAGAATGGGATAGCGCTTCGGATCCAGCTTCGGGAACATGTACATGGCTCCCTTTGGCTTCACGCAGGTGACGCCTGGAATGGAGGTCAGGGCATCGTAAGCGACTTTCCGCTGCTCATACAGCCGACCACCCGGCGCCACCAGGTCATCGATGCTCTGATAGCCACCGAGTGCTGTCTGAATGGCGAGTTGGGCCATCACATTGGAGCACAGCCGCATCGAACTGAGGATGTTGAGGCCTTCGATGTAGTCTCTTGCCTTGTGCTTGGCGCCGCTGATAATAAGCCAGCCAGCTCGATATCCGGCAGCACGATGGTTCTTGGAGAGACCGTTGAAGGTCATGACCAGCAAATCGTCGCACAGTGCGGCCGTTGAAGTGTGAGTCGTGCCATCGTAAAGCACCTTGTCATAAATTTCATCGGACAGCAGCACCAGGCGGTGTTCTCGGGCGATCTCGATCATGCCCTTGAGCATGGCCTCGTCATAGACCGCACCTGTTGGGTTGTTCGGGTTGATGATGACCATGGCACGGGTATTCGGCGTGATCTTGCTCCTGATATCATCGAGGTCCGGGTACCAGTCTGCCTCTTCATCACAGCGGTAATGCACCGCTTTTCCGCTAGATAGCGTGACGGCAGCGGTCCACAGTGGATAGTCCGGTGCAGGAATCAGTACCTCGTCTCCACTGTTGAGCAGGGCCTGCATGGTCATCACGATCAGTTCGCTGACGCCGTTGCCGAGATAGATGTCTTCAATGTCGACATTGGCAATGCGGCGCTGCTGCGTGTAGTGCATCACGGCCTTGCGCGCAGAAAACAGGCCTTTGGAGTCGACATAACCCTGGGCCTGGGAAATGTTGTAGACCACGTCCTGCTGGATTTCTTCTGGTACGTCAAAGCCGAAGACGGCGGGGTTGCCGATATTCAGCTTGAGAATACGTGCGCCTTCCTCTTCGAGCCGCTTTGCTTCCTGCAGCACCTGGCCGCGAATGTCGTAGCATACGTTCTGAAGCTTGTTTGACTTCTTGACCTGGTACATCATCGAATCGGATCCATCGTCCTATGTGGGAATATCTGGTGGCTACCCCGTAAAGAGTAGGTGTCACAAGCCCTTAAGCATACATCAATTCTGATGTTTAGCATCGACCAGCAGAGAGTAGATGAGTATGTCCTCACACGAAGATCACACAAAACTCACAGACGAAGAGTGGCGCCAGCGCCTCGACGAAAACACCTTCAGGATAACGCGCCAGGGTGGCACCGAGCCGCCTTTCAGCGGCGAATACAACGGGCTCAAGGCCAGTGGCGAATACAACTGCGCCTGTTGCGGCGTCGAACTGTTTTCCAGCGAGCAGAAATACGATTCTGGTTCAGGCTGGCCCAGCTTCTGGCAGCCTGCTGTGGAAGCGCATGTGGCCGAGAGCCGCGATGTGAGTCACGGCATGGTCAGGACCGAGGTGCTGTGTCAGAATTGCGGCGCCCATCTGGGGCACAAGTTTCCGGACGGACCTCAGCCGACGGGTGAACGCTATTGCATCAACTCGGCCAGTCTCGATTTCAGGCCGAAATCCTGAGGCAATCTGGCTGCCGCCAAGCGTGACAGTCCCGAGCGGCGACACCGTCGCCGACGGGTCCATGGAATGAACACATCATCAGAAGGCGAATTGCGAATGGGAATCTACGAATATTCTGCGAAGGACATCAAGGGCCAGGACAGAACGCTGGAGGAGTTTGCCGGCAAGGTGCTTCTGATCGTCAATACGGCCAGCAAGTGCGGCTTTACGCCACAGTTTGAAGGCCTAGAGGAACTTTACGATACCTATAAGGATAAGGGACTGATCGTTCTCGGCTTTCCCTGCAACCAGTTTCTGAAGCAGGACCCGAAGGGTGATTCGGACATCGCGGAGTTCTGCCAGAAGAACTATGGCGTCAGCTTCCCAATGTTCAGCAAGATCGACGTCAACGGGGAGAGTACGCACCCCCTGTTTGCTTACCTCAAGAAAGAGGCCAAGGGTTTGCTGGGGTCGGAAGCCGTAAAGTGGAATTTCACGAAGTTCCTGGTAGATCGTGAAGGCAATGTTGTGAACCGTTTTCCGCCAAATACCGAGCCGAAGAAACTGAAAGCGCCGATCGAAGCGCTGCTGTAGTACTTCAGGCCTTGCGAAACATTAATCGTAGGCCTGCTTCTTCTTCCAGGTGTCGGCGTCGTTGGCGATGGAATTCCAGTCCTGGCTGAGTTTAGAGGGGTCTCCGTCGGCGACAGCGGGCGTCTCGACAACCTTCTGTTTCTGTTCTTCGGTCGCCTGAGCCTCGAGAGCCTTGATTTTCGAGCGAAAGGCATTGATATACTTGATAGCTAACGGATTTTCATGCAAATTTGCGAATCCGGCGGCGGCATCGTGATAATGATGAATGGCCACCCGTAGCCTATTCTGTTTCGTCGCGTCGACCGCCTTGCGATGGTGAGCATCTGCCATTGTACGCGCTATCAGGAACTGGGTTTGCTGCAGGCGTTCGTAGCCTGTCTTGTAGTCCAGGCGCTTTAGCCTGATCTGCAATTCGATGAAGCGATAGAGGGTCTTCAACATCTTTCTGGCCGCCATGGCCGAGGCTTCGTTGGAAAACTTCGGAATGGGTTCCGCTGCAGCCTGCGCAGCATTGCCTGCGAAAGCCTGCCAGTCCAAGCTCGCCTCTTCGGCCAGATCGCCAAGCCCCAGCTCTTTCAGCTCGTTCGCAATCTCTTTTCCAGTGCGGCTCAGGAGCAGGCGAATGTCTGCAGGAATAAGGCCCCCAGGCAGGCCATCGGCCAGATTTCTGAGCCTGCGATCCCTCGCCTTGAGCTCATGCAAGCGGCGCAGACGTGCCTCACGATGCTTCTGGCGCCACTGAAAATAGAAGGCAAGCACCAGAACAGTGATAACGAGACCACCAATAGCGGCTGATATGGTCGCAGGGGACATAGAGAACAATTCATCAGAACAATACGACTAGTATAGATCGATTTTGCAGCTCTGCTCCGTAGCAGATTGCGCGAGTGGCCCAGTCAGACCACAATGTATTGATGAATCTGTCCCGTATCGACCTGAATCTGCTCGTTTACTTCGATGTTCTACTTCGTGAGCGAAGTGTCACGAAAGCAGCCAACCATCTTGGTATTACACAGCCGGCCATGAGCAACGGTCTCAAGCGGCTGCGCGATCTCTTCTCGGATCCGCTGCTGGTGCGCACCAGCGAAGGCATGAGTGCCACCGCCCGCGCGCTCGAACTGCAACCGCTGGTCCGTTCTGCTCTGGTGCAGATCGACAGGGCCGTGCAACCGAAAGATGACTTCGACCCTGCGCATAGCAAGCGGGTGTTTCGCATCATGGCCAGTGATTACGCCGAGAGCACGCTTATACCTGGTCTGCTGAAGCGTGTTCGCAAGCGGGCACCCGATCTGATACTGGATGTGCTGACGCCAAGCGATGTCACCTTCCTCGATGTCGAGCAGGGGCGGGTCGATATGGCCATCAATCGCTTTGACAAGATTCCACAATCTTTCCACCAGAGGGTCTTGTGGTCAGACTCATTTTCCTGCCTGCTGAGCGTTCATAATCCGCTAGTGTTCGATTTCACCCTGGAAAATTATCTCCAGGCCCGCCATATCTGGGTGAGTAAGACGGGCTTTGGTGTCGGCGTGGGTGTGAATCCCAAGGATGTGCAGAAGCTGGGCTGGGTTGATGAGGCGCTCGCGAAGCTGGATCAGAAGCGCAGGATCAGCGTGTTTACCCGACATTACCAGGTGGCGATGCTGCTCTCGAGCCAACCAGACCTGATTGCCACCTTGCCGAGTCGAGCTGCCGAACTGATGCGAAACAACCCGGACGTGGTCATCAAGCCGCCGCCGTTTCCCATCCCGAATTTTGATTTGAACATGGCCTGGAGTCCGCTGCTGCAGAATAATCCGGACCATCGCTGGCTACGCAATCAGATCAGCAAGGTGGTCGACGCCACTGAGCCGGAAATTCGCGAGCGCGACTAGGCCGAGTGCTGATGTGCCGCCGAAGGCTCTCGTACCGGAATGAGCGCCAGCAACGACAGGATGAACATGCCGCCGAGCATGAGAATGGCGGGCTTCATGCTGCCAGTCATTTGTAGCGTCACCCCCACCAGCAGCGTCCCGAGCACAATGCCAATTTTTTCCAGCACGTCATAGAAGCTGTAGAAAGTTGTGTTATCGGCGTCTGGCGGCAGCAGTTTCGAGTAGGTAGATCGCGCCAGTGACTGTATGCCGCCCATGACCAGCCCCACAGCCGCGCCCAGTGCGTAAAAGTAATACTCCACCCAGGCCTGGGACTTATCCATCAGGAAGGCGAGGCCGCAAAGCAGGGCCCACATGGCCAGAGCAGTCTGCATGGCTCTCAGGTTGCCCAGCCGTGCCGACAGCCGCGAGAAGCTGAGCGCACCGACAATGGCGATAATCTGTATGACCAGTATGGTGGCTATGAGCTTGCCTGCAGGAAGTTCCAGCTCGTTGGCGCCGTAGAGGTTGGCGACGTAGAAGATGGTCTGCACGCCGGTACTGAAGAAGAAATAGGCCAGTAGGTAAAATCGCAGATCTTTCGAGCGGCGCACCTGGGCCGCGACCCGCTGCAGTATCTTCATCGCCGTCAACTGCTGCTGAGCGCTGACTTCGCCCTCATGCACCACAGGTTTTTTCTGTTTCGGTAGAAAGTAGATACAGGTCATGGCGAAGCCAAACCACCAGATGCCTACCAGCAGGAATGATAGTCGCGTGGGGAACGCGGCATTCTCAAACCCGAAGATTTCGTAGCCAAGGATCATCGCCAGGCAGACCACAAGTAGCAGCGACGAGCCAAAATAGCCCATGGCAAATCCCCTGGCGCTGAGCTCGTCTCTCAGCTTTTCCTCGGCAATTTCCGGTAGATAGGCATTGTAGAATACGATGCTGCCCCAGAATCCGATGCTGGCGAATACACTCAGGACAACGGCCAGCCAGACCGTGGTGGATTCATCGAACCAGAACAGGCCGACACACGCCGCCGATCCCAGGCTGCAGAAAGCCATGAGAAAGTAATGCCGTTTACTGCTTCGGTCAGCTATTGCCGAGAGCACCGGGGAGCCGAGGGCGACGATCAGAAAGGCGAGTGTGAGCGAGAAACTATAGACGGCGGCTGGATCCACTGCCCCGAATATCGTCTCGAGGCTCGTGATATCGGCGGTCATGCTGACGTAATAGACCGGGAATATGGCAGTAGCGATGATGAGTGAATAGACCGAGTTGGCCCAGTCATACATAACCCAGGCTTTTTGTGGCGTCGACAGTGTTGACATGACTTGGTATCTGAAGTGGCGGCTCGGGGCCAGGGCTGATCATAGTGTCAGCGGTTTGATCTCTCTGTTCTCTTCGCTAGATTCCCACAGCAAGGTAAAGGCATCGGACAGACGGCGGACCAGTCCCGGATCGTGGTAGCAGATGAAGCCTGCCGGAGCCCGGTGGTCGTGTCTGAGGAGAATACCGGATTGGTCGGCTATGAGGTAGACCTGATCGGGGAAGGGGATATCCCTGCGAAGCGTGCGTATTTCAAGGCTGCTGGTCATACGCTGACCCAGTGCCGCCAGACGGTTGCTTTGCTGTACCGCCGCCTTGTCATCGGCGCAGATGATTCTGATGTGGTTGCGGGGCTGGTCCCGGATCAGTCTGACAAACTGATCGAGTAGAGCGGGTTGATCCATCACCCCCTTCTCAAGGTCCGGTGTCAGCAGCAGGAGCCGGTAACGGGCCTGACTGGCGAGACTCACCACGGCCTCGGCGTAGGCCCTCGTCTTGCTGAAGCGGTGCACAGTCGGATCATCACCCAATAGCCCGGCAGCGGCCTGCTGGCGACCAGTGAGCAGCTTCGTCATCCTGATGTGAGGAATGCCGGCTTCTTCGTAAGGTTCGCCTTCACGCACAAAACCTTCAGCTTCGTACAGGCGAGCAGCATAGATCTGCGCGCTCAACTGAAGGTGGCTGAATCCCTGGCTGCGCGCATAGGCAATCGTATAGGACAGAAGCTTCGCTGCAATGCCCTGGCCCCGGAAGTGTTTGCGCACGGCATAGCGGCCAAGACTGGCGGCGCCCTGTTCGAGCGGAATCAGGCGGGCGGTAGCAACCGGCTCATGCTCATCGGTTCTGACGATGAAATGAGTCGCTACGGCGTCGAGTTCGTCCCATTCGAGGTCTGGAGGACAAGCCTGCTCTTCGACGAAGACCTCCTGCCGGATGAGCTTGAGATCAGGTTCGTCGTCGAAGCGCTCGATGATTTTTGTATAACTCAGCATGTGTCGACCTCTGTTTGCAGCTCGCTCAGCTTATTTCAGGCCGCGCCGCGCCGTCCAGTCAGTCTTCGCCGGTCAGGCAGACGCTGCCATGTTGATACAGTTTGAACATCAGATGGACGAGATCAGGCGCGCTGTCGAAGTGCTCGCTATCGTCGGCAGGCAGTTCGACGAAGCGTTCGTTACACAGCGCCCTGACCAGATCGAGCCAGCCTGCTTCGCAGTCATAGGTGTCGCCGTCCACGCCGAGCACAAGGTTGTTGTCTTCCTGACTGTAGAGAAACCGAGAGCCATCACGACAGTACAGGCCAGATTCACGAGCCTCAGTCAGCCATTCGTCGGCGTTCAGGTTGTTGGCCTGAGCCTGTTCGCTCAGCGCGCTGCTGTTGCGACTTTCACTGGCTGCCCGGCAGAAAGCGTGTTGCAGCAGCCTGGTATCCGCTAGCGCCTTCATCAGCACTTCACGTGCCTGGGCAATACTGGCTGAACCAATTCGGCCGCTGTCGTCGGCTGCAGCGTCGTTTTCCGACAGCTGCCTTGGATCGCTCAGCAGCTTGCCTGATAGCTGTTCAGTGGCTTCCTCGCTCCAGTAAAGCGCTAGCTGGGCAGGGTCTATCGACCTGAAGCCGACTGACAGCGTGATCGCATCTTCTGACGCCACACCAAAATGCGCGTACCCAGGTGGCAGGTAGAGCAGATCGCCCGGGCCGGCCTCGAATGTTTCTGTGAAAGGGTAGTCCCTGAGGATCTTCAGGTCGGTATCGGTTCTGAGCCAGGGGCTGAGGGCGGCCGCAATATCGCTGGCCGAGGGTGGCTTGCCTGCAGCGCCTGTGTCGGCGGGCGGTGCCCCAAGCTGCCAGCTTCGTCGACCCTTGACCTGAATCAGAAAGACGTCGTACTGATCAAAGTGCGGGCCAACGCTGCCGCCCGGCGGTGCGAAGCTGGCCATGATGTCGTCGAGACGCCAGCTTGGCAGAAAGCGGAATTCCTCGAGCAGCGCGGCCATCGAGGGCACCCATTGCTCGAGCCCCTGCACCAGCAGGCTCCATCCGCCGTCTGGGAGTTGTTCAAGTGTTTCATCATCGAATGGACCGTTCTGCACGGTCCATTCGCGCCCATCGTGTCGTTCACGGACCAGCCTTGATTCCACCGCATCGTCCGTGGCAAAGGCCGCGAGATCGTGCTCGTCGAATTCGAGTTCGTTCGCTACGTCGCTGAAGGCACCAGCGACGAACAGCGGCTTCTGATGCCAGTGCTGCTCAAGAAAGCCATCGAGCCCGAGCCTGCCGAAGCGCTCGTTAATCATGGCTTGTAGCTACTGATGGCCCGAGCCTGGGTGCTGGCCAGGCCAATATAGTTGCGTGGCGTGAGTTCCAGCAGTGCATCTCGTGCTGCCTGGGGAATCTCGAGGCTCTGAATGAAGGGCGGCAGCATGTCGGCGGTAATGGCCTTGCCGCGCGTCAGCGCCTTGAGCTTTTCGTAGGCACCCTCGATGGCATACCGACGCATGACTGTCTGGATCGGCTCGGCAAGCACTTCCCAGCTGTTCTGCAGGTCGGCTTCGAGGCGCTCGGCGTTGAGCTCGAGCTTGCCTAGACCTTTCAGGGTGGCCTGGAAGGCAATAATGGTGTGGCCCAGACCCACGCCGAGGTTCCTCAATACGGTGCTGTCGGTCAGGTCTCGCTGCCAGCGGGAGATCGGCAGCTTGCGCGCCAGGTGCGACATGACGGCATTGGCGATGCCCAGGTTGCCTTCTGAGTTTTCGAAATCGATCGGATTGACCTTGTGCGGCATTGTCGATGAACCAACTTCACCGGCCACCGACTTCTGCTTGAAATATCCCAGCGAAATATAGGACCAGATATCACGGTCGAGATCGATGATGATGGTGTTGACCCGCACCATGGCATCAAAGACTTCGGCAATGAAGTCGTGAGGCTCGATCTGCGTGGTATAGGGGTTCCAGGTCAGACCCATGGACTCGACAAAGTCCTTCGCCAGTGTTTCCCAGTCCAGCTGGGGATAGGCGGATACATGGGCATTGAAGTTGCCGACGGCGCCATTGATCTTGCCGAGATATTCCAGACCGGCGATCTGCTTCAACTGGCGTTGCAGACGCGCGACTACATTGGCAAATTCCTTGCCCACGGTCGTCGGTGAGGCGGTCTGCCCGTGCGTTCTCGACAGCATGGGCTGATCGGCGAAGCTGTTGGCCATGCCGGCGAGGCTGTGGCTGATCTCATTGATCATCGGCACCACCACCTCGCTCATGGCGCGCTTCAGCATCAGGGCATAGGCGAGGTTGTTGATATCCTCCGAGGTGCACGCAAAGTGAACGTACTCGCTGATGGCCGCCAGTTCGCCAGGCGCTTCGCTTGTCGCCAGCCTGTCCTTGATATAGTACTCGATGGCCTTGACGTCATGGTTCGTCACTGCCTCATGATTCTTCACTGCCTGGGCATCTGCCTCGGTCATGTCCTCATAGAGTTTGCTCAGAAACTGCTTCGTTGATGTCGAAAAGGGTGACAGCTCCTCGATGTCCTGATGATCGGCCAGCGCGATCAGCCAACGGATTTCCACCTCGGTCCGCGCTCGTATCAGCGCGAATTCGCTCATATGCTCGCGCAGGGCGCGGGTCTTCGAGCCATAGCGGCCGTCTATGGGTGAAATGGCATTGAGCTCTGTGAGGGCGTTCTGGGTCATACGATGTGCTCTTTAAACGAATATACTGACGGTGAAAGAATGACTAGGCCTGATCCATCAGGCGTGACTGGACGGCTTCGATGGCATTGAGATGCGCCGACTTGCTGAACAGCAGGCGCCAGCGCCGACCACCGGTCTGACGCCACAGGATGGCAGCGCGGATGCCGGTTAACAGGATCGCGCGGATCTTGTCGGCGTTTTCATCAACGCGGAGATATTTTGGATCGCCAGTTACCTGTATGCGCTGGGGAAAGGTGCTCACGGTATCGGTATACAGGGAGGCAAAGGCACCGATGATCGTGCTGTGATTCAAGGGAAAGTGCTGTGACTGCATCTTGATCTGCTCGATTCGCTTGCCCATCAGCGACATCAGGTCATTGCGCTTGCGCAGCCTGTTTTCCAGGAATAACAGGGTGAGGGCATAGCGCATGACATCGATACGCCGCTTCTCCTGCCTGCGACCGAGCGCGCCCTTGAGCTCTTCAAGACCGGGCATCAGGCTACGTATCCCGGGGCCTGAGCCATCTCCGGCATACACGGCGGGCACCGAATCAGCATCGGTTTTCAGCAGGCTGGCCATCAGGCAATTCATCGCGTCCTGGTCGAGCTGGCCCTGCTTGGCGAGGTCGTTGACGAGCTTTGCAGACATGAACACGGCTGACAGTGCTATGACCTGGTCTTCGAGAGAATACTGAGACATAAGAAAGAATGAACCGGCTATCAGAATTGGTCAGAGGATGATACCACCGCCGAGGCAGCGGAGTCCGTCATAAAACACGATGGATTGTCCTGGCGTGACCGCACGCTGCGGGACGTCGAAGCGGACCTCGGCCCTGTCACCCGCCAGCGACACCGTACAGGCCACGTCAGGCTGACGATAGCGGATCTTTGCCATCAGACGATCCCGCGGCGGCGCGCTGCCGGCAACCCAGTCAAGATGCCCGGCGGTGAGCTCCGAGCGGAACAGCAGTGGGTGATCGCTGCCCTGGACGACGGTGAGCGTATTGTCAGCGAGATTCTTCGACGCTACATACCAGGGCGCTTCGCCGTACTCGCTCAGGCCGCCTATATGAAGACCCTGGCGCTGGCCAATGGTGTGATACATGAGCCCCTGATGACGGCCGATGACCTCACCGAGTTCAGTCACGATATTGCCGGGCTGGGCGGGTAGGTAGGTCTTCAGGAAATCGCTGAATTTGCGTTCGCCAATAAAGCAGATGCCCGTGCTGTCCTTTTTGTCATGGGTAATCAGGCCAAGCTCGCCCGCCAGCCGTCTGACCTCGGTCTTGATCATGCCGCCGAGGGGAAACAGGGTTTTGGCCAGTGCTGCCTGCGGCACGGCATGCAGGAAGTAGCTCTGGTCCTTGGCTGGATCGGCACCCTTTACCAGCCAGGTTTGACCGCCGAGCACCGCCGTCTGGGCATAATGGCCAGTCGCAATGAAGTCGGCACCCAGAGTCTGGGCATATTCGAGAAAGGCCTTGAACTTGATTTCACGATTGCAAAGAATATCCGGATTTGGCGTTCGCGCCTGGGCATATTCCTGCAGAAAATGCTCGAACACCCGATCCCAGTATTCCGCGGCGAAACTGGCCGTATGCAGCTTGATTCCGAGCGTTTCAGCGACGGCTGTGGCATCCGCCAGGTCGTCCATGGCCGTGCAGGCATCGGTGCCGTCATCTTCATCCCAGTTCTTCATGAACAGGCCTTCGACCTGGTAACCGGCCTGGATCAGCAAAGCGGCGGCCAGGGAGGAGTCCACGCCGCCGGACATGCCCACGATGACGCGCGTGTGCTGTGGCGATCTGGTCTGCGATGTTTGAGCTGCGTTCCCAGCTGCCGTCACGGCCTGTCTCCGGTTGAGTATTCCTGAATGAGAGCGAGCGGATAGCGCCGCCCCGCCAGATAATCGTTGATACAAGCCATGATCAGGGGGCTTCGATGGCGGTCTGAACTGGCCGCAAGTGCTGCGTGGTCAAGCCAGAGCGCGCGGATGATAGCATCGTCGAGATCGTTTGTAATCTGAGCAAGTGGCTCGGCCAGGAAGCAGTAACGGTGGTAGACCCGGTCCTGACCACTGTTATCGGGAATTCGCAGCACATATATCCCGAGAAACGAGTTCAGCCGAACCTGCCAGCCAGTTTCCTCGAGCGTTTCGCGGATGGCGGCTGCTTCGATGGTTTCGCCGTATTCAACATGACCAGCCGGTTGGTTGAAGACGGATCGACCCTCGATGCCTTCTTCGACCATGAGGAACTCGAGGGCGGCCATGTCGTCGGCACCCAGGGTGCCTGCGAATGGGTCCACCGCCATGCCCTTTCGGCAGCGAGGCACGATGCAGGCCACCGTGGCATGTGGGTACCACCGGTCGTCGACCGACGCTGACTGAGATTCATGATCCATGGCGACGCCTTCGTCCTGCAGGGTGGGGGGGCATTGACACCGGCGCGAGTTGTTCGGGTACAGCCTGCTTTCGCCATTCGCCGAGGCCAAGCCCGTCGAGCTTCAGATCGCCTATTTGCCAGCGCACCAGTCTCAGGGTGGGGAAACCGACGGCAGCAGTCATCCGCCGTACCTGACGGTTGCGACCTTCAGTGATGCGCAAGCTGATCCAGTTGGTTGGAATGGCCTTTCTGAAGCGAACGGGTGGCTCGCGCGTCCAGAGCACCGGCGTCTCGATCCGCTGGGCTTGCGCTGGCTGAGTCGGTCCGTCCTTCAAATCGACACCTTCCGCCAGTCTGAGCAGGGCTGCGTCCGTAATATCACCTTCAACCTGCACGAGATAGGTCTTGGGCAGCTTGAAGCGTGGCTCCGCGATCCGGGCCTGTAGCCAGCCCTGATTGGTCAGCAACATGAGGCCCTCTGAATCATAATCGAGACGACCCGCGGGATAATAACCCGGGGCTTCGATGAAATCGGCCAGCGTTCGCTTGCCCTCGCTGTCACTGAACTGACACAGCACGTTCATGGGCTTGTTGAATACGATGAGCGCATCCTGAAATAGCTTGGCGCCCTGAACAGGTGCCTGCCGTTTTCGGTGCTCGGGAATTTTGCTTCGGGGTTTCAAATTGACGCCAGCGGTAACATAAAACTGCTATAGTATCGGCTTGAATGCACTGCTACAAATGGCGTCCTACCCGTCGGAAAAGCGAGGCATGCTGATCGGTCGGTTATCGTTGAGGACAAGTGCAACACAAACGAGAAACGGAGTTTAAGTAATGGGATACCAAAAGATCAGGGTGCCAGCCGATGGTGACAAGATTACCGTCAACGCAGATCTCTCCCTGAATGTTCCGAACCACCCCATCATCCCGTTCATTGAAGGCGACGGTATCGGTGTAGATATTTCACCGGTCATGATCAAGGTCGTCGACGCAGCGGTTCAGAAAGCCTACGGCACGAAGCGCGCCATTGCCTGGATGGAAGTGTATTGTGGTGAGAAGTCGACCAAGGTCTACGGGCCCGATGAATGGATGCCCGCAGAAACACTCGAAGCGCTTCGCGAATATTCAGTCAGTATCAAAGGGCCACTCACTACGCCGGTAGGTGGTGGAATCCGGTCACTGAACGTGGCCTTGCGCCAGGAACTTGATCTCTACGTCTGTATCAGACCGGTGCGCTGGTTCAAGGGTGTGCCCAGTCCGGTTCGCGCCCCTGAAAAAACCGATATGATCATCTTCCGTGAAAACTCCGAAGACATCTACGCGGGAATAGAGTGGAAGGCCAATAGCGAAGGTGCCATCAAGCTCATCAAGTTCTTGCGTGAGGAAATGGGGGTCACCAAGATCCGTTTTCCGGAAAGCTGCGGTATTGGCATCAAGCCGGTCTCGGAAGAGGGAACAAAGCGCCTCGTTCGCAAGGCCATCCAGTACGCCATCGATAACGACAAGCCCTCTGTGACGCTGGTGCACAAGGGTAATATCATGAAGTTCACCGAAGGTGCGTTCAAAGACTGGGGCTATGAGCTTGCTCGGGAGCGATTTGGTGCTGAATTGCTCGACGGCGGACCATGGATGGAGCTCAAGAACCCCAAGACCGGCAAGATGATCGTCATCAAGGATGTGATAGCGGATGCCTTTCTGCAGCAGATACTGATGCGTCCTGAAGACTACAGCGTCATAGCGACGCTCAACCTTAACGGTGATTATATTTCAGATGCGCTTGCAGCGGAGGTTGGGGGCATTGGTATCGCGCCAGGCGCCAATATTGGCGGCAGTGTATCGATCTTCGAGGCCACCCACGGAACGGCACCCAAGTATGCCGGGCAGGACAAGGTCAATCCCGGGTCACTTATTCTGTCTGCAGAGATGATGCTGCGCTACATGGGCTGGACAGAGGCCGCAGATCTGGTGTTGTCAGGGATCTCAGCTGCAATCGAAGCCAAAACAGTCACTTATGACTTTGAAAGACTGATGCCGGATGCGACATTGATGAAAACGTCGCAGTTTGGCGATGCCATCATCGGGCATATCAACAGGGCGCAGGGCGGCCTGTAAGCGACCGGCGGGCTTATTTGCCTCATACTGATCAGGTGGACCTGTGACAGGCCCACCTGATTCGACCTACTACATGGAAAAGGACTGAAGCTGACCGCGCACGGTCAGGAATCTGCGCCAACTGCTCTGTTTAATTTTCTGGCTCGATCTTCACCCTTCGCTGATGTCTTCTCTTCCGAAGCGATGTCATGCCCGTCTGCTGTCGTTTCATCCAGAGACTTCTGTATCGGCGGTTTGCCGCTGTCATCTGTAGCTGTGGACTCGGTACTGGCTACCTCAGCATCTCGTGACTGATGTTGCTCTGACTGAACGATTGGGTTACCTGACTCGTCTATAGGGACGATATCAACTGCGTGAAAACCCTTTCCGCTTGGCTGCGCCTGGAATAATACCCGCTGACCAGCCTTCAAGGTCCGATAACCTTCCATTTTGATCGCTGAAAAGTGCGCGAAGAGATCTTCGTTGGCAAGATCGCTATTGTCTTCATCAGCAATAATAAAGCCATATCCTTTGGCATTGTTGAACCATTTCACTTTACCCTGAGGCATGTTCGACTCCCATGTCCTTCTGTATCGGTAACCGCTGTTCCTGTCTGGAGGCGGGCAGGCTGACGTTGGGCAGCGCTGTAATACCGAAAATTTCTTGTTGTTGACCCCTTGCAGTCGATCTGGCTACATAAGGCCGGACGTATTGTATACAGTTGAAAAGCAGAACCTGAGTCCCCACTTACAAAAACATACAATGCTACTGCTAACTGAAGCGAATCAGCTGAAACAATGATACTACCAGCGAGCGCGGATTGTAACTGAATGCAACGAGCCATTTAAAATATTCGCTCAAGCCCACATATCGTGTACGGAAGGCGTCACGCAAGCGGATCGGGAGAGATCCTAACGAAGTCACAATGTGGCGACCTTTCGTTACCAAACTCTAAGATTCTTAATCAGACAGGCATGGGTAAAGTCATAGATACTCGACTAGAATTAAATTCAGATAGCGTGAACTCGCGAGTCTCCATGACTGGAGATGAAGGGCCACGCGAAGACGAGGACAGACGTGGGGCCGGCGGTCTGGCGGTAGCGCCAGCCAAACCAGCCCTTCAACGTCCAGCCGAATATCGTGTTGTCATGCTGAATGACGACTATACGCCGATGGAATTCGTGGTGGAGGTGCTGATGAAGTTTTTCGGCCACAACGAAACGAAGGCCACCGAGATCATGCTCACCGTGCACACGCAGGGCCGGGCAATATGTGGTGTCTATAGCAAGGATGTTGCAGAGACCAAAGCTGCACAGGTTAATCAGTACGCAGCCGAGTGTGAACATCCGCTGGTTTGCGAGATTGAACGAGCTGTTTGAAGATGGTTTTCCAATCATCGCTTATAGAAGATCGCAAGATCGAAGAGGTGAAATATGTTAAGTAAGGACCTCGAACTTACGCTGAACGCGGCATTCAAGAATGCCCGTGAAAGACGTCATGAGTTCATGACTGTAGAGCATTTGCTGCTCGCACTTCTGGATAACGAATCCGCTGTAAAAGTGCTTCACGCCTGCGGAGCGGATATCGAGCAACTGCGTGGCGAGCTCTCCGAGTTCGTGAATTCCACCACGCCACTCATCGCGACTGATGATCAGGAGCGGGAAACGCAACCAACACTGGGCTTCCAGCGGGTACTGCAGCGTGCAGTGTTCCATGTGCAGTCCTCTGGCAAGAAAGACAACGTGCTCGTTGCCATCTTCAGTGAGCAGGAAAGCCAGGCCGTTTATGTGCTGAAGAAGCAGAACGTCGCTCGCATCGATGTCGTCAATTTCATCTCGCATGGTATCAGCAAGATTGGCGGTGAAGGCGCTCGTGACGAAGACGGCGAGGCAGTTGAAGAAGGTTCGGACGAGCAGGGCGGCGCATCACCGCTGGATGCGTACGCTACCAACCTCAATGAACTGGCCAAACAGGGCCGTATCGACCCCTTGATCGGTCGCGACAGCGAGTTGTTGAGGGTCATGCAGGTGCTGTCACGTCGTCGCAAGAACAACCCATTGCTGGTTGGCGAGGCCGGTGTCGGCAAGACGGCTATCGCTGAAGGCCTTGCCAAGCGCATCGTCGACGGTCAGGTGCCTGAAATCATCAAGGAAGCGGTTGTTTACAGCCTTGATATGGGTGCACTGCTGGCTGGTACGAAGTATCGCGGCGATTTCGAAAAGCGCTTCAAGGCACTTCTGAAAGAATTGAAGAAGCAGGAAAAATCCATTCTCTTCATCGACGAGATTCACACCATCATTGGTGCGGGTTCAGCGTCCGGTGGCGTCATGGATGCTTCAAACCTGCTCAAGCCGCTGTTAAGCAGTGGTGAGATGCGCTGTATCGGCTCAACGACCTTTACTGAGTTCCGTGGAATTTTTGAGAAGGACAGTGCCCTGGCACGTCGTTTCCAGAAGGTTGACGTCAGCGAGCCATCGGTCGAAGACACCATCGAAATCCTGCGTGGCCTTCGCAAGTACTTCGAACAGCATCACGGCATCAAGTACACCGACGAGGCGCTCAAGGGCGCAGCAGAGCTGGCAGATCGGTATATCAACGATCGTCACATGCCTGACAAGGCTATCGATGTGATTGATGAAGCAGGCGCCAGTCAGCGGCTGAAGCCTGTCGAAGAGCGCAAGTCCGTGATTGATCTCGAGCTGATCGAAAGTATAGTTGCTTCGATTGCCCGCATTCCTTCCAAGACTGTGTCCTCGACTGACAAGGACAAGCTGAAGCGACTGGAGCGCGACCTCAAGATGGTCGTCTTTGGTCAGGATCCTGCGATTGGCGCGCTGTGTACGGCCATCAAGCTGTCACGAGCGGGCCTGACGACAGAGGGCAAGCCTGAAGGCTCCTTCCTGTTCGCAGGACCGACTGGTGTGGGCAAGACCGAAGTGACTCGCCAGCTGGCGAAGATCATGGGCGTCGAGCTTGTGCGCTTCGATATGTCTGAGTACATGGAGCGTCACACCGTGTCACGACTGATTGGTGCGCCTCCAGGCTATGTCGGCTTCGACCAGGGTGGTCTGTTGACTGAAGCAGTCACCAAGCATCCGCACTGTGTGCTGCTGCTGGATGAGATCGAGAAAGCGCATCCTGAAGTCTTCAACCTGCTGCTGCAGGTCATGGACCACGGAACGCTGACTGACAACAACGGACGCAAGGCCGACTTCCGCCACGTCATTCTGGTCATGACCACGAATGCTGGTGCTGAAGAAATGAGCCGACGTTCGATTGGTTTCAGCAACCAGGACCACGCGACAGACGGCATGGAGATTATTACCAAGAGCTTCACGCCCGAGTTCAGGAACCGTCTGGATGGCATCATTCAGTTCGATCCGCTGGCGCCGACTTCGATCACTCATGTCGTGGACAAGTTCCTGACTGAGCTGCAGGCTCAACTGGACGAGAAGCGGGTTCTGCTCGATCTCGACACAGAGGCGAAGGCGTGGCTCGCAGTGCATGGCTACGACAAGAAGATGGGTGCTCGACCGATGGGCCGCCTGATCCAGGAGCATATCAAGAAGACCCTGGCTGAGGAGATTCTCTTCGGTGAGCTGGCAGAGCATGGTGGAACAGCCTTCGTCTCCGTAAAGGATGACAAGCTGACCTTCCAGTTCGAGCCGACAAAGTCTCTGGAAGACGCTTCCGCCGAGTAGGCATTGAAGCTGCTGGAGCCAGGCCGGATTTGATCCGGTGAGGCTTCGGCCCAGCACAAATCAGGCTGTACAGTTCACTGTACGGCCTTTTTTTATGATGACTGTCTGGGTAGTGAAACGCGGCCTTACTTGGCGCGGTAGACGATACGGCCTTTGCTGAGATCGTAGGGCGACATTTCGACCTTGACCTTGTCTCCAGTCAGTATGCGGATGTAGTTCTTCCGCATTTTTCCTGAGATGTGAGCTGTCATGATGTGGCCGTTCTCGAGTTCAACCCGGAACATGGTGTTCGGCAGGGTATCGACGATAGTCCCTTCCATTTCAATACTGTTGTCTTCTTTTGCCATTCGGCATCAACCCTCTGTTGGACTGGTGGTCGTGTCTACGCCTTTGCGCGGCTTACGGCCTTACCGAGTGACAGCGAACAGGTGCACCCGGTGAATAATTAAATAACTGGTGTGAGCAGAAAAATGAGGACGGATTTTGCACGAGTTTCGGCCAAAACGCAAAAAAGCCGCTTTTCAGCCAATTCCTAGCCAGCGACCGTGGACCAGCATTTCGAGCGGGCGGTAGTTGGTCTTATAAGACATCTTCTGACAGCCCCGTATCCAGTAGCCCAGATACAGATAGGGGACATTGCGCTCATTGGCATAGGCGATTTGCCAGAGCACAGCGAAAACCCCAAGGCTTCGTCGGGCATGTCTGCTGTCGTAGAACGTGTAGATTGCCGAGAGCCCGTCTGCGGTATGGTCGATTACCGCTACCGCCAGTAACTCTTCGCCAGCCAGAAATTCGACAAACTCGGTTTCGGGACGCGCTTCCAGCAGAAAATTCTCGAACTGGCTGAGACTCGGCGGATACATGTCGCCATCGGCATGCTTGCTGTTGATATAGTGCTCGTAGAGGGCGAAGTGGCGGGGGTTGTATTCAGCCTTGCGTATATTGACCCGTAAGTCCTTGTTTCTGGAAACGATACGCTTCTGACTCTTGCTGAGCCTGAAGTGCGCTACTGGAATTCGAACCGGAATGCAGGCACTGCAGGCCTCACACTTGGGCTTGTAATAGTGATTGCCACTGCGACGAAAGCCGTTGAGCGAGAGCCGCGAATAGGTCTCGAAGTCGATCTCTACAGTGGGGTCGACAAAGACAGTGGTGGCGAGACGACCCTCGAGGTAACTGCACTCGTGTTCCGGCGTCGCAAAGTAGACGAGTGACTGAAGCTTGGTCACGGCAAATATCACGGCTCAATAATAATCCAGATGGCCTAAGCATACTGCAAAAACTGCTTGATGAAAGCGGTCGAGTGCCGCTTTAGGCTTTCATGAACCGTTTTGTAATAAAGCGGGGTTCGTCGTCCATTGATGTGGTGGGGCAGAGTCGGTGGCTGCGTACGTCTCGAGAAGTCTTGAAAACGCCTCTCGTGGCAGGGCTCTGGCGCCAAGTGAGCGCAGGTGATCACTGACCACCTGGCAATCCAACAGGTGGTAGCCCCAATCCATCAGGTGCTCGATGAGCAGTGTGATAACGATTTTCGATGCATCGGTCTCCAGAGAAAACATGGATTCACCGAAAAAGCAGCGTCCGAGGGCGAGGCCATACAGACCGCCCACAAGCTGCCACTGGTCGTTGTCTGCCTGGTGCCATAACTCGGCCGAATGAGCATGGCCTTCCGTGTGCAGTCGCTGATAGGCGCGCAACATTTCGGGCGTGATCCATGTCTCTTCACGGTTGGCACAGGCTGCCATCGTGGCGGCGAAATCTGTGTCGAAGGTGAAGCGATAACGTGTCGAATGCATCTGCCGTCTCATCCTGCGTCTGAGGCTGCGACTGACATGCAGATCGCCACGCAAAAACAGGCAGCGTGGGTCGGGGGACCACCACAGAATAGGTTGGCCTTCGGAGTACCACGGAAAGATACCTCTGGCATACGCGCTCAGCAGTCGACCGCTCGTGAGATCGCCGCCTGCGCAGAGCAGGCCATCTGGCTCTTCGAGGGCAGCCTCTACTGGCGGGAAACGATAGACGAGCCCGCCGGCTACAGAGCGCTCTACCGAGCGCTCGTCAAGCCAGGGCAAGTAAAGGGACATATCCGGGTCACTTCATGGGCAGCTAGTGGCCGCCCTAACTATCGAGAAACTTCTCGGCGTCGAGTGCCGCCATACAGCCGAAGCCAGCAGAAGTGATAGCCTGGCGATAGACATGATCACTGACATCGCCGGCTGCAAACACACCCGGTACGCTCGTCGCCGTGGCATTGCCACTGAGTCCGGACTTGATCTTGATATAGCCATCGGCCATGTCCAGCTGACCTTCGAAAATATCGGTGTTCGGTTTGTGGCCAATGGCGATGAAAACGCCCTGCAGTTGCAGATCCTGAGTAGCGTCACCATCACGCTGCTTGATGCGAAGGCCGGTCACACCGCTATCGTCGCCGAGTACTTCATCGACGACATGATCCCAGATGATTTCGATCAGGCCGGCTTCCACCTTTTCCATCAGCCGGGCCTGCAGAATCTTTTCTGCCCTCAGTTTGTCTCGGCGATGCACCAGGTAGACCTTCTTCGCGATATTGGCCAGATACAGCGCTTCTTCAACGGCCGTATTGCCACCACCAACGACGGCGACATCCTGCTTGCGGTAGAAGAAACCATCGCAGGTGGCACAGGCGCTCACACCCTTGCCCATGAATTTTTCTTCCGACGGCAAGCCAAGGTACATGGCTGATGCACCGGTAGAGATGATGAGCGCGTCGCAGGTATACACCGCACTGTCGCCTTCGAGCCGGAAAGGGCGGTTTGTCAGGTCGGTGGTATGGATATGGTCGAACAGCACTTCGGTATCGAAGCGCTCGGCATGCTTGAGCATGCGCTGCATGAGTTCTGGTCCCTGCACGCCATTTTCGTCGCCAGGCCAGTTGTCCACTTCCGTCGTCGTTGTCAGCTGTCCACCCTGCTGCATGCCGGTAATCATGACGGGCTTCAGGTTTGCCCTTGCCGCATAGACGGCGGCGGTATAACCGGCAGGACCGGAGCCCAGTATCAGCAGTTCGATATGACGGGTAGGCTTGGTTTTTTTCTGGGCTTCGCTCATGAAAGATCCTTTGTAGCAGACGTGGACAGACTACAGCCGGGGGATGCCGGGACTATGCCAGGTCGGCGCTTTGAAGTTGATGGATAAGCACGAAAATAATGGGGGCACATTAGCACAGAACAAGCCACGATATGATGAGTTCTCCCAATCGCGAACATAGCGACCTGCTAAGGCAGGCAGGCGCGTGCCGGCGCTCTGGCAGGTAAGGGCAGCTTCATAGCGCAGGGACCTGCTGCAGAATCTGTTCGGTCAGCGGGTGATGGCTGGCCCGGCTGCTGCTGCCCAATCGATGCTCGACGACCGCTGGCAATACTGCCTGAACATCGTCAGGCAGGGCAAAATCCCGCTCATGCATGAGGGCCCAGGCTTTAGCGGCACGCACGAGGGCAATGGCCCCACGCGGCGACAGACCATTACCCATCTTGCTGCCAGACCGGGTAAACGCGATGATGCGTTGAACATAATCGAGCAGGGCATCGCTGGTGTGGATGCGCTCCACTGCTTCCTGGAGAGCATTGAGCGTCTCAGGTGACAATGTGCTCTCCATGGCCTGCACCATGGCTCGGCGATCCACCCCTTGCAGCAGCTCACGCTCTGCCTTTGGCGGCGGAAAGCCGAGATGGATACGCATGAAGAATCTATCCATCTGCGACTCGGGCAGCAGGTAAGTGCCGCTCTGGTCACTCGGATTTTGCGTGGCAATGACGAAAAAAGGTTTCGGCAGGGGGTGCGTCGTGCCTTCAATACTAATCTGACGCTCCTCCATGGCCTCCAGCAGGGCACTCTGGGCCTTGGGCGTGGCCCGGTTGATTTCATCGGCCAGCACCAGCTGGGCGAACAGTGGCCCGGGATGAAAGACGAATTCGCCACTGTCCTTATCGAACAGGTTCAGACCGAGCAGGTCGGCCGGCAACAGGTCGCTGGTGAACTGAATGCGGTTGTAGGACAGGCCCAGCGCATTCGCCAGGGCGTGGGACAGGGTGGTCTTGCCCATCCCGGGGATGTCCTCTATCAGCAGATGGCCCTTGCAGAGCAGGCAACACAGCGCCATCGTGATCTGCTCGGACTTGCCAAGGATGATCGTCTCGATATTCCGCTGTGTCTGGCGCAGGTTGTCCAGCGCCGTCTGCAGAGCTTTCAGTGACATCAGTCGACGCCCTCCGGTAATTGCATGGTGACACAGTGCAGGCTGCCGCCCTGGGTGATCAATACACTGCAGTCTATGGGAATGACTTCGCGATCCGGGAAACACTGGCCGACGATTCGTATGGCTTCTTCGTCTTCCGGCGCGTTGTAGGTCGGCAACAGGACCGCATCGTTGATGATGAGAAAGTTGGCATAAGTGGCTGGCAGGCGATTGCCCTCATCGTCGAACTGCGGCGAGACCATCGGCAGTGGCGTGAGCTCATAGGGCTTGTGATCAATGGTGCGCAAGGCCTGAAGTTGCGCCTCCATGGCGTCGAGAGCCGTCTTGTGTTCGTCCTCAGGGTCCTGGCATTGCACATAACAGATGTGCCGCTCGCCATAGAAGCGGGCCAGGGTATCGATATGCCCGTCGGTATCGTCGCCAGCCAGATAACCATGGTCGAGCCAGTGCACCGTGTCGCAGCCGAAATGCTTGGCGAACACCTTGTTCACGCTGGTTTTTGTCTGTTCGGGATTGCGTGTTGCACTGGTGACACAGCGGGTCGTGGTCAGAATCGTGCCGGCGCCGTTGGATTCGATCGCGCCGCCTTCGAGGATATAATCGACATGGTGGAGCTGGGTCATGCCAAAGGTATCGAGTTCGTGCAGGATGGTCGTCAGCTGATTGTCTTTCTCGGCAGCGAACTTGCCGCCCCAGGCATTGAACTGAAAGTCGATCAGCACCGCCTCCGGTTCCTGCTCGCCAGGCAGGCGTTCGTAGACCGTGATCGGACCATGGTCACGGACCCAGGTGTCGTTCGAGGGCGCATGAACGAGCTTGACCTGGCGAGGATCTACCCCGGCAGCACCCAGCTCATCGGCGATGCGCTCGATGATCTCGAATGATTGACAGTTGATGATGAGCGCCTGGTGACGACAGACGGCCAGCGCGATCTGCAGGAAGGTCGCATGCGCCAGCTCGAGCTGATCGTGCCAGTCGGTCTGTTCGTGGGGCCAGGTCAGGAGCACCGCGCTCTGCGGCTCCCACTCTGCGGGCAATCTGAGTCTTTTTGTCTGGGTCAATGTGGTCAACTGTTGTCGGTGGCTGAGTGAGCTGGGTACTTTACCCTGACTTCAGAACAGTGTGAATCACAGTGTTGTTTTCGAAAAACACCGAATAACCGGGATATTCCCAGATCGTGATAGCGGGGTCGCCCACCGGACCTCTTACCCGGACCGGTTCGCCGAATTCACGCTGCACGCTATCCTGTGCCAGACCGGGCTCGGGGAGCTTGCCGCTGTGCGCAGATTTCTGTTTCTGCATTTGCGTCGCGACGCCGATCTTCAGTTCGTCTGCATGGACAGGTGCCATGACGACACTGAGACAGAGCAGGGCTGGCAGCAGGCTTGCGTGAGTGAGGCGAAGACTTTTCATGATGATGTACTCCCGTTCGATGTCCACCCCGAGCGGTGCATCGGGCACCGTGGCGGGTAAATCTGGCTGATCAACAGTCTGCCGGCTAGCCCAGCAGATCGTCGTCACGAAACATGTGATGGCGGTCCAGCGGCGTGATGACTGGCTCGGCCGTGTCTTCGTAGTAGCGCCGTCGCTCGTTCTGTTGCATGCGCAGAATATGGCGGGCGATGAGTTGCCGCTGGGCTTCATCCAGGTCCAGAAAGGCCGTTCGCACCCAATAGCCATCTTCTTCATGCTGCACATCAATGATTTCGACGTGCACGATCATGGTCGTATAACCCGGCAGAAAGGTTGCCTTGACGGCGAGACGGTCGCCCGGCTGCTGCATATTGCCCACCTGGAAGGCCATGCCGCCCTCGCTGAGGCTTATTTCGGTGAGACGCTGCTCATCGAGCTTGTCTTCCGTTAGCGCCAGAGTACGCGCGATCAGGTCGATCTTCCGACTCTGCAGCTTGAACAGCGAGACGATCTGGCGGTTCACCTCGGGCAGTTCATGCAGGCTCGCCAGGGCGCGTTGGCATTCCACGTCGATCTTCTGCAGCTCGGTCAGCAGCTCGTAATACACCGGCCGGACGCTGAGCTCGTCGTCGCGGTCGGAACGGACAGCGTGATATTCAATCTGTGCCATCGTTCTGACACGAAAGAAATTACGTCTGTTGTTCGGGAAGTCATTCATCGTGGGCCATGCGTCTGTTGCTTGATTTCATGGGCGATTCGACGCCCCTTCTGATAGATGCAGAGGGCAGTCGCAACGCCGCCATTTATTTATTATAGTGGCTCCCCGCAGTCCCGAAGGATTTTTTGAAGAATGTTCAAACCACTTCCGTTTTTCATCGGACTTCGCTACACCTGGGCGAAGAAGGGCAATCACTTCATTTCCTTCATTTCGCTGTCGTCGATGATCGGTCTGGCGCTTGGTGTGCTGGTGTTGATCACCGTCATGTCGGTCATGAATGGCTTCGATCGTGAGCTTCGTGAACGTATCCTCGGCATGGTGCCGCACGCCACCATTCAGGGCTACGATGGCATGCGAGACTGGCGGGCCATCGCCGAAAAGATTCCCGATAGCCCCGATATCGTGGCTATGGCGCCCTATATTCACGCCCAGGGCATGCTGACCTCTTCAGGCAGTGTTCGAGGCATGCTCCTCAATGGGGTCGAACCAGCGCTGGAAAAAGGCGTCTCCATCGTCCAGAACCATATGAAGGCAGGCTCGATCGATGATCTCGAGAGCGGTGAGTTCAATATCGTGCTCGGAGACATACTCGCCTCCTACATGCATGCCAGAATAGGTGACAAAGTCACTGTGGTGCTGCCAGAGGCCTCCGTGACGCCAGCAGGTGTGTTTCCCCGGCTCAAACGTTTCAAGGTCGTGGGAATCTTCAGCGTAGGCGCTGAAATCGATGGCAACCTGGCGCTGATTCACATCGATGATGCCGCGAAACTCAAGCGCATGGGCGACCGGGTCGATGGCATCCGTCTAAAGGTCGACGACCTGTTCAAGGCCCAGCAGGTGGCCTGGCGGGCGGTCAGTGCATTGGGCTCGAACTATTCGGCGAGCGACTGGACCAGAAGCCATGGCAATCTGTTCCAGGCCATCCGCATGGAAAAGACCCTGGTCGGCCTGCTCCTGATGATGATCATTGCCGTAGCGGCCTTCAATATCGTGTCTACGCTGGTCATGGTCGTCACCGACAAGCGGGCGGATATCGCCATCTTGCGCACCATGGGTGCCACGCCAGGGACTATTCTGCGCATATTCCTGTTCCAGGGCCTCCTCATCGGCTGCATCGGCATATTCAGTGGGGCAGTGCTTGGCGTGCTGCTGGCGACCAACATCAGCGGCCTCATCGCCTGGGTGGAACAGACGCTGGGTTTCCAGTTCCTCAGTGCCGATGTCTACTTCATCAGTTATCTGCCCTCACAGCTGCTGTGGAACGACGTGGCGGTCATTTGCGGCAGTGCCCTGGGCCTGGCCTTCCTCGCTACCATTTATCCCGCCATGAAAGCGTCCAAGATCGCGCCCGCCGAGGCTTTGCGTTATGAATGATATAGTCGACCGCAGCAAGCCGGTCATTCGCTGCACAGGCCTTGGCAAGGCCTATCAGCAGGGACGGACGGACATCGAGATTTTCAACGATATTTCCATCGACATTTTTCCTGGTGACACAGTGGCCATCATTGGCGCCAGTGGCTCTGGCAAGTCGACACTGCTGAATCTGCTTGGAGGCCTGGACAGCCCAAGCCAGGGGCGAATCGAACTGGCGGGCACTGATCTGACCACGATGAGCGAGTCTGCCAAGGCGAGTCAGCGCAATCAGCACCTGGGTTTCGTGTACCAGTTCCACCATTTGCTGCCAGAGTTCACCGCCCTTGAAAACGTGGCGATGCCACTCTTGCTGCGGAAGCTGCCGGTATCTCAGGCTCGGTCACGCGCCGAGGCTTATCTGGAGCAGGTGGGTCTGGGGCATCGGCTGCAGCACAAGCCGGGCGCGCTTTCTGGCGGTGAGCGCCAGCGTGTAGCCATCGCCCGCGCGCTGGTTACCGAACCATCCTGTGTAATGATGGACGAACCAACGGGCAACCTCGATCCTAATACCGCGGATCAGGTGACGGCCATACTACGGGATCTGGTCGACAGGCTGGCAATTGCCTTCGTATTGGTGACGCACGATCATGCACTCGCGAAGACCATGCAGACCGTGTACTCGCTTGAGCACGGCGTGCTCAAGCCTGCAGAGTTCGGCCAGTCGGGATACTAGAGTCCAGTCCGGTCCGAGAGGACACTAGAGGGCTTTCGGCTGTGTTCTGATGTATCCGAATTTGCTGAGATAGTCGATAAGTTGGTTGATGCAATCTTCGAGACTGTTGTCGCTGGTATCGATGGTGACATCGGCAGACGCGGGCACTTCATAAGGCGAATTGACCCCCGTAAAGTCCTTGATCTGGCCACTTCGGGCTTTCTTGTACAGGCCCTTCGTGTCACGGCCTTCACAGGTCTCGATCGGCGTGGACACGTGCACTTCGATGAATTGCCCTGGTTTGACCAGTGATTTCACCATTTTTCGGTCTTTCCTGAAAGGTGAAATGAAAGCCGTAATCACGATGAGGCCAGCATCCACCATCAGGCAGGCCGTTTCTCCGACGCGTCTGATGTTTTCCACCCTGTCGCGCTCGGAGAATCCCAGATCCTTGTTCAGGCCGTGGCGCACGTTATCGCCATCGAGCACATAGGTGTGATGCCTCAGCTCGTGCAGGCGACTGTCGAGTGCACTGGCGAGGGTGGACTTGCCAGCACCACTGAGACCAGTCAGCCAGACTACGCAGGGCTGCTGGTTCTTCTGCTCGGCCCGCTGGGCCGCGCTGACCTTGTACGTCTGCCAGACAATATTTTCGTTCTTTGATTCACTCATCGTCTGATATCACCCTCAATCGCACGTTTGACGATGCGCTCCAGGGCAATCTGATCAGCCGCAAATGTGCGAATGCCTTCGGCGAGCTTTTCAGTCGCCATGGCGTCCTCGTTGAGCTGCCAGCGAAACTCGGCTTCCGTCAGCGCGGATGGGCGTTCGCCGCCCTGGCTGCTGTGTTCCGGCAATGCACGTTGAAGGTCTTCTTCGGTTTCGGCCAGCTCCTGCAGCAGGTTGGGCGCGATGGTGAGCTTGTCACAGCCGGCGAGGGCGGTAATCTGACCGATATGGCGGAAGCTGGCGCCCATGACGATGGTCTTGAAGCCGTGCCGCTTGTAGAACTCGTAAATCTGCGCCACGGATTTCACGCCAGGGTCGTCGATCGGGTCGATATGGCGCACGTCACGGTCACGCTTGTACCAGTCATAGATTCGGCCGACGAAGGGACTGATCAACGTGGCGCCGGCATCGGCACAGGCTTGGGCCTGGGCAAAACTGAACAGCAGGGTCAGATTACAATGAATGCCCTGCTGTTCGAGTTCTGCCGCCGCCTGAATGCCTTCCCAGGTCGCCGCAATCTTGATCAGAATACGGTCCCGCTTCACACCGGCTGCCTCGTAATATTCGATCAGCTGCTGAGCCTTATTGACGGTTGCGGCTGTGTCGAATGACAGGCGGGCGTCGACTTCAGTCGACACGTAGCCCTTGATGTTCTGTAAAATTTCACCACCGACGAACGTCGCGAAACGGTCACATACGGCCTCGACTTCGCCATGACCAGCTTCGACAGCCTGGTCCAGCAGGGTTCGGTAGTGCGGCAGGTCAACAGCCTTGAGCAGAAGCGAAGGGTTGGTGGTCGCATCATCAGGACGATGCTTGAGGATGGCCTCAACGTCACCGGTGTCTGCGACCACGGAAGTCATGGTTCGGAGTTGCTCGAGTAGATTGGCCATTATTCATCCTGAATGTGTTGGGGAGCTAGCTTGCTTCGTTGTATTGCAATGCTTCGACAGTGTCAATGGCGCGTGCGAAAACCGCAGGCGAGGTGTCTGGCCGCACGGCTTCGGTGCTGAGGACTCGCCTGAATACTCGGCCACCCTTCTGCGCGTGGAACAGGCCGAGGATATGCCGAAGCATGGCCCAGACTCTGGTGCCCTGGGCGTGTTCGCGCTCGACGTACGCGAGAAATTCCCGAGCGACCCGGAGGCGCAAATCGATGTCTGCGGCGTGCCCGGTTTGGCGGTGGGCCAGCCCGCCGGGAAGCTCCGCGAGTATCCATGGTGTCTGGTAGGCGGCCCGTCCAATCATCACACCGTCGACGTGTTGAAGATGCTCGAAGCTTGCCTCAGTGGATGCAATCCCGCCGTTGATAATGATGTCAAGCGCCGGGAAGGCTGCCTTGAGCCGATACACGCGATCATAGATGAGCGGAGGTACTTCACGGTTCTGCTTTGGTGAAAGTCCCTGCAGCAAGGCCTTGCGGGCGTGTACGATGAAGGTCGAGCAGCCCGAAGCCTGTACCGTATTCACGAATTCGTGCAGGCTGGCTTCGCCATCCTGATCGTCGATGCCAATCCTGTGCTTGATGGTGACCGGAATATCGACGGCCGCCTGCATCGCGGCAAGGCAGTCACTGACCAGCTGCGGGTGGGCCATGAGACAGGCACCGATCATGTTGTTCTGCACTCTGTCACTGGGGCAGCCGACATTCAGGTTGACGGCGTCAAAACCACGCGCCTCGGCCATGCGGGCACACTGGGCAAGTTCGGCAGGATTACTACCCCCGAGCTGCAGCACCAGCGGATGCTCCGATCGATCGTAAGCGAGGAAACGGTCGGTATCGCCATGAATCAGTGCACCGGTAGTGACCATCTCGGTATAGAGAACGGTCTCCGGGTTCAGCAGGCGGGCGAAATAGCGATAATGTCGATCAGTCCAGTCCATCATGGGGGCAACGCTGAACTGCGAGGGCTGAGGCATAGTCATTCTGATACAACAATGGCAGGTGGCTTGCGGGTACATCACTGCGCCCAATCTTCCTATTATACCAAATTGGACGGCGCTTTGGGCCTCGACCGAATAGACACTAGGGCAGGCTGTTCGGCACCTGGCTGACGTCGGCGATTCGTTCCACGATCACCGTCTGGTCGACCGGGTACACAGTCGGCCCGAACTGATTGTAAACCGCAACGTCACCGGCATCCCGGCCGTAGCCGATCACGACATAGCCGCCTCGCTGCTGATCTTCGGTAGGGTCGAAGGTATACCAGCGCCCGGCGACGAAGACTTCGAACCAGGCGTGAAGATCCATCGGCTTCAGCTCATGGAGAAAACCCACGACAAGCCGGGCCGGTATGCTCAGGCTACGACACAAGGCGATACACAGGTGGGACAGGTCCCGGCAGACGCCCCACTGTCGCGTATTTACTTCGACTGCAGATACGGAAAGGTCACTGTTGCCTGGTCGATAGTTGATGTTCTGATGAACCCAGGTCGTGATGGCTGCTGCCTGGTCATAACCCGGCAGGCAGTCTCTGCTGATATCCGTAGCCATCTGACCAAAACGATCGGATTCGCAGTAGCGGCTGGGCAGCAGGTAGATCAGCACAGCGTCCGGTAAATTCTGTACTTCGACGAACTCACCACCGGGTGCCTTGTCGACCATGTCAGCGGTCATCACCTCGGCTGTCGTGTACACCGCAAATTCTGGAGGCATTGCCGTCACGCGCTGGCAGAGATTGCCATAAATATCCGTGAACTCCACGGCGGGCAGGCTAGGCACCACGCGGTATTCCTCGCGCGCGACCCACTGCTGGGCACCACTTCGCGGACGCAGCATCAGCACGAAAGGCGTCGGCACGCTCAGGTTGAACCTGATATCACATCTCGTTCTCAGCCACATCTCTCGTATCCTGTTGACGGGGCCTGCGGTGGCAGGGGCCCTTAAGAAAAGGCTTCATTTGATGAAGCCGGGAAACCAGGTCGTATCGAGTTGGCGGTACCGATCCTTGAAATCGCACAGTTCTATCATGCGTCTCCTGTTGAAAATAGTAACTTCCCGATTGCGAACGCTCATGAGACCTTCTTCTTCCAGTTCTCTCACCGTTCGGTTGACATACACGGTTGTGAGACCGATGGCATCTCCAATCAACACCTGCGAGAGCGGAAAATCGAAAGTCAGCGCGTCAAGCTGCTGAAACGCCGTCTGTCGGGCATGCGCCTGCAACACGAATAACATCAGCCTGTTCTTGCCGGGCATGCGACCTATTGCTTTCAGCCGATCGACCAGTACCATTTTTTCCTGCAGGCTCACGGTATACAGCAGTGCGGAGAGATTGGGATGATGCCTGAACACGGTGGCCAGCTTTTCCTTGGGAAAGGGGCACAGCGTGACCGGCGTGATGCTCATGAGTCCGGAAGCGTGAACCTCGAAGGGCATGGAAGAAGAACCTACAATGTCTCCAGGATAGTGGATGTTCAGAATGGTTCGATTGCCATTTGGCAACTGGGAAAAAGTAGCGACCCAACCCTCTCTGACTACGAAGATATCACCCACCTGCGCTTCCTGGTGATAGATGATCGTCCTCGCCTTGTACTGGGTGGTCACACTCTCGAGATCGAGCAGCACAGTTTTCTCTTCGGCGCTCAATTCGATGTAGTAGCTCATCTTTTCGATCAGATAGCTCATTCCGCTGGGCCTCCCCGGGTGGAGTTGGTGGCGGGCTGTATCAGATATCGATAGATTCCAGCGGACCATTCAAAAACTGATTCAGGATTCAATTGCAGGCTTTACCTTGTTCTAGGGCTCTGGGGGCACATTGAACACTAAAGCCGGTATACCCTGTTTTAAACTAGTTAAATAGAAACATCTTTGTAAGTGGAAGAAATATAAGGCTGCCATTCCTATTGACTACGTGCAAACCACGAGGTTTCGCCTAGTCAGCAAGCACGATCAGACTGTGACGTTCGAGTCGCTCACACAATCCACACATGAATGCCAAGTTGTGGGAACACACTGTCTCCTGTTCATTCCACAGGAGAATTGTCATGTCACGTCACACCAAGTCGGGTCGCTGGCTCGATCCCATCCGCGCACTCCTGGCCATCTGCGTCTGGGTGCTCATTTCCTGCCTGGCACAGTTGACGCAGGCCGCTGAAGACGCAGCACCTGCTACCGGTGCACTCATGCTGCTTCGAAGCGACGGGGTGCAGGTGCCTGCGCCGCTGCTTGATACCAGCGTTCAGGTCCACGTCACAGGTAGCATTGCCCGTGTCGTTATCGAGCAGCGTTTTTTCAACCGCAACAGCGACTTCACCGAAGGCACCTGGTTATTCCCATTGGCGGACAAGGCGGCCGTGCGTGCCATGCGCATCGAGATTGGCGATCGCGTGATCGAAGGACGCATTGCCGAGCGTGAAGCAGCGAAAGCGCGCTATGCCACGGCAAAGCGGGAAGGACGGGTGGCGAGCCTGGTAGAGCAGCAGCGCCCCAATCTGTTTTCCACCAGGGTAGCCAATATTCCGCCAGCGGAGTCAGTCATGGTAAGACTAGAGTACATTGAAACGATCGAAATAGATGCCGGTAAGGCAACATTGCGAATTCCAACCACGCTCACGCCACGCTACTTTCCAGCCACTGCGGACGCGCAGGACATGGCCATCGCCAGCTCTCCTGTAGTCGACAAATCTGCGCTCCCCATTGAAGCCGTGCCGACTGTGCAGTTCTCTGGCAATTTCAGCGGAGCATACATCGGTGACCTCGAGAGCGTGCATCATGACATCGTCGAATCAGGTGATAGGCGGGGCGAGCCCTCGGTCAGCAAGGGTATAAAAGTCCGCAGTATCAGCTTCAGCAAGACCAGTGAGCCGATGGATCGCGACATCTTGCTGACATGGTCCATGGAAGCTGAGGACGAACCCTATGCGGAAGTCTTCGGTGAGACGGTCGAGGGAAAGCACTATGGCTTGCTGGTGCTGGCGCCACAAAGTGCCGCGGTGGTCGCTGCGCAGGTGGCATCGCCAATAGCCCGCGAGATCATCTTTGTTATCGACACATCAGGTTCCATGGGCGGTGAATCGATAAGACAGGCCAGAGCGGGTTTGCAACAGGGCCTGACCAGGCTGCGTCCTGACGACACCTTCAACATCATTGAATTCAATTCGACCTTTACCCAACTCTATTCGGCATCGGAGCCAGCCACGACGCGAAATATCAATCAGGCCCTCGAATTCGTCAGCCATCTGGAGGCGAATGGAGGGACAGAAATGGCCTCGGCGCTGCGTAGCGCATTCAGTGGCGAAGCCGACAAGGAACGAATGCGGCAAGTGGTGTTTATCACCGATGGCGCAGTTGGCAACGAAGCTGAACTCTTCGGGATCATCCATAAATTGCTGGGCGGCAGCAGGCTGTTCACCGTCGGGATTGGCTCTGCGCCAAATGCCTGGTTCATGCGCAAGGCCGCAGAAGCAGGGCGAGGCAGCTTCACCTATATTTCACAGACCGATCAGGTCACAGAGTCGATGGGACGACTGTTTCTCAAGCTCGAAGCGCCTGTGCTCACGGATATTGTTATCGAAAGTGAAGACGGTGCCGCGATAAGTTTTGAGCCGGAAAAAGTGCCCGACCTGTATGCTGGTGATCCCGTCGTCGTGGCCATGACTTTGGACAAGCCCACCAGCCTGAGGCTGAGAGGCCAGCTGGCTGGCAAGCCGTGGTCAAGAACGGTAAGCCTCGATGACAAGGTCCAGCACCCAGGTGTCTCGAGCGTATGGGCCAAGGCTCGAATCGAAGCATTGTCACGCCGTATAGACACCGGCACGCCCGAAGCGGAGTTGCGACCGGCCATCCTCGAGCTGGCGCTTGATCATCACCTGGCGTCCAGATACACGAGCTTCATTGCCGAAGAGCAGGCTCCTGTCAGAGCGCCTGGTCAGCCACTGGGTGAAGGCACGGTTGCCAATCTGCTACCGGCTGGATCGGAAGCGGCAGCCCGTCATGAAGTCGCCATGCCACAGTACGCAGTGCATTATCCCAATACCGCGACACCGGCCGACCTGCTCCGACTGCTGGGCCTGGTAGGACTCTTGCTGTGCCTGTTCATGATCGTTTGCGAGCTCAGGCTGAGCGCTCAAGGTCACCCTGTTGGCGTACGGCCATGAATACGGTAGAAGGCCGCGTGATGACAGGCGGGCGGCCGCAGCAACCGGCGGGTCGACGTCAAAAGAACCGGTGGGCGCGGCGAAGTCTGATGACGCTGGTATTCGCCGGCAGTTTGTGGGCGCTCGTGTCGGCGTTATGGATTGATGCAAAGGCGGTACTGGCTCAGGTTCTACTGCAACACGCCTGGGCGTCGACGCTGGCTGCGCAAGAGGAGGGCCACAGTCAGCAGCAAATCCTTCAGGTAAAGCCATGGCCCTGGGCGGATGTCTGGCCTGTGGGACGGCTACGCTTTCCCGACGGTAGCGCATACGTGGTGCTCAATGGTACCAGTGGCCAGGCGCTCGCCTTCGGGCCCGGCCATGTAGAGGCCAGCGCAGCACCGGATGCTGTTGGCCGCATTATTCTGGCCGGGCACAGGGATACCCACTTTGCCGAACTGAAGCATGTACGCGAAAACGATGTCTTCACACTCGAAGACACACGGGGGGCGCTTCGCAGGTACACTGTAAGATCGATCAGAATCGTCGACAGTCGTAGCGAAAAGTTGCAGCTCGGAGGCGCAGCGGCTGAGCTTCAACTCATTAGCTGCTATCCTTTCGACGAATTGTCCGCCGGAGGTCCGTTGCGCTATGTAGTGACGGCCGAGCTGAACGAACCGATACCAGGACGCCGAGATATTGAGCCCGCAGAGCAGCACACCGTTACAGCACATACTCATCATCGAGGATGAAGCGGCCATTGCCGATACCCTGGTCTACGCCCTTGAAACCGATGGGTTCAGGGTCAGCTGGATGCGACTTGGCCAGGACGGCTTGGGCTTGTTGGCTACAGACGCACCGAAGGTGGATCTGGTGGTGCTGGATGTTGGTCTGCCAGATATCAACGGCTTCGAGCTCTGCAAGCAGATCCGATTGAAGTCCAATGTGCCCGTATTGTTTCTGACGGCACGACGAGACGAGATTGATCGCATTGTCGGGCTTGAGATCGGGGGCGATGACTACGTGACCAAGCCTTTCAGTCCCAGAGAGATCTGTGCGCGCGTCAGAGCCATTCTGAAACGCGTACAGCCGCCAGCGAGCGTGCTAGACAATTCTGAAGTTGGGCCCGCTCCCGCTTCGACTTTTGATCTGAACGAGGAGCGCGCACGAATTCGCTTCCACGGCCAGACCCTGGTGTTGACCCGCTACGAATATCTGATCCTTAGCCATCTCCTCAAAAATCCGGAGCGGGTATTCACACGCAGTCAGCTGATGGATCAGGTATGGAATGAGCCGGAAGCCAGCTTCGAACGCGCAGTCGATACTCATGTCAAAAGCCTGCGCGCCAAATTGCGTGATATCGACGCGGCGTCGAATCCCATCGTCACGCATCGTGGTCTTGGCTACAGTCTGTCGCTCAACGGGCAGCCCGAGTAGTGAAATTTGGCCGCCGCATCTTTCTCGGTTATTTCGTGCTGGTCGGTATGGCTACGCTCTGGTTTCTCTACGGTGTTGCAGATCAATTGCGGCCGTCGATCAGGCAGTCGAGCGAAGAGGCGCTGGTAGACACAGCAAACCTGCTTGCAGAACTCGTCGCGATGGAAGTCCGCCTGCATGGTCAGATCGACGCGCGGCTGAATACTTCAGCGTTCTCAGTTGCGCTGAACCGCTATCAATATCGCCCGTTGAATGCGCGTATCTGGACCCTGGACAAGACGAAACCGCGCTTTACGATTTACGTCACAGACCAGAATGGTATCGTGGTTCTGCACACGGACCCTTCTCAGCTCGGCATCGATTACTCGCAATGGAACGATGTCAGATTGACCCTGAAAGGGGAGTACGGGGCCCGAACAACGCAACTGAAAGCCGGCGATGAGTTCAGCACGGCGATGTATGTGGCTGCGCCGATCTATCATCGCGGAGACATCGTCGGCAGCCTGACGGTAAGCCAACCGAATGCAAGCCTGCAGCCATTCATCGATCTCGCCAGGCAGCAGATCTGGCAGCAGGGCACCATCATTCTGCTCGCCGCGCTGGTGCTTGGCGCCTTGCTGTCATTCTGGCTGACACGATCCATACGCAAGTTATCCAGCTATGTAGATGAGGTCAGTGCGGGTCGTCGACCTGCCTTGCCGAAGATCCACGAACGCGAGCTGGCCCACCTGGCTGACTCGATGGAAGCGATGCGTGAATCACTGGAAGGGCGGCGTTATGTCGAGGAGTATATCCATACGCTGACACACGAGTTGAAGAGCCCGCTGGCGGCTATCAGAGGCGCGGCAGAGCTATTGCAGGAGCCTGCCATGGACGATGACAGGCGGTCCCGCTTTCTCAACAATATTCTCGGTGAAGCCCTGAGGTGCACAGTGTTGATTGAGCGTCTCCTTGCGTTAGCCGAAGTCGAAAAACGTAATGAGCTGCGCAGTGCAGAGCGACTGAGTCTGCAGTCTCTGGTCGACGCCGAGATAGAGGCAAAGTCGAGTCGGATTCACCTGAAGCATTTGCAGTTGCGGCTGCACCTGCCGGACGGTGACTGTTACGCAAAGGGCGAGCGCTTTCTGGTGGCGCAGGCCGTGAGCAACCTGCTGGATAATGCCATTGACTTCAGCCCCGAGCATGCGGGTGTCGAGGTGACTATAGACAGGTCCACGTCTGATGATATGTGTCGGATAAGCATCGTCAATGGCGGCGGCGTTATTCCAGACTTTGCGGCACAACGTATCTTCGAGCGTTTCTATTCACTGCCAAGAGCGGAAAGCGATCGAAAAAGCTCGGGCCTGGGCCTGAGCTTCGTCAAGGAAATTGCCGAACTCCACGATGGCAGGATCGATATCAGTTCAGACCTGACTACCCGCACAGTCAGGGCCGAGCTTTATCTTCCGCGCTGGCACAACTGACGGGCCACTGATCAGCTCGCGCGTCAGCCAGCCAGCGAGCTCAGACGATCGACCAGCTACGCAGCAGGTTGTGATACAGCGCACTGAGCCGCCGCACTTCATGATTGTCCGAGCCACGATCTGAGCTCAGCACCTGTATGGCCTGATCGAGCTCGAACAGCTGCTCGCGCTGATGGTGCTCTCGAACCATGCTCTGCACCCAGAAGAAGGCGGCTTCACGGCGACCACTGATCACTGGCCTGACTTCATGCAGGCTGCTGGCAGGATAGAGAATGAGGCTGCCTGACTCGAGCTTGACTTGCTGCGCGCCGAAGCTGCCTTCTATCATCAGCTCGCCACCTTCGTAGGCGTCAGGATCCGACAGAAACAGCGTCGCTGATATATCGCTGCGTAGAAGACCCTGGTCGGGCAGCGCCATGATGGCGTTGTCCACGTGCAGGCCGTAGGCACCGCCTTGCTGATAGCAGTTGAAGCGGGGTGGAAAGATACTGTGAGGCAGGGCTGCCGATAGAAAGGTCGGGTGGCTACCAAGCTTTCGCAGAATGTAGGTGCTCAGCTCCTTGGCCAGTGGAGCGTCATCGTCGAGCTGAAGATTGCTCTTGACCCCGCGCGCCTGACTGCCGGCTGTTTTGCGACCGTCTATCCATTCAGCGCCAGCGAGACGCTCCCTAAAGGCGATGACTTCGCTGTTCGACAGTAAGTCTGGAATATCAATCAGCAAGGATGCAGTCCTTCGTGATGTCTGCAAGGGAGGGACAGCCACTCAGAGCCATCGCTGTTTCGAATTCGGTGTGCAGCAGGCGTAGCATATGGGCCACCCCGAGCGCACCCGCGACAGCCAGCGCGTAGAGCTGGGGACGGCCCACGAGTACACAGTTCGCGCCGAGCGCCAGGGCCTTCAAAACATCAGTGCCGCGACGGATACCACTATCGAGCAGAACCGGGTATTCGTCCCCGACAGCCGCACGAACAGCCGCAAGTGCACTGATTGTGGATGGCAGACCATCCAGAGTGCGCCCACCATGATTCGATACCACGACCCCGGCGCAGCCCAGATTTTTCAATTCAAGCGCGTCGAGGGGGTTCAGCACACCTTTCACCAACACTGGCAAGCGTGTTTCAGCCAACAGCCAGGTCAGATCGGCCATGGTTGGCGCATCAGCCATGAACCCATGAAGCACTACGCTATCGTTCGAATCCAGGGCACGCTGTGGTGGCCTGGAGAAGTGCTCGAGATTGACCGCCGTAACATGTTCGGGGAGTTCGAAACCCGCTCGCTGGGCACGATTGCGCAGGCCGGATACAGGCGCGTCCAGCGTGACGACAAGCGCTGTATAGCCTGCGCGCTCGGCACGGCGGACCAGAGCGAGCGTCGCCGCCCGCTCTGGCTGAAAATACACTTGAAACCAGAGGAGGCTGAGCCCCTGATTTGCGATGTCTTCGAGGCTGGCAGATGCCAATGTACTCACTATCATGCCGCAGTCGACTGCGGCCGCGCCGGCGGCTGTGGCCAGCTCGCCGTCGACGTGTACCAGCTTCTGATAAGCCACGGGGGCCAGCATGATCGGATGGCGCAAGCGGCTACCCAGCAATTCGCAGCTGGTATTGGCCTGAGCAAAATTGCGCAGCAGTCGTGGCTGAATCCGGATACGATCGAAGTCTTCGCGATTGCGCTGGAGGGTCAGTTCATCACCCACGCCTGCGGCGATATGCTCTTTGCAGGCGTGGGTGAGACGGGTGGAGGCCACCCGCTCGTAATCCCCCAGGCTGACGACATCCCTGGGTATGCAGAACTGTTCGTTCTGCTGATTACTCATGAACTAGAACTCATAAGCCAAGGCCAGTTGTGCATTGCGTGCGTCGCCGATATAGGTGAATGCGCCGCTACGATAGGCCGCAAGGTAATAGTCCTTGTCGAACACGTTGTTGACGTTGAGACGCGTGCTGAGCTTGTCAGTAAAGGCATAGCTGGCAAACAGGTCGTATTTTGAGTAACTCGGGACCCGGTAACTATAATCATTCCGAGCATCGTCGAAACCTGCTGCCGAGTCTGGCTGTCCGGCAAACATTTCGCTCGAATAGGTCGCTGCGCCACCGAAGGCGAATTTATCGGTCGCCTGATACCTGAGTTGCAGGTACAAGCTGTCTTCGGCAAAGTTACTCAGCGTGCGGCCTTCTGTCTCGCTGTCGAAGGACTCGAGTACTTCAGACTCCATCACGGCTACACCGAACTGCGTGCTCAACTTTTCAGTAAGATTACCCGCCATCGAGAGTTCTACACCACGAACACGGTTCTTGCCAGTATTCAGGGTGCCCAGCGTGGCGTAGTCATCCTCACCGATGGTTTCCATGACATCATCCTTGGTGATCTGGAAGACCGCCGCGGTAGCCAGCAGCTTCTCGTTCATGATGTTCCACTTGGTACCCACTTCGAGATTTTCAGTCAGCTCTGGCTCGCTTTTGGTGACCTGAACCGGGTCACCACAGAGGCCGCCATACCCGCAGTTGCCACCGAGGTCGGACTCGCCACCGTTGATGTTTGCAGAGGTGCTGTAAGTCGCATAGACGTTGCCTTGTTCTGTGATTTGATAAACCACGCCAAGGTGGCCGTTCCACAGGTCGTCGGAATAGTCATAATTGGTAGCGCTGCGCACGCCAGTCGCACGGTCGGTCGATATCACCGTATTGTTATAGTCGAAGCTATCGACCCGAACCCCGAAGAAAATGGACCATTGATCCGTCAGGTCGACTGTGTCCATGACCGAGAGCGAAAGCGTCTCTACTGAATAATCGGTATCCCACGCGCCCTTACTGATCTGGCGACCCATCACCCCATCGAGATTGGCGATGGTCGTGCCATCAGGCCCCAACATGCAATAGGTCTGCGAAACGCCACCGCGACCGGCTACAGCGCAGTTTGTCGGCGCCGTGTTGTTGACGTTGTAAACGCCATTGAGAACGTTGTTGTTCGAAAACTCTGCAGACACGACGAACTGATTGCGCTTTGACATCAGCTCTGTGTCAACGAATAGATTGAGCTGGTTGGCGAAGTACTCAACTTCCTGGTAGCCCTGGTGGGTACTCAGCGACACTGTGTCGACGCCCGGCGCAAAGGGGTCTTCAGGCGCTCTGGTAGTGCCTCGCGCGCCGGTGGTGACATAACCGTTGTCGGTGGTGCCGTAGCGGCTGGCATTTTCGATGCGAATGTTGTCGTCGATGTCGTAGCCAGCTCGAAAAGTGAAGACTTCAATTTTGGAGTCAAGGAAATCCTGCTCCTGTGAGTAGCTCGCTAGATCGTCAACCGGCCTGCCACCCCCTGCGACAATATAGGTGCCGAGATCAGGGCGGTCCATGGCGTTGAGGTAGTAGTAATCCAGCTTGAAATCGAGCTGATCCGTAGCTTCGAAAAGGGCGGACAAGGCCACGCCATTTCGCTCCCGATCGGCTGGCTCGCGATCAGGGACTTCTTCGTAGCCATGCAGCAGATTGAGGCGCAGGGCAGTGCGGTCGGTCATACCGATGTTGCTGTCCAGAGTCAGACGTCGGTAAGCATCAGTGCCGACGCCGACTTCCGCCTTGTTGAAGTCGTACTCGGTGCTGGCATGTTTGGTGATGCTGTTAATGGCACCACCCGTCGAGCCCCGTCCGGCGAATGTGGAGCTGGGACCCTTGGTCACTTCAACCTGTTCGGTAGCAAAGGTCTCACGGGTCGTCATACCCGGGTCGCGCAGGCTATCGACGAAGACATCGCTGCGGGCTTCGTGGCCACGGATGATATAGCGATCGCCGAAAGCATTCCCGTTCTCACCAGTGCCGAGGGTAATACCCGGCTGCGCTGCCAGCACTTCCTTCAAATCACTCTGCCCCGCATCCTTGATCTGGGTCTGGGTAAAGACGTTGATGGTCTGGGGTGTTTCGGCGATGGGCTTGACGTGGCGGTCATCACCGGACTCTTTGGCCTTGTAAGGCGCGCCGGGTTCGGCGTAGGGATTAGTGTCTACCGTCCGCTCTTCTACCTGCATCGTGTCGAGTACGAAGGTCTCGTCGTCAGCCTGTGCAAGCCCTCCAAGCATGAGCGCCGGAATGCCAAGTGTCAGCGCGCCTGCGCCTGTGCTAAAGGCTGTACGGCGTAAAGTGAGTGACTGTGCTTTGTGAGAAGTACTGCTGTACATGAGTAGTTCCTGGATTAATCCCCGAAGAGGGTGTTGGTGATGAGCGAGTATTCGATCGGGATGACGAGCGAAATTTCTTCTTTATCGATACTGTCAGGCAGCGGTGGCAGTGGTTCGGCCTGTCGCAACATGTCCAGCGCCGCGGCATCGAGCAGCGGAAAACCGGAACTGTCACTGATGCTCGGGTGCAGAACTGTGCCATCGCGACGCATGCTGAATTTTATGGTCACAGTGCCTTGCTGCTTCTCGCGCTTGGCCGCTCGTGGGTACTGCTTGTGCCGGTTCAGCCAGGCAAACAGTTCACTGAAATAATCCTTGTTGGCCGCCGCCTTGCCGCCGGTGCTTCGAGAGTCACTGCGACCTGTAGCTCGTCTTGCCGCTGTGGTGGGCGCGGAGTTCGTCTCTGCTTCGGAGGCGTCCTCACTCGGCTCGTCGACAGGCTCTGCTTCGACAGTTTGCGCTTGCGGTTCTGGCTCAGGTGCCGGCTCCGGCGGCGCAACGAGCGCGGGCGCAACAGCGGTGTCCAGGTCTAGCACTGGCTCAAGTTGGGCAGCAGGTTCGACTACTGGCTCTGGTTTGGGCTCTGGTTTGGGCTCTGGTTTGGGCTCTGGCTCTGGGATTGGCTTTGGCTCGGGCTTTTGTTCCGGTTCTGGCTCTGGCTCTGGCTCTGGCTCTGGCTCAGCGGGGGCTGGCGACAGATCCACATAAGTCCCCACCATGCCAAGGCCAATCTCCAGCCCATGCTCGCCGTCAGCAAAAGCGCCGGTATCTGCTGGACTCTGCTCATTGCTTCTGAGATAAGCGATAGCGGCAGCAGCATGAAGTAGCAATGCAACCACACCGGAAGCTACAAACAGACGCGTCTTCACAGCTTGCTTGCCACTGGAGAAACTGGCTCTGGTTCACTCAGTGTACGCAGGCTCACTGAAACGCCTTCGACATCGTTGAACAGGCTGAGCACAGCGTACAGTTTCGGCACCTGAAGCCCTTTGTCAGCACTGATCGACACGAGCGAAGTGCCCTGTTTGTCCAGCTGCTTAACCTGCTTGGACAGGTCGTCAAAGCTGATCTCGGTACCGTCGCGATAGAAGCGCTCGTCAGCTGTCAGCGAAAGATGAAAGGTATCGGACTCCGACTGCTGCTGCGATAGGCTGGTCACCGGCAAATCGATGTCTGCATCGGGCGCCCGGGCAATCGTGCCCGCGATCATGAAAAAGATCAGCAACAGGAAAACGATGTTGATCAATGGAATCATGTTGTCTTCAGTTGGCTTGCTTCTGCGGGTGAGCAGCTGAAGGGATGTTTTCTTCATTTCGCCAGTTGCCCCAGTTGAACGGATTCATGACCGGCTTCCTTCAGCAGCTCCAGCGCGCGGACGAGCGCATTGACCTCAATTTCGCTGACCGGAACGAGTATCAGTGACTGTGTAGCGTCCAACCGGGGGAGCAATTCGCTGAGCGCTAATCGAGCCTGGGAATCTGTCCCTCGAATACTAAAACTATCCGGGTCATGCATGATCAGCATCTGCGGCTCGACGGCCGACACCGATTCGCCACCAGTCGTGGCCGCCTTCAAGGGTACCGCCGACCATTTGGTAAATGTGCTGGTGAGCATGAAGAACATCAGCAGTATGAATACGACATCGATCAATGCCGTCAGACTGATTCGCTTGCGAGCTCTTAGCGGCAGAATGCTGCTGTTCACGCTGCTGCGCGTGCCATTGATGGCTGCTTGTGGCCACGAAGGCGGGCTTCGGCGGTGAACATTCGCTGCAGCTGGTTTTCGATGGCGGCAGCCTCCAGCTCACTTCGGCGCTCGAACCAGCTATGCAATAAAGACACCGGGATGGCCACTGCCAGACCTATGGCTGTAGTGAGCAGGGCCTGCCAGATCCCGCCGGATAAAACCGCAGGGTCGACATTCGCGCCTGCGATCTCCATGGCCTTGAACGCTTCTATCATGCCCATGACCGTGCCGAGCAGACCCAGTAGCGGTGCGAGGGTAGCAATGACCTCCAGCACACGCAGATAGCTGGTCAGGTCAGCCGCATTGAGGCGGGCCTGACGCATGGCTTCTTCCCGAGCTTCCTCGGGTGCCAGGCCAGGCTGCTCGAAAACGTGAAGAACCTGGCGAATGATGCGGGCGCGCAGGGATTGGCGATTGTTGACGAGCTGCAGTGCTGCGGAGCGATCTCCGGCATCCAGAAGATCAAGTGCTTTGGCTGGCGCAGCGTCTGAGAGACGGAGTTCGACAGCGAACTGCCAGAATTTGGCTACTGCGATCGTGGCGGCGAAAACGGAAAAGGCAAATAGCGTCCAGACGACCGGTCCGCCTTCGACAAAGGAAGTAATGAGCTGGTTCAAGACAGGTCCCTGTGCTGCTGGTGATAAAACAAACGCAAACGCGAACGATTCGCATTATAGTTCTGCGTCTGTTGAAATCGCAACCAGTATCATGAACTTTCTGTCAGGGTTCAGATTCTGCTGTTGGAAAAAGCCTGGACCTGCTCGAGACCACGACCACCGTCGACCAATTCAGCCAGCTCTTCTCCGAGGCGCTCACTTTCACTGATGACTGTCTGCCAGTAGCGCAGTCGTGCGTCCGGTTCCATGTCGATGAAATCGTTTCTGTCGGGAATCTTGCCATGGGGGAGTCTGTCTACGAAGGCCTGCGAGGGTGCCAGCAGTACCACATTGTCATAGTTGTGCATGGCGGCGCGGCGATAGCGCAGGGACTTGTCGAACCAGCCTGGCGTGATCATCTGGCTGAAGTGGGGGTATAGCACCAGGCCGCTGTCATGCGCTGGCAGAAATGCCAGATCAAAGTGGTAATCCAGTATGCCGCCATCGCGGTAGATACCAGGCGGAGCACCTTCAATGTTCTTCACGCCTTCCAGAATGAGCGGGATAGATCCGCTGGCCATCAGTGCGTCTTCGACATTGCCAGGCGTCAGCGGCACATTGAACGTCGCAAAGTCATCAAATTCAAAGAAGCTGTGCTGGCCACTGTGAAAGATCACGCGGTCTACGAAGTGGCGGAGATTTCGCCGGGACAGTGCGTTCGCTGCACCCGCGGTAATCAGACCACCCAGCTGCATCCAGCGCGTTTCGCTGGCCGCTGGACCCTTGCAGCGATTGGTGATGATGTGGGTCTGTATGCGCTGGTTATCGACAATCTGTCTCGCGCCATCAGGGCCAAGAAAATGCTTGACCAGAATGCGGGCCTTACCACTGATTTCCTGTGGGCTCGGCTTGGCTGAGTAGGTCTCTCGCGAGTACAGATCGGCCAGGCGTTCGACCGCAGCGGCGGGGTCGTCCTGTGCGAAGCAGGCCATTTGCCATGCGCCCGCTGAGGATCCCAGCGTATGCAGTGGCGTCTGCCGCTCGCTGAAAAATTCGCCGAACAGATATTGATCGAGGCCCTTGAGCACGAACCACTTCGGGCCGCCGGAAGCGGCGACCACCGCTCTGAAGTCAGCCTGCTTCAGGCCATGGTCACGTATATGGTCCAGCGCACGACGTCCGGCAATGATGCTCAGGTTCACGCTCAGATTCCTCCAGTGTGAGATGTTTTCCGCTTTTGCGTAGGGAGGGCGCTAGGCCGCGCGGTCGTGAATCATGCTCTCGAGATAGTAGGATAGCGCTGTCAGCTGTTCATCTGTCAGCTGCCTGATCAGTTTATCGATAAGGGATCGCACGCCGGAGCCGACGCCTTTGACGCTCATATCAGCCGTCTTTCGCGTGAGCGAACCGATGCTCACCATCGCCGTTGGTTGCAGATAATAGGCATCGATGCTTTCCGTGACGAGCTCACTCAGGGTCTCGACGATCACGTCCAGACTTGCTCGCGGGTGGGAATCGTTCTGTACCTTGTGAATAAGCACAACGGCGCGTTTGTGCAGATCGTCACTGATTGGAAATACGAGATGGTGTGACTTCGCCTCATAATTGTGGTGGAGCATCGTCTCCAGATAATCAGCGAGTTGAGCGAGTTCACTGGCTGTGCGCTTCTTGAAGAACTGGGCAATCACGAAGCTGATGGCTTTTTCAATACCCCGGATGCCGGTATCAGCCGTTTTCTTCGCCATCGCCGGGAGTGGAACGATTTCGGTAGGTTTGTGGTAATAGCCCTGAAATCCGGCCTCGGTCAGAAGGGTTACCGCCTGGCCGGCTTCTTTGGCAAGTTGATCGACCGGTTCATTCTTCCCCGCCTTGCGAATATTTTCCAGTACACGACAGGCCTCGTCATAAGTGGCTTGCCTGAGTTCAAAGCCCCAGTGCGGGGAGGTATTAGCGGTAGTTTCGGTAAAAGACATCGATGTCATCCTTTGCGACGCATACAGTGGTTTTCCTTGCCGGATAATACGTCGCTAGTGATGGCCCTGACTACCCATTCCGGCTCGTCCTGTCTCTCTGCACGAATACCGAGATCAACGCCAGAATGGCCGACCCTATCATCAATAAAACGGATACCGCATTCAATACCGGCGTCGAACCGCTTTTCAGCCGGTCGAACATGGCGATGGTCAAGGGCGAATCTGAGCCGACCAGCATGAGCGTGGTATTGAAGTTTTCAAACGACATCAGGAAACTGACTATGGCTGAACCAATGATCGCGGGCATGAGCCAGGGAAGGGTGACGGTAAACACTGCGACCAGACGCGACGCACCAAGATTCATTGCCGCATCTTCAAGCGTTATATCGAACTTGCGCAGGCGCGCGGATATGACCAGTGTGGCCATGGTGCTGATGAAGGCAAACTGTCCCACCACCACCAGCGCAAGACCTGGACGCAACAGCTCAACTTCGTAGTTGAAAGTCTCATCGACCCAGTTGGCGACGTTACTGCTGAATACCAGAATGGATACGCCGAGGATCACGCCCGGTACGACGAGCGGTGTCAGCATCAGAATATACAGCAGGTTCTTTCCAGGAAACTGCCTGCGCTCGAACAGGAATGCATTGCATATGGCGACAGCGATGCTGAGTACGGTGGTGGCCACTGCGACGATAATGCTGGTCCAGATGCTACCGAGCAACGCTTCATCGTTGAAGATACCTTTTCTCGAAATCCCCTGATCATTGGCCGTACCATCCCCCAGATACCAGTCGAGCGTGAAGCCGTTCCAGGGCAGGGCCGGGAAGCTGGAATCATTGAAAGAGAACACGGCCACCACAAGCAGTGGGGCGATGAGAAACATGAAAAACAGCCCCACGTATGACCCGTAGGTGAAGCGAAAATATCGACTGCTGGGAATGGAGGCAATCACGACATGACCCTCGTGAACGACTGTCGTGTGATTTTCAGGCCGGACCAGACGATCAGTGAAGACAGCAACAGGAGGAGGATGCCGAAGGCCGAGCCCTGTTCCCAGTTGAAGCGGGTAATGAACTGGGTATAAATCTGCTCTGTGAACCAGAGGCTGCTCTTACCACCGAGCAGAGTCGGCGTGAGGTAGTTGCCCAGCGTGAGCATGAAGACAATGATGCAGCCGCTGACGATACCTGGCGCAGCATGCGGGATGATCACCGAGCGCAGCACATTCCAGCTGTTGCCGCCCAGATCGTAAGCGGCCTCGATCAGGCTGTCGTCCAGGCTATCCAGGGTACTCACCAGTGGCACCACCATGAACAGCATCGAGGTATAGACGAGGCCGATCATGATGGCGACATCGTTGTAGAGCATTTCCACTGGCTGGTCAGCCAGTCCCAGCCATTGCAGCAGCCCACTGATAAGGCCTGATTCCCTCAGCAGAATCATCCAGCCGTAAGTCCGGACCAACTCGCTGACCCAGAAGGGAATCAGGCAGAGAATGAACAGGAGAGAACGCGGACGGCCCTTGAGCATCTTGGCGATGTAGTAGGCGATAGGAAAACCGATGAGCAGGGTCAGCAGCGTTGCCAGCACCGACATGATTGCCGTACGTAAAAAGGTGTTCCAGTACAGTGGTTCGGTGAAAAACGCGGTGTAGTTGTCCAGGCTGAAGGCATATTCGCGGGCAGCGACCCGCTCGCGCAGAGAGATGGCGAGCAGGTCGAGGTGAGGCAGGATAATCAGCAGCAGGAGCCAGAGCAGTATGGGCGCCAGCAGCAGCCAGAGGCTGAGTTTGCCGGCGGCTGAGCCCTTCGCGGCGGTCACTGGGCCGGGAAGCATAGGGCTTGAGCCTTTTCCCAGTGCAGGGTGATGGCGTCGCCTCGGGCCAACTGCGCATATCGCCCACTTTGAGGGAGCTGCACCTGCAGACCAGGGGCTGCCTCGATGTCGACAGTGAAATGGCTGCGAGCGCCATCGAACAGAATAGTGTCGACGCGCCCCTGCACCGTGTTGACACCCTCTCCGCGCTCGAGTGCGGAGCCAATGCTGATGGCTTCGGGCCGAATATACACCGCGGCGGCCTGACCTACCGACAGTGAGGCCGAGGACGACTTCGGTGCCGTGGCCCGTAATCGAAGACCCTGCGCCGTCTCCAGTTCAACAGCGTCTCCATTGATGTCTGTGATCCTGCCGACCCAGCGGTTGCTCTCACCCACGAAACCGGCGACGAAGGCCGTCGCTGGTTCATAGTACAGTGCCTGTGGCGTTCCCACCTGTTCAAAGCGCCCGTGGTTCATGACCGCGACCTGGTCTGACATCGCGAGCGCTTCAGACTGATCGTGCGTGATGTACACGAAGGTCGTATTGAAAGCATGCTGCAGCTGTTTGAGCTCGACTTTCATCTGCTCACGCAGCTTGAGATCCAGCGCGCCGAGTGGTTCGTCGAGTAGCAATACAGCCGGTTCGAGGACGAGGCAACGGGCAATCGCGATACGCTGCTTCTGGCCGCCCGACAGCTGGTCGATTCGCTTTTCGCCTGAGTCAGGTAAACCGATTCGCGCCAGTACCTGATCGATGCGTTGGTCACGCTCGGCCTTCGAGACGCCTCTGCGCTTCAGACCATAAGCGATATTGCCAGCCACGGTCATGGTCGGAAATAGCGCCAGGTGCTGGAAGACCATGTTCACCGGACGCTTGTTGGGCGGCGTGGCCAGGACTGATGTTTGCTGAATCAGAATGTCGCCGGCGTCAGGCCTCTGAAAACCGGCCAGCATGCGCAGCAGGGTCGTCTTGCCACAGCCCGAAGGTCCAAGAATGGAAAAGAACGAGCCGTGTGGGATGCTGAAGGACACCTCATCAACAGCCCTGAAGTCGCCGAAAGCCTTGCTCAGGCCGACGCATTCCAGATCGAAGCGCGGCCCGGTGTGGCTGGTACTCAACCAGCTGCCTTGACGCGATCGAGCACCTTGCCTTCCATTTCCTCGAGACCGGCTGGGACCGGTGGGTACCACTTGATGTTATCCACATCATCTTTCGAAAAGCTGTCCTGATACTGCTGCTTAAGCGTCTCGTTCACAAACTCGTCAGCACCTTCCGAAGCAGTAAAGTTGCCAGCCGCTTCGGTGATCTGTGCCGCGATCTTTGGCTGCATTACGAAATTGATCCATTTATAGGCGGCATCTTCAGCCTTGGTTTTCCTTGGCAGGGCGAAGGTGTCGATCCAGCCAAGCGCACCTGACTTAGGCGCTATGAAACTGACGTCCTTATTATCGCTGTTAAGCTTCCAGCCACCCGCATCCCAGCCCATCGCCGCAACGACTTCGCCCGAGCGGATAAGGTTCAGGAGTTCGTCATTACCATCCCAGTAGGCTTTTACCTGGGGCTTGCAACTGACGAGCTTGTCTTCGACTTTCTTCAGGATCTGCTGATATCTTTCCGGGTTTTCGTAGGCAGCGAAGGGGTCTTCCCCCATGGCGAAGGCGAAACCGATAAGTGTTGGGCGTTTGAGCCGATAGGAGACTGGGCCGCTCAGGTCGTCGTTACAGAGATCAGTGTAATCCTTGACGCTGGCGGCGTCTTTCTTATTGACGATGAGACCGCTGGTGCCCCAGATGTGAGGCACCCCATACACCTGCCCCTGAAAGGACGTGTTCTTTTTCGTTGCCTCGAGCATCGATGTCGTCATCTGCTCGGTCTTGATCTTGCTGAGATCGATAGGCTTGTAGATATCGAAGTCAGCCTGCGCACTGCTGATGCGATCCTGACTGGGCTGAGCCAGGTCGAAGCCAGCGCCGCCGGTCGCGCGGAGCTTGGAGATCATGTCTTCATTGTTGGACGTGGTGACTTCGACGTCTATTCCAGTTTCCTTTTCAAACTCTTCGACGACACTGTCTGGCGCATAACCGCCCCAGGTCAGGAGTCGGAGCGTTTCAGCATGAATGGGGCTTGCAGACAGTACCAGACCTGCTGAGAGGACGAGCGGAGTAGAGGAGTTGAGTAGCGTTTTCAGTGGCCTGATCATGGAGTAGTCCCGCCTTGCTTGTGAGGTTGCAGACACTAACAGACCCTTATGAATTTTTTGTGACGGGACTGTCAGATCGTCAGCTAAGCATACCTGAGAGTGAATGACATTAGACATTGGTCGTAGAAGACTCTGGTAGCGCACAGCCGCTCATGCGATGCTTCTGCCTACCAGTTGAAGGTACACGACAGGGTAGAGGCAAATATGAAGAAACCCCCATCGGCTGCGGATCTCCGTGGCCTGGCCAGGTTAGCCACGGAGGCGACCCAGAACGTGACCCGCATTGCCGAAGGCGTTCATCAGTCGGTCTGGTCCACGCTCGGCATGCCTGAAGGCGATCAGCCCGGAAAAACGCGCGGTATAACCGGTCTCGTCTATCGCAGCGTGCTTGATATCACTGGTGCAGTCGGGTGGGGGATAGACAAGGCGATCAGTGGCTTTGAGAGCACCTTGCAACCCCTGTTGAAGGCGATCGACGAGGCGGGACCGGAATCACCGCAGCGCGCCGCCATGATCGCGGCCCTGAATGGCGTGCTGGGTGATCACCTGGAGGCCAGCGGCAATGCCCTGCAGTTGCCTATGACGCTTCGCGTGGACGGGCAAATAGTGATGACGGGTGACGCGCAAGGGCAGGCCATCGTGGAGGACGAACTTGGTGCCATGACCGGTGTCAGTGGTCACCTCGTGCTCATGCTACATGGCCTGTGCATGAACGATCTGCAGTGGCGTAGCAGCAAGTCTTCGCAGAGCCATGCTGACCGCCTGGGCGCCGCAGATGACTGCACTCCGGTTCATATCCGCTACAATTCAGGCCGGCACATCTCCCAGAACGGGCGTCTGCTTGCTACCTTGCTTCAGTCGCTTGTCGACGAGTGGCCTGTGCCAGTCAGGAGTCTCAGCATCATCGGTCACAGCATGGGCGGGCTGCTTGCGCGTAGTGCCTTCCACTATGCCGCTGAGGCCGGGTTGTCCTGGCCGTCACAATGTAAAGCCTTTGTGAGTCTCGGCACGCCTCATCATGGCTCGCCACTGGAACGGGCAGGCAACTGGGTGGACGTCATTCTCGGCAGCACGCGACATACCGCCCCTTTTGCCAAACTCGGGCAACTGCGCAGCGCCGGCATCACTGATTTGCGCTTCGGCAATATTCGCGATGAAGACTGGCAGGACAGGGACCGCTTCGAACGCAGCGGTGATACCCGCACCGCCATGCCGCTCCCCGCAGGCATTACCTGTTACACCATTGCTGCTTCGACGGCGCCACGGCCTCGTGCCATCAGTGACAGGATAGTCGGCGATGGCCTTGTCCCTGTGGCCAGCGCGCTGGGGCAGCATGAGGAAGGCGATCGTCACCTGGAATTCGAACCGGATAAGCAGTTCATCTGTTATGGCTGCCACCATATGCAGCTGCTGTATCACCCCGAAGTCACTGAAAAATTGCTGACCTGGCTGGCACCCCTCCATGCGGGTGGGAAGGCTTTAGTCGAGTAGCCAGTCCTTGAGTCCCTTGAGCCCTGCTTCGGTGGACGAATTTGGCAGGTATTCCAGGCTGATCCATCCCTGGTAGCCAATGGCTGCGATCTGGCTCAACAGAAAGCCATAGTTGATCTCGCCGGTGCCAGGCTCATGTCGCCCTGGATTATCAGCAATCTGAATGTGGGCGATATGCGACAGATTGCGCTCGATCGTCAGCGCCAGATCACCTTCCATCACCTGCATATGATAAGCGTCGTATTGTAAAAACAGATTATCGGACCCTACCATTTCACGTATCACGAGTGCCTGATCGCTACCGTGAAGGAAAAAGCCCGGTACATCCCTGGTGTTGATGGCCTCGATGAGCAGGCGAATGTCTACCTGTTCGAGGGCGGCTGCTGCGTAGGCAAGATTTTCGATGAAAGTGTCATGAGCGAGCACAGCACTCACATCGGCGGGCATGACTCCCGCGAGGCAGTTGATCATCCGGTTTCCGAGTACCCTGGCGTAGGCGATGGCGTGATCGACACCCTCACGGAACTCCTGCTGCCGGTCGGGGTGACAGGCAATACCGCGCTCCCCTGCGGCCCAGTTGCCTGCCGGCAGGTTGAACATCACCATCTCCAGACCACGGGCATTCAGTTCATCACGGATGGCATGGGGATCCCACTCATAAGGAAACTGACATTCGACGCCCTTGAAGCCCGCATCAGCTGCCTGTCCGAAACGCTCGAGAAAGGGAAACTCCGTAAACAGCATGGAGAGATTGACTGCAATCTTCGGATACCTGGTAAACACTGTTGGTCTGGTCATACCAGCCTCCCTGGTGTAGTTTCACTACTGTACCCGACAAGCCTGCGCACCCATTTCGGTTCTGGCAAGTCTATTTTCACTCTGGGCAGACTCCGCTATCGAAACGCTATCATTTGTGCTATTTGGCGCTGGTATCCTGGCTGGCATCTGTAACGCTGTCGCAGGCGGCGGAACCTTTTTTACCTTTCCGGTATTTCTCGCTGCGGGCATGCCACCGGTGGTGGCGAATGCCTCCAATGCCGTGGCGGTCTGGCCAGGCCATGCATTCGCAGCCATAGGCTATCGGCGGGAGCTCCGCGCTTTTTCAGGCTCGATTCGAGTCACCCTCTGGATCGCTCTGATTGGCGGCAGTTGCGGTGCGGCTTTGCTCATTTTCATTCCGAATACAATGTTTCTCCGCCTGGTGCCCTTTCTGATCCTGTTTGCGACGGTCCTGTTCGCCCTGGGGCCTCGTCTCAGCCAGGCCTTGAGCTCAGCGGGAAGAGGCTATGGTGACGAACACGCCTCTGCCGGTACTCGTCTCGCTGAGTTTCTGATTGCTATATACGGCGGCTTTTTCGGTGCAGGGATGGGCATCATGCTCATGGCGGGTCTGCACATGCTCGGTGTGCATGATGTTCAGCAGAACAATGCCCTCAAGAATCTGCTGGGGGCGCTCATCACCAGTATGGCGGTGTTGATTTTTGCATTGTCCGGTCTCATTGACTGGCACTACACCGCGATCGCCTTCGCGGGCGCCGTGGTCGGTGGGCTGGCCGGTGGACGGATTGCACGCTGGCTACCCGCTGCCTGGCTACGAGGCCTCGTGGTGCTTATCGGCAGCCTGCTGAGCATGTATTATTTGTCCAGTATCTACTTTTAGCCTGCAGGGACCTACCATGGAATCAATATACTACGTGCTGTGCTGGCACTGTCATCGTCGCTGTAAGCACTGCTATGAATCCAGGTTTCATCCCTATGTTCGCGAAGAACTTGAGGCGGTGGTCAGTGAGGCCGAGCGCAACGCACCAGCGATCGTTGCCAACCTCCCGGAGACCATGATGTATGAAGACTGGCGCAATCCGGCAGCCGATGGCCGTCCCGTCAGACGCAGGGGACGGATCATCCTGTCGGGTGGCGATGTGCTGACCGAGCCCGTGCGTGAGCGGGTCCTGTATCCGACCATCGAGGCGCTGAGAAAAAAGTACGAGAACAGCGGCGGCGTGAATATCGTAGTTCAGACCACTGGCGATCTGGTCACGCCAAAGATCATCGATGAGTTGCTCTCAATCGGTGTCTGGATGATTTCCATTGCCGGTCTGGACGATTATCACGTCGGTATGAAAGGGGAGGGCAAGACCGAGCTGGAGAATGCGCTCAGACGGGATTTCGAAGCTGCTGGCATGCATCGCTCCGGTCTGCGATCCACCGAGCGTCTCTGGATGGACGAAGAGGGGCCCGTCTACAGCGCCTTCGGGGCTACGGAGGATGCCTGGATCGGCAAGCTTTGGCCGCGTGGCCGGGCGTGGCAGAACAGTCTTTCGACAGCGACAATGACAGACAACTTCTGCAATGCCTGGTCTGGTGGGCTCAATTTCCTGGAGCACGGTCGCTCTGGCTCCGAAGTCTCGATCGACCCATCAGGTGACTTCTATCCCTGCTGTATCAAGACGGCACATCCTCTGGGAAACCTGGTTGAGGAGAAGCTCATCGATGTACTTGAAAGTCTCGTCGGGCATCCGGCGATGGAAGCCATCAATGCCGGCAAACCGGAGCGCATGGCAGTCAACGAAGGCTGGCCCGTAGAGCGCTTCTTCGATGCTTCGCACACCACGAAGCCGGATGGTGGCGATTACGCCAACCTCTGCATTGGCTGCGACAGCTGTTTCACCGACGTCATCGGACCAGCGCTCAGTCGGCTGCGTGAGCAGCGGCTGGCGAGGGCGCGCGGCCTGCTGGCTGTGTCGGGCTGAGTCTTGAGCAATTCAGATGTCGCAATAACTGCGCAGAACCTGGATGCCCTGCATGAAGCACTGCGGTCGAGCCGGTGGGCCGGCAGTGAGCTGACGCCGCTCGAGGATAGCGGTCTGGCGCACGCTCATGTCCGTTTGGAGGGCCATGGATGCCTGCTGCGGATACCCAAGCAGAGCCAGGTAGGCCTACCGCCGCAGCGTCATCTTGAGCACGAGGCGGCCTGTTTTCAACGCGCCATGGCTTCTGGCTGTACCCCAAAACTGTACGCGTGTTTATCGACCAGTCGACTGTTGCCACAGGGAGCGCTCGTGGTCGAGGAAGTCATCGGTCGGCCGCCGGTGCTCCCCGCCGATCTCGATGCCATCATGGCAACACTGGCAGCCATCCATGCACTGGACCTGCCCGATCGTCCGGCCCGCAGGCCACTGCCTGATCTTGCAGATCCGCTGCGCGCGATGCACGATGAAGTGAGCGGGCAGGCGCGTTATCTCAGTCAGGTAGAGCTGTCTCCGGGCAGCGAAAACCTGCTTCAGTCGGGCTTGTCTGCGCTGGCGAAGTCGCTGCATCGACATGATCGACCGCCAGTCAGTCTCATTACCTTCGATGCCCACCCCGGCAATTTCCTCATCGACGAGTCGGGCAAGGCCTGGATGGTCGACCTGGAAAAGGCCCGCTATAGCCACGCCGGTTTTGATCTTGCACACGCAACACTGTATACCTCCACGACCTGGGATCTGCGCACACATGCTGTGCTGGAAGCGGCGAGCGTCATCGAAGCTTATCGCCAATGGGCTGCTTATCTGGCAGACCTGCGAGGTGGCGAAAGTGCGAGTGTCCTCGCACATTTGAGTTGGCAGGCTGATCTGCGGCGGGCGATGTGGCTGTGGTCAAGCACCTGGTGTGCAAAATGGCTGGCCACGGCGGCGCAGAACCATACAGGACACTACGAAAACTGGGACCGCAACAATAATGCCGACACCCTGAACAGGCATGTCGAGGAACGAGCCAGGCATTATCTCAGCCAACAGGTACTCCAGCAGGTAAGTGATGAGATACAGCTGATTGGCGATGCCTTTCGCTGATGCTGAATATTACTGAAAAATTCAACATGATGATCAAGGATGCAAGCACATGAACTTTCGGAAGACGCTTCGAGCGACGGTCGCTGGATTGTTCACGGTATTGTCGGCGGCAAGCATGAGCGCCGACAACAAACTGGTGAACAGTGAGTGGAACGAGGTGGAGCAGCAGGCAGCTGGGCAGACGGTCTATTTCAATGCCTGGGGTGGAGATAACAGGACCAATGACTATATCAACTGGCTTGCGGCAGAGGTAAAGCGGCAGTTCGATATCGAGCTCGTTCATGTCAAGCTTTCAGACACCGCCGAGGCCGTGTCCAGAGTGTTGGCTGAGAAGCAGGCTGGTAACACCAATCGCGGTGCAGTTGATCTGGTGTGGATCAACGGCGAAAATTTCGCGTCGATGAAACAGGCTGGCCTCCTGTATGGCCCCTGGGCAGAAGACGTGCCGAATTTCCCACTCACCAATCCCGATGAATCTCCGGCGGTAAGAACTGATTTTACGGTGCCGGTCGACGGCTACGAGCTTCCCTGGGGCAAGGCGCAGCTGGTGTTCTACTACGACAAGGCGCTAACGGAAAATCCGCCGAAGACGATTCCACAACTGCTGAAGTGGAGCAAGTCCAACAAAGGAGAGTTCTCCTATGCCAAGCCACCACAATTTCTCGGGACCACCTTCCTGAAGCAGGCGCTGATAGAGCTCGCCGAAGATAGCAGCGTGCTCAGCGAGCCGGTATCTGAAGCGGATTTCGAAGCAGTCACGAAGCCGCTGTGGCGCTTTCTCGATGAGTTGCACCCGCAGCTCTGGCGTTCCGGACGCGCCTTTCCGGAAAGCGGGCCGGCGATGCGCCAGTTGATGGCTGATGGTGAGCTGAGCCTGGCCTACTCCTTTAATACCCAGGAGGCGGCCGGCGCCATTGCCGCCAACGAGTTGCCTGCCAGTGTCGAAACCTACGTGCTCGATGGCGGTACGCTGGGTAACTTCAGCTTTGTCGGCATTCCCTTCAACGCCAGCCATCCAGCAGGCGCGATGGTCGTTGCCAACTTCATGCTGTCGCCTGAGGCACAGGCGCGCAAACAGGATGCAACAGTGTGGGGTAACTCGACTGTGCTTTCATTGGAGAAACTGACGGAGCAGCAGCGGGCTCTTTTCGAAAAGCTTCCGCAGTTGCCTGGTGCCGCCAGCACTGCTGAGCTCGAAAAGGTGATTGCCGAGCCCCATCCAAGTTGGGTAGAGGCGCTTGAACAAGCCTGGTTGAAGCGCTACGTCGGCAGCTGATGATGGATCTGACTGCTGCGTGCGGTTTGGCCGCAGCTAATGAAATGCGACGGATGACAGCTTGATCCTGCGGCTGATACCAGTAGTCGTCATCGCTATTCTGGTACTGCCGGTTCTGGCAGGCCTCATACTGGCGCTGCTGCCTGCCTTTGGCTATCTGCCAGTATTGGGCGGTGAGCAGTTGACGCTCGAGCCCTGGCTGCGGCTTTTCGCCTCGCCCGGGATCTGGCGCAGCGTTGGCGTCAGCTACGCCACGGCGCTGGTGACGACGGGCCTGTCTCTGCTCATCGTGTTCTGCTTTCTTGCCGCCGTCGGTGCCAGGCAGTCTGGTCGCTGGTCGCTGGACAGCTGGCTGCGTCGGCTTGTCTCGCCATTGCTCTCGGTACCCCATGCCGCTGCGGCTTTCGGCTTTGCCTTTCTCATCATGCCTTCAGGTCTCCTGACCCGCTGGATCTCTCCCGGCCTGACCGGCTGGGAGCGGCCACCCGACCTGCTGATTGTCCACGATAGTCTTGGCCTTTCACTGATGGCCGGTCTGGTGATGAAGGAAGTGCCCTTCCTGCTGTTGATGAGTCTTGCCGCTTTGCCACAGGTCAACGCCGGGCAACGGGTGATCATGGCGCGCTCATTGGGTTACCGGCCAGGCGTGGCCTGGCTAAAGGTGGTGGCGCCAGCACTCTATCCGCTCATTCGCTTACCGGTCTATGCAGTGCTTGCCTTTGCCTCGTCCACGGTCGATGTCGCCATGATATTGGGACCAACCCTGCCACCGACGCTCAGCGTGCAGGTGGTCCAGTGGTTCAACGACCCGGATCTCGGAACCCTATATGTGGCTTCGGCAGGTGCCATTGCCCAACTACTGCTGACGGCCGCAGTGCTGCTGAACTGGTGGTTGTTCGAGCAGTTGGCCAGCCGCCTGCATGCCCTGTGGGTTCGCCGAGGGCATCGCAGCTTCGCTGATCGTTCGATACGAAGCTTTGGGCGTGTGACCATGTCGCTGGTGGTGCTCATGGCCGGTCTCGGTTTTATGGCGCTGGCGCTCAACGCCTTCGCCGGATTCTGGCGTTTCCCGGCAGCCTGGCCTGCCTCGCTGTCTGCAGATGCCTTTTTCCGCGCATTGCCGACGCTGCAGGATCCCTTGCTGACGACGCTTGTGATCGCTGCCGCCGCCACCATCCTCGCCGTCTTGCTGGTTATCGCTGCGCTTGAGCGGGAGCAGCGACTGGGCGTCGCCGCGCCATGGGCATTGTGGCTGCTGTATTTACCTCTGTTAGTACCGCAGATTGCGTTTCTGTCGGGCATAACCGTCAGTGCCGAGGTGATTCAGTCAGGGCCTTCGCTCGCCTTGGTCGCCGCTGGCCATCTTCTCTTCGTTCTGCCATACGTCTATCTTGCGCTGGCGGAATCCTACCGACGTCTTGATCCTCGCTGGAGCCAACTGGCCCGGTCACTCGGGAGTTCGATGAACGGCGTATTCTGGCGCGTTCGCCTGCCGCTGCTGCTGGCGCCGATCTTGACTGCTGCTGCGCTCGGCTTTGCAATCAGCATTTCGCAGTACCTGCCTACACGCCTGCTGGGGGCAGGGCGCATCACGACTGTAACTACCGAGGCAGTCGCTCTGGCAGCTGGCGGCGACAGGCGGCTGATCGGCATCTGGTCACTGGTCCAGGCACTGCTTCCCTTCGTTGGTTTCGCCGTCGCCATTGCCCTGCCAGGCCTGATCTGGCGTAATCGACGGGGGATGAGGGAGATTCAATGAAAGCTCATGAGCTGCATCTGCAGCAGGTCAGGCTCTGCCTGCAGGACAAGTTGCTGCTGGCGCTCGATGCCAGCCTCGCTGGCGGCGAAGTGCTGACGATAATGGGGCCCTCGGGGTCAGGCAAGTCCACTCTCCTGGCCCACGTGGCGGGCTTTCTGCCACCGGCTTTCCGGGCCAGCGGAAAAGTGATGTTGGATGATGAAGACATCACGTCTGTGTCTGCCGAGCGATCAGGGGTGGGGCTGCTGTTTCAGGACCCTCTGCTTTTCCCGCATCTGAGCGTGGCCGGCAATCTGCGTTTCGGTCTCGTCCCCGGGCATCCAAAGCCGCAGATGCGCGTTGAACAGGCATTGGCAGAAATCGGGCTGAGTGGATTCGGCAGCCGTGATCCTGAGACACTTTCCGGTGGTCAGCGGGCACGCGTATCGCTGATGAGGCTACTGCTCTCGGAGCCGAGAGCAGTGTTGCTGGACGAGCCATTTTCGAAACTCGACCGGAGTCTGCGCGCGGAGATGCGCCAGCTGGTTTTTGAACATCTGACCAGTCGGGGACTTCCCACCATTCTTGTCACCCATGATCATGAAGATGCGGAAGCCGCCAGAGGCCGCGTTATCGAACTTTTTTGAATCTGGGTGTGCCCAGAGGCAACCGGTTGACTCAGCCCGGGCGACGTTCACGAGCAGGCTGATTTATCTGCTGGACTTTGTCTCTCAGCACAACGATGATCCAGTCAGGTATTTTTATTCCAGAGGATTCGACGATATGCTCACCATCAGCCGACTTGACCAGAATGACGCCCGCAAGCTCATTGAGGGTGCCCGAGCCAAGGCCATGGATATCAAGGTGCCCATGTGTATTGCGGTCACCGATGAGTCGGGCAACCTGCTGGCCTTCGAGCGAATGGATGGCGGCAAGATCACCAGTATCACTGTGGCACAGGACAAGGCCTTTACGGCTGCAGCGGCGCGCAAGGCTACACATGAATACAACGCTGCCTGCGTACCCGGTAACCTGGTGTTCGGTATTCATACCTCGATGGGTGGCCGCCTCTGTGTGGTGGGCGGCGGGCTACCTGTTTCGGTAGAGGGTGCTGTCGTGGGTGGCATCGGTATCAGCTCGGGAACACCGCAGCAGGACATGGATTGCGCGCAGGCCGGCATTGATCACTTCCTGAAGGGCTGAGGCTGACAGTCCGCCCAGCGGAGTCGTCTTACCCACGCCACCAGATTCTGATGTCACTGACTCCGAGTGCCTGCAGGCAACTTGCTAATGCGGTCTTTACATCATCGGCATCGAACGCCGGTGCCGCAGCTGTCATGGCCGGGGATGAAGCATTAATCCTGATGAGCAGCTCAGCTTCGACCTGATGATTCAGGTAGTGCAGCTGCAATCGTTCGAGAACCAGTTGGTCATCGTATTCAGCAAGCTGCTCGCGGACCTTCGATTCGATCTGGCGTCGATCCGGCAGTTTGTCCGCCGCCGCAAGGTACTTCTTGTGCACAGACATTCGTTGCTTCAGTTCCGCGTTATTGCCTTCAATGTCGACATGACAGGTGACATCAGCGATTTCCGGATGGGCATTCCTCAGAGCGCGTGTTGTCAGCACTCCGATATGATGGCCTTCGGAGGCACTGGCATAGGGCGCCACCTGTATGTGAACGTCTACCAGGGTTTCGGCCCCCACGGCTCGCGCTCGCAGGAAATGGAGGCCTTCCACGCCTTCAACTGCCTCGGCCGTTCGCGAAAATGCAAGACTGGACTCTTCGGGCACCGCGGTTTCGACGAGTTGTCTAAGACCTGATAGTGACAAACGCCAGCCCACATGGCCCACCAGAACCGCAATGACGATGGCGGCCACGATATCAAGCCAGAGCACCCCTGCCATCGCTCCGCCAGCGGCCAGCAGAACCGCTATGGAGCTAAATGCATCCGTTCGTGAGTGCCAGGCGTTCGCAATGATGAGATCGGAACGGAACTCTTCGCCAACCTTGCGTGTCGCCCGATAGATCCATTCCTTGGATACGATGGAAATGGCAGCTACCACCAGCACCGGCCATTCGGGCTCCTGAAGATGAGTGGCATAGAGTAGGCGCATTACGCTATCCCAGGCCAACGCGCCCGCCACACCTATGAGCAGGCTGCCCATAAGCACTGAACCTACGGTTTCAAATTTGCCGTGACCGTAAGGGTGATCGTCATCCGGGGCTTTGCCAGCAACATGCGCTAGCACCAGTACGAGCACGTCCGAGAGCGCGTCGGACAGCGAATGAATACCGTCGGCTATCAGGCCATAAGAGTGGCCGATGGTGCCGACGACAATCTTGGCGGCGCCGAGTGCGAGGTCCAGGACCATTCCGATGAGCGTGATGCGCTGCAGGGCTTTCGATCGCTTCACCGACTTCGAGACCGGGCCACCCTGTTTCGGCCGTTTGATATCACTGGTGCTGGCTTTGATGTTCATTGTTATATTCGCTGAATAGTCAGTTTTCATTATCGGCGTATCGACATTTATTGCAACGCCGGATCGGGAGGGGCATGACTGCTAAGATCGGAGCCTGGCCAGTAAGCGTAACCAGTCTCTGGGGCGCAATGATCACTGATGCCTCATCTTCCGGAGGAAAATGCTTGTCCTTATCAAAGCCAATATATAACTGTCTGCAAAAGGTGACCTTGCTCTTGCTCCTGCTCCTGACGCTGAGTACAGGCGCGTATGCAGAAATAGAAGTGGCCGAGGGCTCGCTTGATGGTGATCTTTACAGCAATCCATCGCAACATGACGCCAATATCTCGAAAAGACTGAAGCGCATTTACGCCCAGTTTCCTGGTTTGGCCGAAGTGGAGGTCAAGGTAGACGCCGGGGTGGTCACACTGTCGGGCAATGTTCTCGCCAAGGATGTCGCCGTGAAGGCTGCTGAGATTGCGGGGCGTCTACCGCAGGTGGTGGCAGTGAACAATACCTTGCAGCAGGAGTCTGCCATTGGCGAGCGCGTGAACCCGGCGCTTGAAAAGGCACGGAGTCTTCTCACTGCCTTCATCACCTGGCTGCCCCTGGTCCTGGCGGCGCTGCTGTGGCTTGGTGTCTTCTTCTGGCTTGCCCGCGTGGTGTCAAAGCTGGACCGGCTATTCGGCCGTGTGACGCCGAATATTTTCGTAGCACGAATTGCCGCTCAGATTGCCGGTATGCTGACCTTTATCTTCGGCCTCTACACCGTGCTCGAGCTTTTCGGCGCGACCGCCATTCTGGGCACCTTACTCGGCGCTGCGGGTGTGGTTGGTCTGGCATTGGGTTTCGCACTCAAGGACAGTGTGGAAAACTTCATATCCTCGCTCATGCTCAGTGTTCGGCAGCCATTTTCAGCCAATGACCTGGTCAGGATCGATGAATATCAGGGTTTTGTGTCGAGGCTGACTACGCGAGCCACCATACTGCTCACCTTCGAAGGCAACCATGTGAGATTGCCGAACTCGCTCGTGTTCAAGGCCGTGATCATAAACTATACGCGTCACGCCCAGCGGCGCTTTGATTTTGTGGTCGGCGTCTCCACAGACATCGACCTCAATCACGCCGAAACCCTGGCGCTCGATACCCTGGATGGCATGGAGGGCGTACTGAAAGATCCGAAACCACAGGCGCTCATTGAAGCACTCGGAGATTCGAACGTAGTGCTGCATATCTACGCGTGGATCGACCAGACGCAGTACAGTTATGTCAAGGTGAAAAGTGAGGCAATCCGCTTGATCAAGGTCTGCTTCGACGAAGCTGAAATTGGCATGCCAGAACCTACTTATAATCTGAAGTGGCTCGGTGCCAAAGGGATCACGCTGAGTGAGGCGCCTGAGGCAGAGGCGCCAAGCCGACCCAAGCCGCCCCAAGCGTCCCCAGTCGCGGAGAGCCGCCCGAAAGGCGCTGCCGACCTCAGGCCTGAAACGGATATCAAGCAGCAGCTCGACGCCGATCAGGCGTCTAACGATGAAAACCTGCTCGATGACAATGCGAAAAAGGAAATCTAGTCCTCGCTGGTCAGGCGGGTTCTTGCTGCCTCGAGCCCTGCCTTCTCGACGTCATCGAGTTCCGGCCAGCTCGGGTTGAGACGCTCCATCGCTGCCACTATAGTCTCCGCAACCTTGAGCCGCATGTATGGTTTGCTGTCGGCGGGAATGGCATACCACGGGGCCCATGGCTTTGCAGTCCGGCTGAAGACGTCTTCGTAAGCCGCTTCGTAGGCTGGCCACTGATCACGTGTGTCCAGGTCTCCCGCTTCGAATTTCCAGTTTTTTCGTGCCTTGTCGATTCGTGATAGCAGGCGCTGTTTCTGCTCTTCGCGACTGACGTTCAGGAAGAACTTCAACACCAGTACGCCCTGTCTGGCCAGGTACTGCTCATGGGCCGCTATGGCAGTGAAGCGGTCTTCCCAGAACTGCACATCGACTTCCACGGTGCCGTCAGGGTGCTCTGAAACGCCGGGCACGCGCTGGGGTAGCAAGAGCTCCTGATTCACCCGGACGGTCAGTACTTCTTCATAATAACTGCGGTTGAAAATACCTATCTTGCCCTTCGCAGGCAGGGCAGCTACAGCTCGCCAGAGAAAGTCTTGGTCGAGCTCGGTCGATGTGGGGCGGCCAAAACTGGTCTCTGAGACCCCAGCTGGATTCACGCCCGTCATTACGTGTCGAATTGTGCTGTCCTTGCCTGCGGCGTCCAGGGCCTGGAAAATCAACAGCACTGAAAAACGCTTGTCGGCGAAGAGCTTTCGCTGAAGGTCGTGAAGCGCCTCCACCTGCACCTGCAGTCGTTCTTTGAGCTCGTCCTTGGGCAGAGCCCCATCCTTGTCAACTGGCGAGGTGCTGAGCGCCCGCATGGATAGGCGCCCATCGAAAGGGAGGAGAAACGGATTGGTAATGGGATCTATCAGTGTAAAGGCCATGACGGCAGCACTCTCAGTGGTCGTTCCGGCGTCTTGCCGGATGATCTTGGTCAGCAGCAGAATGATTCTGCCCGACATCAACATCGTGATGATCGTGATGCCGACGCTCGTATTCAGGCATCACTGGTGTAATCTCAGGAAATTCCGAGCGTGGGTCGATTTCTGCCATGATCGGTGTGTTCGGTATCGAGAGCGTGTGGCTGAAGTGCTCAGTGAGCGGTACCGCTTCGCGACGGGTTCGACGATACAGCAGGAAGACCACCGTGAACGCACATACGACACTAAAGAATGCGAAGAGTCCGAGTGGCCCTCGTACTTCGATGAAAAATGGCGCCATCGTGGGGCCGACCATGGCCCCGATACTGTAGGCGATCAATAGCCCCTGGTTCACACTCATGACCATCGACGGTTCAACTTCATCACAGGCATGGCTGAGGCTGATAGGGTACATGGAGAACATGGTGCCACCGAGCAGAAAAATGAAGCTGGCGGTGAGCCAGAAATTTTCGGTCGGTGCTGCCCAGACGAAAAATATGGAGATGACCATAGTGATGCCGAACAACGCAGCCAATATGATTCTGCGATCGGTAAGGTCTGACATTCTTCCAATCGGATACTGTAGTGCCATGCCGCCTATGATGACGATAGCCATCATGTTGGCTGTATTGGCAAGATCGTAACCAGACCCGGCAAAGAACAGTGGTAGCAGGCCATACAGCGCCCCCAGCAGCAGCCCCGAAGCGAAACTCGAGGTAATGCCCGCAGGCGTTATGCGAAGCAGGCGACCCAGGGGCAGGCTCTTGCCAACTTCGAGTATCGGCATGTTTACCCGAGCCAGTGCCAGCGGCACGACGGAGAGCGATGCTGAGATGGCGCAGATGGCAAATGGTACCAGTGTGTTCAAATCGACGTTTTTCAGCACCATCTGACCAAGGGCCATCGATCCGTAGAAGAGGATCATATAGGCCGCCATCACCTGGCCACGTTTCACAGAGGGTGTAGTGACCAGTATCCAGGACTCGATGACGACCAGAAGTCCCCCTGAGGCGAATCCTCCCAGGAAGCGCATCAGTGCCCAAAACTCGGGAACGACCACAAGCCCGAGTAGAAGCGTGATGGCGGCCAGAATGGAGGCATAAGCTGCGAAGGCCCGTATATGGCCGACACTCACGATCAGACGAGCGTTGACGAAGGTGCCGACAATCAGGCCGGCGAAGTAGGCTGAGCTCACCAGGCCTATCCAGGTACTGGAGACGCCTTCAGCGGAGAGCCTGACAGTGACTAGCGTGGACAACACCCCATGACCGAGCGAATAGATGGCTAGGCTGATGAGTGGAAAGAGAATGCCTGGTAACTTCGGAACCTTCATATAGGCTTGTCTTCCTGACTTTTTGAATCTGGATGACTGCAGTACGTGCAGATGAGGCAAGGAAGTTTATGCAAGCAGGCTTAATATTGCTACCGTATGTACCCTTCTTCTGGCTGGCATACCCTGCCCAGCAGATATCAATCAGTTCAAGATCGGTAAAATGGAGTGGTAGAGCAGCGTGAACAAGGGTAAGCAGCAAGACATTGAGCAGGTGGACGAGTCGAACACGCCGGTTACCCGCAACGGCGATTGTGCCGAGACCATAACGCCTCCAGTTGTGGGCGATTACCCGAATGCACAAGACCAGATGGAGGTCCTGGGTCTAGAGATGCATGCGCCGGTTTTCTTCCTGAGCGCAGCCGTGATTCTCGTATTCGTCATGCTGGCCATCGTTGCGCCGGTCCAGACTGACCTGCTGTTTTCGCAGACCATGACATGGACGATCGAGCATTTCGATTGGCTGTTCAGCTTTACAGCCGATGTCGTCGTGGTGTTCTGCCTGCTATTGATCGTTCTGCCAATCGGCAGTATCCGACTCGGTGGCGTAGACGCCAGCGCCGAATACTCGGTGCTGTCCTGGTTTGCAATGCTGTTCGCCTGTGCCATGGGCATCGGGCTCATGTACTGGAGTGTTGCAGAACCGATTTCGCACTATCTCGGCCACGATGGCACTCCGCTTGGTGTAGCGCCCGCGACGCCTGAGGCTGCTGACCTCGCCATGGGCGCTACACTTTATCACTGGGGCTTCCACCCCTGGGCCATGTATGGTCTGGTGGCCCTGGCTCTGGGCTTCTTTGCTTTTAACCGCGGGCTTCCGCTGACCTTGCGCTCCGCGTTTTATCCGCTGCTCGGCAAGCGTATCTGGGGTTGGCCAGGTGATATCATCGATAGCACGGCGGTCATTGCCACCGTGTTCGGTCTGGCGACATCTCTGGGTTTTGGCGCCAGGCAAATAAGCGCAGGGCTGAACTTTCTGTTTGGCACGCCCAATACCGTTCCAGTCCAGCTGGGTATTATCGTAGCGATAACGCTGCTGGTCGTGGTGTCGATGATTTTCGGTATCAAACGTGGCATCAGGCGGGTCAGCCAGCTCAACCTGCTGATCGCAGTCGTGCTGGCAGCCTTCGTTTTTGCCGCCGGCCCCTCTCTGGCCATCATCGCCGTGGGGGCCGACAGCCTCATTTCCTATGTGCAGCACAGTGGCGCGTTAAGCCTCTGGTTCGATCGTGACGATGAAGCCTGGTACCACCAGTGGACGGTGTTCTACTGGGCCTGGTGGATCTCCTGGACACCATTTGTAGGGCTTTTCGTGGCTCGTATCTCTCGTGGTCGCACCATTCGACAATGCCTCGTGGCCATGCTCGTTATTCCAAGTATCCTGACCTTCATGTGGCTGACGATATTCGGGGGGAGTGCAATACTGCAGTTGCAGGCTGGCGGTAGTGAACTGCAGGCGCTGGGCAATCAGCCGTCACTGGCGCTTTTCACCATGCTGAAGACGCTGCCGTGGTCTGAGGTGACCGTTGTGCTGGGTCTTCTGGCCGTGGTCGTATTTTTCGTCAGTTCTTCTGATTCCGCGAGTCTGGTAGCGGATTCGCTGTCGTCGGGCGGTGCCCTGGATTCGTCGACATCGCAACGTGTTTTCTGGGCCACTCTGGAAGGGCTCATCGCATCGATGTTGCTGGTCGGGGGTGGGACGCTTGCTCTGGACGCCTTGCATGCGGGTGCAATCACGACAGCATTGCCCTTTACGATAGTTCTGCTGCTGATGTGCGGTAGTCTGGCTATAGGGCTTCTGGAGGAATGGCGCCTGCTCCGGCAGCGCAGGCGCTCAGTCATATGATGCGATCGGGTCTTCTTATTCCATGCGGTCTGTAGTGTCCTGATCGTTCGGATCGTCACGCATGGCTTCGTTGGCCTCATTGCCCATGTCCTGCATGGCGTCGCCGGCATCCGAGGCCATTTCGCCCGTCTTGTTGAGGGCGGACTGGCCCAACTCCTTCGCGCGCGCGCCGGCATCGCTGAGGCTGTCACCAGCGCGGTCGATGAACTCGCCCGTTTCTTCAGCTGCTTCACCTGCCATACGCTTCCCGCTCTCGACCATGTCCTCGGTCGCGCGAGAAAGATCCTCGCCCGCTCGATCCATGTCTTCGGCCGACTCTCCACAGCCGACGAGGGCCATACCCAGTGCCAGTACGCTACCCGTCAGAACCTGTCTGGTGTAGTGCATATCGTGTCTCCTTTCAGCTTATATGATAGTTCACTACGTTATTGAGCCGCTCTGGCTCACTCCCGACGAGCCGGCAAGCTACATCGATTCGAGCTCGAGCCAGCGTTCCATGGCGGACGCGAGTTCTGCCTCCAGTCGTGCCAGCTTGTCAGTATCCTTGTTGATCTCATTCTGCTGTCTGGCGAAGAAACCCGGTTCGGCCATTGCCAGTTGCATGGCGGTGATCGATGTTTCCAGGGTTTCAATCTGCACAGGCAACTGCTGTAACTCGCGCTCCAGTTTGTAACTCAGCTTCTTTTTCGGCTCAGGTTTCTGTGCGGACGCGGGCGAAGCAGCGGCCGATTTTGCCGGGACACTGTCAGCCTGAGTGTTATCAGCGGCTGAGGTGTCGTCAGCAAGACTCTCCAGCCCACTGTTGGCGGCGGTAAAGCCATGTCCCTGACGAACCCAGTCGGTATAGCCGCCAACATATTCCTTGAAGCGGCCCTGGCCTTCGTAGGCGAGGGTGCTGGTCACCACCTGATCGAGAAATTCCCGGTCGTGGCTCACCAGCAGCAGCGTACCCTTGTACTCGGTCAGCAACTCTTCGAGCATTTCCAGTGTTTCGACATCCAGATCGTTGGTCGGTTCGTCCATCACCAGGAGGTTCGCGGGCTGGGTGAACAGCTTGGCCAGCAGCACACGGTTCCGTTCGCCACCAGAGAGCGCCGAAAGCGGGGTTCGCGCTCGGGCAGGGGGGAACAGGAAGTCACCGAGGTAGCCAATGATATGCTTGCGCTTGCCATTGATCTCGATGAAATCCTGGCCACCACTGACGTTATCGATAACGGTCTTCTTCGGATCCAGCTGGTTGCGCAACTGGTCGAAGTAGGCAATCTGCAACTTGGTGCCGTGCCTGATCTTGCCGGCATCTGGCGTGAGATCGCCCAGCAGCAGCTTCAATAGTGTGGATTTGCCACAGCCGTTACTGCCGACGATACCGATGCGGTCGCCGCGCTGTATCTGCAGCTTGAGGTTTTTCACCACCGGCGTATCAGTGCTGCTCGCGTTGTAGCTATAGGTGACGCCTTCGGCCTCGATCACCAGTTTGCCGCTCTTGTCAGCATTTTCGAGCTCGATGTTGGCCTTGCCCAGCTGCTCACGACGTTGTGAGCGCTCCACCCGTAAGGCTTTCAGTGCGCGTACGCGACCTTCGTTCCTGGTGCGTCGAGCCTTGATGCCCTGACGGATCCAGACTTCCTCCTCAGCCAGGCGCTTGTCGAACAGTGCCTGTTCCGTGGCCTCATCCTGCAGGCGTTTTTCCCGCTGCTCGAGATACTCGGGGTAACTCGCACTGACTGAATAGATGTTGCCACGATCGAGCTCAAGTACGCGGTTGACCACATTCGCCAGAAAGCGGCGATCGTGCGTCACGACGATGACGGCGCCACGGAAATTGCGGATAAAGCCTTCCAGCCATTCGATCGCCGGGATGTCGAGGTGGTTCGTAGGCTCATCGAGCAGCAGCAGATCCGGATCGGACACCAGTGCGCGCCCCAACAGGGCACGTCGGCGCCAGCCGCCTGACAGCGACTTCAAGGTGACCTCTGGCTTGAGGCCAAGCTGGGTGATGATGGCTTCCACCTTGGTCTCGAGCTGCCAGGCATTCAGGGCTTCCATGCGCGACTGCACGACAGACAGGGCTTCCAGGCCCTTTTCGTCGAGCTCGCTATGCGAGAGTTCGTGAAACCTGGTAATCAGCTCACCGGCTTCAGCCAGGCCACCAGCCACGAGTTCGAATACCGTCGTGTCAGTACGTTCCGGCAGGTCCTGGTCCAGTACGCCGACATTGATCGCATCCAGACCACGGATCTCACCGCTGTCCGGCTCCGCCTGTTTAGACAGCAGGCGCAGCAGGGTGGATTTGCCCTCGCCATTGCGCCCCACGAGCGCGACTTTTTCACCCCGCTCGATCACAACCGAGACGTTGTCGAGCAGGGGGTTCATTCCATAAGCGAGAGAAATCTGATCCAAATGCAGTAATGGCATATCTATTAATTACCCAGACTTTGCAGACGTTGCATGGCTTTTTCGAGGTTGCCCATGCTTGTGGCGAAAGATATTCGCAGATGGCCCGGCGTACCGAAGGCAGAGCCTGGTACTAAAGCCACGCCGTTCTTCACCAGCAGATGTTCGGCGAGTTCGACATCGCTGGCCATGCCCAGTCGCTCCATCACGCCCTGAAAACCGGGAAAGCTGTAGAAGGTGCCATCAGATTCAGGGCAGTTCACGCCTGGAATGGCGTTGAGTGCCTCGACGATATAATCATGACGTTCCTTGAATGCTTTCAGCATCGGCTGAATGCAATCCTGGCTACCGTTCAGCGCTGCCACTGCAGCAGCCTGTGAAATGGAAGCAGGATTCGACGTGCTCTGTGACTGCACTTTCTTCATGGCATTGATCAGCTTCAGCGGGCCGCCGGCGTATCCGATACGCCAACCCGTCATGGAGTAGGCTTTCGACACGCCGTTAAGCACGACTGTTCGGTCGATCAATTCGGGCGCGACGTCCAGCAAATTGCAGAAGCCTTCCTCGTTCCATAGCAAATGCTCATACATGTCATCAGTGGCAATCAGCACCTGCTCGTGCTTTTTCAGCACCTCGGCAAGCGCTGTGAGTTCCTGACGCGTATAGGCCACGCCGCTAGGGTTGGATGGGCTGTTGATGACGAAAAGCCGGGTCTTTGGCGTGATCGCCTGTTCGAGTTGCTCAGCTGTAATCTTGAAGCGAGCTTCGACAGTGGTGTCGATGAATACCGGCTTGCCGCCCGAAATCAGGACCATATCCGGATAAGACACCCAGTAGGGTGCCGGAATGATGACTTCGTCACCAGGATTGAGCAGCGCGAGCGACAGGTTGAAGAAACTCTGTTTGCCCCCACATGACACCAGTATCTGATTGGCTTCGTAATTGAGCTTGTTGTCGCGCTTGAACTTATCGATGATCGCGTGCTTCAGCTCGGGCGTGCCATCGACGGCGGTGTATTTGGTGCGACCGTCTCTGATCGCCTTGATCGCCGCTTCCTTGATATGCTCTGGCGTATCAAAGTCCGGCTCACCGGCGCCAAGTGCGATGACATCATGACCAGCTGCCTTGAGCTCGGCAGCGCGGTTGGTCACGGCGAGTGTAGGCGAGGGTTTGATGCTGTTGACACGATCCGACAACTGAATTTCCACGCAGGCGGTCCTTTCTTGATGATTGAGAGTAGGGTGGTAACACTGGGCGAAATTGTAACATCAGGCCAATTGCATCGATAGCGCCTGACACGGATTGAAGGAAGTATGAAATCATTTGAACTGAAGAGTACCTATGAACCAGCGGGCGACCAGCCTCAGGCCATAGCCAAACTCGTAGAGGGCCTGAACGACGGCCTGAGTCACCAGACCCTGCTCGGTGTCACCGGTAGCGGCAAGACCTACACCATGGCCAATGTCATCTCGCAGGTGAACCGGCCGACCATGGTACTGGCGCACAACAAGACGCTGGCGGCGCAGCTCTATGGCGAGTTCAAGGAGTTCTTCCCCAACAATGCGGTCGAATATTTCGTCTCCTACTATGACTATTACCAGCCAGAAGCTTATGTGCCGTCATCGGATACCTTCATAGAGAAGGATTCGTCAGTCAACGAGCACATCGAACAGATGCGACTCTCCGCCACGAAAGCACTGATGGAGCGCCGGGACGTCATCATCGTCGCGACTGTTTCGTGCATCTATGGCCTGGGCGATCCGAAATCCTACATGAAGATGATGCTGCACCTCGATCGTGGCGACACCATCGACCAGCGCACCATCGTCAGGCGGCTCGCAGAGCTGCAATACAAGCGTAATGACGTCGAGCTGCACCGCGCCAATTACCGGGTGAGGGGGGATGTCATCGACGTGTTCCCGGCGGAGTCCGAAAGCGAAGCGCTGCGTATCGAGCTTTTCGATGATGAGGTGGAGTCGCTGTCATGGTTCGATCCCTTGACCGGCGAGGTCATTCGCAAGGTGCCGCGAGCGACGATCTATCCGAAAACGCACTATGTCACCCCTCGCCAGATCATTCTGGATGCCATCAGCGGCATCAAGGCCGAGCTGACCGAGCGCCTGAAGAACATGCGCGACAACCATCGCCTGCTCGAAGCCCAGCGGCTCGAGGAACGCTGCCGCTACGATCTCGAAATGATGCAGGAGCTGGGCTATTGCAACGGCATCGAGAACTACAGCCGCTATCTCTCAGGCCGTGCGACGGGCGAGCCACCACCGACCCTGTACGACTATCTCCCGGCCGATGCGCTGCTGATCATCGATGAATCCCATGCGACAGTACCGCAGATCGGTGCGATGTATCGTGGAGACCGCTCGCGCAAGGAAACATTGGTGGAATATGGCTTCCGCTTGCCCTCGGCGCTGGACAACAGGCCCTTGCGTTTCGACGAATGGGAGCGGACCGCGCCCCAGACTATTTTTGTATCGGCTACGCCGAGCAAGTATGAGGCCGAGCATCAGAGCCAGATCGTTGAACAGGTGGTGCGGCCCACAGGTCTGATCGACCCGGTGATCGAGATCCTGCCAGCGAAAACGCAGGTGGATGATCTGATGGGCCAGATCAGGACCACCGTAGCGCGACAGGAGCGTGTGTTGGTGACGGTACTGACCAAACGGATGGCGGAGGATCTCACAGACTATCTGATGGAGCATGGGATCCGCGTACGCTACCTGCATTCCGATATTGATACCGTTGAGCGGGTCGAGATCATCAGGGATCTCAGGCTAGGCGTATTCGACGTCCTCGTCGGCATCAACCTGCTGAGAGAAGGTCTCGATATGCCCGAAGTCTCGCTCGTAGCTATTCTCGACGCCGACAAGGAAGGCTTCCTGCGCAGTGATCGCTCGCTGATACAGACCATCGGCCGAGCTGCGCGAAATCTTCGTGGGCGCGCCATCCTGTATGCAGACAAGATCACCGACAGCATGCAGCGGGCCCTCGACGAGACAGACCGCCGCCGTACCAAGCAGATCGAGCACAATCTCGAGCACGGCATCACGCCAACAGCGCTTGACAAGAACGTACAGGACATCATGGAGGGCGCGTACAACCCAGGCAAGAAGAAGGGTACAGCGCAGCGTAAGGTGGCCGAGCCAAGCATGGATTACACTGGGCCGGATATTTTACCGGATGATCCAAAACAGGCCATGAAGGCGCTCAAGGCGCTTGAAGACGCCATGTATGAAGCTGCGAGAAATCTCGAATTTGAAAAGGCCGCGCAGCTTCGCGACAAGTTGCAGAAGATCAAGACCAACAGTCTGATGGCCTGACGTACCATGAATTCGCTGTTGCCAGAGATGATGTCGATCATCGATCTCATCGTACTGACGGCGGCGAGTTTCGTCGGTTCGGTCCTGACCGCTGCTCTCGGTGTCGGCGGTGGATCGCTGTTGGTCATCATCATGGCCGGCCTGGTGCCTCCGCTGGCGCTCATCCCATTACATGGTCTGGTGCAGATGGGCTCGAATGCCAGCCGAGCGGTGCTCACTCGCGAGCAACTCGATCGATCTCAGGCCATGTTCTTCGCAATAGGCGCGGTAGTCGCTTCCATTCTGGCCGTAGCGCTGCTGGTGCGTATGGATCAGCGCTGGATTCCCGTCATCATTTCGCTCTTCATCCTCTACCTGTGCTGGGGAAAAGTGCCCCAGCTGGGACTGCGCAGTCCAATTGGTCTGCTGACCGGCGGACTGCTGACTACGCTGGCGACCATGCTCGTCGGCGCGACGGGTCCGCTGGTCTCGGCCTGGATCGGACGTTCGGGATTGGATAAATGGCGCTACACCGCGCTGTTCTCAACCTGCATGACGACACAGCATGGTCTGAAGATTCTGGTCTTTGGCCTGGCTGGTTTCAGCTTCATGCCGTGGCTCACAGTGCTCGCCTGCATGATCTTCGCAGCCTGGTTCGGCACCAGGGTCGGACTTCGTGTTCTTCAACATGTCAATGAAGATCGTTTCAAATTCTGGTTCAAATTGGTGCTGACAGGGCTTGCATTTCGAACTTTATACACGTCCTTTTTTTCCTGAGTGCGGCCCGCAAACGGTGTGGGTAAAAATCGAACGATCTGCGCCAAAGCCGCGTCGCAGTAGGCTCCGGCACGTTGCTCTTGTGATACACACAAAGTTATCCACAGAATTCGTGGATAAGTGACAGTACTGAAACATTCCCTGTCCGCAGGGTGACACACTCTGTCCTTTCGTCTTCGCGATGGCATCGTTATACTCCCGCCTCGACACGAGCCGGGCGGCTGGTGCGGGGGTAGGAAAAGCAGCGAAAAGGAGAGCAGCGAATGATGAGTGCTCTGGCAAGAATGTATCCGTGGATGAGAAACTTCCTGTTCCGGCTTGATGCGGAGCAATCCCACGACAAGGCGCTGGCGGGGCTGCGTTTCATGCAGCGTACCGGACTTCTGAAAAAGCTTGCTCGGGGTTCAGTGGCTGGTCAGCCTGGCGTCATCAAGGTGATGGGGCTGGACTTTCCGAACAGGGTTGGCCTCGCTGCAGGGCTGGACAAGGACGGCGAGTGTATCGACGCGTTCGGTTCACTCGGTTTCGGCTTCATCGAAGTGGGGACGGTTACGCCAAAGCCACAGGTGGGTAGCGACAAGCCTCGAATGTTCAGGCTCGAAGACCGTCAGGCCATCATCAACCGCATGGGCTTCAATAACCTTGGTGTGGAAAAGCTGGTGTCTCGCCTTCAGGCGCGAAATTGGCCCGGCATAGTCGGCGTGAATATCGGCAAGAACAAGGATACTCCGGCAGAGTCGGCTCACATCGATTATCTTGACTGTTTTCGCGCCGTCCACAGTGTGGCCGACTACGTCACGATCAACCTCTCATCCCCCAATACGCCTGGCCTGAGAGCACTGCAGTTTGGTTCGGCACTGGATCAATTGCTCGAAACAATGAAGGCGGAGCAGGCGCGCCTCGAAAAGCAATCAGGCCGCTATGTGCCCTTGGCCCTCAAGATTGCACCCGACCTAACGCATGAAGAAGTCCAGAGCGTGGCCGTTCAGGCTCACCGTGCTGGTATAGACGCCCTGATTGCGACAAATACCACGCTGTCGCGGCAGGGCGTCGAGGCGGCCCAGCATGCGCGGGAAATTGGAGGATTGAGCGGTGCGCCCCTGACTGCTCGGGCAGATGAATTGTTGCAGTGGCTGGTCACAGCCTTGCGCGAGGTCGATTCAGATATGCCGGTTATTGCATCTGGCGGTATCATGACGCCTTCAGACGCCGCGGCCAAACTGCAGCGTGGTGCTGCTCTGGTGCAGGTGTATACCGGATTTATTTACGCAGGACCTGCGCTGGTGGAAGCTATAGCGGATCTTGATATGGGGCAGCCCGGAGACCGGGCTGCCTGACGACGCGACAATGGGTGGGTGGAGATGTCAGCCTGGACCTGTCTGGCCAGGGAAAGTCGCTAATCGTCGGTGCTTACTGGCTGCCTGATCAGCCGTGCAGGGTATGTTGTTTGTGAAGTCCGGAAACTCCGGTGAGTCCATCCCAATTATCCGCGCGGCCGTCACGCCAGCCGCTCATCCATGTATCGTGATTTGTGTCTGGACAAAGATCTTTTGAACGACCCGATACGCCGACCTGATAGCCCTTCGAGTAAGCCCGTTCAGACATGTCACGCTTCTGTCTCTTCATTATTTCCATTCCTCACGATCTGGTAAATTGAACATTCGATGCCGACAAAGCTCGAATTCCTGATGCCCTTTATGGCTGCCCCCGGTGAGGACCGGAGCGCTCGAATCGGGCCTTGTCAGACATGGCGGAGGACCATTGCCATTGCGGCCGTACCAAGAACGAATCTGTGCTTGCCACTGCCTTTTGCATGGGCCACAGTCTCCACACCATCAAAGTAGCGTTAATTCCCGCTGCATGTGAACGAATAGTTTGGTCTATCAAAATGAGTTTTAATTCTAATCCCTTGTTTACCGACAGCCTGCAAACCACTCAGATCCAGCTGGTCTACCCCAGAGGTTTCGATCATCTCGTCGCCTCGGAGATTGCGGGCTGCGGCCTTCAGACCGATCAGCTGTTGCGAACGAGGGCGGTAAGCCATGCCACCCTGGGCCAGATTTACTGGCTGCTGATGTACAGCCGTCTGGTAAGCAGAGTGTTAATCAACCTGGCTGTCGATAACAAAACGACACAGGTGAGTGCCCTCTCGGAGGCCGCTGCCAGCATCGACTGGGTTCGTCTGCTTGAGCCGGATAGTCCATTCTGGATAGATGCGAAGGGACAGGACGGCGATATTCGCAGCGCCGGCTTTGGTGCACAGTTGATCAAGGATGCCATCGTCGACGCCTTTCGCGCTGCTGGTGAAGCGCCACCGTATCTTGACCGGGACAATGCACGCCAGGTCATCGCTGCCGGCTTTGGACGGGGCTTCAGTATCGCGCTCGACTGCAGCCGCCGTAGTCTCCACCAGCGAGGCTACCGAAATGCGCAGGGAGCAGCGCCTGTCAAAGAGCATCTGGCGGCGGCTGTGCTCATGCGGGCTGGCTGGCCGGAGATGGTCGCAGCTGATCCGGCGGCCTCCATGCTCGATCCATTCTGTGGCTCCGGCACCATTTTGATCGAAGCGGCTCACATGGCGATTCAACAGGCACCCGGTCTCCTGCGCGAGACCGGCCTCTTCAGGTATGCCCGCTGGCATGAGCCAGAACTCTGGCAGGCGGTTATCGTTGATGCGACAGCACAGGCAGCGGCTGCCCGGCAGCGCTGGACCGGTCGCTGTCTCGGACGTGATGTCGATCCGAAGGCGCTGACCCATGCCAGCATCAACATCAGAAGCGCAGACGTCGTGGAGTTCATCGATCTGGAGCGACGCTCGGCTTCAGAGGCCATGAGTGCGCCGGAGGCCTCTGCCTACGGACTCATCGCCACCAATCCGCCTTACGGCGAACGACTCGGTAGCACGCTCGAGATACAGCGACTCTATGCTGACTGGGCAACGGCGCTGAAGCAGTTGAAGCATGATTGCAGGCTTGCGGTTCTATCTGGTCTGCCAGATGTGCCACAGGTCATGCATCTCAAGCCGAAGAAGCAATACCAGCTGTATAACGGCGATCTCGAAGTGGTGCTGAGTGTCTTTGAACTCTACGGCGGGCCCAAAGCCGATCGTAATGGGACGACTGATGCCCAACCGATTGACAGGTCTCCCCATCAGGACGATTTTACTGAAAATCTGGCGATGCCGTCAGGGCAGGGCGTTAGTCCAGAGACCTGGAGCGAGCACCAGCAAACCCTGGCCAACCGCCTCAGGAAGAATCTGAAACAGCTGCGCAAGTGGGCCGGACGGAACGACGTCAGTTGTTACCGGCTCTATGATGCCGATATCCCCGAGTTCGCCTTTGCACTGGATTGGTATGAAGGCGAAGTGTCCCTGCAGGAATATGCTGCGCCGAAATCTGTAGATCCAGTCAAGGCGAGGCAGCGGCTTATCGCGGCCAGAGCAGTGATTTCGTCAGTGCTTGAGCTTGATGAAAGCAGGGTCGTAATCAAGCAGCGCAGTAGGCAGCGCGGCAACAGTCAATACGAAAAGGCAGGCCGCTCGGGCCCGTCTCCCTTGTCACGACCGCCTGGACAGTCCTCTTTACCTGCGCCATTCCGTATCGTGCAGGAGGCGGGCATGAGAGTGTACGTCAACCTGCATGACTATCTCGATACCGGGCTTTTTCTGGATCATCGACCTGCGCGCGCGTGGCTTCGTGAGCAGGCCAAAGGCAAGCGGGTGTTGAATCTCTTCAGCTATACAGCGGTAGCATCATTGCAGGCCGCAGCAGGCGGGGCTGCGGAAACGCTGAGCGTGGATATGTCACAGACCTATCTCAACTGGGCGATTCATAATTTTGGGCTGAATGGCCTCAACAGTGGTCAGCACAGGTTCCTGCAGGCTGATGTGATGGAGTGGTTGTCATCCAGTGAAACGAAGCGGGAACGCTTCGACCTTATCTTTCTCGACCCGCCTAGTTTTTCGAACTCCAAACGCATGACCGGGGTGCTGGATATACAGCGTGATCACGAGGATATGATTCGTGCCTCCATGCAGCGCCTGGAAGATGGGGGCACGCTGCTGTTTTCCAGCAATCTGCGATCATTCAAGCTGAGTCCTGCCCTGAAAGAGGCCTTCGAGGTGACGGACTTTACGAAACAGTCAATTCCTGAAGACTTCGCCCGTAACCCCAGAATTCACAGCTGCTGGCTGATCAGAACTCGTACTTGATGCCGAGGTTCAGGAACTCGGTTCTGATATTGGTGAGGGTGTCTTTATGCAGCTGCCCGAATTCGAGGGATGCCCATATATCGTAGTGAATATGGATGTCCGTGCCGAGTATGTACGAGAAGCTGAATGAGCTGTCGATCAGTCCTTCAGGGATGTCCGGGAAGCCCCGAAGTGCCGAGCGATCGGTAGACGCGACCAGCCGAGTGACGCCGACCAGGCCGTAGACCTGGAAATAGTCTGTCAGGTTGGCCTGTGGTCCGATAAGCCCGGAAATATAATAATCGATATCGAATTCAAGCGAGTTTTCCGGGTCATCAGCAGCTACGGCCGTCTCCAGCCCCGTGCCAGCCCGCGCCTCGAGTCGGAAGTAATCGCTGAGATATGTTCCGGCGACTATGGAGGCGCCATCAAACTTGAGATCGTCCTTGGCCAGGGTGACACCACGAACTTCCAATTGCGTGCCGAAGATGCCGATATACGAGCGCTCGTGCTTGGGCACAATCTCCGGGCCGCGCTTTTTCCTGGGCTTCTTCGCCGGAGCATTTTCGATGGCCGAAGAGAGGGCTGCACCGCTGTCGGCATCATCCGCCAGAACGTGCGCAGACGCTGAAAGCAGCATTGTTGACAGCAGGCCAGCCATTATTGGCTTATAATGAAAGGACCTGCTCCAGAGCATCGCCTTGCGGAGGTGAGATTGAAAGCTTGCGCTGAAGATCATTTGTGGTCCTTGCCGGAACTGCTAACTAGGGCGTGGATTTTGCCCTGCTCATTCTCTACAGTCACGGAAAATAGTCACAAAACAAGTCTTTATTCCAGCCAAACTTCTATAAAACAGACCGAGCTACAGATTTACCATGTCCGAATCAACTGAATACGGTGAACCAGCCGTCCCCTTGCTGGCCCTGTTAGGCAAGGCTTTTTACCAGGCGCAGGCGCTTGAGCACACACTTGCCGGCCTCTATGGGACGAGCCCTCACAGCATCGCCAGCCGCTGGAAAAGCCGGCTGCGAAAAATGATGTACACCAGCAGCCAGGGGCAACTTGGCAAGGTGACCGAGGACATCATCTACGATCTCGAAATACCTGAACAGCATTGGAATATTCTCCAGAAGGCTCTTTTTCTCAGGCACTGGATCAAGAATGCGTTTTTTCATGAGGCCGGGCATCGGCTTCAGGCCATGGATGACGATGAAATCGAAGCGCTCAGTTATCGTCTACAGATGGCATGTGACGAAATGGCCGATGCGGTCAGGGCGATCAGCGAAATGCTGCTCGACCGCGAATATTACAGTCGAGACGATGATATTTCCGAGCGCGTGGCCATGGCGGTCGAGAAATACTGGGTCGGCAGCAAGGAGGAGGCAGCGGCCGAGCCTAACTGGGAAAACGAGTCAGTTCAGCCGAGACGCAGAAAGTCCGACAGGCTGGATGATGCCAAGAAGAAAGAGCCACGTGAACCAGACGCCAGACCTCATGCAAGGCTAGCTTCCGAAACACGCAATATGAGCGTCGGGCGCCCCCGATTTTATGGCAAGCGCAGTTAGTCTTCTTCCCTCTGAACATACTCTTCGATGAGCTGATGGAGCGCGAATACGCTCTTTTCGGCCTCATCGGTCCCCTGGGCCTGCTCCTGCACGAATTCTGTTCGCCGTTCATACAGCTCATGAAAGTCGTAGTCGATATTATTATCGCTCAGGAAGTTGGTCAGGCTATGAATTTCGAATGATGGCTCCGCACCGTAGGGCTCATATAGACGCTCCAGCAAGGCCTCATCAATATCGAGCCCGTCAACCACGACCTGCTTGTCTGCCAGCTCTTCGTTGAGTTGCCTGATGATATCAAGTGCGGTGGTCCCTCGCTCCCGCAAATCATCTAGATTGAATTCGGAGGTGGTGGGCTGGTCTTCGGCTTCTTCGACCCACTCATCTTCAGGAATGATGAGCTCATGGTTGATCTGCCCGCCCATGATGCCCCAGGCGATGGCGACCGGGAAACTGTCACTTTCACCGGAGTAGGCCTCGATATCGAGGAGCCAGATGTCAGAAGTATCAATGCGATGCGCCATTGTTATTACGTATTCTCCTAGTCTCACGGTGTCTTAAGTTGCATTTAGCTGGCCCTGACGCTACTTTCGCGAGCACCCGCTTTACTATTTATAAGACATTTTCCATGAAAGCTGAAGTTTGCGTTGCGCACAGGTTCGCATGGCCACGAATGAATGGCTCCACTGACCGAGGTTTTTTCGGGCTCGGCGGCGTGCTGTTTTGGCCAGTTCTGCTATTTTTCCTGTATTCATCACCTGCGTTCGCACAATCGTCTGCGTCCATGTCACAACTGAGTCCCCAGCAGCTGTCCATCGTCGACGCCTGGCCTGACGCTCTGCAGCAATGGGTGCCCTGGATTCTGCAGCGCAACGAACAGCTCGCGTGTACCAGGACTGCGCTCAATCGAGATGACAAGGCGGAGCGCAATGGCACCCTCGAGGATGTCTGCTTCTACGTCAGCCCGCTGGCTGTCAACCTCGGAACCAACAGTGCTGCCTTCGATTTTCGGCTTTCGGCGCGGAAGGAAGTGTTTGCACCCTTGCCCGGAGACAGGACGACCTGGCCACAGGATGTCATGGTGGATGGCAGGCGCGCCCCGGTAGTCGCTTCCTCACAAGGCGAGCCTGGTATTTACGTGGGTGCTGGCGAGCATGAGATCCGCGGCGAACTCCGCTGGAAAAGCGCTCCGCAGAAACTGGCAGTGCCGCTCGCATTCGGACCTGTTCAGCTGCAGCGCTCCGGGGTGTTGAGCAATGAAGTCTATATCGACGACAAAAATGATATCTGGCTGGTCACTGATCGCGACAAGAATGCTGCCAAACCGGCTTCTCTGCGTCTCCAGGTTTACCGCAAGTTACTCGACGATCAGCCAAAAATGCTGTACACCCAGCTCGTTCTCGATGTTGCCGGAGACAGCCGTGAGGCCGTCTTGCCTGGCTTTCAGTTGCCTGGCTTCAAACTCATCGATCTTACCAGCCCGCTACCTGCAAAGATTGAATCGGATGGTGCACTGAAGGTTCAGCTGCAGCCAGGTTCTTTCACCATTAACGCGGTATTTCGGCAGACCAGTGAGGTCAATGCCTACTCGATTGCAGAACCTGCCGAGGGCAGCTGGCCCTCCCAGGAAATCTGGGTCGTGGAAAGCCGCCCCAGCCTGCGTCGGATTGAAATCAATGGCGAGGCCATCGATCCTGACAGAACCCTGCTGCCGGCAGACTGGAAGACGCTGCCAGCATTCCGGGTAGCGCCCGGTTCACCGCTCTTGCTGAAAGAACTGGACAGAGGTGTGGGCAAGGTGGAGAACAACGAGCTGCGGCAGGTGAGCACGGTCTGGCTGCAGTTCGATGCTCGTGAATGGCTCTGGCGGGACCGGTTGACCGGACGTATGAACGATGGCTGGCGTATCGAGATGGCACCGCCGTTTTTTCTCGGCCACGTCAGGCTCGACGGTGCGCCTCAGAGTATTACCCAGCTCGAAGACTCCGGTCTGCACGGTGTTGAAATTCGCTCAACGGCAGTCAATCTGGATGCCGTGTCCAGGCTGCCAGCCTTGCACAATGGGCTTACCTATACCATGCCAGCCAGCGGCTGGAAGCATCCGCTCAGCGAACTGAGCCTGGACATCATGCTGCCTCCAGGCTGGTGGGCACTGGCTGCGCTGGGTGCTGATTTCAGCGCTGGTACCTGGTTGGATGAATGGTCGGTTTGGGATCTTTTTCTGATTCTTTTCGCTGGCGTCTGTGTCTTCAGGATCTATGGCGCTGGCTGGGGAATGATTGCATTACCGGCTGTCGCCATTGCCTATCAGGCTGCGAGTGTGCTGCTGTTCCTGCTGATCGCAACCCTGTTATTGGGTCGTCCGCTCGCTCGGGCGAATGCCGCCGGCACCCTGCGGTTCCGCCTCGAAACCATGCGCCGAATCGGTCATCTGACTGCGTTGACCGCGCTCTCTGTCTTCCTTGTGATCTACTCCGCCGAGCAGTTGCGTCTGATCATGCATCCACAGCTCGAGCGCCCTCTGCTGCCAGAACAGGCTGCCTTGCCACAGACGGCAGCTCATGCGCTCAGTCGTGAACTTGAAGCGCCGATGGCTTCGCAGGCTTTCGATCGACGCAAGAGCGCACCGCTCATGTCCAAACCGCGAACAGATCCAGATGCCGAATGGTTATACGATGTCGGTGACCAGCCGCTACAGACCGGGCCTGCCGTGCCTGAATGGCGATGGCACCGTATCTCACTGAACTGGCAAAGTGCGGCGAGCCAGTCCGATTCGCTGCGCCTGATCGTGCTGTCACGATGGCAGACGGCGGTAGCACTTTGTCTGCACCTGCTGCTGCTGGCCTTCCTGCTCATCCGTCTCTGGTTACCGAAAGAGTATGGGGACGAGTCTGACGATTTTCCGGATGCGGGCATCTTTGGTTCGCTTGGTCGGCGTTTCAGACGTGGCAAGCCAGCATCCCCGCCAACCGATGCGCATAGTAGTGCCTGGCAGCCAGGTATCACTACACGCCTTGGTGTGGCGCTTGTGTTCGGCTGTTCGATCCCATTGCTCTGGTCACCGTCTACGGAGGCACAACAGGTCGGCAGCGGTCGCGGGCCGAATATCGAGATGACTTCAGACCCTGCTTCATTCGTCGCGCCGTCGCAGACCTTGTTGCAACAGATGGAGGCACGATTGCTGATGCCACCAGCCTGTCTACCGAGTTGCGTCAGCGTAGATCGGGCCTCCCTGGTGCTGGACAATCAGAAGGCTGTGCTTACCCTGGTCGTCAGTAGTCAGACCAGACAGATGGTGCCCCTGCCAGCCCGACGCGGCTGGTGGGTACCTGACACTGTTTCTGTAAATACTCAGCCGGTCGAACGCTGGCATACCGATCCGGAAGGCGTGTGGCACACTGAGCTCGAGGCCGGCGTGTTCACGCTGCGGCTCGAAGCCGAGGTCGAGGATCTTGATCAGTTCAAGATCTACTTTCCGCTACTGCCACACTATGTTGATGTGCAGAGTGCCGACTGGGTGGCCTCGGGGCTGTCCGGCACCCAACTGCTGGGGCGTGAACTCACTTTCGAGCGCGATTCAAGCAGTGGCAGAAGAGCTGATGCCCGCAAACACTTATTTCAGGAGCCCGCACCTCCATTCGCCAAGGTGAGCAGAACACTCAATCTCGGCGTCGACTGGCAGGTCAGGACGACCGTAGAGCGGGTCGCGCCACTGGAGGGAAGTCTCACCATCGATCTGCCGCTCTTGCCCGGTGAGACCCTCATGGGTCGCTTCGAAACGCCAAAGCCTGGCTGGATCCGAGTGACGCTGCAGGACGGCCAGGACACCGCAAGCTGGACATCCACGCTGACACCACGACAGAGCCTGCAGCTCGAAGCGCCGGTGAACGATAGCTGGACCGAACAGTGGAACCTGGCCGTGGGACCGCTGTGGCGAGTCACCTATTCGGGCATAGCGCCCTACAGCGTGACCTCCCGTGGTGTGTGGCAACCGAGCTGGTTGCCCCGGCCCGGGGAGAGTGTCTCGCTCGATATCACCCGGCCCGAAGTCATCGAAGGCAAACAGCTGACCATCGATCAGGCGAGGCTGCGCAAGACCTTCAGCCAGGCCTCAGCGGAGAGTCATCTCACTATCGAAGCGAGGGCCTCCAGGAGCCAGCGTTTTTCATTCCGCCTGCCTGAAAAGGCTGAAATCACCTCGGTCATGCTGAACGGTGAACGCGTGCCGCAGCCGCAGAAGCGCGGATCGATCGACGTGATTCTGGGCTTCGGCAGTCAGACCGTCGAAGTGGCGTGGACTGAACCACAGCGAAGCCACTGGCGTGGCTCGACGCCAGCCATAGAGTTTCCTGTGGCGCTGAATAACATTGAAATCACGACCGTTCTGCCTGGCGATGCCTGGCTGCTGCATATGGCCGGCCCGAAATATGGACCGGCCCTGCTGTTCTGGCCCTTGCTCATCGTGCTGCTGGTTGCCGCGGTCGTGGCTGGTCTCCTGCGCAACAACCCACTTGGTATTGGCCAATGGATGCTGCTGGCTGCAGGGGCGAGCCTGGGCTGGGTGGCCGGACTGGGCATTCTGCTGTTCTGGCTCACTGCGCTGTTCTATCGGGAGCGGATCATGAGCCAGCTCAGTCGCTCACAGCAAAGAGCTTATCAGGCGCTTCTGATCGTGCTGACGATAGCCGCCTTCGCCTGGGTGCTGCTGAGCATTTCGCGAGGCCTGATCGGTCAGCCTGTGGACTACGTCCTGGGGATGGGGTCATCTGCCAATGTGCTCAACTGGTACATCGACAACACCGCCGCGACTTTGCCCAAAATAGAACTGTTCTGGACACCGATCTGGCTGTATCGGGCGCTGGCACTACTGTGGTCCCTCTGGCTGGCTTTTGCGATGCTCGCCTGGCTCCGCTGGGGTTGGCGTCGAATGTCCGAGCCGGTACCGGCTACTGACGACAGGGTAGAGCCCGAGCCTGCCCACCCTGACACTGTCGCGTCTGATTCCGAGGTAACTGAGCCTTCCGCAGGCGAACACGGTGCATCGGATGGAAAAGGACTGGAACAGCTGACTCAGGACGGTGGCCGGCCAGAGGCTGATCAGGATGCCAAGGCCCCCGACAACCCGAAAGATCCGAAAACGGAATACTGATATGACTGCCAAAGATACTACAGTGGAGACCTTCAACAGGGATTTGCTGACCTTTATCGATAATTCGCCGACACCGTTCCACGCTGTTGCCAATATGCGCGAAGTTCTGGACAAGGCGGGATTCACGGCGCTGGATGCCACTGCCGACTGGAGCACGCTGTCTCTTGAAGCACTCGATCGCAGCTACGTTGTCAGGAATGGCTCATCCATCGTCATCCTCGCCAATATGGCCGCTCTGGCTGAGCCTGAGGCCATCAGCAGGGGCTTGCGGCTCTACGGTGCACATACCGACAGCCCATGTCTGAAATTGAAGCCACTGCCGGCGCTGAGCCGCCATGGCACTGGCCAGCTCGGTGTCGAGATCTATGGGGGTGCCTTGCTCAATCCCTGGTTCGATCGAGACCTGTCGATGGCGGGCCGGGTCGTGGTGACCACAAGCAAGGACGAGCGTCGTAGTCTGCTCATCGATTTTCGACGAGCCATTGCCACTGTGCCGAGTCTGGCTATCCATCTCGATCGTGAAGTAAACCAGAATCGCTCGGTGAATCCACAGAAGCATATGCCGCCGGTCATGCTGCTCGAACAGGTAGGCGGGGCAGGCTTCTCGACTGAACGCTTCGAGCAATTGCTGCTCGACGAAGCCAGAAAAACGGCCGGTGACGATTCGCTGAAGCGCGTGGTGTCGTGGGAGTTGAGTCTCTATGACACGCAGCCAGGCGCCATTATTGGAGTGGAGTCACAGATGCTTGCTTCGGCAAGGCTCGACAATCTGCTGTCCTGTCATGTCGGGCTGCAGGCCATGCTCGATTCGAAGTCGTCTGAGCCATGTGTCCTGGTCTTCAACGACCATGAAGAAGTTGGCTCGCAGTCCGCTGAAGGCGCAGAAGGCAATCTTTTGCCCTCGACCATTCAGCGCATGGTGGCGGCTGTTCGCAGCGACAGTACCACTGAAGATGTCAGCGTTCGTGCCCATCGTCTTCTCGAACGCTCTTTTATGGTATCGGCTGACAACGCTCATGCGATTCATCCGAATTATCCCGACCGCCATGATGAGAACCATGGCCCGCAGCTGAACCGTGGTCCGGTCATCAAGGTGAACCACAATCAACGCTATGCGACCAATGCCGTGACCAGCGCGTTCTATGAGGAATTGGCAAGTGGCTGTAATTTGCCATGGCAGAGTTTCGTGGTTCGGACCGACATGGCCTGCGGTAGCACCATCGGCCCGATTACGGCGTCAGCACTTGGCGTCAAGACACTGGATATCGGTATGCCGCAGTGGGCCATGCACTCGATTCGCGAGCTGTGCGGCAGCGAAGACCCACATAACTTCTATACAGTCATGAAAGCTTACTTCAGTAGGCAAACGCTGCCCTGACCTGCATTACACCGGCCGTGCATCGATGACGGCCTCGCTCGCGGCAGCGGGCTTCGGCCGTTGGCGCATACGAAGCAAGCCCTCTCCACTGTACAGTGCGAGGGCGGTCCAGATCAGACCAAAGGCGATCATTCGGTCGCCGCCAAATGGCTCGTTATACATGAATACGCCAAGTAGCAGCTGAATACTCGGTGCCGCATATTGCACTAGCCCGAGCGTGGCTAGCGGTATCCGCTGCGCTGCATGAGCGAACAGCAGAAGTGGCGTTGCTGTAATGACACCGGTGCCAATCATCAACAGGTTCTGGCTGATACTCGTGTGCAGGAAGGCCCCGCTACCATCGGCTTCGAGCCAGAGCAGATAGGCCAGCGCCGGCAGGCACAAAATCATCGTTTCCAGTGTGAGACCGTTCGGCGAGTTCAGCACGGATTGCTTGCGTAGAAGGCCGTAAAAACCAAACGAGAATCCAAGCACCAGCGCAATCCATGGCAACTCACCCAGGCTGATGGTGAGATAAATGACGCCGCAGGCCGCTATTGCCACACTCAACCACTGTATCGGCCGCATTCGCTCCTGCAGAAACAGGAAGCCCAGCAGCACGCTGATCAAAGGATTAATGAAGTAACCCAGGCTGGCATTGACGATGAAGCCCGAATTGACAGCCCAGATGTAAGTAATCCAGTTGGCACTCAACAGCAGGGCCGCGACGGTACTCAGCACGATGAGCCGTGGCGATTTCAGGGTTGGCTTGAGCCAGCGCCACTGCTTCAGTGCAGTGAGTAGCCCGGCAAGAAAGAGGAGGGACCACACCATGCGGTGCGCCAATATCTCACCCGATCCGAGAGTGCCAAGCAGTTTGAGATACAGTGGCAGAAAGCCCCACATCACGAAGGCGAGCAGGGCGCTGCCTATTCCGATAGCAAGAGGCGACATGAAATAACTCGTGTTTGGCCGGCAAGGGCAAGCAGAACATGGTATCACCGGCTTCGGATGCGCAGTAGGTACAGCGGGAGCTGGAATCAGACGATGTCTGTTATGCTCGCTGGAGTCTGGACACCTTTCTGCATCAGCATGATGTCTTCACCGACGGCTTTGCCGAGCAGCTGTTGGCCGAGCGGGGACTGAGGTGTGATGACCCGAACGTCGACCTGCTCGAAGCTGAGCACCAGGCCAGCCGCACCGGGGCCTATGAAGTACTTCAGCCGCGCATCGTCATCGAGCGTGACCAGCGCTGTCAGTCGAATCTCGTCGTCATCGTCAAAGGCTCGGGGAGCCAGATCCCGATAAGCCTGAAGAGACTGCTCGATCTCTCGTACTCTTCGAGATAGTCCGGAGGCCAGGTAGCCGCTTTCGAGACTAAATGTATCGTATTTGTTCTCAGCTGCGCTTTCTTCGTGCGTCGCTGCATCATGGGCACCGCGCGCCTGAGCCTTGACGGTGTCGAGGTCAGCTTCGAGGCTGAGAATGATCTGGTGGATCAGGGAATTTTTGCTGATAATGCTCACGCCTGACTTCCAGATGGCTAAAGGGATGGAGAAGGCTGCATGAAACGCAGACTCAGCGGCGCTTAATTGCGCACGTCCGAATCATAGAGGCTCCAGGTTGTCTCTACAAGACGACCTTCAAGGTAGCCACCCGCTCATCGCTTAAGCCAGCCGCTTCTCCGACTCCGCATCAAAGAACACCGCCCTTGACAAATCCGGCACCAACTCCACCACATCGCCTGGCTTGACGATGTGATCCGGCGAAACGCGACAGGTCACTTTTACGCCGTTCAAGCGAACATGCAGCATCGTATCCGGCCCGGTTGGCTCCACGATCTCGACCGTAGCCTTGAGAGTAGGGTTCTCCAAGTCCTCTACCTCATCGGCACAACGTGCAGGCAGACGCTCAGGACGAATGCCCAGTAATACCTCGTTATGGCCCATTTGATGCAGCTCACGTCCCGTTTTTCCCAGGTCCATGTCATGCACGTGGCCAGCGTGATCAGAGATGTTCGCCATGAACTCGCCATTGCGCTTTTCGATCCTCAAGGGGATGAAGTTCATGCAGGGGGAGCCCATGAAGCCGGCCACAAAAACGTTCGCAGGTTGATCATAAATCGACTGCGGCGTCCCGAACTGCTGTACGATGCCGTCTTTCATAACGGCAATTCGATCGGCCAAGGTCATGGCTTCGATCTGATCATGTGTCACATACACGATGGTGGTGCCAAGATCCTGGTGCAGCTTTTTGATTTCTGCTCGCATTTTGTTACACTCGCTTTCGCTACTTTACCCCGCGCTCTGCCCGCCCTTCCTATACTGGCCCAACTGCACGTGACTTAAAAAAACAATAGAGACGGGCTGCCTCATGACACAGGTTCAATCAAGATATTCAGCTGAATATTGTTCACTCGAACACCCCGATTTTCACACCAGTTGCTTTCGCGGTGATGCCATTCTTGAATCCCCGCTTGAGTACAGCGGAGAGCGCAGTGGTTACTTCGAATTCTGGACCGTGCTCTTCGGCCAGCTGAACTTCAGCTACGGTGACCAGGCCTGGGCGCTGTCCGCTGGTGATCTGCTTTGTTTTTCTGCTGTGCATCCACACGGCGTGATGGCTGCCAGCCAGGATTGCCGTCTGCTACGTATGCGCGTTCCCCTGGCGGAGCTGGTTCAGAGCCTGCCGATGGGTGAATTGACTCGCCTGCTGCAGGAGGCGACACCTTTTCAAACTGTCCTCGATTCGCGGATGCCACTGTCGAGAGTGCTGGACTGGGTAGGCGATCTCCAGAACGCGCACAGCGAGCTCACCGCGCTGGTGCTCGACGAGGCCTTGCTCTATCTACGCCGGCGAATGCTTGAAGTCAGCCGGTCCACCACGGCGGTTTCACCGATTCCAATGGTATCGCAGCGGGGCTTGCAACAAACTGCCCGAATGGTCGAGTTCATTGCGGAGAATTTCCGGAGTGATATCAACATTGTCGATATAGCGGACGCCGCCGGGCTGCCCAAAAGTACCGCCATGGCGGTGTTCAAGGCGACCCTGGGTTCATCGATATTGAGTTTTCTGACGGATATGCGACTGCGACATGCGAAAGCGCAGCTGGTCTCGTCAACCATGCAGGTCGCGGGAATTGCGTACGACAGTGGATTTTCTTCGCTGACAAGATTTTACGAGGTGTTTGCACGGCACACGTCAATGACGCCGCTTCAATATAGACGGGCATCATACGGGTAACAACAGGGGGGGGGCATTCAGACAACACGATAAAGCGGGGGAAAGTAAAAACGACCATTTGAAAAAATGGTCGGGGTAGAGAGATTCGAACTCCCGACATCCTGCTCCCAAAGCAGGCGCGCTACCAGACTGCGCTATACCCCGAATTCAAAAATGGCTCCTCGAGCTGGACTCGAACCAGCGACCCAATGATTAACAGTCATTTGCTCTACCAACTGAGCTATCGAGGATCATCGTTGAGCGGCAGGATATTACTGAGTTCACTCGGTTGAGTCAACCACCTGCGTGCAAGAAATCTCGATCTTTTTCAGCTGTTCGATTCCTGCTCACCCACCTCTCGCAAGAGATCCCGCAGTTCTGGCCAGACATTGTCCAGAATCTGTGGTTGAGCCTCTACAGTAGGATGAATTCTGTCCTGCTGCATATAGCCTTCGGTAAACACTACATTATCCAGCAGGAAGGGCACAAGTGGCACCTCGAGTGATTTCGCAAGATCCGCATATTGGGCGGCGAACGCTTCGCTGTATGCCGGGCCGTAATTCGGCGGAATCATCATGCCCACCAGCAGCACGTGAGCGCCATCTGCCTTCGCCAGCTCGATCAGCTTCTCCAGTTCGAGTCGCATGCGCTGAACCGGATAGCCGCGCAGACCATCGTTACCGCCAAGCTCCACGACCACGACATCAGGCTCGGTTCGCTCGAGCAGTCTGGGCAGTCGGCGCAGGCCTCCGCCTATGGTTTCGCCAGAAATACTGGCATTGACGACCGACCATTTACCCGGGACGCAGTCTTCGCCAGTCACACTGTCTGTACACTGCTGATCGGCAATCCGGCTTTCGAGCTTTTTCACCCAGCCTTGATCGAGATCGATACCATAGCCGGAGCTGAGCGAATCGCCGAGTATGAGGATCTTCCGCGGATCGGAGGCTGAGGCCTGGGCGGCCGCTGCCAGGCTGAAAATGGCCATGAATAGAAAGGCACTGATTACCGTTTGCCACTGCTTCGAACTGGTCTTGTACTGCACTATATTGGTCCTGCCTCTGCAAACCCGGTGCAATAGATTTTCATGCCCCGAGCGTATAAGGTTTGTCGAAAGCTGGTCTGGCCGGCTTCCGTTCGTCTCCCCATTCATTTACGACAACTGCGACCCCAAAGTCCATGCCTGATAATGTAATGAAAGAATCGCAAAGTTCGTCAGACCCCGTTCTGGCGCTATCCGGAATCCGCAAGACTGTCGCTGGTACGACGCCGCTGACGATACTGGAACACGTTGATCTTAACGTGGTGGCTGGTGAATCGCTGGCCATACTGGGCCGTTCGGGGTCAGGCAAGACCACACTGCTGTCGATCATGGCGGGCCTTGATATTCCAAGTACGGGTGACGTGATGCTGCAGGGCAGCCAGCTCAGTAGCCTGGACGAAAACGGTCGGGCCAGTGTTCGTCGAACCTCGGTCTGCTTCGTGTTCCAGAACTTCCAGTTGCATCCTTATCTGAGCGCGCTTGAGAATGTCATGCTGCCGCTCGATCTCAAGTCGAAATATGGCGAACTGGACAGCACGGCCAAGAATTCCGCGCAGGAAGCGGAATCCTGGCTTCAGCAGGTCGGGCTGGGCGAGCGTATCAATGCCTGGCCTACCCAGTTGTCCGGAGGTGAACAGCAGCGCGTTGCGCTTGCAAGAGCCTTCGCGGGCCGCCCGAAGATCCTGTTTGCCGACGAGCCGACCGGCAACCTTGACGAAGCGACAGGCGGTGAAATCATCGACCTGCTATTCGAACTGAACCACAAGCAGGCCACAACGCTCATTCTCGTCACTCACGACATCAAACTGGCCGAGCGTTGCCATCGCCGGGTTTACCTCTATGATGGCCGTCTGCACGACGAGCCGGCGTCCGTCGCATGAGTATTCGTCGTGAGCTGAGGCAGCCAGCCTTCAGAATCGTGTTCTACAGCCTGTGTGTCATGTGTCTGATGTTGATGCTGATGATGCGGCTCAATGTGGCGCTGGTGGAAAAGTTCGCCCAGGGTCAGCGCGCGATGGCTGGTGGTGACGTCGAGCTGGATTCGAATCGGCAGCCTGAACCCGCTGATAAGTGGACCAGACTGGCGAGCGAGACGGGCCTTGCCTATTCCGAGACCTATGAGTTTTCGACCATGGCCGCGGTCGAAGACCGACCTGTCGCCGAAGATCCTGACCTGACCCTGCCGGAGTTCCAGCTGGTATCGGTAAAGGCGGTCGATCAGTTCTATCCGCTGGAAGGTCAGCTGGATGTCGAAACCCGCACGAGAGCGCCCGGTGATGGCGAGAACGCGGCCACTTCGGAGTTTGCTGGGCCGCCCCCAGGGGAAGTCTACCTGGCTAGAACCCTGTTCGAACGGCTCGGCGTCGAGTTTGGATCAAAGATTCGCATTGGCCGCGCTGTTTTCGAAGTCGGCGGCCGCCTGCTCTCGGAGCCCGATCCCTCTTTCCGTATCGTTGGCGCTGCACCACGCGTGCTCATGAACTTCGCAGATGTCCCGTCTACCGAGATCATTCTGCCGGGCAGCCGCTATGACTATGAAGTGAATATGAGCGGTTCGCCAGACAGGCTGAGTGCCTTCGAGGCGGCTGCAACGCCGATGATGGGCGCTTCTGACGAGCTCGAATGGGCGAATTCGCGTGAGGGTACGCTATCGCGAGCCTGGGAACGCAGCAGCGCCTTCCTCGCGCTGGCTGCCCTGGCGACCATCCTGATTACCCTGGTGTCGCTACAACTCGCGCTCGAACTCTATGTCATGCAACAACAGCGTATTGTCGCGCTTCAGCGTACGCTCGGCATGACCTCCGATGTGCTGCTGCGGGACTATCTGGCCAAGCTGGGAATGGGGCTAGTATTGGCACTCACCTTTGGCTGGTTGGCCTCTTTGGCGCTCGAACGGGGTCTTTTCGCGCTGCTTGGTGAGCAGGTGAGCCTGCCAGCTTCACCGTTGTTTGGCTGGTGGGTTCTGCTACCGGCAGGTGTCGTCGCTTTCGTCTGCCTCTTTCAGTGGTATCCACAGCTGAGATCGCTGCTGCAGGCACCCCCGGCGAGTCTGCTCCGGCAAAGTGAGGACGGCAGCGTCGCCAGCTCGAAAACCGGTCGTCTGTGGACCCTGACAGGCTATGCATTGCTGGTCGTGACACTGGCGCTCTATCTCGGCAGTACGCTGCTGGTCGTGGTCGTCATGGCGCTTTTTCTCGTGCCCTTGCTCCTGGCTGGCCTGCTGTTCCTGCTGGCGCGCGTGGCCACGAAAAGCCTCTCCGGCGATCGTCACGTTATCTATAAGAGCGCCTGGCGCTCGGCGCTGGCCAATATTCTCCGTCGCCCCTGGTGGGTGATTCCGCAGACGGCGGCACTGGGCGGCACCTTCGGTCTGCTATTGACAGTCTTCCTGATCAGGACCGAGCTCATCACGCAATGGACGACGCAGCTGCCGGACGACGCGCCCAATCACTTTCTCATCAATATCGCACCCTACGAGCGTGAAGAACTCGAGAGTCTGATCCAGGAGACGGCAAACAAGCTGCAGCCGATGTATCCCTTGATTCGTGGTCGCCTTGCCGAGATCAATGGTGAAGACGTCAAGACCACGGTGTCGAAGGAAAAGAATGTCAATGCGCTCAATCGTGAGCTGAATCTGACCTGGTCTGCCGAGCTGCCAGACAGTAACCAGGTAGCGGACGGCGAGTGGTGGACAGATGCGGGCGGGCAGCTGGACCCCGGCGAGGGCTCGCCCGTTCGTGTGTCGATAGAATCTCTCCTTGCCCAGCAACTCGATCTCGATGTCGGTGACAGTCTGGTCTTCGATATCGGGTCAGAGCGGCTGGAAACGGTCGTGAGCAGTCTTCGAACTGTCGACTGGACCAGTCTCAAGCCCAATTTCTACGTTATTTTCGAACCGGGCGCCCTCGAGGCCTTCACGCCGTCCTATATCACCAGCTTCAGGGTGGGGGATGAGCATTCGGCGGATCTGCTCTCCCAGATCAACAGGAACTATCCCACGGTCTCCATTCTTGAACTGGGACCGCTGATCTCGCGCATTCAGGTGCTTCTGAAACAGGTCGGGCAGGGGCTTGAGCTGTTACTGGCCATTGTGATTGCTGCCGCGGCACTGGTCGTGGTGGTGGTCATGCTCCGTGAAGCACCAGTACGGGCGCACGAAACGGCCTTGATGCAGGCCCTGGGGCTCGACCCGGGTGCGCTGCGGGCGACGCAGCGTTGCGAATTTTTCTTTATTGGCTGTGCGAGCGGTCTGCTGGCCATGGTGTTGAGTCAGACCGCGAGCCTCGTACTGCAAATCAAGGTCTTCGACATGGCGCCTACAGTATACTGGCAATACTGGCTGCTGCTACCCATTGGGCTTGGCGTGGCCATTGCCCTTTACGCCAGCTTCAACCTTCGGTCGGCAATGAGTCGGCAGCCTGCGGCGGTGCTCAAGTGAACATGGAGGCGTCGGTCGACTCTGCGTACCACCCGATCCACGACAGTGGACTCATTCAGTTCGAACAGATGTTCGCGAAGGGCGAGTTGAAAGGTCTGGAGCAGCCGCTGGTCATCAGAGGCTGGCGATCGCCGGTGCGAGGCCGGCCTCTGCTGCATTTTCTTCATGGCAATGGTTTCTGCGCATCCGTGTACTGGCAGATGCTGGCACCTCTGGTGTGTGACAATGATGGGCAGGAGGCGCCGTTCGACTGCATTTTCACAGACCTGCAGGGGCACGGTGAGTCGGAAGCGGGCAGGCATTTCCTCGGCTGGAATGGCAATGCAGCGCTGGCGACAGCTGTTATCGAGTCGGTGGCTGCCCAATACGGCGATGTCACTCGCTACGCTGTAGGACACAGTTTTGGCGGTGTTCTCACAACCTTGCTGTGCAGCCGTAATCCCACCCTGTTCAGCAGAGCGGTGTTACTGGATCCAGTACTGTTCACGCCCTGGATGCTTCGCCTGCTTCGAGTCCAGAAGCTGGTAATGCCCTGGTATCGAACACCGTTTAGTCAGAAAGCGCTGAAACGACGGGATCACTGGGCTTCGTTCAGCCACGCTGCAGACAGTCTGCGCGGACGGGGTATCTACAAGGGCTGGTGCGAAGCGAGCCTGCAGGATTTCATACTCGGTGCGCTGAAACAGCGGGATGGCAGCGCGGAAGTGGAATTACGCTGCCCAACCTGGCTGGAAGCCGATATTTTTGACAGCGTACCCTACGGCCTTTGGAGCGCCATCAAGCGTTCCAGAACGCCGACCCGGATACTGTATGGAGAGCGTTCCTATCCTTTCGTTGCCAAATCGGCACGGCTGGCGGGAAAGCGGAACAGTCATTTTTCCTTTCACGAGCTGCCAGGGGGACACTGCTTCATGCAGGAAGACCCCCAACTCGCCAGAGACGAGCTGCTGCGGGCGCTCGGCGTCTAGAGGGTCTACTGGAACTGCGACAGCCTGGATCTGGCGATATCGCCGGTACGGCCTTCGGCCTGAGCAGCCACCTTGTAGTATTCGATGGCCTGACGCGGCTGCTGCTTCGACATCGAAATGTCACCCATAGCGAGGTGCCCAACCGAGGTCGGGAGTAGCTGATTCGCTTTCTGCAGGTCTCGCTCAGCGCCAGCCAGCTGACCCGTGGCCTGGCGGACCAGGCCTCGCTTGAGTAGCGGCTCGAAATATTCCGGATTCAGTGAAATCGCCTTGTCATAGTTTTGCAGCGCAAGCTTCTCATTTCCGAGCTTCGCGTACACATCACCCTTGAGCTGATGGAACTTGCCTTCCTCGGGTTCGATCTTGATGGCCTGCTCTGCCAGGGTCATGGCTTCGCTGGTGTTGCCCTCGCTGAGTGCCTTCAGGCCCTTGTTATAGGCCTCGTAGGCTGGAATAGCGCGTCGGGTCCTCGCGGTAGCCTTCATGAATGCCTGTTCGCCACGATAGTCAGCCTCGGGAAATCTGGACTTCAGCTGTTTGGCGTGTTCAGCGTTAGCCTCCACGCGGTCCTGTGAAGGCGGGTGCGTAGCGAACATGCCCTGAATCCACGATGGATTATTGCCCTCGGAGAGTTCAACAAAGATTTTCTGAAGCTCGACGGCCGCCTGGGGGTCATACCCGGCCTTGACCATGTATTCCATGCCGTAGTGATCGGACTCCAGTTCATGGTTACGGCCGTACTTGGCCAACGCCAGTGTCGAGCCAAGTGCGGCGCCGCCAACCAGTAGCTGGCCATACTCCTGATTGCTCATGGCCAGGCCGAGACCAGCCATTCCGGCACTCACGAGCATACTGTTCTGCATGCGCTGGGCGCCATGTCGCGCTGCTGCGTGCACGATCTCATGGCCGATAACTGCGGCGAGCTGGGCCTCGTTATCGAATTTGGTGAGCAGGCCTCTGTTGATGGCGATCTTGCCAGAGGGGAGGGCCCAGGCATTGGGCACATCATTGTTCAGCACGACGAACTCGTATGGCAGATCAGGCTGATCACTGACCGCTGCCAGTTTTTCGCCGACGCCCCGAACATACATGGTGAGCTCAGGATCGAGTGTATAGGCACCGCCTTGTGATTGCTGGGCAGGTTCATACTGCTCCTGACCAATTGCCAGCTCCTGGGACTCTGACACGAGGTCGAGCTGTTTCTTCCCGGTCACCGGGTTGGTCGTGCAAGCGGCGAGAAAGCTCGCAAAGCTGAGGGCGAGCAAAATGCGCATTGGAATCATGGATAGTCAGTCTCCGCCTGGATCGGTTATATGTTCTACGAGGCACTCGGCCTGGCCGTCCTTCAGACGCACAGTCAGGCGATCGCCGGGATCAAGCTGCTTGATCGAGCTCACTACGGCGCCGACTATACCGCGAGTCTCCATGGCGTCGCTATCCGTCATCTTGCTGACGTCGTCACCGCCAGCTTCCGTGCTCACTATGGCATAACCGCGATTCATGGTGGCCAGGGGGCTGAGCTGTTCGAGCTGGCGTGCGGCCACCAGAAACTGTTGTCGACTGTTTTGCAGCGACTGCTGCCCGCAGCGCGACAGCCTGCCGAGTAGCTCATCCACACGCTGCCGACGTTCGCGTAACGGCCTGGCCGGGTCGATGGCGTTGAAGCGTGCGCTCAGCTGAGACATATGACGTTTGTGGCTGAAGATGAGCCGTTCCATTGCAGACTCTAGTCGAAGCTGGTGCTGGTCAAGCGTTTGCGAATGCCGCTCCAGGGTTTGCCCCGGATGCTGCAGTCGATTGCACAGGGCCTTGACGGCCTGGCTGCTGAGCCGCAGCACCCGGTTCATGGCCTGATTCTGGCGCGCATCGAGCTGTGCCGCCCGTACCAGCCAGTCAGCCTGGACCGGGCTGGCATGTTCAGCCGCCGCCGAAGGCGTCGGTGCCCGAAGATCCGCGACCAAGTCACTGATGGTGACATCAGTTTCGTGGCCTACCGCCGAGATCACAGGGGTGTTGCAGGCGGCAATGGCTCTGGCGAGGCGTTCGTCATTGAAGCACCAGAGATCTTCAGCAGAGCCGCCGCCACGACCAATGATAATCAGCTCAACCTCCGGATCCCTGTCCGCGCAGTGCAGGGCGGCCATCAACTCGCCGACCGCCGTATCGCCCTGAACAGTGCTGGCAAAAACCTTGACCGGTAACAATGGGCAGCGTCGTTTCAGCACGTGAAGGATGTCATGCAATGCGGCACCGGTATCACTCGTCACGACGCCAAGCCCAGCAGGCATGGCCGGAATGTCACGCTTTCTGAGCGGGTCGAACAGGCCCTCTGTCTCGAGCTTGCGCTTGAGCTGGTCGAAGGCCTGCTGCAGCGAGCCTGCGCCAGCATCGAGCATGGCATTCGCCACCAGCTGATATTCGCCACGATTTTCATAAATGCTGGCGCGGGCGCAAATCAGTACTGACTGTCCGTTCGCAGGCTTCCAGCGCACGCTCGTATTGCGGTTGCGGAACATGGCACAGCGGACCTGTGCGGCATCGTCCTTGAGCGTAAAATACCAGTGACCGGAGGCCGGGCAGATAAAGTTTGAAATTTCACCAACGATCCAGACCTGTCCGAAAGTGTTTTCCAGCAGCATTCGCGCGGCGAGGTTCAGGGCTGAAACGCTGAGTGGCTGCTGTTCCGAGCTGCCAGGACTCGCGGCAGTCTCGTCAGGATTTAAAAAGGACATATTGTGATCTTGGTTTCCACGTGCTTGTTTGTTGAGACCAGTAACATATAATACCCGGCACTATTGACTCTGTGCCCGATGCGCTTGATGCGCCCGCCTGCTAGCTGCGGCCGCTTTCGATCGTAGCGCTCACGCCATTTCCCAGCGAAGATATTCTCTATGTTACGACTCGCGCAAGAATCTCTCACCTTCGACGATGTTCTTCTGCTCCCAGGTTACTCTGAGGTGCTGCCAAAGGATGTCGATCTCTCCACTCAGCTGACTCGCGATATTACCCTCCGGATTCCACTGATTTCCTCGGCTATGGACACTGTCACGGAAAGTGGTCTGGCCATCGCGCTCGCCCAGGAAGGCGGCGTCGGTATCATACACAAGAACATGACGCCTGAGCGGCAAGCCGCAGAAGTCCGCAAGGTCAAGAAGTTCGAAACGGGTGTGATCAAGGACCCTATCACGGTTTCGCCTGATACCACAGTGGCCCAGGTTCGCCAGATCACTTTCGAGAACAAGATTTCCGGCCTGCCGGTCGTGCAGGGCGAAGAACTCGTCGGCATCGTGACCCGGCGTGATATCCGCTTCGAAACCGATCTCAACAAGAAGGTGTCCGAGTTGATGACTGGCAAGGACAAGCTGGTCACCGTTCAGGAAGGCGCTGATGCTGCGACCGTGATGTCGCTGTTGCACCGGCACCGGATCGAGAAAGTGCTCGTGGTGAACAATGAATTCAAGCTGCGCGGTCTCATCACGCTGAAGGATATTCAGAAAGCCGAAGACTTTCCCTTTGCCTGCAAGGACGACCAGGGTCGTCTTCGCGTAGGCGCGGCTGTCGGTACTGGTGGCGACACAGAGCATCGGATTTCCGTCCTGGTCGGCGCTGGCGTTGACGTGGTCGTGGTCGATACCGCTCACGGTCACAGCAAGGGTGTGCTCGATCGCGTCCGCTGGATCAAGAAGAATTTTCCTGACGTGCAGATCATCGGTGGCAATATCGCTACGGCAGATGCTGCATTGGCGCTGGCTGATGCGGGCGCAGATGCCGTCAAGGTTGGTATCGGTCCTGGCTCCATTTGTACCACACGTATCGTAGCGGGTATCGGCGTGCCGCAGATTACCGCTGTGGCCAACGTCGCTGCAGTGATGTCAAAGAAGAATATCCCCGTGATCGCCGACGGTGGCATTCGTTTTTCTGGTGATATCGCCAAGGCCATCGTCGCCGGTGCCAGTAGCGTGATGGTTGGTGGCCTGTTGGCCGGTACTGACGAAGCACCTGGCGAGATCGTGCTGTTCCAGGGTCGCAGCTACAAGGCTTATCGGGGCATGGGTTCACTGGGCGCCATGTCACAGGCCCAGGGCTCGAGCGATCGTTATTTCCAGGACATCAGCAGTGGCGTCGAAAAACTGGTGCCGGAAGGCATCGAGGGCAGGGTAGCGAGCAAGGGCCCGCTGTCAAACGTCATCGTCCAGCTGATGGGCGGAGTTCGCTCGGCCATGGGCTACACGGGCTGTGCTGACATTCCGACCATGCGCACCGTGCCGCAGTTCACCCGCATCACCTCCGCGGGCATCAACGAAAGCCACGTCCACGACGTGACCATTACGAAAGAGGCACCCAATTACCGTGTCAGCTGATAAGTCAGGTAAGGATATTCACGAGCACCGGATACTGGTGCTCGATTTCGGCAGTCAATACACCCAGCTCATCGCGCGTCGCATTCGCGAGATCGGCGTTTTTTGCGAAATTCGTGCCTTCGATATTACTCAGGCTGAGTTTGAGGAGTTTGCGCCAAAGGGCGTCATTCTTGCCGGCGGGCCGGAGTCTGTCACCCAGCTCGACTCGCCCCGAGCGCCAGATTTCATTTATGAACAGCCACTGCCGCTGCTCGGTATTTGTTACGGGCTTCAGACCATGGCCGAGCAGAATGGCGGCAAGGTCGCTGGTGCCGAAGCGCATGAGTTTGGCTACGCTCAGGTAGAAGTACTGGGTGAGCCCTCGCGATTGCTGGCCGATATCCGTGATCATGTTGGTCCTGATGGTCGCACGCTGCTCGACGTCTGGATGAGTCACGGCGACAAGGTCGTCGATGTGGGCGACCAGTTCCGCGTGACCGCAACCACGCCAAGTGCGCCAGTGGCTGCGCTGGAGCATATTTCGAAGCCCTGGTATGGCGTGCAGTTTCACCCTGAAGTTACCCATACCATTCAGGGGCAGCGCATACTCGAGCGCTTCGTCAAGGACATCTGCGGCTGCGAATGTCTCTGGACGGCCAGCCGGATCATCGACGATGCGATCGCCCAGGTGCGTGAACTCGTTGGCACCGACAAAGTGCTATTGGGTTTATCCGGCGGCGTCGACTCATCGGTAGTCGCGGCGCTCCTGCACAAGGCTATTGGTGATCAGCTCACCTGTGTCTTCGTCGACAATGGTCTGTTGCGCCTTCACGAAGGCGAGCAGGTCATGGAGATGTTCGCGAAGAATATGGGCGTCAAGGTCATTCGCGCCGATGCAGAAGCTCAATTCCTCGACGCCCTCGAGGGCGTGAGCGATCCCGAAGCCAAGCGCAAGATCATCGGCAAGGTCTTCATCGATGTCTTCGACGAGCACGCGACGAAAATCAAGGATGTCAGCTGGCTCGCCCAGGGCACTATCTATCCTGACGTCATTGAATCGGCAGCGGCCAAGACTGGCAAAGCCCACGTCATCAAAAGCCACCACAACGTCGGTGGTCTGCCTGAGCGGATGAACATGAAGCTGGTCGAGCCCTTGCGTGAGCTGTTCAAGGATGAGGTGCGCCGCATTGGTGTCGAGCTCGGCCTGCCTCACGACATGGTCTATCGCCATCCGTTCCCAGGGCCAGGCCTAGGCGTGCGTATACTTGGCGAGGTCAAGAAGACCTATGCCGATCTGCTACGTCAGGCGGATGCCATCTTCATCGAGGAACTGCATGCGGCCGACTGGTATCACAAGGTGGCACAGGCTTTCGTTGTGTTCCTGCCAGTGAAGTCAGTCGGCGTAGTCGGTGATGCCAGGCGTTATGAATATGTCGTGGCGCTCAGAGCCGTCGAGACCATCGACTTCATGACCGCACGCTGGGCACATCTGCCTTATGAGCTGATCGAGCGCATTTCCAACCGCATCATCAACGAGATCAAGGGCATTTCCAGGGTCACCTACGATGTGTCGTCGAAGCCGCCGGCTACGATTGAATGGGAGTAGGCGCTAGCGACGCGCCTCAACACCAGAGCCATCTGGCGCAGGCCGACGTAGAAGAGAACGACGAGAAGTGGATGGCGCTGGCCATGGAAGAGGCCCAGCGAGCCTATGCCGCTGGCGAGGTGCCAGTCGGCGCGATCGTGGTCGATGACAAAAGCGGGCAGGTCATCGGTAGGGGCTGGAACGCGCCTATTGATCGCTGCGACCCGAGCGCCCACGCCGAAATGACTGCGATGCGAGAGGCGGGTCTGACTCGCCGCAACTATCGGCTGACGCCTGCTACACTCTACGTAACGTTGGAACCCTGCATGATGTGTCTGGGCGCGATGATTCATGCGCGAGTCTCCCGCCTGGTCTTTGCCACGAGGGAGCCCAAGTCTGGCGCAGTGGTGAGTCACGGCAATTTGCTGGGTGACTTTCCGTTCAACTGGCAGCTGGAATGGTGCGAGGGCGTAAAGGCCGATGAAAGTCGCGAACTATTGCAGACTTTTTTTGCTGAACGCAGAGCCGCTGTGAAGGCTGGCCGATCGGGTACGGTAGCCGACCAGACTCCATAGCGGGAACGAATTTTTTTGAAGTCTATTAAGGTGAAACAGCATGAAAGTTTTAGTAACTGGCGGCGCTGGCTATATCGGTAGCCATGTAGTGCGTCAGCTAGGTGAGGCTGGCCACGATATTACCGTGTTCGACAACCTCTCGACCGGATATCCCTGGGCCATCCTGAGCGGCAAGCTTGTAGAAGGTGATCTCGGCGATCCAGAGGCGATCGACCGCCTGATGGAGGGCCAGAACTTCGAAGCCGTGCTGCATTTCGCCGCGCATATCGTGGTCCCCGAGTCAGTTGAGAACCCGCTGAAGTACTATCGCAATAACACCAGAAATACGCTGAACCTGCTCGGCGCCATCGAGAAGCACAAGATTCCGCGACTGGTGTTCTCGTCCACGGCAGCTGTCTACGGTATGCCCGATGAGACGGTGATCAGTGAAGCCAGCCCGCTGCAGCCCATCAATCCCTATGGCGCATCCAAGCTCATGAGTGAGCAGATGATTCAGGACTTCGCGGCGGCGAGTGGACTGAATTATACCATTCTGCGCTATTTCAACGTGGCCGGCGCTGACCTCGAGGGCCGTATTGGACAGGCTACACCAGAAGCCACCCACCTGATAAAAGTGGCTTGCGAATGCGCCAATGGCGTTCGCGATGGCATGAAGATCTTCGGTACTGATTATGACACCCGCGACGGCACCTGCGTGCGTGATTACATCCATGTCGAAGACCTGGCGAAGGCGCACATCATGGCGCTTGCCCATATGGCGGCTGGCGGTGGCTCTAACATACTGAACTGCGGCTATGGCACAGGCTTCACGGTCAAGGAAGTCGTCGACGTGGTGAAGAAGCTGTCTGGCGTAGACTTTCCGGTTGAACTCGTCGATCGCCGTCCGGGCGATCCGGGCGCATTGGTAGCGGCCAATGACCGAATCAAAGCCGTGCTTGGCTGGGAGCCGGATCATGCCGAACTCGAGACCATCGTTCGTTCAGCGCTGAATTGGGAAAAGATCTGGCAGGGCCGGAAGTCTTAAACAAGGAGTGAATCATGAATATAACTATCTTCGGTACTGGCTACGTCGGTCTCGTCACAGGTGCCTGTCTGGCTGATGTTGGCCATCACGTCATGTGCGTGGACGTCGACAAGGCCAAGATCGAGAATCTGAAAAACGGCATCATCCCCATTTTTGAGCCAGGCCTCGAGCCCATCGTGCAGGCGAACTTTGAAGCCGGCCGCCTCAAATTTACTACCGACGCCAAAGAAGGCGTGGAATTTGGCCAGCTGCAGTTTATCGCCGTGGGCACGCCGCCTGATGAAGATGGGTCGGCCGATCTCAAATATGTGCTCATGGTCGCTCGCAGTATCGGCGAGCACATGAACGACTATAAGGTCATTATCGACAAGTCCACCGTGCCCGTGGGCACTGGCGATCGCGTGAAGAAAGCTGTTCAGGAAGTGCTGCAGTCACGGAACAGTGACCTGCGCTTCGATGTCGTGTCCAACCCTGAGTTTCTCAAGGAAGGCGACGCAGTTGGCGACTTCATGAAGCCGGATCGCATCGTGATTGGTGCTGACAGTGACGAGCCTATCGAGCTTATTCGTGAAGCCTACGAGCCTTTCAATCGCAGTCACGATCGTATCATCTCCATGGACATCCGCTCTGCGGAGCTGACCAAGTATGCCGCCAACGCCATGCTCGCGACCAAGATCAGCTTCATGAACGAAGTGGCCAACCTGGCCGAGAGACTCGGGGCAGATATCGAGAACGTACGACGCGGCATCGGATCTGATCCACGTATCGGCTATCACTTCATCTATCCGGGCTGTGGCTACGGCGGCTCATGTTTTCCCAAGGATGTGCAGGCTCTGGTAATGACCGCCGATTCGGTGGGCTATGATTCAGAACTCCTCAAGGCCGTCGAGTCAGTCAACTATCGTCAGAAGTCCAAGCTGTTCGAAAAGGTCAGCAAATACTTCGATGGCGACCTCAAGGGCAAGACCTTCGCTGTCTGGGGACTGTCGTTCAAACCCAACACTGATGACATGCGTGAAGCCTCAAGCCGGGTGCTCATGGAGTTGCTGTGGGAAGCTGGCGCGAAAGTGAAGGCCTACGATCCTGAAGCAATGAAGGAAACGCAGCGCATATATGCCGATCAGGACAGCCTCGATCTCTGCGGTACCAAGGAGCAGTGTCTGAGAGGTGCCGATGCATTGCTCATCTGTACTGAATGGAAAGAGTTCCGCTCGCCTGACTTCGAAGTCATGAAAAACAGTCTGACCCGACCAGCGGTCTTCGATGGTCGTAACCTCTACGATCCAGAGCGAATGGCTCGCAAGGGTTTCGACTATTACGCCATGGGTCGTGGTCTGAGTGTTCAGAAGTTCATTTAAGGGCGCCTGAGCATGTCTGCCGAAGTCGTTGCAGCTGAGGGGTTCGAGCTCGATCATCGTATCGAGCGCGATACGGTGCTCGTGGGCAGGTTAGGGATCTGTGAGGTCAGGCTGATGAATGATTCAGCCTACCCATGGTGCCTACTTGTTCCAATGGTCGCCGATGCTACTGAGCTGCATGAGCTCACACGCATTCAGCGATGTTCGATCAACGATACCTCGTGTCTGCTGGCAACAGTGATGATGGGTCTATTCTCAGGGGAAAAGATGAATGTCGCAGCACTTGGGAACGTTGTTCCGCAGCTGCATATTCATCATATCGTGCGCTTCAGTGACGATCAGGCCTGGCCTGGTCCGGTCTGGGGCCGCTTCCCTGCGACACCTTACGAACCAGAGGCGCTCAGTTTGCGGGTAGCTGATCTGAGGGCGGCCTTGTCTCTCGACGACACCGGGCCTATCGCTTCTCTCACGGATAACGCTGGTTGATTTTCAGCCCAGACGCCTAACCCCACCTGCTGCATGAACACCCTCATCGAGCGGAAGAAGCGTTCAGTTTCCTCGACGAAGGGCAGATGTCCTGTGTCTGGAATCACATCAAGTGTCGCCTCGGGCAGCGTGTCCGTAAGCTCACGGGTACGTCGCTCCGGCACGAAATCGTCTTCTTCACCCGCGCATACCCAAACCGGCAAATGCAGCCGGGTCAGTTCAGGCTTGGCATCGAACTGGTACAGGTCTCGCAGAATTCTGCCGGCCGTGGAGGTGTCGAATTTTCTCAGGTCCGGAAAATAATCAGGCATTGCGGCTTCGAAGTCGCCATCAGCCAGTACTTTATGAGGATTGTGAAAGGCCGCTTTCATGACCAGGCGGTGAGTCGCGGCGTTCATGGTACCCAACCAGGTTGAAAAATTGGTCAGTTTCAGGCCTAGGGTGCCCAGATATCGGGTCCCGAGTTGATTCCAGTAATAGACATTCTCTTCTTCGCGCCCATCCACTGTGCCACCAATGCTGATAACGGCTGATACAAGATCCTGACGCTGGCTGGCGTAATACAGGGCGGTGAGTGCGCCGGTGGAATGCCCGAAGAGCACGACGGGCCGGCTGGCCAGTTGCTCCGGTTCCAGTTGCTCGGCAAGTTGTCGATCGATCGACTCCAGTACCAGGGCCTTGTCGTAGTGCTGACCTTCCTGCAGGGCGGGCTCGGGATAATGACCCGGCAGCGATAGCGGGACGCAGTCGCCAAACTGCCGCAGATGACGCAGGGTTTCCCGACTCCAACTGCTGATGGGCATGAACAGGCCCGGTAGAAGAACGATGAGCGGTTTCTGCATTTTTAGCTCCATTTCAGGGCTTGTTGTTCTTATTACACTCATTCTAGTGTCGAGCTGCTCCGAATTCCAAACTCAGGACTGCAATTGGCGCATGGAGCGTTTATACTAGCACGCTTTTTAACGGCGCCTGCGAACGGGACATTCCAATGCAAAGTCAATTCAGCCGCAGTCATTACTGTGGTGCCATATCCGAATCCAACGTCGATGAAACCGTCACCCTTTGCGGCTGGGTTCACCGCAGGCGCGACCACGGCGGCGTTATCTTCCTCGACCTGCGTGACCGCGACGGCATCGCCCAGATCGTGGTCGATCCCGACACCGCCGAAGCCTTCTCGCTTGCTGAGAAAGTACGCAGTGAATATGTCCTGGCGATCACTGGTCGTGTGCGTACCCGACCTGCCGGTACCGAGAACAAGGACATGTCCACAGGACGTGTCGAAGTGCTCGCGAAAAATGTCGAGTTGTTGAGTTCGGCGCAAACGCCGCCATTCCCGCTCGACGACTATGTCGACGTTGGCGAGGAAGTCCGCCTAAAGTACCGTTATCTCGATCTGCGACGTCCGGAAATGCTGGACAAGCTGCGGCTGCGCTCAAAGGTCTCGACCTTTATTCGCAACTTCCTCGACCAGCAGGGCTTCATCGATGTGGAAACACCGATACTGACCCGAGCCACCCCTGAAGGTGCGCGTGATTATCTGGTGCCAAGCCGCACGCATCCCGGCAGCTTCTTTGCGCTGCCGCAGAGCCCACAGCTGTTCAAGCAGTTGCTGATGATGTCCGGCGTCGATCGTTATTACCAGATCGCCAAGTGCTTCCGTGACGAAGACCTTCGTGCCGACCGTCAGCCCGAGTTCACCCAGGTGGACATCGAAACCTCCTTCATGAATGAGCTTGAAATCATTGAGCTGACCCAGGCCATGATCGTCGATCTGTTCAAGACCGTGCTTGATGTCGATCTCGGCGAGTTCCCACGCATGCCTTATGCCGAGGCCATGCAGCGCTACGGCAGCGACAAGCCGGATTTGCGTATCCCGCTGGAACTGGTTGATGTGGCGGATCTGCTCAAGGATGCCGAGTTCAAGGTCTTCTCTGGTCCGGCAAACGATCCTGAGGGCAGGGTAGCTGCGCTGAAGATCCCGGCCGGTAACGAGCTGTCCCGCAAGCAGATCGATGACTACACCAAGTTCGTCGGCATCTATGGCGCGCGTGGTCTGGCCTATATCAAGGTCAACGACAAGGCTGCCGGGGCTGAAGGCCTGCAGTCGCCGATCGTCAAGCACATCCCTGAAGCGGCTATCAGCGAAATTTTCAGCCGCACCGGTGCAGAGAATGGCGACCTGATTTTCTTTGGTGCCGACAAGTCCACTGTCGTCAATGAAGCTTTGGGCGCCCTTCGTGTGAAGATCGGCCAGGATCGAAATCTGTATACCAAAGCCTGGGCACCATGCTGGGTTGTCGACTTCCCGATGTTCGAAAAAACCGACAAGGGCGCATGGACGCCACTGCATCACCCGTTCACTGCACCATCCTGTTCACCAGAAATGCTGGCAGAAAGCCCGGGCACTGCACTCAGCCGAGCCTACGATATGGTTCTGAACGGCACGGAGCTTGGTGGTGGGTCGATTCGTATCCACGATCGCGCCATGCAGCAGAAGGTGCTGGAGATTCTCGGTATCGGTGAAGAAGAAGCGGCTGACAAGTTCGGCTTCCTGCTCGACGCCCTGAAATACGGTGCGCCGCCGCACGGTGGTCTGGCCTTCGGTCTGGACCGTCTGGTCATGCTGATGACGGGTGCACAATCGATCCGTGAGGTGATTGCATTTCCGAAGACCCAGAGTGCGATGTGTGTGCTTACCCAGGCGCCGGGCAAGGTCGAAGATCGCCACCTCAAGGAACTATCGATTCGCCTGCGTGCGAAAGAAGTCCCAGGCGCTTAGTAGCGACGTTCAGTGATCATTCTCGGGATCGATCCCGGCTCGCGCATTACCGGCTATGGCCTGATTCAGGCCCAGCACAACAAGCCGGTGTATGTCGCGAGTGGATGCATCAGAGTGCAGGGCGATACGTTGGCAGCCCGTCTGCAGTGTGTGTTTCGTTCAGTGGCACAGGTCATCCAGATGTACCAGCCGGAAACTGCTGCCATCGAAAAGGTCTTCATGGCGAAAAATGCCGATAGCGCGCTGAAGCTGGGGCAGGCCAGGGGCGCGGCTATTCTCGCTATGGCTGAAGCTGGGCTGGAAGTCGGGGAATATTCGGCAACCAAGGTCAAGCAGGCCATGACTGGCACGGGCGCCGCGACCAAGGCGCAGATGCAACATATGGTGCAAGCTGTGCTGCGGCTCGACGCCACCCCTCAGGCCGATGCGGCCGACGCCCTATCGATCGCCATCTGCCACCTGCATACAACCCATAGTCTGAGCGTGCTGCGCGCGAGCAGTGAACGCGTCAGCAGTTTTGGCCGCGGCCGACTGCGTTAAAGGTCTTAATGCTGCTTGAGAATATCGTCAAGCTTGAGGCCGGTCAGTAGCTTGATCTGCTTGATCAGATACCAGAGCCCTATCATCAGGACGATCATGCTGGGTAAGGCAATGACAGGGAAACTCAGTGCGGTCATCTTGCCCAGTTCTTCACTGTAGGCTGACGTCCCTGGCGGGCTCACCAGTACGATTTTCGCCAGCATGTAATTCAGTATCGCTGACAGGAAAAACGAGCCTGCCACGATAGAGGCCACGTTCCACAGTTTTCCCTGGAATTCCTCTTCCTTGCCATTCTCCGCCAATATCTGATGCAGCTTGTCTACCTGCATGATCTGGTCGTTGAACAGAAAGATCTTCACCAGTGGGAACTTCGTTTTCTGGGAGATCAGCACGGCCAGTCCGATCAGGGCCGGAATGGCGGCTTCCTTGATCGCGATGTATTCAGGATCCAGCTTCAGCAGGCTCATGCCACCCGTCAGAAAGACGCTGATGATACCCAGCACCGAAAAGAAATTGGTCTTCTGCGATTTGCTGTAGTCGTAAAGGCCGTAGCCGATAGGGAAGGCCAGGGCGACCACGATGCTCACCATTGGGCCGAGCGAATCCTCACCACTGAACTTCGAGAGGATGATGACCGGAATAATGATATTGAAGAGCAGGTTCTGCAGCATGCCGCCGCGGTGGGCGGGCTTCTCGGCACTCGTTGTTTCGTCTGTCATGGACAATAGCTACGATTGAATGGGCTTGATATGCCGGCTGTCTAGGCGCGGCTGCAAAGAATATACCTGGCAAAGTCTATCAGAAAGAACGCCGAGATGATGAAAAGACTTCCCCGATCTTGTCACTTTAGCTTGAACGCCTTTACATTAGGTGGATACTGTACAAGAATACAGTAGTGTGCGAAAAGTGCGAGTATCTGTGAATGGAGCTGATTCAAAAGCTGGCAATATTGGCTGATGCGGCGAAATACGATGTGTCCTGTTCAAGTAGTGGCGCAGGCAAGAAAGCTGCCGGCAAGGGTAAAGGTTTCGGCTCGACGGAAGGTATGGGTATATGCCATAGCTATACCCCGGACGGCCGCTGTATATCTTTGTTGAAAATTCTGCTCACCAATTTCTGCATCTACGAATGCAGCTATTGTGTAAATCGCAGTTCAAGCAATGTCGCTCGAGCCCGTTTCACGGTAGATGAGGTGGTTCAGCTGACAGTTTCGTTTTACAAGCGGAACTATATTGAAGGCCTGTTTCTCAGTTCCGGCATTATCCAGTCCGCTGACTACACGATGGAACAGATGCTGGAGGTGGCCAAAAAGCTTCGGGAGGAGGAGGGGTTTCACGGATACATCCATCTCAAATCCATCCCCGAGGCGTCCCAGCATCTTATAGATGAGGCCGGAAAATACGCTGATCGGCTGAGTATCAATATCGAACTGCCCAGGCAAGAGTCGCTTCAGCAATTTGCGCCCGAGAAAGACCTGCATCAGATCCGTTCCGCCATGGCGAAAGTGCGGCTAAAACGGGATGACACCAGGGAAGAGAATTCGGCAAAGCAGAAACATGGTGGTTCTCGGCGCGTGAAGTTGGAGCGATTCGTGCCTGCAGGGCAGAGCACACAGATGATCATCGGGGCTGACTCTTCAAACGATATCGATATTCTCTCTACCAGTTCAAATCTCTATCATGCCTACGACCTGAAGCGCGTTTATTACTCTGCATTCAGTCCCATCCCCCATGCTTCGCGGCAGTTGCCCGTCAAGCCGCCGCCACTGGTGCGGGAAAACCGCTTATATCAGGCTGACTGGCTCTTGCGATTCTACCAGTTTCGAGTTGAGGAAATTGTGCCTCCGGAATCGGGTGAGTTGGAACTGGATATCGACCCGAAGCTATCCTGGGCACTGAGGAACCGTCAGCATTTTCCAGTCGATATCAATCGTGCCTCTCGATATTGGCTCTTGCGCATTCCTGGCATAGGCACCAGATCGGTGGAGCGAATTCTGACAAGCCGACGCTTTCATGCGCTCCGCCTGAATGATCTGGCAAAGATGCGTGTGTCGCTCAAGAAAGTACGGCCTTTCATTGTCGCGCAGGATTATCGTCCCGCTTCCACGCTGGTTGATTCACTAACGCTCAAGGCGTCGTTTTTACCGCCTCCTCGGCAAGCCTCTCTGGCGCCAAGTGGTGTTGGAGAGCAATTAGCGCTGTTCGGTTAGCTGGTGACTTCATCATGTGAGCGTCTTTACGGAGCCGGATGAACCATGTCGAGTATCTCAACGTTTGAGCAGTGGCGGGAGCGAGCGCGAGAATTATTGAACGCGCGCGTTCCGCCGGAAGCCGTCAACTGGGAGGATAGTCAGCAGCAATCGCTATGGGATAGCACGCCGCTGATGTCCGATCATGAGTCCCGCGCTCGCGTTCCGTCCAGGTTTATGACTGTCGCTCAGAAGGTCGCGTGCCACCGTTCTGGCGATAAATGGGCGCTACTGTATCGAGTACTGTGGAGGCTGGTGCACGGCGAGCGGGATCTGTTGGAATTCACTATTGATCCTGATGTCGATGAGCTGAGAAAACGTGCCCAGGTCGTGCACCGTGCCGCCCACAAAATGAAAGCGTTTCTTCGCTTCACGCCGCTCGGCAGCGTTTCGCCTGAAGCACTCGATCTCGCTGAGCCGGCTGATCCAAGGCTAGCCAGAGCGCATTGGGCTGCCTGGTTCGAGCCCCTGCATCTGGTGCTGCCACTGACCGCACCCTTCTTCGCTCGCCGCTTCCCGAATATGCACTGGAGTATTTTTACGCCAGACGGTGCAGCTCACCACGAAGGCGGTCACGTAAGCTTCGTGGCGGGCGAGCCACAATCTACTGTTCGAGCAGCTCTTGAGCGCGGCGAAGACGCGTTTGAGTCAATGTGGCTTACCTACTACGCCAAGACCTTTAATCCGGCGCGAACAAATACGGCATTGATGCAGAGCGAGATGCCGAAGCATTATTGGAAAAATATGCCTGAAGCGGCCTTGATTTCGGCATTGGTCAGTGGCTCGACTCAAACAGTAGATGCCATGTTGAGTGCAGATACGCTGGATGCAGAAGCACTTCGCAAACGGTCCTCATCTGTGAGAACCAAACAAGATGAGCTCAGGCACAAGGTGAGCGCAAGGGAACCACTCAGGATTACCGACACGCATAATACAGCAGCCATTCAGGATGCCAGGTCGATCGAGAAGTTGCGCGAATTGGTCCAGGGTTGTCGAGCCTGTCCCCTTTACGAGCGGGCAACGCAGGCAGTTCCGGGCTGTGGTGCCAGCAACGCATCGTTGATGATTGTTGGTGAACAACCGGGCGACAAGGAGGATCTGCAGGGCGAGCCGTTTGTGGGGCCTGCAGGCAATCTACTCAGAGACGCCTTGGAGGCGGTAGGACTCGATCTTGGTGAATGTTATCTCACTAATGCCGTCAAGCACTTCAAATGGAAGGAGGGCGGGAAGCGGCGTCTGCACGCAAGTCCTTCGGCACGGGAGGTGTCCGCTTGTTCAGGCTGGCTGGATGCCGAAATGGATCTGGTCAATCCGAGCTACATTCTCTGCCTGGGCGCAACCGCTACAAAACGGGTTTTAGGGGACAAAACCCGCCTGCTCGATGTGCGGGGTCGCTGGATTTCTCATGATGGCCGGCAGGTGTTTGCGACCGTCCATCCGTCCTACCTGTTACGACTGCCTGAGCAAGGCAGGCAGTCGGCGTACAAAGAATTTCTGGCAGATCTGGAAAGGGTGAAGCAGGCGTTATAGGCGTCGCACTGTTCAGGGGTAGGCCGCTTTGCATAGCTAGTGCCTGGGAAAAGGTGCATTTAACTACCGTTCGTCTGCTCAATCCTGCCGTTCGTCCGATGGCTGTGGTTGCAAATTGAACGAGGTACTAGGCTTCCTGATATATAAACATATCGGGGCTACGTCCTATGACGTCGAGACAACAGGGTTTTACGCTGCTAGAGCTGATGATCGTGCTGGCCATCTCGGCCATCCTGCTGACTGTAGGTGTGCCGTCTTTCCAGGCGATGATCAAGAATAACCGCATTACAACGGCAACCAATTCCTTTGTGTCGCAACTCAATTACGCGCGCAGCGAAGCCATTCGTTTGAACTGGGCTGTGAACCTCCAGAGAAAAGGCGGGACCCCACGCGTCTGGAGCAACGGCTGGACGATTTACCGTGATAGCCGCGCCAAGAACGACGGCGGGACTGCTTTCGTGGCGGCCGAAGATCAGCAATTGCGTGATCGCGATGCGTTTGATGGCGATCTCGAAATTCGCTCTGTCAACTCTGCTTCCATGCATATTGCGTTTCGACCGAATGGAATGCTGTCGCATACATCGACGATGACTTTCGCGGTGTGTGACGACCGGGGCAAGGATCATGGCCGAATGATCAGTCTTTCGAGAACCGGTCGCGTCAGTACCGGACCAGCCACGACCTGCACGCCATGATCAGTGCCAACTGCTTTAGGAGAACCCTCCCAATGTTCCAGCAAACTTCCGGCTTTCCCATTACCGGTAGACAGTCAGGCATGACGCTGCTTGAAGTGCTCATCGCGCTGATGGTGCTGTCGGTAGGTATTCTTGGTATTGCCAGCCTGCAGATGGTGAGTCTGCAGTCCACCACGAATTCGAACCTCAATACCCACGCGATGATGTTGACCAACGATCTCATGGAACGTATCCGGGCCAACCGGGACGCCATCCTCGACAATCAGGGGCGTCCGAACCTCGATAACTATGGCAAAGCCGCAGAAGTTGGCTTTCCCGATGTCGGTGATCTGGTCGCTGCCTGCTACACCGATACCGGTTGTACGGAGAATGAGATGGCCACCAATGATCTTATCCAATGGTCTGAAAGCCTCAAGCAGGTCCTGCCGGTCACGACTGCCGAGCTGACTAAAAGTGCAGTGATCTGTCTTGACGCCACGCCCGACACTGCGGCCTGTGATGGTCTTGGCAGTGCGGTGAAAATAGCCTTCAGCTGGTCAGAGTCGACCCTGCTGGACCGGCAGAATGCTGATCCCGCTGCGACTCTCCAGACCTATGTCACCAGTTTCGAGCCTTAGGAGCTGAAATGATGAACTACAGACAGAACGGCCTTTCACTGGTCGAATTGATGATAGCGATTCTCGTCAGCTCACTGCTGCTGACAGGTGTGGTGCAAGTGATGCTGGCCAAGAAAGACACCTATACCTTTCAGCAGGCTCAGTCTCAGGTGCAGGAAAATTCCCGCTTCTCGGTGAGCTTTCTTGAAGACATTCTCGAGAAAACCGGCTTCCGGCAGTTGCCCCAGACCACGAAAATGTTCGTGTTCAAGCAGAAAGGCGCGTCAACACATTGTGCCACCTTCGACCCAGGGCAGGTGATCGCTGCTTCGAAAACAGGTATGGGCATCTGCATCCGTTATCAGGAGGTCGTGTCTGACGACGTGGATTGCACTGGTGCCAAGATTGGCAATGCAGCTAATTATGACGCAGCCGGCTACACCGAGCCGGTTGTCGAGAGAATCTACTACAATGCCGCTACTAACGAATTGGTATGTGGCAGAGATGGTGGGACAGCCTACCCCCTCGTCAGTGATATTGAAGATTTCTCACTTCGCTATGGCATCGACAGCAACAACGATCGTGTGGCTGACAAGTATGTAACAGCGCCGGCAAACAGTGACTGGAAGAAGATCGTCAGTCTGCGTTTTGACGTTCTGGCCGTGGCGCCGGGTAACATCAATACCACGCCACAGGTTTTCCGTTTTCCACTCGATGCTGCGGCAGACACTACTGCAGCGGATGCACGCATTTATCGTGTCGCTACGCAGACCATCGCGCTCAAGAACATCGTGCTGTAGGAGAGGACCATGACTTACAGGAACGTCAAGCTTATGAAAGATATTCGCCGGCCAGCTGAGCAAGGTGTTGCGCTCATTGCTGCGCTAGTCATGCTGCTGGTGATGACGGTCATTGCCGTACTGGGAATGGAAGAAACGACGCTGGAAGAGCGCATGCTGCTGAACATGCGAGACAAAGGCATGTCGGTCGAGGCTGGTGAGTCCATGCTTCGACGGCTGGAGCGTTATCTGACTGCACAGGTCGGCAACCCACCCGCCAAACTGGTAGGCGATTGCGCATTACCCCCGCTCTGTGGCGGCTCAGAACCTGTGGTCTGGGTAGAAGGTGAAAAGGATTGGGAGACTAACCTTGACGATTGGACCTGGTGGACCAACCAGGCAGTTGGCTACGACTACACAGATCCCGCCATTCACGTGCTGGCCAAGGTATCGCAGCAGCCAAGAGGCATGCTTGTGTACGATGGCTTCGACCTCGGCAGTGAAGACCTCAGCTTCGGCGTAGCGGTGACCGACCCACAAACGGCTGCAGCCGGCGTAGGGCCGCACTATTACTCGGTAGTCAGTACGGCGGCTGGCTTACGTTCAGACAACGCGGAGACCACCGAATGGCGTGAGGATACAACCTCAACAGTCGAAAGCCGCTACGTAAAAATTCTTTGATTTGCTACCGCGTCTGGCGTTTCCGCCAGGGCAGGGTGAGGTGATGTATGTTGAATGAAACCTTGAAGATTGTTATCAGTTCGGCTCGGAAAAGTGGTGCTTATGGGCTTGCGTCGCTGCTACTGCTGGGGCCGGCGACTCAGACCTACGCTGCGCCATTGAATCTGGCCACAGTGCCGCTGTTCGTCAAAAACAGCGTGGAGCCAAACATATTCGTCACTCTGGACGATTCAGGCTCCATGGCTTTTGCCTATACGCCAGATGACCGCGTTAATGGTTATGAAACTTCCAACGAAAGGCTCTGCAGACCCGATGGTTGCAGCAAGAAAAACTGGCTCTTTATTCAGCGCAAGTTTGCATCCCCGGACTGGAACCTGCAGTTCTATAACCCTGATATTAATTATGTGGCGCCTAAGAAGGCCGACGGCAGCAGTTACGCAACCTCCTTCACCAATGCCTACGTCAATGGTTTCAGGCCCGACGTAAACAGTGACGGTACTGCTGACACGACAAACCTCTCCAACAATTACTTCCCGACCTTCGTCTATACGCCGTCTACAAGCAAGGGCAGAGACTATTCCTACAGCCTTTCAACTGAAATCATCCTTCATCCCCGGGATGACTTTGGCGCAGGCGGAGACGAGCGGCCCGATACTGCAGGATTGGGCCAGCATGCTTATTACTATCGTTACGACCCATCTAAATGCACGACCGATGTGATCTCGGATAACGATTGTTATAGGTATGTTAAGGTCGGCAGCGAATCTGGTAAGACTGCAGCAGAATCCAGGCAGAACTTTGCCAATTGGTTCTCCTTCTATCGTACTCGCGTCTTTGCAGCAGCGAGTGCGGCTTCACTTGCCTTCGAAGCAGTCGGCGACACCGCACGGCTGGCTTTTCAGGCGCTCAACAAGTGCAATGGTTTTAACAACGACTGCGAAGGCTGGACTGGTACAGACGTCGATAGCCGCCTGCGTCCCTTCAATGGGGCTCACCGAGATGGTTTCTATAACTGGTTAAGTATCGCGCCCGCCTCGGGTGGTACACCGCTGCGGTCAGCGGTGGTAAGAGCCGGCGCCGAGCTGACAAGAACTGGAAAGAACAGTGCGTACGCCTTCCAGCCAGGTACAACCGAAACGCCTTTGATTGAATGTCGGCCGTCGTACCACATGCTTTTTACGGATGGTTTGTGGAACGGCAGTCTTGCGACCGACTACGGCAATGTGGATAACACTGCTCAAACGATGCCTCCGGTCTCACCGGCGTCAGAGTTTGGAGCTCAAAACTATACGCCTATCGGCCCGTTCAAGGACTCCGCGTCGAATACTGTCGCCGACATTGTCTTTTCGCAATGGTACAACGACGCCCAGCCCGATATGGCAGACAAAGTGCCTGTCTATCTGACAGCAAAGAGCGGTACTCAGGCAGAAATTTTCTGGAATCCTAAAAATGATTCAGCGCATTGGCAGCATATGACGACTTTTACTGTCGGCCTGGGCTTCAGTGCCGTACTGAACGATCCTGACTTCAATGGCGATACCTTCGGTGGCGACTACTCAGCATTGGTCAGCGGAGCCAAAACCTGGCCGAGCGCTTCCAACAATAGCGGCAATAACCCCTACGACCTCTGGCACGCCGCCATCAATGGTCGTGGCAAGTTCTTCAGCGCCGATGATCCAAATACGCTTGTTGAAGCGTTTCGGGCCGTGCTTCAGGGTATACAGGACCGAACAGCTACAGCGGCAGCACCGGCGTCTGATTCAGCCGTCGTAGAGGGTGCAGACTTCGCATACGCCGCGAACTTTAACTCCGAAAACTGGAGTGGTGATCTGCGAGCCTTTGCTTTGACTGCGGACGAAAATGGAACACTTAAAGTCGCTGAAACGCCTAGCTGGTCGGCTGGTGCCCAATTGGCGAGCCGAACGCCACATTCACGTGAAATTAAGATAGCCAATACTGCAGGCGTTCTCGTCGACTTTGAATATGCAAACCTCACAGCTGCCCAGCAGGCTCAGTTAAGTCTGAACTCGCTCGGCGAAGCCGACGCGTTCGGTGCCGATCGCGTGACGTGGTTGCGTGGTAGTGACGCAATGGAAGATATTCGCTTCCGATCAAGGGGGCAGGGCGCGAGCCGCAAGGTTCTTGGTGATATCGTTTATTCGGCGCCACTCTATGTCGGTGCGCCGTCTTCGCTTAACCTGGACAAGACTGAGGGCTTTTCGCGTACAGATCCCAATAGCTATGAGGTCTTCAAGACTTTGCAGGCTGAACGTCGGCCGATGGTATACGTCGGTGCCAACGACGGCATGCTGCATGCCTTCGATGCCAATACGGGGGTAGAGATCTTTGCCTTCGTTCCTTCTGAGATCGTGCCGAAGCTCAATAAACTAACGGCTATAGGATACAAGCACGAACCCTTCGTCGACGGCGAACTCAACTCGTTTGACGTCTACGATCCGGCCAGCAGTACAAAGTGGCGAACCATACTCATTGGGAGCCTCCGCGCTGGTGGTCGCTCGGTGTACGCCCTGGATGTTACCGATCCTGATGAAGTCAAGCTCATGTGGGAGATTAGTGGCACGAAGGCTTTGAACTCCACCGTTCGGCCAAACCTCGGTCATGTTTATGGCAAGGCTCAAATTGGACGCCTGCACAATGGCAAATGGGGTGTGGTCATCGGAAATGGCTATAAAAGCGACGGGGATCGCTCGCAACTGCTGGTGTTGAATGCGCTGACTGGAGAAACGATCAAGGCGTTCGATACAGGCGTTGGCACGCCCACCGATCCAAATGGAATGGCGGAGCCATTGTTGGCAGACGTCAACGGTGATCTCATCGTCGATTCGGTCTACGCGGGTGATCTGCACGGCAAGCTGTGGCGCTTCGATTTGATCAACACTGCGGTATCCACGAAAGAGGCCATCATGGGGACGTCAACTGTGCATCCACGTACGAATGGTACTGCGCTCGCTAACTGGAAATTGGCAGAAAACAAGCCATTATTCACCGCTATGGCCCCCAATGGTGATAGACAGTCGATCACCACTCGTCCCCAGCTTGCGCTGCACCCCTTCGGAGACAGCTATCTTGTCACCTTCGGTACGGGTAAGTACATTGAAGAGGACGATGGTGAGCTTGATCTGGTTCAGGTGAACAGCTTCTACTCAGTGTGGGACAGGTCGGTGCTCGACAAAACCAAGGTAAACGGCACGTTCGACAGAGATGACCTGCAGCAGCAGAAGCTTCTGGTGTTCGAGGAGCAGGAGTACGTAGCAGATGTTGAGGGGGAGCCGATAATCCTTAAAAACACTATCAAACGGCTGACTACAGAAACCGTCGAGTGGCTGACCTACGACGACACCCCGCCCTACGATGCGCCTGTAGTGAACGAGCGTGGCTGGTTCCTGGACTTTGTGGAGTATGCCGACGACGGTACCGGAAAAGCGACGGCGGCTGACCCGATCAACCGTGGTGAGATGATGATGACCAACCCGATCGTTCGCGGCACCGGGGGCGAACCCGTCGTCTTCTTCATGTCCTCGACGCCCTTGCTCTCGCTTTGTGAAAGCGGCCTCGAGAATTATATTTTCGGTCTCAGTGCAGCGGGCGGTCCGCCGAAAGTCCGGCAGTTCGACCTGAATAATGACGGCATGATCAACAACGGCGACTACAACGCCGACGACGCAGCCTACGGTTCAGGTAACAACCTGGCTGCCGTCAAGATTGCCAATACTGGTGGTTTCAATATCCTGGGGCAGAACATCGTTCGAACCACTGCCAACGGTGTCGAAATCACAAAGACCGAATTCGGTGCCAATGACGGCAGACAGACATGGAGACAACTGCGATGAAAACGTACATTTCTATTGTGACCAGACTTGGCAGTGCCTCTCTAGCCCTCGCCCTGACCTTATTGATGTCGTCGGTGGCAGTTGCAGAGGAAATATCGGAAGCGGGCGGTATCGTCAACGCAATCGACGTCGCGAAGAACACCATTACGATTCTCGATGAGACGCTCCAGGTCGATCCCACTGTCGCTGTCGTGGTCCGAGGTAAGCCAGTTCCGCTCATGATGGTGCTGGAGGTAGGAGACACCGTGCTTTTCAAGGCGGCAGTCTCCAGAGGAGAGCGCCTGATTGTTTCGGCTTCGGTCGTCAAGGATGAAACAACCATGAATGCTTACACACGCTAGCAGGAGCACTCACATGCGCCAGTCAAAAGGCTTCACCCTGATAGAACTGATGATCGTAGTCGCCATCGTCGGCATCCTTGCCGCGGTGGCGTACCCGGCCTATCGCGACAGCGTGATGAAATCACATCGCGCCGATGCGAAAGCTGAGTTGCTGCGGATGGCTACGGCGCAGGAGAAGTTTTTCTCGCGCAGTGGTAGCTATGCGCGGACGGTGAAGGAGCTTGGTTATTCGGCGCCCGCAGCGTCGAGTACGCTTAATTTCAACGAACACTACGATATTTCCGTCAGCAACTCTCCGGCTGCTTCAGCCGGCAATGCGGTCACCTACACACTCACAGCCAACGCCAAGGCAGGCCAACTCGACGACAAGTGCGACGGGCTCTCGATCAACAGTATTGGTGCCAAAGGGGTCACTGAAGGCGACAATAAGACTTGCTGGGATCGCTGAAGCCGGTATCATCGTTGGCCTCTGACAGGTCACTGTCTCTTCAAGGAAACATGAAGCAGCGATGCTCTACTGGCTTTTTCTTCTGATTACACTGCCTGCGGTAGCAGGCTGTGGTTACCTTCTTATCCTCTTGCACGAGCAACGCGAGCGTGCCTTGCGTGAGGTAGATGCAGAGGTGGCCCATCGGTCTGAGCGACGACACAAGCTCAGACCCACCGATTACTACATCAAGATCGCCTTGACGGATCCGCTGGCGGTCGCCCGCCGCGAGTCAATGCTGGGCCGCTTCGGCTCCAAGGTCGCACCGGTGCTCATCACCAAGGAAGTCTACAAGCAGCTTGAGCAGGCCATCAGCGAGCAGCTGGATGAGCGTCAGATCGAAGCCGAGTTTTCATTGCATATCGCACGTTCACCCTTGCCGGAGGCGGAGGTTCGGCCTACCAGGTCGGCAGATAGTGCCAGGTCTCCCTCGGCGAAATCTTCCGCCCCGAAACCTGTCTCACCTGCGGCCGTTAAATCTGCTACACCAAAAGTCGCCAACCCCAGGCCGCTCGTCGGCAGAGACAGTTCAACCAACGTCAACATCGAGGAAGAGTCCCTCCTTCTGCTCGACGAACCCGAGGTCGAGCACTACACGCCGCCGAAGAAAAAGCGTCGCTTTAATCCTTTCCGATCACTGAAGAAACAGAAGATTTTCGGCGGTAAGCGGTCGAAGCCAGCTGTGGAAGACATCGACCCCTACGATGATCTCAAGGCGGATGACAAGCGCGATTACACTGTGCGGGAAAACTTGGACCGATAGTGTCCTGGCGACATGCCGACTTCGCGCTTGAACAGGCGGTTGAACGATGCGCTCTCGCTATAGCCAACACTCAGCGCGATCTGATCAACGTTTTCCCTGCTGCGCTCGAGCAGGCGTCTGGCACTGTCGATTCTCACTTTCTGCAAATAGCTTCTCGGCGGCAGCCCCGTCGCCTGTTTGAAGCGTCGCTTGAATGTTCGTTCCGACAGATTGACCAGTGCCGCCAGCGATGTGACGAGTATCGGCTCGGCATAGTGCGACTGAATGTAGGCCTGTGCGACTGAGACCGGCTCATCCCTGTGGTTGAATCGCGCTTGAAGGCTGCTGTACGCCGACTGATTGTTGCGGCCATAATCGAATACGAACACCCGCGCCGTCGTCCGCGCTATTTCGTAGCCGTGATAGCGCTCGATGAGGAAGAAGACCAGATCGAGCCAGGCACTGCCGCCGCCAGCACAGAAGACCTGCCCATCCGTAGTAATGAGCTTCTCCGTCTGTAGCCTGACCTGCGGATATCGGGCGCGGAATTCAGCGGTAAAACCCCAGTGTGTCGTGGCCTTGCGACCGTCCAGCAAGCCTGACTCTGCCAGAAGAAATGCGCCGGTATCATTGCTGGCCAGGTCACTGCCACCGGCGGCCAGCCGCCTGAGGTGAGCCGCGACCTCACCGGAACTGGCGAGCACTCGATCGAGCCGGCCGCCAATGGTCGGCACGAGGACGAGATCGCAGGCCTCGATATGCTCCAAGGCCATATGCGGCTTGATGACGATGCCGCTGGTACAGTGAATGTCCTCACCGCCCACGGACGCAATCTGCACCTCGAACAGGTGTTTGGAGATCTCCCCATGGAGACGCTCCCAGGTGACACCAGCCAGCCTGAAAACGTCTGCGGCGCCAGTGAGTGCTGACGCGAGACAGCCGTCGAAGCCAGCCACGACTACTTTGATCATTCATTAACCCACCCTGGACAGTATGGCGCTGTAAGCAGTCGAACAGCACTCAATGTGGCCCTTTTGGACAGTAATATGTCATATACGCCACTGCCTTTGTCAACCCGCATTTGTAATGCTAGTGAACTGTCTATCAGCTAAAGAGTGGCCAGCTACCTTATGACCGACCAGCTTCTGAACGAACGCGACCTCGATTTCCTGTTATTTGACGTGCTCAAAGCCGATGACCTGTGTGAGCGCAGCGAATTCTCCGACCATAACCGTGAGAGTCTGACGGCTGCACTGCAAACAGCAGCCGGTATAGCCCAGGAATATCTGCTGCCCCATAACAGACTGCTGGACGAGGATGAGCCGCAGTTCGACGGCAAGACGGTCAGTATTCGTCCGGAGGTCAAGCAGGCCATGACGGCCATAGCCGACGCGGGTTTTCTGGCTGGTCGAGAATCGCAGGAGGAGGGCGGTATAGCGCTGCCCGAAACCGTCATGCTGGCCTGCATGGCCTACTTCATGGCGGCAAACCCGAGCACGAGTGGCTATCCCTTCCTGACCATGGCTGCGGCTCGATTGCTGAAGAATTTTGGCAGTGACTCGCTGAAGGAGCATTTCCTGCCGCACATGCAGAGCGGCCGTTTCTCCGGCACCATGGCGCTGACGGAACCGCAAGCTGGCTCTTCGCTGGCCGATATCACTACCAAGGCCATACCAGCAGACGACGGCAGCTATCGCATCAAGGGCCACAAGATCTACATCAGTGGTGGCGATCATGAGCTGACCGACAACATTGTCCATATGGTGCTGGCCAAAATCGAAGGTGCCCCCGCGGGCGTGAAAGGCATCTCCCTCTTCGTGGTGCCGAAATTCCTCCTGAAGGAAGATGGCTCACTCGGCGAGCGCAATGACGTCGCCCTGGCTGGTCTCTTTCACAAACTTGGTTATCGCGGCACGACGTCCACGGCGCTGAACTTTGGCGAGAAGGGCAGTTGTGTGGGTTATCTGATCGGGGAACCGCATCAGGGCCTGAAATACATGTTCCAGATGATGAACGAAGCTCGGCTCGGTGTGGGTCTTGGCGCCGCATCCATCGGTTATCGTGGTTATCTGTTGAGCCTCGATTATGCGAAAGGCCGCCCGCAGGGTCGTTCGGCAACGTCACGCGATCCGCTCGCTCCCCCGGTCAATATCATCGAGCATGCCGATGTGCGCCGCATGCTGCTGGCACAGAAAGCTTATTGTGAGGGCGCACTCGCTCTGACGCTTTATGGTGGCCGCCTGGTCGACGACGTCAGTAGTGCGCCGCAGGCCGAGGCCGACGAGGCGCAGATCCTGCTGGATCTGCTGACGCCGGTCATGAAGGCCTGGCCGTCCGAATACGGCGTCAAGGCTAATGACCTGGCGATACAGGTATATGGTGGCGCGGGCTATACACGGGAGTATCCGGTTGAACAATGCTGGCGGGATAACCGCCTCAACCCGATTCACGAAGGTACAAACGGGATCCAGGCGCTCGATCTGCTTGGTCGCAAGGTCTGGCAGGAGAATGGACAGGGTCTGACTCTTCTGCACAAGCGTATACAGAACACCTTGTCTTCGGCGCCGCCGGAGCTCGAGGTGGAAGTCAAGAAGCTGGATGCCTTGATCAAGCAGGTGGCAGCAGTGACGGCCACTGTCGGCGCCGCCATGCAGAAGTCTGGCCCGGACGTGGCGCTGTCTAACGCGGCATCGTATTTACATCTGGTGGGGCACACGGCTGTAGCGTGGCTCTGGCTGATGCAGGCTGCTGAAGCGCAGCACCTGCTCAAGGCTACTGACGCTTCAAATGATGAAGCTGTCGCGTTTTACAGCGGTAAATTACAGGCCTGCCGCTTTTTTTATCGTCATGAACTGCCGCTGGTACAACGCGATGTTGATCTCCTGATGTCTGGCGACACGACCACCCTGGATATGCAATCAAACTGGTTCTGATATGACTGACTCAGCAAGTTCAAAAACGCAGGATGTCACCATAGAACAGCGGGGGCACGTGCTCCTGATCGGCTGGAATCGGCCGCAGAAGTACAATGCGCTCACGGTGGATATGTATTATCAACTCGCTGCCGCCTATGGGCGGTTACAGCGGGATGATGACCTGCGGGTCGCAGTCGTCTTTGCGCATGGAAAGAACTTTACCGCTGGCCTCGAGCTCGATGGCTGGGCAGAGACCTTTTCCAAAGGAAAGATGCCGGATCTGCGCGAGGGGGATATCGATCCTTATGGGCTGGCCGGTGAGCCGCTGACCAAGCCTGTCGTCATTGCCGTACAGGGGCTTTGCTTTACCGCTGGCGTCGAGCTGCTACTCAACTCCGATGTTCGAGTCGCCGCCACCGACACCCGCTTCGCACAACTTGAAGTGAAACGCGGCTTCCATGCCTGTGGCGGTGCGACCCTTCGACTGCCTACGGAGATTGGCTGGGCCAACGCGCAGCGCTATCTCCTGACTGGTGATGAGTGGTCTGCGCAGCAGGCCTTCGACTGGGGACTGGTGCAGGCCCTGGTTGAGCCTGGTCAGCAACTCGACGAGGCGCTGAAAATTGCTGAGCGCATTGCGAGCGCCGCCCCTCTGGGCGTTAAGGGTAGTCTGCGTTCGTCAAAACTTATGCGCCGCACACTCGAAGCCGATGCGCTTGAGCACATGTACGCCGACCTCGTGCCAATCATCCGTAGTGAAGACATGCAGGAAGGCATCGCCTCCTTCATGGAGCGTCGCGACGCCAATTTCAAAGGGCGCTGATTACATTCAACGCGCCACCCTTCAGCTAGTTGCTAGCCGAACAATCAGAAAGTCACAGTGACTTAAGGAATGACCATGAAAAACAGACAGTTTCTACTTGCAAGCAGACCTACCGGTGAGCCGGATGCCTCTAACTGGGAATATGTCGAGAAGGACACGCCCGAGATCCAGGATGGCCAGATGCTGGTGAAGGTCGAGTTTATTTCGCTCGATCCTGCCATGCGGGGTTGGATGAATGACGCCAAGTCCTACATCGAGCCGGTTCAGATCGGCGAAGTCATGCGCGCTGGTACCGTTGGTGAGGTCATTGAGTCAAAGCACCCCAAGTTCCAGAAAGGCGATCACGTCTATGGTCACCTGGGTGTTCAGGCTTATGCTGTTTCCGATGGCAGTGGTTTGCACAAGGTTGACCCTGCGCTTGCGCCACTCGAGCGCTTCCTGGGCGTACTGGGTATGCCAGGCATGACCGCCTACTTTGGTCTGCTCAACACTGGCAAGCCGCAGGCTGGCGAAACCGTTGTGGTGTCCGGTGCTGCTGGCGCGGTCGGTGGTGTGGTCGGGCAGATTGCCAAGATCAAGGGTTGCCGCGTGGTCGGTATTGCCGGTGGCAAGGAGAAATGCGATTTCCTCATTAATGAGCTCGGTTTCGATGACGCTATCGATTACAAGAACGAATCTGTGAAGGATGGCCTGAAGCGCACTTGTCCGAAAGGCGTCGATGTGTATTTCGATAACGTTGGTGGCGATATTCTTGATGATGTACTGACGCGTATCCGCAAGCATGCTCGCATCGTGATCTGTGGTGCCATTTCTCAGTACAACAATACCACTCCGGTCAAAGGTCCTTCGAACTATCTGTCGCTGCTGGTCAACCGTGCTCGTATGGAAGGTATCGTCGTGTTCGACAACGCTGCGCATTATGGTGAAGCCGCCAAAGAAATGGCCGGCTGGATTCACGAAGGCAAGCTCAAGGCCAAAGAGCATGTCGTCGAAGGTCTGAAGTCCTTTCCCGAAACGCTGATGATGCTGTTCAAGGGCGAGAATTTCGGCAAGCTCGTTCTCAAGGTCGATCACTAAGGAAAGCTGTCATGAGTGCAACTCTGAAAGGCAAGACCGTGCTGATCACCGGCGCGGCTTCAGGTATTGGCCGCGAGACGGCCTTACATTTGCTGGATCTTGGCGCCACCATCGTGCTGAACGATGTCAATCGGGAGGCGGGTGAGGCCTTCGTGAAGGAGATCGGCGGTAACGTGACCTTCATTCAGGCGGATGTGTCTGACTCGGCCCAGGTGACCAGCATGTTTGCCGAGATCGAGAAACGTGGCCTCAAGCTTGACGTCGCCATCAATAATGCCGGTGTCGAGCACAAGAACATGCCGCTGCACGAGTGTAGTGAAGAGCTCTGGGACAAGACCATTGATATCAATCTCAAAGGCGTTTTCCTCTGCATGCAGCACGAGCTTCGGCACATGCTGAAGACGAAAGGTGCTGATGGGTCGCCCGCTGGCGGGCATATTATCAACATCTCTTCGGTCGCTGGCCTGCAATCTGCGCCCATGCTTGGTCCTTACTCGGCCAGCAAGTTCGGCGTCATCGGTCTGACCCGTACGGCGGCCGTGGAGTATGCCAGGGCGAATATTCGCGTCAATGCAGTGTGTCCAAGCTTCCTGCGCACGCCCATGGTTGAACGGGCGCTGTCGATGATGGATGAGCGTCAGGTGAAAGCAGTCACCAATGCCAACCCAATGCGCCGTCTCGGCGAACCGGTCGAAGCGGCGAATCTGCTGGCCTGGCTGTGCAGTGACGAAAGCAGTTTCGTTACCGGGCAGGCGTGGGCGATCGATGGTGGCTTGCTGGCCTGATCGGCCAGCGCTTCAGCCTTACTGGAAGTCTCGGGAAGCCGACTTCAGCTCATGAATCTGCTCACTGATATCTTCCAGATGATGCGCGATGACGTGGACAACCTGTCCATCGACATCGCGCTCAACCTTGCCATACACCTTCAGTATTCTTGACTGCACCAACACCTTCATCTGCTTCTTCGCCAAGGCCAGCCAGACCACCAGGTTGATGCTGCCGGTTTCATCCTCCAGTGTTAGAAAAGTCACGCCAGCTGCCGTCTTGGGGCGCTGACGATTGATGACTACGCCCGACACGATCACCAGACTCTTGTTCGGCAGCCGTGCCAGACTTTCTGCGGTGTGCTGCCTGTGCAACTGTTTGTTGTCTCGCAGATAGGCCATCGGGTGGTCTTTCAGCAGCACCGATGTACTGTCGTAATCTTCCAGCAGGTTTTGCAGGCGATCCGGTGGCATCACCGGACTGCGTTGCTGCTCCGACTCTGAAAACAGGTCTTTGTACAGGCCACGGCCTGCGGCCTGCCAACGCTGCTGATAGCGATGTTCGCCGAAGCAGCTGAAGGCATCGGCCGAGGCCAGCGCCTCGAGTTCATCCCGACGAATTTCGGCGATATTGACCACGGCCGCATAGCTCTGGAAACCGCCCGCGGGGCGGTTGCTCACAATGGCGCGGCCGCTGTCTTCCCGTATACCTTTGACTAGCCTGAAGCCCAACCGAAGCGCATGTCGCGCATCCCGTCGCAGATCCTGTTCCGGGCTGGCGCCCTTCCCAGAGGGCTCCGAAATTGGCTCGAGTGTGTGATCCCACTGGCTGCGATTGATATCCACGGGTAACACCAGCACATCATGACGTTTCGCATCCTGAATCAACTGCCACGGCTGATAGAAGCCCATGGGATGACTGTTGAGCAGGGCACAGCAGAACACAAGCGGGTAGTAGCACTTCAACCAGGCTGAGGCATAGACGAGCAGTGCAAAACTCGCGGCATGTGACTCGGGAAAACCATACTCGCCAAAGCCCTCGATCTGCCGCCCAATGCGATCGATGAAGCTGTCCGGAACACCGCGTTTGGCCAGATTCTCCTTGAGCTTTTCCCGCAGTCCGCTCATGTGTCCGGTCTTCTTCCAGCTCGCCATGGCACGCCGTAGCGCTTCGGCCTCATCTGCGGTAAAGCCAGCACCGATCATGGCCATGGCAATGACCTGCTCCTGGAAGATCGGCACGCCATAGGTGCGGGCCAGTATGGGCTTGAGCTCCTCCAGCGGAATCTCCACCGTTTCCAGTCCTGCCCGCCGTCGCAGATAGGGGTGCACCATGTCGCCATGGATGGGGCCAGGCCTGACCAGGGCGATCTGCACCACCAGATCGTAAAAGGTGGCCGGGCGCAGGCGGGGCAGCATGTTCATCTGCGCACGCGACTCCACCTGGAACAGGCCTATGGAATCGGCACGGCACAGCATGTCGAAAACACGGGGATCCGCCTCAGGTGGAATATCGCTCATTCTGAAGGTGCGACCGGTCAGTCCGCTGATCATGGCGAAAGACTTGTGCAGCGCGCTCATCATGCCGAGCGCCAGCACATCGACTTTCATCAGGTGGAGGGCTTCGAGATCATTCTTGTCCCACTGGATGACCGTTCTGTCGACCATGGCGGCGTTCTCGATTGGCACCAGGTCTGTGAGATGACCTTCGGTGATGACAAAGCCGCCTACGTGCTGCGATAGATGTCTTGGAAAGCCAAGCAATTCATCGAGCAGGCGCTTGAACAGACGCAGCGTCTTGCTGTCATCACTCAGTTCGCTACTGAAGACCTCATCGATCCAGTTGGCCTTGCTGCGATAGCCCCAGCCAAAGTTGGCAATGGCCTTTTCGAGCCGGTGCATCTCGAGTCCCAGCGCCTTGCCCAGATCACGAATCGCACTCTTGGGCCGATAACTGATCACTGTGGCTGCGATGGCGCAGCGTTCCCGGCCGTAACGCCGGTAGATATACTGAATGACTTCTTCACGCCGGGAATTATCGAAGTCCACATCGATATCAGGTGGCTCGTTGCGGCGCTTGGAAATGAAGCGCTCGAACAGCATGCTGCTTCTGGATGGGTCGACTTCCGTAATGCCAAGGCAGTAACACACGGCGGAGTTCGCTGCAGAGCCACGTCCCTGGCAGAGAATGTCCTGCGCTTTGGCATAGCGGACGATGTCGTGAATCGTGAGGAAGTAATATTCGTAACGCAGCTCCGCGATGATGCGCAGCTCTTTCTCGATCAGGGCCAGCACATTGTCTGGTATGCCTGCAGGGTAGCGTTCCTGGGCGCCTTCGAAGGTGAGTTTGCGAAGATAGGTACTGGGATCGAGCCCTTCGGGCACAGCTTCCCGTGGATACTGGTAGGTGATCTCATCGAGCTGGAAGGTGCAGCGCGCCAGTATGTCCATGCTGGCTTGTAGCACTGGCGCCGGATAGATCGCCGCCAACCGGCTGAGTGGCCGCAGATGATTCTGGGCATTAGGCATTAGCGTCGCTCGAGCAGCCTTGACCGACATGTTCAGGTCAATGGCCCGCAGGCAATCGTGCAGCATCTTTCGCCTGGAACTATGCATCTGCGGATAGCTGCTGGCGACGATCGGCAATTGCCAACGTTCGCTGAGTTGAGCTACATGCTCACTATGCGCCGCATCATGATCCGTGAGTAGTAGCTGTAGCAGCAGCCAGCAACGATCGCCAAAGGACTTGATGATGGCGATGAGTTCCGCACTGATGGTCTGCTCTGATGAATTGCCCGGCAGCCAGAGCAGGAGCCCCGTCTGAATTTCTTCACGTAGCCACTCCGGATGAAAGTGATAACTGCCTTTTTCTGCTTCGCGTCGGCAGCGGGTAATCAGGCGGCAGAGTTCCGCGTAAGCAGTTTTAGTGGTCGCCAGTACCACGAAGTGATGTCCGCCATGACGGAACTCACTGCCGGTAACAAGACGAAAACGATCCAGCCTGGCCTGCAGCTTACGCTTGGCGTGGTTCTCTTCCGGGTTCTCACTGGCCGCCTGTTCTTTCAGCTGGTCCAGCTGTTTCCAGGCCTTTACCGAACCAGCGACAGAGCATTCATCAGTGATGGCCAGCCCGAGATAGCCAAGTTCAAAAGCCTGCAGCACCAGCTCCTCAGGATGCGATGCGCCCTGAAGAAAGCTGTAGTTACTCAGGCAATGCAGTTCGGCAAAATCGATCACGCGAACAGACCCTGAGAAAAACACTGCTGATGCTTGTCGAAGAAAATCCAGCACAGGCTGCCGCCCGGCAGGCGGCTGATGTAGTAGTTCCGATAGCAAGCTTCGTCATCCCACCACCCGGTGTGGATCTGCACCGGCCCGTGAATGATCTGGAATTCGCTCACCATGGCTTTGGAGCTGAAGGCGAGAGGCGTGACCGGTGTGAGCCAGAGCGGTCTGGTCCTGCCGGATAGCTGTGTAATGGCGGCTGCTTCAGTGGCCTGGATAATCGAGCCGGCATAGATACTCTGTCGCTCAGGGCGGGGGTCATGCACGCAGCGCGGAAACAGTAAGCGGTGCTCCCCAAGTCTGGCGGCCAGACGATTCAGCAGGCGGGTCTGGCGGGCGCGGATCTGGTCCGCTGGCGCTTCCCACAATGCTGCCGCTTTCTGTTCGACCGGTATCAGTTCAGCCTCATGACTCCCGCCTGCATGCAACGAGGCTGCTATGACAGGCGCGGGCAGCTCACAGCGTTCGAGCGTCATCTTCAGCATGTATAACCAGCTTTCAGTACTGTTCTCTGCCTCAGCCAGATTGATCTGCAGATTGCGGGCAGGGTGGCGCTCGCTCTCACGGAAGCGCAGCACCAGTATGAGACGCTGCGCGCTCAGACAGCGAAGTCGCAGAAACTGGCAGAAGGTGCGTATGCCCTGACTGATGGGGAAGAAGAGCGCCTGCTGCTGCTCGATATCATGTTCAAAAGACTGCGACCAGTCGAAGCTTTCCGGCGCATAGTAGGGCTCCGGTAGCCATTGTCGGCGACCGAAAATGAAGTCGACCTCATCCAGGCTCGTCCCAAGGCGATAATTCAGCTCACCGGTATCGAGCGCCTTCAGATCACCAAGCGTCCTGAGACCCAGCTTGTGTAGCCGTTTCACCATGGGTGCCGACAGGGACAGCACGGTCACCGGCAAGTTTCTCAGCTCGATGATGGCATCAGGTTGATCAGCCGCGGCAGGCCCAATCTGCCTGGCGAGAATGCGCGCGGCTCTGGCGCGACTGTGCTGGGCGATGTGCACGGTATAGCCGAGCTGGGCATAGAACTCATGGAGAAAGGCGATCTGTGCGGCATAGTCGCCTTTCAGGCGCCGCATGGAACCGACTTCCATATACAGCCCGTCGGGCGCATCCGGGCTCACCCAGGCCGACTCTGCCAGTGCGGCCACTGCTACATGGCGCAGGGCCTGAAAGGCAGTGGCTGCACTGTATTTCACCACACGCACCGCTGGACACAGACAGCAGGCCGTTTCGCTGGTCATGGCGACTTCGAGCCCAGCCTGCTGCGCGGCCAGATTGATGTCGATGACCTGGCGACCATCCTGGGTCACCACGATAACCGGCTGTTCCGAACGAAACTCGGGCAGACTGTGCTCTGCAAATAAATGCGGCAGATGAAGGTATAACCAATGCATGGGAGTCAGATGGCGGCGGTCTGCAGCAGATGCTTCAGGTCGCTCAGTCGGCTGTAGTGGAAAGGTTGTGGCCTCGGAATCTTTACACTCATCTGCTCGTGAGGCCGGGGCCCACGCTGTTTGAGCACTTCAACCATCAACGCACCTGATGTTGTATCGGGCCTGAGCTGAAGGCGCAGCGAACTGGGGCTGCCAGCCTGATCCATGGCCGGTTGTGCGCTCTGCCGGTAAAGAAAGCAGGCCACCTTGTGCTGAGCCGCTGCAATCTGCAGCCTGCGCAGACAGGCATAGGCTTTCTGAGAGGACTGCTGACTCCGCCTGTTTTCCCCGGACAGACCCGGCCAGGCCAGTACGGCACTGCAGGCCCCACTCTTGATGGCTTCTTCGCAAGCCCACCAGACATCACGGTCGGAGCCGGGGCTGAGCACGATATGATTGTGCACATCTATATCCTCCGCAGCCAATGCGATAGAGTTGAGCTGGAAGGGCGGGGCAATCCAGATGATCCAGCGCTGGCCGCGGCTGAGTGTACGCAGCGCCGGCAACAGCAGCGAAAGTTCGCCAATACCATCGTTGGCATAGATGAGTTCAGTCACGCCATTGCATGGCCAGCCCTTGTCTGTGAGCACCCTGTCCAGCACCGAATACCCCGTAGCAAGCTGAACTGGTTGTGGGGCTGGTTGGGAGGCTGATTGAAATGGCCTGTCCGAATGGGTCACATCCTGGCGAACCTCACTGTCATAGAATGCCAGTGCCGGCTCAGAAGTCTGGAACGAGCTCTGCCCGGATGTGCGGGATTCATAGCGCCAGACCCGTCCGCTATCAATGAGCTGTTCAAGTGACATGTGCATCTCCGTTGTACAGAACTACTGTTTGTTTATACAGTATAGGAAGCGATGTGGTGCCACGCAATCACTATCAGGCCGCATCCGAAAGCTGTTTTGAAAAGCTCAGAAAGATCAGTCTGAAGAGGGCTTAAGTTAAATTAATAATTAATATGAATCGCTAACCCCATGAATAAAGAGGAAAAAGTGTGATTGGGTATATTCAGGGTCGCTTGCTCTCAATTGATTCTCCGCATGTATTGCTCAATGCTGGTGGGGTAGGCTATGAAATAGAAGTGCCTCTCACCGCTGCGCTCGAGCTCACCACGATCAATGTCGAATACGCCCTGTACACACATCTGGTGGTGCGAGAGGATGCCCAGTTGCTGTATGGTTTTCTCACCAGGCAGGATCGTGATCTGTTCCGGGTGCTGCTCAAGGTCAGTGGCATCGGACCGAAGCTTGCGGTGAATATTCTGTCGCACCTGACGGCAAGGGATCTGGTGGCGCTGGTGCGTGCTGAAGATCTGGCTACATTTACCCGTTTGCCGGGGATAGGCAAGAAGACGGCGGAGCGTCTGTTGATCGAATTGCGCGACCGGCTGGCCAATTGGAGCTTTCAGCAAAAGCCCGATCAGGCGAGTCAACGGTTGACAGGTGATGCTGACACGTCAGAATCAGGCGGCATGGGTATTGGGGCGCTGGTAGAGGTCGGCGCGGATGATGTTCTGGATGCCCAGTCGTCATCGCCGGCAAAGATTCGCTTCGAAGCCGAAACGGCTTTGATTGCATTGGGTTACAAGCCGCCAGAAGCCACCCGTATGATTGCCGCAGTCTATACTGATGCGCTGACGCGAGATGAATTGATCAGACAGGCCTTGCGTTCGATGGTGAAAGGTAAATAGCAATATGACGACATATGATAGAAGCTGACCGCCTCATTGCGCCACAGCCACTGCCACGGGAAGAGATCCAGGACAGGGCGATAAGACCAAAGTTGCTGAACGATTATGTCGGTCAGCCGCAGGTGTCGCAGCAGCTCGAAATTTTTATAGAAGCGGCCCGCAAGCGTGGCGAGGCGCTCGATCACACCCTGATTTTCGGTCCGCCGGGTCTGGGCAAGACTACATTGGCCAACATCATTGCCAATGAAATGGGCACCGCCATACGCACGACTTCCGGGCCAGTGCTTGAAAAGGCGGGCGATCTGGCTGCGCTGCTGACCAATCTCGAGCCACATGATGTGCTCTTCATCGACGAGATTCATCGCCTGAGTGCAGTCGTCGAGGAAATTCTCTACCCGGCCATGGAAGATTATCAGCTCGATATCATGATCGGGGAGGGGCCTGCGGCCCGTTCCATCAAGCTCGAGCTGCCACCGTTCACTCTGGTGGGTGCCACGACACGGGCAGGACTGCTGACTTCGCCCCTGCGCGATCGATTCGGTATCGTACAGCGTCTGGAGTTCTACAACGTTGCCGATCTCAGTCATATCGTATCCAGGTCGGGCCAGATGATGCAGGTGAGCATCGATGAAGAAGGCGCGCATGAGATTGCCCGTCGAGCTCGCGGCACGCCGCGTATTGCCAATCGCCTGCTACGGCGAGTGAGAGACTTTGCAGAAGTTCGCAGTGATGGACGCATCAACCGCGAGGTCGCTGATCAGGCGCTGAACATGCTCAAGGTCGACCTGCATGGGCTCGATCATATGGATCGCCGTCTCGTGATGGCGGTCATCGACAAGTTCGAAGGCGGGCCGGTGGGTCTTGATAGCCTCGGGGCTGCACTTGGCGAAGACAAGGGCACGCTGGAAGATGTCATCGAGCCCTATCTGATCCAGCAGGGCTTCCTCATGCGGACCTCGCGAGGCCGGATGGCGACAGCGCTGGCTTATAGACATTTCGGGCTGACGGCGCCAGCGACATTGCTGGTCGAAGCCCAGAACGACGAGCAGCAGATACAATCGGGCAGGCCCGCATCGTGAGCAGTTTTGCCTGGCCAATACGAATATATGTCGAGGATACCGATGTCGGTGGCATCGTGTTCTATGCCAATTATCTCAAATTCATGGAGCGGGCGCGGACTGAACGGATTCGTTCTCTGGGCTTTCCACGATTGGAAACCTTGTGGTCAGAGGTCATATTCGTTGTTCACAGTGCCGAGCTGCAATATCATCAGCCCGCGCGCCTGGATGATGAAATATTGGTCACGGCAGACGTTATCAGGCTCGGTCGCAGCTATATTGAGTTCAGTCAGCATGTCTACCTCCGTCAGCCTGACACCGAAACAAGGGCAGGGCTTGGCAAACCCATCGTCAGTGGTCGCATTAAAATCGCCTGCGTCACTCACGACAAACTGAAGCCAACTGCCATGCCTGCTGCCCTCGCGGCCGCACTGGGAAAGGATTGAGTGCCCTGTTATGGGCTTGAAGCATAACCTGAATAACATTTGAAAGAGGTTCGTTTGCGTGGAAGATAAAATGTCGATCTGGTCCCTGGTTTCAGAGGCTAGCATCCTGGTTCAGATAGTCATGATCATACTGCTGCTGGCATCGATACTGTCGTGGGTGGTCATCTTTCAGCGCGCACAGGTGTATCGCCAGGCCAAACGGGTGACCCAGAAGTTCGAGGAACGCTTCTGGTCAGGCATGGATCTGAACCAGCTGTTCAGGGAAGTGAATGCTGCGCCAAACCTGCACTCTGGCTCGGAACAGATTTTCCGCTCGGGCTTCAAGGAGTTCTCCAGGCTGCGTCAGCAGACCGGTGTGGATCCTGATGCGGTCATGGAGGGCACCCAGCGCGCGATGAAGGTGTCCTTCACCCGTGAAATGGAACGCCTTGAGTCGAATCTGTCCTTTCTCGCCACGGTGGGTTCAACCAGTCCCTATATCGGCCTCTTTGGTACGGTCTGGGGGATCATGAACTCCTTCCGCGGTCTGGCGCAGTTGCAACAGGCTACCATCGCCAGCGTTGCACCAGGTATTTCCGAAGCCCTGATCGCTACGGCCATAGGCCTGTTTGCAGCCATTCCGGCTGTTATCGCCTACAACCGATTCTCCTCACAAGCAGATACTTTCGCAAACAACTACCAGACCTTTGCTGAGGAATTCTCCAGTATTCTCCACCGGCGCGCCCACACCAAAGCTGCTGCCTGATGTCATGGGCATGCCTCAGGCTCGCGAAGAGCCGGGCTGCCTTGAAGTGTAACGGCCTACAGTAAAGGAGCCGACAGCTTATGGATTTTGTTCGCATCAAGCGCAAGCCGATGTCTGATATCAACGTTGTGCCTTATATCGACGTCATGCTTGTGCTGCTGGTCATTTTCATGATCACTGCACCGATGCTGATGCAGGGCGTGGATGTCGCCCTGCCACAGACTGATTCCGATGCCCTGCAATTGCCCCAGGACAAACCACCATTGATCGTGAGCGTAGACAGCTACGGCGCATATTACGTGGAACTTGGCGAAGAGCGCAGCAAGCCGCTGGAGCTAGGTGAGCTGGCCAATAAGGTGAAAGCCCAGAAGGCCGAAGATCCCCAGCTACTCGTGCTTGTGCGTGGCGATACCAATGCCTCGTACGGCACCGTAGTCAACCTGATGGCGATTCTGCGGAGCTCAGGGGTGAAGGATGTCGGTCTCATTACCGAGCAGCCCAAATAGCGATGACTCAAGGTTCTGATTCAGATCGAAATCTGACAGCGAGCACCAACGACCGGTCTGCTGGCGGCCAGTCGGCAAATCCATCCATGGCGCGCTCAGCGACGACGGACGTGCCCTGGCTCATGCCCGTGGCCGTCTCTATGGTTCTGCACGCGGTGCTCATCGGGCTGATGTGGGTGACCATCGATTCGTCGGACAAGATGATAGAAGTGCCGCGCCACATTCAGGCGGTCATGATTGATGACGACACACTCAAGGCCATGATGCAGGCTACTCAGCCAGCGCCAAAACCTGTGCCCCAACCAGAGCCAAAGCCGCAACCGAAGCCTGAGCCAAAGCCCGAACCGAAGCCGGTTGAAAAGCCGCCTGAGCCGCCGCAGCCTGATCCTGAAGTCGTGCGACTGAAGGAGCAGCAGGCCAAGGAGCAGGCTGCTGCTGAAAAAGCTCGGCTAGCCGCCGAAAAGGAGCAGGCGCGGATCGCAGAACTCGCCCTGAAGAAAAAAAAGGATAAGGAAAAGCGCAAGCGCGAGGCCCAGGCAAAGCTGGAGCAGGAAAAAAAGAACAAGGCTTTTCTCGAGCAGCAGCGCATAGCCAAGGAGAAACAGCGTGAGCTGGATCGGCAGGCGCGAGAGAAGGAGCGCGAAGCTGCGCGTCAGGCGGAGCTGGCCAAGGCAGAGCAGAACCGCAAGAGCGCTGAAGAGCAGTTGCTCGCCGACGAAGCTGCCCAGTTCGAAAAAATGTTTGACCAGCAGGCGAGCCGACAGCCGGCTCAACAGACCAATAACTCACAGCTGCAAGCCATGGCGGGTGAGCGAGAAAGACTGATACAACAGATTACTGAAAAGATAGAGCGTAGCTGGATCGAGCCACCTGGACAGAACCGGGGGCTGGAAGTCGATATTCGACTCGAGCTCCTGCCAACGGGTGAGTTGAAGACAGCCAGAATTGCATCGAGCAGCGGAAATAATGGTTTCGACCAGTCTGCGCTCAATGCTGCCTATTCAGTGTCCCGGTATCCGGTGCCTCGAGATACAGCGCTGTTCAATGCTGACTTTCGAAATATCACCATCAAATTCCGGCCGAAGTAAGGCTTCGACCATCTTGAATCAAGGAGTGCAGACAGTTTGCTGAACAAGACCATGCCAATCGCCGCTGCCAGGTTTACTGTAGTGGCCACACTACTGCTCTCGCTGCTGCTGTCGGCTGCAGCGCGTGCCGATCTCGTCATCGAGATCACGCAGGGCGTGAAGGGTGCCGTGCCAATTGCCATCGTGCCATTCGCGAATGAGACGGCAGGGAGTCTGCCCCAGGATCCTTCCGAGATCATCACGGAAGATCTGCGAAGAAGTGGCGATTTCGAGCCTCTTGGCAAGCAGAACTTTCTCAGTCTCCCCAGCAAGGGCGAGGATATCTTCTTTCGTGACTGGTCTCTGCTGGGGCAGCGTTACCTGGTAGTTGGTGCGATCAGCAAGGGCGACGGGCCGGACATGCTGAAGCTTCGTTATGAGCTGCATGACGTCACCTCGCGCAAGCGCATCCTGGGCCGTGTAGTCACGGGCAAGGAAGGCGCGCTCAGAGACATGGCGCATTCTGCGGCGGATGCCATTTATGAAGCGCTGACAGGCACCAAAGGCGTATTTTCGACCAAAATTGCCTATGTCGTGCTCGAAGGCACCAACAAGAAGCCGGTGTACTCGCTTGAAATAGCCGACGCCGACGGTCAGCGCTCGAAGGTCATCTACAAGTCGCCTAGCCCTGTTCTGTCTCCTGCCTGGTCGCCAGACGGCAAGAAACTGGCCTACGTGTCCTATGAAACCGGTCGTCCTGCGATATTCATTCAGGATATCAATTCAGGTGTCAGGACCAAGACCGCATCCTACAAGGGCATCAACAGTGCGCCAGCCTGGTCGCCAGATGGCCGTAAATTGGCCATGACGCTGTCAAAAGACGGTAATCCGGAAATTTACACACTGGATCTCGGCAGTGGAGACCTCAAGCGCATTACCAATAATTGGGGCATAGACACTGAGGCGAACTGGTCTCCAGATGGCAAGTCACTGGTCTTTACCTCCGACCGCGGCGGCAGCCCGCAGATCTACAAAACTGACATTAGCGGCGGCGGCGAAACACGTCTAACCTTTGACGGACGCTATAACGCTCGACCCCGCTACAGTATGGATGGCGAGAGCCTGTTCTTCGTGCACCAGCGGGAAGGCGTGTTTAATGTCGCGAGAATGGATCTCGAAACACGGGAACTGGATGTCCTCAGTGGTACCAGGATGGATGAGTCACCCAGCGTGGCACCAAATGGAAATATGGTAATCTACGCCACAAAGGATAACGGACGGGGTATGCTGGCTGTAGTCGGCGTCACGACTGGCGCCAGATATGTTTTACCGTCGAGAGAGGGTGATGTTCGGGAACCTGCATGGTCACCGTTTCTCTAAACTCTCCGTACACACGAATAAATGATAATTTACCGCCACATCAAGGGAAATCTAATATGAATATGATCGGTCTGCGTTCTATCCTGCTGGCCAGTGTTGCCGGCGTTTTTCTGTCAGCTTGCGCCGGGCAGGACCAGCGGCCGGATCTCGACTCCGATACTGTAGGCCTTGAGGACGATACCAATGGCAGTGAGTCTACCGGTTTCGGCAGCAGCGGCGGCCTGAGCGAACAGCAACTCGAAGAGCAGGCCAGGCAACAGGAGCAGGATGCGCTCACGGCTGAGCAGGATGCGCTCCGCGATGTGAGGGTGTTCTATTTCGAGTTCGACAAGGCGCTCGTGGAGCCTGCTGCCCAGGTGCCGTTGCGTGCTCATGCGACCTACCTGAGCAACAATCCGAATACTAGTGTCGTTCTGAACGGATACACCGATGAGCGTGGCACCAAGGAGTATAATCTCGCCCTTGGAGAGCGACGTGCAAAGGCTATCGAGCGTTTCCTGCTGGTCAATGGCGCCGCTGATACTCAGGTCGAAACCGTAAGCTTTGGTGAAGAGTTCCCTGCCAACTACGGCAGCAGCGACGATGCCTACAGCAAGAATCGTAGGGTCGTGCTGGAATACCGGTAGTCGTCAGTTTATGAACCCGGGAGTTGTCTATGTTCGTGAATAAAATCCGGGAGTCTGGTGGAATGAGCTTCGGGCTGGCTCTGGTCGGCCTGATGGCGCTCTCCAGTCTGTCGGCCTTGAAAGTGGAGGCGGCTGACAATTCGGCCGCCATCAACGCGCAGTTGCTGTATTCCGTCGACCAGATGAAAGAAGAGCTGCGCGACCTTCGCGGACAGGTGGATGAGCTTACTTATCGACTCAAGCAAGCTGAAGACCAGCAGAAAACACGCTACATCGATCTGGACTCGCGCTTGCAGAAGCTGTCTGGTGGGGGTAGTGACGGTACATCTGACAGTAAAAGAAGCGATGACGCCCGCCCAGGCAATGCGACGCCAAGTGATGCATCGGTCGGCGCGGTGCCGCCACCGCTAGCGGAATCCGGTACTATTCGGGAAACCGTTGATCCTCAGGCTACGACCGAGGCTGGCGAGGTATTGGCGGACAGCAATCAGGTCGCCAGCCCTGAGGCACGAAAGGCTTACGACGATGCCTACGCGCTCATCAAGCAGCGTCAGTACGAGCCCGCTGTCGATGCACTTCATGCCTTCGTCAAGGATCACCCTGACAGCGATCTTACGGCGAATGCCTATTATTGGCTTGGAGAGGTGTATCTTGTCCTGCCAAGGCTTGAACTCGCGAAGCAGTCCTTTCTGCTCGTAGTCGGAAAATTTCCTGAGCACAGGAAAGCCCCGGATGCCATGTACAAGCTCGGCGTGACCACGCATAGGCTGGGGGAGAACGACGCTGCCAGAAAAGTGCTGAATGAGGTGCAAGCGCGCTATCCTGACACCACAGCTGCCCGTTTGGCGGGCGACTACAAAAAACAGCTCTGATTTCAAGCCCAATATTTTAGTTTTATTCTTACATTTGCCCTTGTCATTTGGCTCAGAATCCGTATTATGAGCGCCTCGTTTGGGTCGTTAGCTCAGTTGGTAGAGCAGCTGGCTTTTAACCAGTAGGTCGATGGTTCGAATCCATCACGACCCACCATCATATTCAGACGAATCAGCCCCTTTTACGAGGGGCTTTTTTTTGTCTGCTCGACAGTAGGCTGCGACCAGTGGCGGCGCTACCCCAAAGCCATCGCATCCACCTGTTCAGCCTTTTCCCCTCTTGGTATAGTTGCACATCTGAACCAGGGTGTTCGGGCCAATCTGGTCAGAACCTCGAATGACCGCAGCGCTGGAAGCTACCACATCATGAATCAAGACTCTGCAGAACGTATCAGGCATGCCTCATCTGAAGTGAGTGCGGATACCTCTGCGCGCATACTGGTTCAGGAACATTTCGCGCGTGAACACGAACCCAATGATTTGAGTTCTGAAAGAAAGGCTGCCCTCAAGCGTGAAATCCGGGAACTCCTCAAGTCGCAGAATGCAGCCATAGTGGCTCACTACTATACGGATGGCGATCTGCAGGAACTCGCAGATGAGACCGGCGGCTGCGTCTCTGACAGTCTGGAAATGGCCCGTTTTGGTGCTCATCATGAGGCTGAGACCCTGGTCGTCTGCGGCGTGAAGTTCATGGGCGAAACAGCCAAGATTCTCAGCCCTGAAAAAACTATCCTCATGCCGACACTCGAAGCCACCTGCTCTCTGGACATCGGCTGTCCGATTGAGGAGTTCTCTGCCTTCTGTGACCAACACCCAGAGCGCACGGTCGTGGTCTACGCCAATACATCCGCCGCCGTAAAGGCCAGGGCCGACTGGGTGGTGACCTCGAGCATTGCAGTTGATGTGTGCGCTCACCTCCAGAGTGAAGGCAAATCGATTCTCTGGGCACCAGACCAACATCTGGGGCGCTACATACAGCAGAAGTCCGGGGCTGACATGCTGCTCTGGAATGGTTCGTGTATTGTTCACGAAGAATTCAAGGCCGAAGCGTTGAAGGACCTGAAGCGTGTGTATGAAGATGCTGCAGTGCTGGTGCATCCGGAGTCGCCGCTGGCCGTTACAGAGCTGGCGGACGTCGTCGGCTCGACCTCGCAGTTACTGAGGGCAGTGCGCGAACGTCCTGAACAGACCTTCATCGTAGCTACTGATGCAGGCATCTTCTACAAGATGCAGCAACAGGCGCCTGACAAGGTCCTCATCGCTGCGCCGACGGCTGGCACAGGGGCTACCTGCCGCAGCTGCGCGCATTGTCCGTGGATGGCCATGAACGGCCTGGAGTCTCTCAGGAACGTACTTCTGAACAAGGATCAGGAAATACTGGTTGATCCGGAGCTTGGCCGAAAGGCCATGATCCCGCTTCAACGAATGCTGGACTTCAGACCTTAAGACTCATCGCGGCCGGCGAGATCTGCTGGCCGCCCAAGAATCTTGCTGTGTAGCCGCGCCATGGCTTCGACCTCATTGATCTTGTTCTGAATAACCGATTTTTCGCGATACTCGCTGCTTTTTTCGAGTGCCCGCTGCAGTTGGCTCTCCGCATTCCGCAATCGACCATTGAGCATGAAGTACTCCGCACGGGCCATATGCACTGACTGGATGTTACCAACGAGCCCGTAGAGTTCTGCCAGGTCGTACCAGATGGAGGGCTCATCTGGATACCGTGTCGACAGTTGCTCCAGTGGTTCAAGTGCCGCCTTGTAGTTCCTGCGCTCATATTCGATGTCAGACAGGGTGCGGAGCAAGGGGTAATTGCCGGGCGCCAGGCTGATCTTCGATGTGAGGATATCGACCGCCTTGTCCTTATCATCCAGTGCTGCGTACATTTCGGCCTCGAGAAGCGCGACGGCCACTGAAAACCCATAACGCTTTTTCAACTGTTCCAGAGCTGGCGCCTGGGCTTTGATCAGCGCCGAGTCCGAGGTCTTGATGGCTGCGAAGACAGTGCCGTAGCGATAGCCCTCTGCCTGAAGACCATCTGAACCCTTCAGGTTCTGCTCGAACAGCTTGAAAGCTGCGCGATAGTCATTGGCCAGCACAGTCCGTGCACGCGCCTGGGCGAAGTAATAATCTGCCTGTTCCTTGTAGACGCCACGTGGAGCGTTGGCCGCGTAAGCTGCCATGTCAGACAGCCGGTTTTCGGTCAGCGGGTGGGTGCGCAGGTATTCCGGAACCTGGTTCGAAAAGCGGCTGGCTTCAGACATGCGCTTGAACATGTACACCATGCTGTGGGCGTCCATACCACTGGCGATCATGGTCTGCAAGCCGAAGCGGTCTGCTTCGCGCTCTGCATCACGGCTGTAGGCAAGCACCCGATTCATGGAGTAGGCCTGCGACCCGGCCAGGGCAGCCATACCCGCCTGACCACCCGCAGTGGCTGCAACGATGATCGAAGCGACGAGGCTGGCAATGCTAAGGGCAGCGTTGGCCCTGCTGTTTTCCTGCCTGCGCGCAAAGTGGCGCTGGCTGAGATGTGAAAGCTCGTGCGCCAGCACGCTGGCGAACTCCTCTTCACTCTGTGCATACAGGAAGAGACCGGCATTCACACCGACGATGCCCCCGGGTACAGCAAAGGCATTGAGGGCGGCCGAATCGACCACGATCACCTTGATGTCCGTGGCGTTGAGGCGCCCCTCAGTGAAGCCACCGGCAACATTGGAGTTATAGGACAGACCGGAATTTGGCAGCAGAACGAAGGCGAGGTCCCTGACGTATTGCTGCACATACCAGTCCTGTACCTGAGGCATGCCTCCGCGCAGCTTCTGCAGCCAGATTTCGCCGAGTTGGCGTTCTTCCGACAGGCTGATCGCCGAACTGCCATCGCCAAGATTGGGCAACTCGTCGGCGCGCGGCTGATTGTTGAAGAACATTCCGCAGATGAACACTAGCGTACAGCTCAGCAGCGACCATGTGCTGGATGTGCCGCTGTAATTGTGGGGGCTTGCACTGGAAGATATGGACAGCAATGGAAAGACCTCAATGCAGGACAGCCTGAAGGCGCTATCCTCTTCTTTTAACAGTTTTTTACTAATTAATCCCTGCAGTAGCCGTGTGATTTCAATCAATACACAATATGCTGTAGATATGTTCAGCCGGAAAACCGTGTTATGAATCAGTCTAGTCAAAAAAGTGTGCGGCAGTCATCAGCAATTTCGCCGGAGAAGATTCGCAAACTCGATCTGCGCGGACTCCGCTGCCCCATGCCACTGCTTAAAACCAAGCTGGCCCTGAAGACGCTGGCAGCTGATGAAATGCTTGAAGTCACTGCAGACGATGCCGGGACTCGCAAGGATTTCCCAGCCTTTCTGCGACTGAGTAGCTTCGACCTGATCGCAGAACAGGTGGAAGGCGACTGCTTCATCTATCATATTATTCATGACACTGGGGCGATTGCCCCGATAACAGGCGAGCCCTCCTTGCGCAATGATTAAAGTTCTCCGGTCCTGGTTCCATAAATATTTTTCAGACGAAGAAGCCGTCATTCTTCTGTTGCTCCTGGTGCTGGTCCTGGCGCTGGTCATCAACTTCGGCTCTGCGCTGGCTCCTGTGTTGGCTTCCCTGGTGATTGCCTATGTGCTTCAGGGCGTCGTCATTCGTCTCAAGCGGCTAGGAATGCCTCATCTGGCAGCGACTGTGCTGGTGTTCCTGGTGTTTTTCAGCCTGACGCTGGCGTCCATATTCCTCCTGCTGCCGCTGCTGTTTTCGCAGACTACCGAACTGGTAAAGGAGCTGCCGAAAATGCTCAACGGCGCCCAGGCGCAGATTGATCAGTTCGCTCTTCGCTACCCTGAATATCTGTCACAGGAAAGAATAAGCGAGTTCTATGGGCAGATAGCCACCGAAGCCAGCGTTATGGGACAGTGGCTCGTGAGTTCAATTTCTTCGAGTATTCCAGCGCTCATCGGCATCCTGATTTACGCGGTCCTCGTACCCATCCTGGTGTTCTTCATGCTCAAGGACAGGGACCTGCTGGTCGGCTGGCTGTCCAGACGTCTCCCCGCCAAGCGCCAGTTGATGAATACCATCTGGACCGAAGCCAATCAGCAGTTTGCGAACTACATTCGGGGCAAGGTGCTCGAGATCGTTATCGTCGGCGCGGCGACCTACGTGTCGTTTGTGCTCATGGGCGTGAACTACGCGGCGCTGCTGGCGCTGCTGGTGGGCTTGTCAGTGGTGGTGCCCTACGTTGGCGCGGCTGTGGTGACCATTCCCGTGGCGCTGGTCAGCATTTTCCAGTTTGGCTGGGGGAGCGAGTTCATCTGGGTCATGACCGTTTATGGCATCATTCAGGCGCTGGATGGCAACGTGCTGGTGCCGCTCCTGTTTTCCGAGGTCGTGAACCTGCATCCGGTCGTCATTATCGTGAGCGTACTGTTCTTCGGCGCGATGTGGGGGCTCTGGGGCGTGTTCTTTGCCATTCCCCTGGCCACATTGCTAAAGGCGATCATTGCCGCCTGGCCAACGGCATCGCTGGCCTATGACGGCGGTGCTTCAGATATCTAGGCGTTGTCGACGAGACGTGAGGTTTTAACGGCTTCGAGCACCTCGGCAACGTGATCTTTCACCTTGACGCCAGACCAGATCTTGACGAGTTTGCCTGAGGGGTCAAACAGAAAGGTGGACCGCTCAATGCCCATGTGTTCCTTGCCATAGAGTTTTTTCAGCTTGATCACGCCGAAATGCTGGCAGAGTTTCTCATCAGGGTCGCTGATAAGTTCAAAAGGCAGATCGTACTTGGTCTTGAAATTGTTATGTGAGCGAAGGCCGTCCCGCGATACGCCGTAAACCTTCGTCTGCATTGACTTGAATTCTTCGTAATGTTCCGCAAAGTCCTGCGCTTCAGTCGTACAGCCAGGCGTATTGTCCTTCGGATAGAAATAGATCACCACTGGATGACCCTTGAGTGATGGAAGGTCCAGTTGGTCAGCACCGGGCTTGGTTCGCGGTGTTACGTCCACACTGATCTGGGGGAGGGTGTCGCCAATCTTCATATCTTGCTTCCTTCTCCGGGGCTTGATTTTGCAGGCGCAGTGCATTCCAGCCACGCCCGAGTCTCAGCTTGTTTCCTGCTGAGCTCGGCAGTAACATACGCTACTTCTTTGAATCGGTCTCAATATCCAGGCTGATTGTCCTCTAATTCTTGGGAGTCCGTTCATGATCACTGGGAGCATCGTCGCCCTGGTCACTCCAATGCTGTCTGCTGGCGAACTCGACTGGGACGCGCTTGCACGACTCATCGAATACCATATCGTCAATGGCACCAATGCCATCGTTGCCGTCGGCACTACAGGTGAGTCCTCTACACTCGATTTTGCCGAGCACGCCACTGTATTGCGCTTTGTCGTTGAAAAGGTGAATGGTCGTATCAGCGTCATCGCCGGTACCGGCGCCAACTCCACCAAGGAGGCCATCCACCTTACCCGCCAGGCTCATAACGCCGGTGCGGACGCCTGCCTGCTGGTGGCGCCGTATTACAACAAGCCGAGTCAGAACGGCATTCTCGCGCACTACACGGCCATTGCCGACGCTGTCGAGATTCCGCAGATTCTTTACAACGTCCCGGGCCGCACCGTCTGTGATGTCCACAACGATACGGCGCTGCAGCTCGCAGAGCACCCCAATATCGTAGGGATCAAGGATGCTACCGGTGATCTCAAGCGTGGACGCGAACTCATCGCCGGCGCTCCAGATAATTTCGCCGTCTATTCGGGCGATGACGGCACCGCCGTCGAGCTCATTCTCAGTGGTGCGGCAGGCAACATCAGCGTAACGGCCAACGTCTGCCCGAAGATGATGTCCCGACTGTGCCGTCTCGCGCTGGAAGGCGAGTCGGATGCTGCACGAACTCTGCAGGACCAGCTACAGCCTCTGCACCGCGCCATGTTTCTGGAAGCGAACCCGATACCGGTAAAATGGGCGCTGACTGAAATGGGTATCATGGAAGGCGGTATTCGTCTGCCACTGACGCCTCTGCAATTACAGTATCACCAGCAGGTGCGCGACGCCCTCCGCATTTTTGATCTCGTACCTTGAGTACTGCCATGTCTGTTTTACCCCGTTCTGCAAAATCCCTCCTGCTAGGCACAGCGGTGCTGAGTGCCGCAGCCTGTGCATGGGTGGAGGACCGCAGTGACCGATACATGACCGTCAAGCCGGCAGAGCCGTTGGAAGTGCCTGAAGTGTTTGAGGGCGATACCAGGCTGAGTGATCGTTATCCGATTCCAGCTGCAGAAAAAGCCTTCATCGCCCGCGGCAGCTTCAAGGTGCCAGCCGCACCACAGCCACAGAGCGAAATCAGTGAGTCGCTGTTCAACGTGCGCAAGTCCGACGATGCCGTCTGGCTGTCCACCTCTGAGCCGCCAGGGCGTATCTGGCCAGCGATGAAGCAGTATTGGGAATCTCATGGCGCGGATGTCAGCGAAGATCGCATCGAAGAGGGCATCATGGTCGTCGAGTTTCCAGCGACGTCGGCCAAGGCTTCGTCCTGGACCCGCCGGCACGAGTTGAAAATGCCAGCCTCTGACCCGATGGGGGCTGTGGCCATGCAGATAGAAGTCACCCAGGGCCTCAAGAAAAAGAGTTCGGAAATCCGCATTCAGTCGCTCGATTATGATGTGAGGACCGATGCGCTGGCACCTGATGCTCCGGATGAAACACTGGAGCCTGGGCGCAGCCCGGAGCTGATGCTGAAGTCGCTCGCTTACGGTCTGAGTCAGAGCGTCTCCGACTTCAATACCTACTCTCTCGTCGCCCAGCGCATAGATAGCGAACAGCGGGTTCGGCTGGTGACTGATGGCATGACAGTGCCGTATATCCAGGTCAAGCTCAATGAGGGGCGCGCCTGGTTCGAACTCGAGCAGGCCGTGCTGAACAGTCGCTTCGATCTGATTGACCAGAACCGGGCCAATGGCCGTCTATTCATTCAGTATGACGAGTCGCGCAGCGGCGAAGAGCCCGGCTTCATGGCCTCGTGGTTCAGCGACGACGAAGACACAGATACCGACCGCCTATCCGACGATTATAACTTTCAGATTGAACTGAAAAACGTATCGGATGAACTGCGGGTGTATGTTCTGCCGCGAAATGCAGGCGTGCCCTACGATATTTCCACCCTCAGCGGCAATGAGCAGCACCGGGCGGACTCACTTACCATCCTGAATGAAGTCATGGAGAAGCTAGGCTGATGGCATTGAATAAAACCGAGAAGCTCTATTCAGGCAAGGCTAAAGATATCTACGCGACCGAAGATGCTGATCTCGTGATCATGCACTTTCGGGATGATACCTCAGCCTTCGATGGCATTCGCAAGGAGCAGCTCGCGGAAAAAGGCGTGATCAATAACAGCATCAATGCCTTCGTGATGACTTATCTGGCGGACAAAGGCATCCCAGTCCATTTCCAGAAGAAGCTCTCGGACACGGATTCACTCGTACGCCGCCTCACAATGATTCCGGTCGAATCTGTCGTGCGCAACTTTGCAGCAGGCAGTCTCGTGAAGCGTCTGGGCTTGACCGAAGGTCTGCCACTCAAGCCGAGCACCTATGAACTCTTCGTCAAGAATGACGAGCTGCATGATCCCATGGTGAACGACTCCCTGGTCGTGACGCTGAACATGGCCAGTCAGGCGCAGCTCGATGAGATGAAGCGACTGTCGCTCGAGGTCAACAGCCACCTGGTTGAGCTGTTCGCGAAGGCCAGTATGACGCTGGTCGATTTCAAGCTCGAATTTGGCGTGGCCGGTGACGGAACGCTCTGCCTGGGAGACGAATTCAGTCCTGATGGTTGTCGAATCTGGGACAGCGCTACCGGTGAGAAAATGGATAAAGACCGTTTCCGCCAGAACCTGGGCCAGGTTGTCGACTATTATAAGGAAGTCGCCGGGCGTCTTGGTGTAGATCTGAACCAGGGCCCGAACCCGGATTGAGCGCGACTATACTGAAGGCTCGTGCTGCAAATTCCAACAATGAACAAGGTGCACCCATGACAAGAAACGTATTACCTGAAGGTGTGGCTGCAAGTCACGCACTGAAGGGCAAGCCTGTATCCCGCTCACTGATGACCCGTTGGTGCCTGCCCATACTGGCAACGGCTGTGCTCGCTGCGCCTGCCCAGGCAGATATTCTCGGCTTGTCCCTCGGCGCCAGCACCTGGTATACCGGCATCACGGGTGATATCAGCTCCGGCGGCGGCGATTTCCAGCTCGAGGACGAACTTGGTTTCGACGACAGTTTCAATTTCTCTGGCTTCGCCATGTTTGAAAATCCGATTCCGCTCATTCCCAACGTTCGTGTGCAGTACTCGGCTGTGGATCAGGATGGCAACGGTACAGTCTCGGCGAAGGTATTCGACGGCGTCGCCATCAGTGGCCGAACCAGCAATAACCTGCAACTGAATCAGGCGGATGCGATCGTGTTCTGGGAATTACTCGATACCGTCGTTCACATCGATTTCGGTCTGCAGGCCAAATTTGTGGATGGCAAGATCAGTATTCGTGAGAAGACCGGTGCTTTTAACCGTGTGGAAGAAGAGTTCAAGGCAGTGATTCCCATGCTGTATGGTGGCGCCGGTCTGAATCTGCCGCTCACCGGACTCTCCGCCTATGCCTCCGTAGCCGGCATCGGGTACTCGGGCAACAGCATCGTAGATGCCAACCTGGCGCTGAACTATGAAGTCAGCATGGTCGACGTCACGCTGGGCTGGCGTGAACTTCAGATCAAGCTTGAAGATGTCGATGATGTCGATGCAGATATGACGCTTGGTGGCCCGTTTCTGGGTGTAGGTCTCAGCTTCTGATAATGGATTTCTTACCTGCGGAGCAGAGAAGATGAAAGTTTTGATTACCGGTACCGCCGGATTCATCGGGTCTCATGTAGCCCTGCGCCTGATGGCGCGAGGTGACGAAGTGATCGGCATTGATAACCTCAACGACTATTATGAGGTGTCGCTCAAGGAAGCGCGGCTGGCAAGGTTGACACCACACAAGGCTTTCACTGACCTGCGGATTGATATTGCCGATGCAGACGCTGTGAATGCAGCTTTCAAGAAGTATCGGCCAGAGCGAGTGATACATCTGGCAGCCCAGGCCGGTGTGCGGTACTCGATCACCAATCCGCATGCCTATATCACGGCGAACCTCGTAGGTCACATGAACATACTCGAGGCCTGCCGGCATCATGATGTCCAGCATTTGACCTATGCGTCGAGTAGCTCGGTCTATGGTGCGAACGAGACCATGCCGTTCTCCATTCACGACAACGTCGACCACCCCTTGTCTCTGTACGCGGCGACCAAGAAGTCGAACGAGCTCATGTCACATACCTATAGCTCGCTGTTCGGTCTGCCCACAACCGGCTTGCGCTTTTTCACGGTTTACGGTCCGTGGGGCCGCCCTGACATGGCTCTGTTCATCTTTACCAAGCGCATACTCGCTGGTGAGCCAATTGACGTATTCAACTACGGCAAGCACAAGCGCGACTTTACCTACATCGATGACATCGTCGAGGGTGTGATCCGCACCTCGGATCATGTAGCAAGGCCTAATGATAAATGGAGTGGGGCAGATCCGGATCCGGGGACCAGCCGGGTGCCTTACCGCGTCTACAACATCGGCAGTAACAACCCGGTCGAACTGTCACGATACATCGAGATCCTCGAATCCTGTCTTGGCAAAAAAGCCGAGCGCAATCTGCTCCCGCTGCAGCCGGGTGACGTGCCTGCCACCTTTGCAGACGTGCAGGCGCTGATCGATGACGTGGGCTACAAGCCTGCCACTCCGGTTGAAGAAGGGATCGCTCGTTTCGTAGACTGGTACAAAGACTACTACAAGGTTTGATGTCCTCATGAGCAATACGGCTGCGCCTGCGCAGAAGACGCTGAACATCGCGGTACTGACGGTGTCTGATACGCGCGATGAGAGCAATGACACATCCGGCGATGCATTGGTGTCGATGCTGACTGAAGATGGACATCTGCTCGAAGACAGAGCCATCGTCAAGGATGACATCTATATGATGCGGGCAGTGGTCTCCAACTGGATTGCGGACCCGGATGTGCAAGTGGTGATCGTCACCGGCGGCACCGGCTTTCATTCGCGTGACAGTACGCCCGAAGCCTTGTTGCCACTGTTTGACAAGAGCATCGATGGGTTCGGCGAACTCTTCCGTCAGCTGTCCTACGATGAGATCGGTACTTCGACCATACAGTCTCGCTGCGTGGCTGGACTGGCCAACCGAACGCTGATCTTTTGTCTGCCCGGATCAACTGGCGCCTGCAGAACCGCGTGGACCCGAATCCTCAGCGAACAGTTGGACGCTAGCCATAAGCCCTGCAACTTTGTAGGCATGCTCACAGCCTGAATGCTGACCCGTTTTTTCGTGTTCAAGGGCCTTTGGCTGACCAAAAGCTCACTTCCGGACAGATTTCTGCCAGGACGGGCTATTTATTCTCATATTTCGACTCTCGGCAGCTTGAACGGCCAGTCTGAATTTGCTTAAATACACGCCCTCAGTAGGACCGTAGCTCAGTTGGTTAGAGCGCCACGTTGACATCGTGGAGGTCACCAGTTCGAATCTGGTCGGTCCTACCAATTCTTTGTTCAAGCCCCTCCGACAGTATTAATGAATCCAGCCGGATTCGACCTTACGCGTAGTCATATTCGCCGCCACGCTCAAGAGCAGCCTTATAAGCAGGTCTGTCGTGAATCATGTCGACGAATTGCGTGATGTTCGGATATTTCCCGTCGATCATGCCACGTGCAGCCGCCGCTTCGAGCGGAAAACTCATCTGTATGTCTGCTGCTGTCAGATGATTGCCTGCAAACCACGTTTTACCCGCCAGATGCTCATTCACAAAGCCGAAGTGTTCTTTGAGCCGCGGCTGGGTGAAGGTCTGGTCAATCTGATCCGCAATCTTTTTCGCAATGGGTTTTGCGAAGAAGGGCATCTTTGTGGCCCTGAGCTTGGCGGTAATGAGGCCGACGAGCAATGGTGGCATCAGCGAGCCTTCCGCATAGTGTAGCCAGTAGCGGCAATCCCAGTAGTCCTTGTCCAGCTTGCCACCCTTACGTTCCGGTAGCAGTGGTTCGTCGCCGCGATCCCTGGTGCCGTAGCATTCGGCAAGATATTCCACGATGGCACCGGATTCGGCGATGGTCTGACCATTGGCGTCATCGGTGATGACTGGTGATTTGCCGAGCGGATGGACTTTCTTCAGAGAGGCCGGGGCAGCCATGGTTTTTGGATCGCGCTCGTAACGCTTGACCTCGTAGTCGATACCGAGTTCTTCAAGTAGCCAGAGTATGCGCTGTGAGCGCGAATTATTCAGATGATGGACCGTAATCATTTCGACATTTCCTGTGTGTGTCAGCGAAAATCTGCTTCAAGAGAGGCTTGTCATACGCTGCCGCCGCGCGTGAGGATTCCTATCGGTATCGGCAGTAGTTCTCAGATCAGACCATTATCCAGGCTCGCCGCCACCAGCAGACCAAGTTCGCGCGCCCATTCGGCAAAGGCCGGCTGATAGTCTCCCTTGCAGACTGTCGGTGGCCGGATTTCTCGCCAACGAAGGCCTGTTGCAATACTGCTGACGGCGCGACATGTCCCGGTTCCGTCATGTCCGGCGCGTACGATGAGCGCGTAAGGCTTACCCTGAGTGTCCTCCAGGCAGGGGTAGTAGATTCTGTCGAAGAAGTCCTTGAGCGCGCCACTCATATAGCCAAGGTTTTCCGGAGTAAATAAAATAAGTGCATCAGCAGCTCGCACGTGCTCCGGTTTCGTATCAAACGGTGAGCGGACATTGGCAGCCACAGCCTCAATACCCTCGTCGCCTGCGCCCTCCAGAAGCGACTGCTGCAGGGCCTGCGTGTTTCTCGATGGAGCATGCGAAATGATCAACAGGGTTCTTTGGACTGTACTCATGAGGCCTCACTATTTTTGTAGGCGGGGGACATCGAGGCTGCTACTGTTTCCCAACTTTACGATGGCAACACGCCACCAGCCGACAGGAGGTTGACAATGGCCACTCTGGCCACCCGAATGCGCAACTTGTCTTCCAAAACCAGGCACAAGGTGCCTGAACTGGAAGTCCTCCGCCTCATGGCTGAGCATAATCCCGCCAGCTGTCATCTGCAGCTTCTCGACACCGTCAGTGTAAAGCAGCACGAACTGCCTATCTATGCCATGAAAATCGGCCACGCTGACAGTACCAAGCCTGCGCTGGCCCTGGTCGGCGGAATCCATGGTATCGAGCGCATAGGCACCGAGATCATCCTGGCCTTCGTGAGAACCCTGTTGGCGCGTTTACGCTGGGATGATGCGCTCAGGGCAGAGCTCGATGAGGTGCAGCTCTGGGTGCTGCCAGCGATGAATCCGAGCGGTATGTGGCTGAACTCAAGATGCAATGCCGCTGGGGTCGATCTCATGCGCAATGCACCTGTCGAAGCGAGTACCGCAGTGCCGCTATTGCTTGGTGGGCAGCGCCTGAGCCGCAAACTGCCATGGTTCCGTGGCATTCCGGATCAGCTGGAGCCTGAATCCGCAGCGCTGTGCAAATTTGCCCGGACGCATCTCTTTCCTGCACCCTTCAGCATGGTGCTCGACTGCCACTCTGGCTTCGGCTTCAAAGACCAGCTCTGGTTTCCCTACGCCTGCACCAACCAGCCGATCGAACATCTCGCTGAGGTCTATGCGTTTCATAAACTGCTGGCCGAGACCTATCCGCACAATATCTATACCTTTGAACCGCAGGCCAATGTTTACACCACCCATGGAGATTTGTGGGACTACCTCTACCAGGGTGCCCTCGCAGAAGGTCGCTGTTTCCTGCCGCTGACCATGGAGCTGGGCTCGTGGCAGTGGGTGCGCAAGAACCCGCGGCAACTGACCCAGCTGCTTGGCTTCTATCATCCGATTCTGCCCCATCGCCTCGAGCGGGTGTTACGACGTCATCTCACCTTTCTTGATTTCATGAAAGATGCTGTTCGTTCTCACGCCAACTGGTTGCCGGATGATGATGAACGTCTGAGCTTCGAAGCCGCCGCACAGCAGCTGTGGTATGCCTAGCATGACTGAGAGGCCAACCATTGTGCTCTTGCGCGGCTGGATGCGTGATGGCCGTCACTGGGAATCGTTTCCGGATGAGCTGAGCCAGCAGCTCGACCTCATCTCCAGCAATGCCCGGCCCAAACAGCGGCCCCGTATCATATGCGCTGACTTGCCTGGCAATGGTAGCCGGTACAGTGAACGTACCCCAGATTCAATAGGCGGCATGATGTCCGCGATCCGATCCGAACTGAAAGGTACCGAACTGGTGCTCGTCGGTATCTCTATGGGCGGCATGCTGGCTGCAGAGTGGGTGCAACGGTATCCTGAGGACGTCGTCGGCTTTGCCTGTATCAATTCGAGCATGCGTCCACATGCCTATCCGTGGGAACGCCTCAAATTGAACAACTGGTTGCGTATTCTCGCGCGCCTGGCGACCTCACTCGTACGCAAGTCTGGAGAGACGGCAGCCGTCCGGGAGCTGGAGCGCTTTATCATGCAGCTCACACTGAGGCCTGAATTTCGCACTGAGGATCGCCTCGAACAGTGGGTGAAATGGACTGAGGCCAATCCGGTGACGCCTGGCAACGCGCTTCGTCAGTTGCGCGCGGCGGCAGCTTACAAGGATCCGCTGGTGGCACCTTTGGCCGTGCCCTGTCTGGTACTGCGGAGTCTGGGTGACGCCCTGGTCGACCCGGTATGTTCCGAGCGCCTGGCCACTGCCTGGCAGCAGACATTGCAGACGCATCCGTCTGCAGGGCACGATCTGGCTGTGGAGGATCCGGCGTGGTTAGCTGAAGCGCTGGCTTCGTGGTATAACAGCCATTGGCCGCTCAAAAAAACGGCAGATTAGACCCCCTCGAATAATAGCGACTTGATACCAGGGAGAGCCGCATGAAGTACCTGCGTAATTTCAACCAGAAGCTGCAGGATGTCAGGCATCAGAAGAAACTGACCCAGGAAGATGTGGCCATGATGTGCGCCGTGCCTGAAAGCCTTGTGCGGAATTGGGAGGCTCTGGAAGAGGGACGGCGGGAATATCCGGATGTCGATCAGTTGATCGACTTCTGCGTGAAGGCTTCAGTGCCATTGGAGGTGTTGCTGGACCTGGATACCAGTGCTGGTACAGAACGGCAACTCGTCTTGCCCGGTCTGGACAGCGAGGACGACGATGATCCAGCCACGCGAATGCTTGGCGCGCTGGCCGAACTAGGCGAAGAGCTGGAAAGCCGCTTGCCAGCGGAAGATGAACGGGAATTATTGAAGCGCTACCGCCAATGTGACGATGAAAAGCGGACCTTCATCATGCAGATGTTACCGCGGAGCTCGAAGCCAGCTGCCAAGGCTGCTGCAAGTCAGACCAAGGGCAAGTCATCCCGCCATTAAAAAAATCGCCGCGCAGCAACTGGTGCCGGGCGGCGATTCCATATCGGCCACGCTGAGCGCGGCCAGCTTCCAGCGCGACTAGTTCCTGCCTTGCTTGTAGTAGTTCTCATAGACATGATTCGTCGCTTCGACGAAGCCTTCTATGGAACCACAGTCAAAGCGGCGCCCCTTGAATTTATAGGCCAGTACGCAGCCGTCTTTAGCCTGCTGCAACAAGGCATCCGTAATCTGGACTTCGCCATTCTTGCCGGGCTTGGTTTTACGAATGATGTCAAAAATGTCCGGCGTAAGAATGTAGCGCCCAATGATGGCGTAGCGGCTAGGGGCATCTTCCTTCTTCGGCTTTTCTACCATGTCAGTGACCCTGAACAGGCCATCCTTCATCGGTTCGCCAGCGATGACACCATACTTGTGAACTTCGTCCTCAGGCACTTCCTGAATGGCGACGATGCTGCAGCGGAACTGGTTGTACAGCTTGGTCATCTGCGCAAGCACAGAAGGCCCGCCATCGTCGACCAGACACAGATCATCTGCCAGCACGACAGCGAATGGATTGTCGCCAATCAATGTCTGGCCAGAAAGGATGGCATGACCCAGGCCGAGCATTTCATTCTGCCGGGTAAAGGTGAATTTGTTGTTGTTGATCAGACTGCGAATGGTCGTGAGCAACTCTTCCTTGCCTGAACCCTTGATCTGATGCTCGAGTTCATAGGAGTAATCGAAATGATCTGCGATGGAGCGCTTGCCGCGTCCGGTCACAAAACCGAAGTTATCGATACCGGCTTCGACCGCTTCCTCAACACCGTATTGAACCAGTGGCTTGTTGACGATGGGCAGCATTTCCTTGGGCATTGCCTTGGTAGCAGGCAGAAAGCGTGTGCCGTAACCGGCTACCGGGAAGAGACATTTCTTGATCATAATCACTCCTTGTTGATGGATTCAGTGTATATCAGTTGGAAAGGCTTAAAAACATGAATACGGTCTGGACGAGACGATTTCTCAGGCGAGGGCAGTATTGTTCTGGTGCTGACTACTCTCATGGGTGCGTGATCAGGACCCAAGCAGATGTGGCCGCAGTATGCCGAGCTTGAGAATCGCAGCGACTGACAGCGCGTCGCTCATACTGCCGTTCATGGCCATGGTCCAGGCCTCGACGAAGGGCAGGCGCTTTACGGTGAGCTGTTCGGTAGGGTCGGGAGTGGGCGCGGCATGAGTCAGGCCTTCAGCGAGATACACCACCCCGACTTCATCGGTCACGCAGTTGCTGGTATGCAGGCGAACCAGCTCCGTATATCGCTCAGCAGAGAGGCCGGTTTCCTCGGTCAGCTCCCTCGCGGCACCGTCGAGCAGCCTCCGCTGCTGCTCATCCGCCGTCTGCTCCAGGCCAGCCGTTTTCACGCCCCCCATGGGCACTTCCCAGGACCAGGCGTCTAGCGGATAGCGAAGTTGACCGACGAGCCAGATATGATTGTCTTCATCGAGTGGAATGATGCCTACGGCGGTGTTGTGCATGTGCACGAGGCCATAGATGGTATCCACGCCCGTCGGTGCAGTGACCTCATGATGCTCGACCCGGATCCATGGGTTGTCATACACCACCGCCTGACTGCGGCGGGTCCATCGCGATGCCTTGGCGTTACTGTTTTCCGAATCGTGTTCCAAGCTATTCCCTGACTTACTGCCCATTGACGAACCAGTATTTTTCCCAGCGATCAAACACCTTCACAGGATACTTTATCCTGCCATAACTGCCATTGTATCGCGCCAGCGCCTCAGTCAGGTTCCCTTTCGAGCGCTCGATATAATGCCGGAGAATCGTGCAGCCGTAGCGAAGGTTGGTCGCCATATCCATGAGATTGTCATCAGGACGGCCGATTTCCTTTTTCCAGAATGGCATCACCTGCATCGCGCCCTGGGCACCAACGCTTGAAATCGCGAAGCGGTCGAACAGACTTTCGACGTGAATGACGGCGAGCACGAGCTCAGGGCTAAGGTTGGCTTTGGTGGCTTCAAGGTGAACCAGCTTCAGAAACTGGAGCCGCTCTTCATGGTCTTTGACGTAACGAGACAGCCGGGAAGACATGTCGACAAGCCAGACCTCGGCAGCGAAGCGATCGGGAAAGCTGGCCGCATCGTTGACGGTCTGGCGAAGTGCTGATGCCAATTCAGGATCAGGCTGTTGTGCCGAAGCGTGCGCTTCGAGGCCGACGACCGCGAGCGCCAGCACGCTCAAAACGCAGGCACGAAACCACGCAGCACTACTTCGACTGCCCTTCGGCTGCCGCGTCATCCACGATAAGACGCTCGCCCGTTTTTGGATGGGCGAGAGCTGTTTGAAGAAAGTTGAGAGCATTATCGACCGCGATACTCCGGTTTTCAGTGTCGTTGCGCTGTCTATATTCTATCTCATTTTCAGCCAGGCCCCTGTCTCCGATTGTAACTCTGTGTGGGATGCCAAGTAGCTCTGCGTCAGCGAACTTGACGCCGGGTCGCTCGTTGCGGTCGTCGAGCAGAACGTCATAGCCTCGAGCGCGTAGCTGGCTGTACAGATCGTCACTGAAGGTGCGAACCGGCTCTGATTTCTGATAGTTGAGCGGAATCAATACGATAGTGAAGGGCGCCAGCGCCTCTGGCCAGATGATCCCGGCCTCGTCATGATTCTGCTCGATGGCTGCCGCGACGATGCGGCTGACGCCTATACCATAGCAACCCATGGTCATGACGACCTTCTTGCCATTTTCGTTCAGCACGGAGGCATTCATGGCCTGTGAATATTTGTCACCAAGCTTGAAGATATGCCCGACTTCGATACCGCGCTTGATATCGAGGGTGCCCTTGCCATCAGGACTTGGGTCGCCGCTCACGACATTCCGAATATCGGCGACTGTGAAATCCTCACCGACATCCCGCTTCCAGTTGAGATTGGTGCAGTGACGTCCTTCTTCGTTCGCTCCGGCAGTGAACAAGGGAATGACTGCGGCAGAGCGGTCGACAATGAGGGGGATGCCTTTCGCCTTGAGCGACTGGGGGCCAATCGAGCCTGGCTTGCAGCCGATCGCCTTTTCGATGACGGCTTCATCAGCCATCGTCAGCGGGGTGAGCACTTCATCGAGCTTCTCTGCTTTGACAGCGTTCAGACTGTGATCACCGCGGAGGCACAGGGCCACAAGGCCGCCCTCGGCGCCTTCGACCAGGAGCGTCTTGACCGTAGCCGAAGGGCTGACGTTCAGCAGCTTTGACACTTCATCGATACTACTGACGCCCGGCGTAGACACAGACTCGGCCGCAGGCATGCCGCTACTGTCGATGTGGCCGGTAAAGGCGTCAGTGCACAGTTCGCCCTCAGGCCCCACCGCAAGTGCCTCGGCCTTCTCAATATTGGCGGCATACTCAGAGCCGCTGCTGAACACGATATCGTCTTCGCCGCTGTCGGCCAGCACATGGAATTCGTGCGAGGCGGAGCCACCGATACTGCCGCTATCTGCTTGAACCGCACGGTAGCGCAAGCTCAGGCGGTCGAAGATGGCCGAGTAGGCCTGGTACATGATGTCGTAGGTGTCGTCCAGGCTTTGCTGGTCGACGTGAAAGCTGTAGGCATCCTTCATCAGAAACTCGCGCGCGCGCATCACACCAAAGCGGGGTCTGCGTTCGTCACGAAACTTGGTCTGGATCTGAAAGAAGTTGGCAGGCAGCTGCTTGTATGAGTGCAACTCGTTGCGCATATGGTCCGTGATGACTTCTTCGTGTGTCGGGCCGACACAGAATTCGCGCTGATGTCGATCTTTCAGGCGCAGTAACTCGTCACCGAAGTTGGACCAGCGTCCGGATTCCTGCCACAGCTCGGCAGGTTGAATGCCTGGCATCAGGACCTCCTGAGCACCGGCCTTTTCCATCTCGTCACGAACGATGGCTTCGACCTTTCGCAGCACGCGCAGACCCAGGGGCAGCCAGGTATAGAGTCCGGCGGCGACCTTGCGGATCATGCCAGCTTTGAGCATCAGCTGATGGCTGATGACCTCTGCGTCGGCGGGTGTTTCTTTCTGGGTGGCGATCAGGTATTGGCTAGCCTTCATATGATGTCGTCTGCTGCATGCGAATTGGGGTCGTGTGTCTGATTAAATGCTCATTTGAATTGCATTCTAGTGAGCCAGCGCCCTGACTACAACGGCTCAGTCGAGTACGGCTTTCAGAGCCTTGTCCAGGGTCGGGTAGTCGAATTCGAAGCCAAGCGCTTCGACGGCCTTCGGTGTGGCCTGCTGGCCGGTCAGCAGCAAGCGCGACATCTCGCCGAAACCAAGCTTCAAAGCGAAGGCGGGCAGGGGCAGTATCGCCGGACGATGCAGAGTGGCGCCAAGCGTCTTTGCAAAGTCGGCGTTACGCCTGGTGTCCGGCGCGCACGCGAGCATCGGACCGGAAAATCGCTCGTCCTCGAGCGCGGTCAATATCAGTTTGCAGAGGTCGCTGACATGAATCCAGGGCATCCAGTGCTGACCGTCACCAATCGGGCCGCCGAGACCAAAACGAAATGGTGGCACCAGGCGCTTGAGAAAGCCTTCGAGCTTGCCGCGAGTGCTGCGACCGAGTACCGGTGCAATACGTGGAATGAAAACCCGTATGCCCAGTTTTTCCGCCTGCAACGCCGCCTGCTCCCAGTCGGCACACATCTCATGCTGGAACTCTGGGTGCGGTGCCGTGTCGTCAGTCACCGGTCTGTCGCCCTGAGCGCCGTAAAAACCAACGGCCGACGCAGAGACCAGCACGCGGGGCCGGGTGTCGCGTGTGGTCAGCCAGCCAATGAGCTGTTCTGTGGTGTGAATTCTGCTGTCGCGGAGCACCTGCTTGCGCGAGTCGCTCCAGCGCTTGTCAGCGATGCCGGCACCTGCCAGATTGATGACCGCTTCAGGCGCAGCCAGGTCGCTCAGCTGGTCGAGCCGGTCGATGCACAGAATGCCATGGCGTTGGCTGGCTGCAAGCGATCGAACATCAGTCGTCACCAGCGGTGAAATTGATACGTCGAGATCGGAAAACTGTCTGGTGAACTGCTTGACCGCATCATCAGGGTTGCGCGTGAGCACGCTGACCAGCAGCCTCCCGCCTTCAGAAGATGTGCCCGAACCGGTTTTTCCACGGAGCAGCCTGTCGATGAGGTGGGTGCCGACGAAGCCGGTACCGCCCGTGAGAAGCACGTGTGTCAAGGCATCGTTCATGACCCGGACTCCTTGATGCTGTCCTGAATGATGTCCGCGACGGCATTGAAGAAGCTCGGGTGGCTGCCTACCGGTGGCAGAAGGGTAAGGCTTACAGGCAACTGCTTCTCCAGTTCCTGGATCATCGCGGGTACGTCCTCACGCAGGTGGCGACCAGCGGCAAAGAAGAGCGGCAATATTGCAATCGACTTTGCGCCAGCTTCGACGGCGCTGGCCACAGCCTGATCGAGTGTCGGCTCGCTCAGTTCCATATAGGCGAGGGTGGTCGGGTGTTCAGCGGGCAGGTCCTTCAACACAGCTTCGTGGAGGGCTTCGAACGGCTGGGCCCAAAGCGGGTCGCGGCTACCGTGTGCCATCAGGATGGTATGATCAATTGTCATGTCTTGCCTCGTACAGGAGTTGAAAGGCATTTAGGCCGAGAGTCCGTCAGCCGGCCCTGATAATACGAATGAGGTAGGGTATGTGGTCAGCCGATGAGATTCTAAGATACTGGTTCCACGATAGGGAATCATCTGCACGTGCGCTTCGCCGGCGATTTTCTGGAATGGTCCTGCTGGCCAGTGAGGGCACATTCGATGACTGGGCGGCCCGACCCGAAGGCACTCTAGCGCTAATCCTGCTTCTGCACTTCGTTCAGAACAGCATGTTTGCCAACACGGTGCTTGAGAACAATTATCTGCCCAGGGTGGAAAAATTGTGTCTGCAGGCCGTGGAGCGGGGCCAGGACCGATCACTGGATGATTTTCAACGGGCGCACATATATGTGGCCATGATGTCGAGCAGGCCTGCCAAAGTTCGGCAGCAGGGCCGGGCGCTGTTTGACGGGATGAAGGACCATCTGACCCCGGAGCAACTGGCCATGCTGCAGACGGCCGCTGAGCAGGGTACGCTGACGGTGTGAAGCTGCGTTCAGCTTCTCATGACGGACATGTGGACTAAAGCACATCAGGAGGCTTGCAAAGCGAATAACAGCTCCCTATACTGCGCCCTCACTGGTTCGCGGGCTGTTTAAGCTTAGCCGGATCAGCGTGTTACGGCGTAGAGCATTGCCGTCGCATGACCACATTTTGCGGGAATAGCTCAGTGGTAGAGCACAACCTTGCCAAGGTTGGGGTCGCGAGTTCGAATCTCGTTTCCCGCTCCAGATCTTCCGAATACTCCTCATGGCCCAGGCCACTACCAGATCTTCATGCCGAGCTGTCGCTAGACTGCTGTCGCCGTGATGATGGCCCGTTTCGGTGCCGGATAACCCTCTATAGTTCGCGTTGGATCATCTGGCGAAAGAAAATCCCGCAGTGACTGAAATCGCATCCATGGTGTCGCCCGCTGTTCTTCGACGGTCGTCGTACTGACGTCACATAGCCTCACGTTCTTCAAGCCGCATCGCCTCAGCCAAAGCATCAGCATCTCGGGCGAGGGGATGAACCAGACATTCCGCATCTGCGCATAGCGATCCTCTGGCATCAGCACAGTCTGTGCGTCGCCATCGACTACGAGTGTCTCGATGACCAGCTGACCCCCGGGTCGCAGCGCGCTCTTGAGTTCGTTGATGTGGTTCAGTGGCTCTTTCCGGTGGTAGAGCACGCCCATCGACAGCACAGTGTCGAACAGTCGACTACGCTGGCCGGACTGTGCAGGCAAATCTTCCGAACGCATTGGGAGGTAGAACACCGGCTCGTCCGGCATGAAGTGCTTGAGTGCAGCGAACTGGTACAGAAATTTTATGGAAGGGTCGACACCCACCACCAGGCTGGCGCCAGCACCACGTGCGCGCCAGCAGTGGTAACCACTGCCGCAGCCCACGTCCAGAATCGCACGCCCCTTCAGTGGGTCGAGCCATGGCTCGAGCCGCTGCCATTTCCAGTCGGAATGCCATTCCGTGTCGATAAAGACATCGAACAGCCTGAACGGACCCTTGCGCCAGGGATGTAGCCCGTCGAGCGCTGCCGTGAGCTGTTCTTTGAGTGCCGGAGACGGCGGCTGCTGAGTGCTCAGCGATACGACTGGATCATTCAGCCTGCTGGTGATCGGGCCGTCTATGGCCAATGCCTGCAAGGCATCCATCGCAGCCTGCCAGGCCACCTGATCGCCATGATCACGCTGGGCTATGAAGGCCGCTGCCGCATCACGATAGCACTCGGCGATCTCGTCGTCAGCGCGTCGAGACAGCGCCTCGAAAGCAGGCAGAAGCAAGCGATCGTAGAAGCTGGTGTAGTTCGCCCAGGGCTTGCTCATCTGATGGCCAGAAAGGCGCTGAAGTTGAGGCAGCGAAAGCACTCGGTCACCTGGCTGAAGCCAGCATCCTTCAGCCGACTGATGTGAGTCTCCGAGCTTTCAGGTAACAGCACGGCTTCGAGGGCCGCCCGTTTTGCCGCAATTTCAAGTTCCGAGTAGCCGCGACTCCGCTTGAAGCGTTCGTGAATTTCAATCATGAGTCGATCGACTTCACTGTCGTCATAGCGGATTTTTTCCGCCAGGAAGAAGGCGCCCCCCGGCTGCAGCGAGTCGTAGAGTCTGCCGAGCAGGGCGGGACGTTTCTCGGGTGGAACGAACTGCAGGGTAAAATTCGATACAATGAACTCACTGGGCTCATAGCGATGCTCGCAGATGTCGGCTTCCAGCAGCTCGATCATGGCAGCCGCTTCGGCGTCACGCAGCACATTCTGCCGGCAACGTGTCAGCATCGCGGCTGAATTGTCGAGGCCGACGATACGAGCGGTCTTATCATTGCCGTGGCGCTTCATGCCCTGGGCGATAGCCAGCGCAGATGCGCCGAGGGAGCAACCCAGATCGTAACACCGTGCGCCCTGGCCAGCATGTCGCCCTGCCAGAAGCGTGATGAGCTCGAGCATGAGCGAATAGCCAGGCACAGAGCGGTTGATCATGTCATGAAAGACGTGCGCAACCGTTTCGTTGAAGCGGAAAGGGGCTACCGAAGCAGCGGGCGCTGCATCATCTTGATTATTGGAACCTGCGTCGACGGACCGGTAAATTTCGTCTCTCAAAAGACTCCGAAGCTTTTCACGAGTGCAATGGTAGCGATAACGATACCAGCAATCCCGAGCAGCATGCCAGAGCCACCTGAGCTGCTCTGCGCCGCTGCGGCATCCGACTGCTCGTGCAGCACGCCGCCGGCCACAGCCACCTTCTCGCTGACCAGGGCTTCGATCTGGGCCTGCACATCGTCACTGAACCCTGTATCGGCGCGTGAAGTCTCGGACAGCTGGCGCTGCATATCGGCAATGGCCGCGTCCAGGCGACTCTGCCAGGTCTGCAGTCGATCTTCGATGGCGCTGTCGACCGCACCCACGGCAGAGGCAGTCGCGACGTCGGACATTTCCTCACGCAGACGCGCAACGGCAGCATCGATATCCACACTGCCGTCGCTCTTCTGGGTCAGTACACTCTCTTCGGCGATGACGCGCATCTGCTGATCCAGGTCCCGTCGCCATTCGCTCAACGTTTCGTCCATAGCCGTCTGCACGCGCTCTTCAACGGCTTGCAGCTCGGAATCGAACATCGGTCGGAGTGTCCGTTCCACATCGGAGACGATACGGGCAGTGACGGCCGCTTCATCTTCAGGTGTTTTGGCTGGCGCGGCGGCTACTGGCTGCACAGCCTGCATGGCCTTGTCGACATCAGTCTGGATTTGCGGACGGATCCGGCTTTCGAACAGGTCACTGAAGCGAGAGCGCACCTGTTCACCTACTGATGCGCGGATGTCGTCAGCACTCATCGATGGTGGGGTTGCCGCCTCGGCAGAGGCCAGGTCCACCACTTCAGATTCAATTGTTTTCAGCCGCGATTCGATACCAGCGAAAGCAGGCGCCAACAACTTTTCGTCGAGCGCCTTCTGGACCTGAGCCACGATCTTGTCGAGGGAGGCCTGGTCGAGTTCTGATTGGAATACTCGTGGCTGCGGAATGTCCGCCTGGGCCGGTTCGGGAGTCGGGGCTGTCGCCGCCGGCGCAGGCGTGCTCGCATTGCCAGCCTCACGCAGCACCGCTGCCAGCGCATCAGCCTGGGGTGGTTTCGACAGCGTGCCTGAAGCGCCTATTGCGCGGGCCTGGGCGTCATAATCGTCGACGCCTTCCTTACCTGTACACATGATAACGGGAATATGCGTCGTCGAGGCGTTACGCTTGATTTCCTGAGTCGCCTCGAAGCCATCCATTTCCGGCATGAGGTGATCCATGAAAATGATATCTGGCTTCTGCATATCGATCATCGCAAGCGCGTCTTTGGCAGATTCGGCTGTCTGCACCCTCAACTGGTGCTTTTCAAGTAAACGCTGCAGCGTAATCCGGGCAAGCTTGGAGTCGTCGACAACAAGCGCGGTCTGAAGTGCCATGCAGATAGATCCTGTGAGATTGGGCGTAAGGCAATGCGTATCCCTTAAATCTAGCACAATCTGCAGGTATTCAAGGAAAATTGACATAAAGCTCTGAGCGGATTCTGCCTGAAATGAGAGATGACTGCAGCTATACGCCAGGTCAGGCCGCTGATACGTATAACACCTCAACTGACAGGAGATCGCGCCATGTTTTTACGAAAGGACCCAGCTTCGCTCAAGATCGTTGAGCCCGAAAATGCCCTCAAGGGGCGGGATGAAGCCCTGCCTCTCGAAGGGGCGGCCGCTGTCCACGATGTGCTCGAAACACCCTTGAAAGGCCCATTCCCGGATGGGCATGAGTGCGTGGTTTTTGGTCTGGGCTGTTTCTGGGGCGCAGAACGGCTGTTCTGGCGCCTTGAGGGCGTCTATACCACGGCCGTCGGCTACGCTGGCGGCACAACGCCGAACCCGAGCTATGACGAAGTCTGCAGCGGCCAGACCGGACATACCGAAGTGGTGTTGGTCGTCTACGACCCGAAGGTCATCAGTCTCGAGCGTCTGCTCAAGGTGTTCTGGGAGGCCCATGATCCTACTCAGGGCTTCAGGCAGGGCAACGATGTTGGCACCCAGTACCGCAGCGCCATATACACCACAACGCCTGCGCAGCACGAGACCGCCGCGCGTTCGGCCAGAGTTTATGAGGATGTGCTCGCACAGCAGCAGCGCGGCCAATATAAAATCACCACGGAAATTCGTCAGAACGAACAGTTCTACTATGCCGAAGGCTACCACCAGCAGTACCTGGACAAGCATCCCAATGGCTACTGTGGCCTTGCTGGCTGCAACGTCGAGTTTCCAATGGAAGCGGTGGCGCAGTAGCATACGCGCCTTGAACGCTTCAGCTCATCACAGGGATACTCATGACCACTACTCAAAACTCAGCGACCGGTGACAGGCCGGCACGCCGGGTGCGAACCCGTATCGCGCCGTCGCCAACTGGTGACCCGCACGTCGGCACAGCCTATATCGCCTTGTTCAACCTCTGCTTTGCACGGCAGCACGGCGGTGATTTCATTCTGCGTATCGAAGATACTGACCAGGCCCGCAGCACGCCTGAATCAGAAGCGCTCATTCTCGAGTCGCTTCGCTGGCTGGGTCTGAGCTGGGCGGAAGGTCCGGATGTGGGCGGCCCCCACGCGCCCTATCGACAAAGCGAGCGTGGTGATCGCTACCGCAAATACGCAGAACAGCTGGTCGAGAGTGGCCATGCCTTCTACTGCTTTCGCACCTCCGAAGAGCTCGATCAGATCAGGGAAGAGCGCAAGGCGGCCGGACTGAATCCTGGCATCAAAGGTGATCTCGAACTGCCGCAGGCTGAGGTCAGTCGTCGCCTGGCGGCCGGCGAACCCCATGTCATCCGCATGAAAGTGCCAGATGAGGGCCTCTGCGTCATCGAAGACATGCTGCGCGGGACCATCGACATTGAGTGGTCGCAAGTTGACTGTCAGATCCTGCTGAAATCTGATGGTATGCCGACCTACCACCTCGCCAACGTGGTCGATGATCATGAAATGGAGATCTCGCATGTCATCAGGGGAGAGGAGTGGATCAGTTCAGCGCCCAAGCACAAGCTGTTGTATGAATACTTCGGTTGGGAGCTGCCGCGCTTCTGCCACATGCCGCTGCTTAGAAATGAAGACAAGACCAAGCTGAGCAAGCGCAAGAACCCTGTGAGTATCCGTTACTTCGAACGACTCGGCATCTTGCCTGAAACCTTGCTGAATTTCCTGGGCCGTATGGGCTGGTCCATGCCTGACGAGCGCGAGCGTTTCGATCTGCCAGCCATGATCGAACATTTTGACATACAGCGGGTGTCGCTGGGCGGGCCGGTGTTCTCGGTGGAGAAGTTGCTCTGGCTGAACAGCGTCTGGATTCGTGAGACGCTGGACGACGTCAGCTTCGTTGAGCGGGTCGAGCAATGGGGATACCCCATGCGGCACCTTACGCCGGTAGTTAATCACGTCAGAACGCGTGTGAGCGCCTTTTCCGACATTGCGCCAATGACGACCTTCCTCTTCGCCGGCGACTTGCCACTGGCGCCGGCAGATTTCGAGCACAACAAGTTTTCAGCCGAAGATATGGTCAGTGCGCTACAACTGACGAGCTGGACGCTTGACTCGCAGCAGGTTTGGGATAAAGATGCGCTCTTCGCGGCGCTCAAGTCGCTGGCCGCTTATCTGGACGTCAAGCTTGGCGTGTTTATGTTCCCGGTCTTCGTGAGCGTTGCGGGTACGAGTCAATCCTGGTCCATCGTCGATTCGATGGAGATGCTGGGGCCGGATATGACGCGTGCAAGACTCCGTTCTGCTATCAAAATTCTTGGCGGTTTGTCAAAGAAAAAGCTCAAGCAGGCGGAAAAAGATTACGCTGAATTTTTAGCACAAAAAACTGAATAAAAGCGCTTGACTCATAGGGGGCTTATCCATAACATACGCCCCCGTTGTGCTGGTCAACGGGGCCATAGCTCAGCTGGGAGAGCGCAACGCTGGCAGCGTTGAGGTCGACGGTTCGATCCCGTCTGGCTCCACCAATCCGGCGCAATGGAAGTAAGGTTGTAGTAGTAGAAATTGCAGTGATGGACGTACTGGGTGCAAGCTCAGGAGTCAAAGTTTTAGTCCCCATCGTCTAGAGGCCTAGGACACCGCCCTTTCACGGCAGTAACAGGGGTTCGAATCCCCTTGGGGACGCCATCTTCGTGATGTGTCGCAGGCCCGATGTGAGATGGATCAGCAAGAACCAAGGTTCGAACTGCTCCAGGGCTCTGCAAATGAAAAAGGCCAGGTTCATACCTGGCCTTTTTTTTCGCCTGTCGAAAAGTGCCTCCGAGGCAAGGAGGAGGCCGTCAGCCCAAGGGTGTGACGGCGGGCGCCTTGTTGGACTGATGGCTCAGCGTTCGGCGATGGCACCCTTGCGAACGCCTTCAAAAGCTTTGACCCGGAAGCGGTTCTGGGGGTTTTGCCGCTTGAGCCTGGCTGCGATATGTTCGGCAATGCACTCTACTGTCGTTTCAGTCTCGAGCATGTACACTGACTGCTCTGCAATAACGAGCCTGAAGCGCCCCTGAGAGCTTTCATACTCGAACACGATATGTTTCCTGCCGTTATGCATTTCCTCGCTGACAACGTCCTCTGAGTGACCCAGATAGATGTCTTTCCAGCGCTTGGCCCACTGATACTCTGTCAGCTGACTTCTTCGCCCGTCGCTGTAGATCTCGATGCGTGAACGATGCCCGTGCGCAATCCGCTGACAGTCGCCCTCGTGCTTCTTCAGACCATGGGTATAGTGGTAGTAGGGGCCCTGAATCACCTCCTCGCGGAGATAGAGACTGAGCTCTTTGACATTGGGTGGTAGAGCCGCCTGTAATTGCTGTTTGAGAAGCGGCACGACGGTATCGATCTGTATATCAGCCAACGGCAGTATGACAATGGCCTCTGCAGGACAGGACAGCCGCACGAGGCTGCCGTCGGCCAGGGTGGCGGAAAGGTCCGTGCGGGCGACATCCCCCTCGTTGTAGTGCTCTACATCGAGGTACTGCAATTGTTCGGGAATGACGAGCTTGTGATCGATGGTCGATTCGATCGACTGCTTGAGGAGTTTTTTGACATGGCCGAAGTCGAACACCATGCCCTGGGCATCGAGTTCGCCTGCGAGTTCAATATCGACAATCCAGCTCTCCCCGACAATTCCCCTGCCAGGATGCAGGTAGGAAAAGTCGAGTACGGTGAGATCATCTACGAAAAGTCTGTTCATTACCTGTCCAGCTGCTGGTGTGCCGGCAGGTATTAACCCATGAAGCCGACCAGATAGGCAATACCGAGAGAAAATACGCTCAAGCTCACCGCCAGGGCCAGACCATAGGTCTTGCGGTTTTCACGGCGTTCCTTCTCGGCATACATCTCGATTGTTCTACGAGCGATGTCTTCCGCCGTCTCCCTGGAAATGTCATGCGCCTGCTGAATGGCTTCCGCCTGGAGTTGCTGCCAGAAGTCGGTGTCGATGCTCTGTACCGAGGTCAGGTGATCCTTCAGCTCGTCGAGTTGAACCGGTGTCATGCCCTGGCTGGCGGCTGGGCGCTCCTTTACTGCCCGGCGGATGTCTTCCATCTCCTGCGTCACGGCCAGGGTGACGCTCTCTGTCAAAGTATCGCGCAACACATTCAGCTTGGTGTCGACGATGCGGTCGAGTTCGGTCGTGAGCGTGGACGCCTGCTTGTTCTGCTCGTCGATGACGCGCTTGATATGATGATATTGCTCGTCGAAAAGGTCGGTCAGCAGCTCGTGAATCCGGGTATTCATCGAGACCTTCACTGCCGAGCGGGCAATATGCTCGATAGTGTCGGCATCCAGAGCGCTTGAAAAGACCTGATTACCAGCCGCCGGAGCAGGGGCACTGGTATGAGATGACGAGTTAGCTGCTTCCAGGAATTGCGAATACGCAGAGGCCTGGGCAGCGGTGAGCGAAGTTTCGTTCTCGTCAGCGTGCACGAAGTCGAGTGCAGTCGGATCCACCGGTTCCTTGTTAAGGTTGCCAGTGGCGATGTCGGTGCTGAGCTCCTGGAGTACGCGGTCGATATTCTCACTCTGTGGCGGCTTGGTCAGAATGGTATAGATACCGAAGCGCTTGGCCGCATCCTCGAATTCGCGTGACTTCTTGGACGTGCACATGACTACCGGGATGGAGGCGGTATGAGGATTGGCTTTGATGGCCTTGGTGGCTTCGACACCGCTCATGCCGGGCATGAGGTGGTCGATGAAGATCACATCCGGTGCCTCATTGGCCGCAAGATAGTCGAGCGCCTCTTCTGCAGAACCAGCCATGGTCACGGCCAGATTCTTGTTTTCAAGCAACTTGCTCAGAGCAAACCGGGCGACCTTGGAGTCATCTACCAGTAAAGCTGTTCTGATACTCATTTGAGTCCCCAATTCGCGTCTGTCTTGTGTAAGTGCTGACATAGTTCCTACCATCCCTCCAGCTCCGGACAGGCCGTCGCTCGGTAACTTTGTTCTCTGTAACAGGTGCCGGGCTCGCTCGTTCTTGCCGTGAAGACCTCACCCTGCGCCGTTGTAAGTGTAGCTTGTCCAAAAGGCTCTCCAAATTTGAAGTTGCCTGAAATCTTGCTGCCGTTCGGATTCATGAATTCGCCCAGGCCGTGAAACTTGCCATCCAGAAACTGGCCGACGTAACGCTTGCCATCTGCGAAGGTGAGGGCGCCCTTGCCCTGATATTCGCCGTTGGCAAAGGTGCCTTCATAATGCGAGCCATCGCCATAGGTAATCGTGCCCTGGCCGTGAAACTCGTTGTTCACGAAACTACCAACGTACAGGTCGCCATCCGAACTGGTGAAGGTGCCTTCGCCGTTGAGCTTACCGTTACTCCACAGGCCAGTAAAAATATCTTCATTGGCCAGCGTGAGGGTGCCCTGGCCATCGTACTGACCGTTGCGGAAACTGCCGACATACTTGGTCCCATCAGGCAGTATCAGGGTCCCACTGCCGTGATATTTGCCATCGAGCCAGTTGCCCTCGTACTGTGTGCCATCGGCTTTCCGCAGGCTGCCAAAGCCTTCGAACTGCCCGTCGTCGAAGTTGCCGACGTAGCGCGTCCCATCACCGGACTGATACTGGCCTTCCCCACTGCGGACATTGTTCCGCCAGACGCCATCCACAAAATCGACACCTTTGATCTCGCTAAGCTTCGCATGAATGACTCGCTTCGTGCCTGGCTCGAGCCTGACCTGTGTCGACCATGGCTCATAGCCTGCTTTGCTGACCGTTATTTCGTAACTGCCAGGCTTGAGCCGCTCGGTCACTGCTGTGGCACCATAGTCGCGACCGTTGATCGATGCGCGGTCACCGGTCACATTTGAGCGAATGACCAGGGTGCCAGTAGTTGGTGTCGGTGGCACAGGCTTGACGGGTTTGGCTGGCGCTTCCGCCGCGGGCTCAGGCACTTCAGGCGCTTCAGCCGTCGCGTCCGTTGGAACCTGGGTCGCTGCAGCCTGCTCAGCGGCTGCTTCTGCCTGTTCGCTGGCCTTGCGGGCGATATCGGCTGCCGCTTTTACAGCGTCGGAGCCTGAGTCGGTGGTAGCAAGGGCCAGCGTGCCAGCAATCTTGTCGGCAGCTTCGGAGGCCTCCTCAGAGGCCTGCTCACTGCCGGCTTCGAGCTGATCGACAAACAGTATGGCCTGATCGACGTCTTCGTTGGCGGCCAGGGCCTCGGTGTTTTCATCGTAGGGGCTGAAATCACTGAGGTGTTCAGGCCTTCGCTCAACTTTTCCACGGGCATCGGCAGTATCCTCCCAGACGTTTGCAACCGTAGCAGTGGGCGAGCGCTCGTCGGCCTCGTCGCTTCTGGACACAGATTTTTCGGTGCTCAGCCCAGCAAGCTGGATAGAGGAGGTCAGCAGGTTGTCCAGACGACCGTGTTCGTAAGCAGCGAAAGCCGCAGTGACGAACAGCATGAATACCAGCAGATTTATGAACAGTAGCGGTCTCAGGTCGACCATGAGTCCCTCAGGGGTACGGGTAACAGGCGGCAGTGTAGCCGTTATTGTAACAGATTGTTGTGAACTGAATCAGGAGTCAGTGCCCTGGCTGCCTGATTTTTGTACTGATTCTGTCTCATCCTCCATCAGATCTGCAGCCTCTATATCAGCAGCACGTACGCCGGGCGCCCGCAGCGCCAGCCAGGCCTGCATATGGTACTCGGTTGCCTGTTCCAGCGGGTTTCTGAATGGCGTCAGAATCAGATCGAATACTGTAAACGCAAAGCCGATGGAGAACCAGGCAATGAATACCGTTTCCAGCGCGGCGGCCTGCCCCTGGGGGTTGGCCTGAACGAATGACTGCAGCGAGGGCAAGAGGTTATTGACCATCACCACCGGATTGAAACGTGCAAATACCAGTGGAAGCCAGAACGCTATGACGATGGGGAAGAACCCGAAGCTCCATACCATTCTGCGTGTGAGATACAGCACGGAGGCCGTCAGCAGCTTGCGTAACATACCAGGCTGGCGCTTCAACTCGGCAACATAGCGGCTGCGCTCCCTGACGTACTGCCGCGACAGCAGCGCGGTGTCGAAAAAGACAGTGCGACGCTCCGGCGACTCTACAACATTCGGGTCGGGGGCGTCCGCAGGGCCTAAGTGCGGGCCTGGGCGTGGCGGACCGAATTCGAGGTTTTCACCAGCTGATGGCTCGGCGCGAGACGTGGCCGACTCCCTCACTTCATCTTGGGCTGAAGACGCTTTCATCATGACTTGTCAGATCGCAGCATACGTTGACCACAGAATTTACGTTGTTCAGGCACAGCATGGCTATTGCGCCGATAGTTATCAGTCTAGTCACAACCATAGCACCCTGTGATAGGCTTGCCCCTGAACCTGTCATCATTTGGCATAATAATCTATGAGAAAAAACCCTAGTCATGCTGTCGCGAACAGCGCTGTCAGCCCTGCTGCCGCGGCCTTCCGCCTGATTTCGACCGAAACAATCGAGTCGCTCAACGTCACCCTGCAAACCTGGTATCACGAAGCCAGCCGATGTGTGCATTATCACCTCGCTTCCGAGAGCGATGAGAATGTCTGCCTGATTGGCCTGCGTACCGTGCCTACCGACTCCACGGGGGTTGCTCACATTCTCGAGCACACCACGCTGTGCGGCAGTCAGCGCTATCCGGTACGTGATCCCTTTTTCATGATGACGCGTCGTTCGCTGAATACCTTCATGAACGCCTTCACGAGCGCAGACTGGACGGCCTATCCCTTCGCCAGCGAAAACCGAAAGGATTTCTTCAACCTGCTGGATGTCTATCTCGATGCGGTCTTCTTTCCCACGCTCAATGAGCTGGATTTCGCTCAGGAGGGTCATCGCATTGAAGTAGCTGACCCCTCCGACGCGGATTCGCCGCTCGTCTACAAGGGTGTGGTCTACAACGAAATGAAGGGGGCGATGAGCTCGTCGATGTCGCAACTGTGGGCAGCCGTGACCCGTCACCTGTTCCCGAGCTCCACCTATCATCATAATAGTGGCGGCGACCCGGCGGAGATCACCGAGTTGAGCTACGAGCAGCTCAAGCAGTTCTATACCACGCACTATCACCCGTCCAACGCGGTCATCATGACCTTTGGTAATCTGCCGGTCGAAGACATCCAGCAGTCTCTGCATGACAAGGCGCTCGCGCATTTCAACGCAGTGCCCGACAGCGTCACGCCAAGCGCTGCTGCTGCGGATGAAGGGCTATCGAGGCTAATCGCCATTCCTGCCGAAAAGCGCTATGCGGCGCCGGTCACGGCCATCGAGCATTATCCCTGCGAGGCTGATGAAGACACCGGCCTGAAGAACAAGACGCATATCGTCATGGGCTGGCTCCTGGGCGATGGCAGCGATCTTGAGCAGAACCTCGAAGCACACCTGCTGGCCAATGTGCTGCTCGAGCACAGCGCCTCGCCATTGATGCAGGCGATAGAAACCACCGATCTGGGGAACTCGCCAAGCGGTCTCTGCGGCCTCGAAGACAGCTTTCGTGAGATGGTGTTCGTCTGTGGTCTCGAAGGCTCCGAACGAAGTCATATCGAGGCGTTTGAACAGCTTGTTCTCGGCGTGCTGCAGGATATTGCCGAGCATGGAATTGATCAGGAGAAGCTGCAGTCGGTGCTGCATCAGCTTGAGCTGAGCCAGCGTGAAATCTCCGGGGATGGCTATCCTTACGGCCTGCAGTTGATCCTGGCTGGGCTTTCACCTGCGCTTGCGGGCATCAACCCCGGCTCGCACCTCGATATCGATGAGGCGCTTGAGTCTCTGAGACAGAAAATTACCGACCCGGATTACATTTGTCAGCTGGTGCGTCGCCTGCTGCTGGACAACAGCCATCGGGTCACGGTGGCGCTGGTGCCGGATGAACAGATGGCGGCAAGACAGGCAGCAATGGAGGCGGGAAAACTCGCAGACATCAAGTCACGCCTGAGTGCTGGGCAGAAGCAGCAGTTGATCGACCGCGCCGAGGCGCTCACTGCCCGTCAGGCCTCGGTCGACAAGCCCGACATCCTGCCGAAGGTCGGGCTCGCAGATGTGCCGCCGAACAAGCCTATGGTCAAACCCGCCGACGCCTATGGTAAGTCGAATGACAAGGGGCAGGTGCTCACGGCTTATGACCAGGGCACCAATGGCCTCGTCTATCTGCAATATGTGTCCTCGATTCCCAGCCTCAGTGACGAAGAACTGCGCTTGCTGCCTTTGCTGTCAGCCATTATCCCCGAGCTTGGTGTGGGCGACGCAGGTTATCTTCAGATTCAGGAAGAGCAATCTGCGAGCACCGGCGGTATCGGAGCGTTCACCCAGTACCGTGGCCCGCTCGATACCTCAGCCTTCTGCGGGGGTGCGTTTATTCTCGGTGGCAAGGCGCTGGAGCGTAATGGTGACAAACTGGCTGACCTGATGACGCGAACCATGGCTGACTGCCGCTTCGATGAGCTGGATCGCATACATGAACTGTGCAGCCAGATTCTGACGCGTCGATTGGAGCGTGTCACAGGCTCGGGTCACAGCCTGGCAATGTCGCTGGCAGCATCCGGCCTGAGCGCGAGCGCTGCCGTGGGCTACACCATGGGTGGCATTGAGTCGATTCCCTGGCTGCGCGAAACCATAGCCGGATTTACCGACCGGGCGAAGCTCGAAGCCTTTGCCGGCAAGCTGGCTGATCTGCACCGGAAGTTGCTGGGAGAACCTGGCCAGCTGGCGGCCATAGGTGAATCCTCCTTCCTGCGGCATGGCCAGTCGATTGTCGACCGTTTTGGTGCCGACCTCACACTTGGTATGACAGACCTCAATCTCCGCACAGTCAGGCTGGATCAGCCAGTCCATGTGCAGCAGGCCTGGCAGATCAATTCACAGGTCAACTTCGCGTCCATTGCTGTGCCCACCGTGCCTGCGGATCATCCTGATAATGCTGCACTCACCGTCATTGGCAACCTGATGCGAAACGGCTATCTGCATCGGGCAGTGCGCGAGCAGGGTGGTGCCTATGGTGGCGGGGCAGCTCAGGATGCCAGCAGCTGTGCGTTCAAGTTTTACAGCTATCGGGATCCAAGGCTCAATGACACGCTGAAGGATTTTGCGCGGTCTGTAGACTGGTTACTAGAGACGAAGATTGAGGAGGCTGCACTTGAGGAGGCGATCCTCGGCGTCATCGGTGGGCTGGACAAACCACGCTCGCCAGCCGGCGAAGGCAAGACTGCCTTCATCAACGCGCTGTTTGGTCGCGACGATGCCTACCACGCCCGCTTCAGGTCAAGTGTTCTGAACACTGGCGCTACTGAGCTGAAACAGGTCGCCGAGCGTTATCTGACAGCGGCTGCAGATGCGGCCAGACACTCAGTTGGCCTGGTAGTGGGAGAGCGCGGTGCCGCCGAGCTGGATAAGTCACGGTTCAGCCTTCGCAAGCTTTGATGCTGAGTGCCTGGGCGCCCGAACAGGGCGCCTCTCGGCGTTAGCGTACGCGCCTTTCGATGCCTGTTTCCATGAGGATGCGGGTCGCAATTTCTTCGACTGAATAGTGGGTGGAATTGATGTGCGGAATGCGTTCACGCTGGTACATCAGTTCAACTTCCTGAAGCTCGTACATGCACTGCTTGACTGAGGCATAACGGGAATTGGGTTTGCGCTCGTTTCTGATGGCTACCAGCCTGTCGACATCGATCGTCAGTCCGAAGATCTTGTCGCGATAAGGCTGCAGCACTTTCGGCAGCTTCTGGTCCAGGATGTCATCGTCAGTGAGCGGGTAGTTGGCCGCTTTCAGACCGCATTGCAGTGCCAGATAGATGCAGGTCGGTGTCTTGCCACTGCGCGACACGCCCACCAGTATCAGATCGGCATCCGAATATTGTCGCGTTCTCGCGCCATCATCATTTTCCAGCGCAAAGTTCATGGCTGCAATTCGCTCACTGTAGCGCTCACTGCCCGTTATGGAATGCGATTTTCCCACCGTATACGACGATTTATGCTTGAGTTCCATCTCCAGCGGCTCAAGAAACGTACCGAAAATGTCGATCATGTAGCCTTGGCTGGTGCGTATCACGCTGCGTATTTCGCTGTTGACGATGGTGTCGAAAATAATTGGGCTGCCTTCGTCCGTATCAGCAGTCCGGTTGATGCGCGCGACGACGTTCTGGGCTTTCTCGACACTATCGATATAGGGCAGGGTAATGCGCTCGAAATCGATGGTCTCGAATTGCGCCAAGAGCGCCTGACCAAGCGCCTGTGCGGTGATTCCGGTGCCATCGGAAATGAAAAAGGCGGTACGTTTCATCGATAGAGTACTCGTGGCGAATAGGCTATGATAGCCTACAGAATTCGCATTCAAAATTCTCGAAACATTCTGAGAAGACTCTCGCAATAGTATAGAGACCTAACACTGGAGCCTCATAGTCCGAGGCTCATGGTATGAGACAGGGAGATAGACTTTGGCAACAAACATCATCTGGTTCGACAAGCTGGGCATGCACGACGTCGACAAGGTTGGCGGGAAAAATGCTTCGCTGGGTGAAATGATCAGCAATCTCTCAGGCGCGGGCGTCACCGTGCCGAATGGATTTGCGACCACTGCGGATGCCTATCGTGAGTTTCTCGAACAGGATGGTCTCGCACAGCGGATCAAGGACAGGCTGGACAGGCTGGACATTGACGATGTAGTCGCGCTCGCCGAGTGCGGCCGCGAAATTCGTGGCTGGATAACTGACTCCAAATTGCCGGCTGGCCTGGAAAAGGATCTGGCCGCTGCCTATGAGCAGATGCAGAAAGGGGCGACCGAAGCACCTGTCGCAGTACGTTCTTCGGCGACTGCCGAGGATCTGCCTGATGCGTCCTTTGCTGGTCAGCAGGAGACCTTCCTCAATATCACTGGTCTGGATCACGTCCGACATGCCGTGAAGGAAGTATTTGCTTCACTATTCAACGACCGGGCCATTTCCTATCGCGCGCACCAGGGCTACGCCCATGAGCACGTTGCTCTGTCAGCAGGCATTCAACGCATGGTTCGCAGTGAGTCGGCAAGCAGTGGTGTCATGTTTACACTGGATACCGAGTCAGGCTTCGACCAGGTCGTGTTCATCACGTCCTCCTATGGTCTTGGAGAAACGGTAGTCCAGGGCGCGGTAAATCCGGACGAGTTTTATGTGTACAAGAAGAACTACACTGAAGGCCGCCCAGCTATTCTCAAACGGAACCTGGGGTCAAAGGCCATCAAGATGGTGTATGGCGATCATGCCTCAGCTGGCCGGTCTGTTCGAACCATCGATGTGGATCCGGCCGAGCGCGCACGTTTTTCTCTGACCGATGATGAGGTCATGGAACTGACCCGTATGGCCATCGAGATCGAAAAGCACTACAAGCGGCCGATGGACATCGAATGGGCGAAGGACGGTGACGACCACAAGCTATACATCGTTCAGGCCAGACCTGAAACCGTCAAGAGCCGAAATAGCTCCGCCATCATGGAGCGTTATCTGCTGCAGGAATCGGGCACTGTCATCTGCGAAGGTCGCAGCATCGGTCAGCGAATTGGCAAGGGCCCGGTGCGCCTGGTGCATTCCATCAATGAGATGGACAAGGTGAAAGATGGTGATGTGCTTGTCACTGATATGACCGATCCCGACTGGGAGCCCGTTATGAAACGCGCTTCCGCCATCGTGACCAACCGTGGCGGCCGGACCTGTCACGCCGCCATCATTGCGCGTGAGCTGGGCATTCCTGCCGTCGTCGGTTGTGGCGATGCGACCGAAGTCCTGCAGGAAGGCCAGAATGTCACGGTCTCATGTGCCGAAGGCGATACCGGTCTGATCTATGAGGGACTGCTCGACTTCGAATTGCGCCAGAACAGCATCGAGTCGATGCCGGCACTCCCGTTCAAAATCATGATGAACGTCGGCAACCCCGATCGAGCCTTTGACTTCCAGGGTCTGCCGAATGAAGGGGTAGGTCTGGCGCGGCTGGAATTCATTATCAACCGCATGATCGGCGTGCACCCAAAGGCATTGCTCAACTTCGATACGCTGCCTAGAGATGTGAGACAGGTCGTCGAAAAGCGAATCAGCGGCTACGCCGGCCCTGTCGACTTCTTTATCGACAAGCTTGTTGAAGGTATCAGCACCCTGGCGGCGTCCTTCAATCCTCAGAAGGTGATCGTTCGCCTCTCTGACTTCAAGTCGAACGAATACGCCAACCTGATTGGCGGTACGCTTTACGAGCCTGAAGAAGAAAACCCAATGCTCGGTTTCCGCGGCGCCTCGCGGTATATCTCCGAGACTTTTCGCGACTGTTTCGAACTTGAATGCCGTGCACTGAAATACGTGCGCGATACCATGGGCTTTACCAATGTCGAGATCATGGTGCCCTTCGTTCGCACCGTTGGTGAAGCGAAGCAGGTCGTGGAATTGCTGGCTGAAAATGGTCTCACGCGTGGCGAAAACGGGCTTCGTGTCATCATGATGTGCGAATTGCCGGCGAATGCCCTGCTCGCGGACCAGTTCCTCGAGTATTTCGATGGCTTCTCCATCGGCTCGAACGATCTGACGCAGTTGACCCTTGGTCTGGATCGCGACTCTGGTGTTATTGCCCATCTCTTCGATGAGCGTAACGATGCCGTGAAGGCACTGCTGTCACAGGCCATTTCTGCCTGCAAGCGTCAGAACAAGTACATCGGTATCTGCGGTCAAGGCCCATCGGATCATCCTGATTTCGCACGATGGCTGATGGATCAGGGTATCGACAGTGTGTCGCTGAACCCGGATTCAGTCATGGATACCTGGTTCTTCCTGGCGGAAAAACAGATCTAGAGAGGGAGACAACATGACATTTTCCACACCAGATCTTTGTGACGATCACGGTCACGATGTACAGGTACTGGAGCCACTGTTCAGCAACTTTGGCGGCAGAGAAATTTTTGGCGGCGAAGTCGTGACAGTTAAATGTTTCGAGGACAATTCGATCGTCAAGGATCAGGTCGGCCAGCCGGGTCGTGGCAAGGTCATGGTCGTCGACGGGGGCGGTTCAATGCGCGCCTCCCTGTTGGGTGACATGCTTGCCGAGAAGGCTGCCGAGAATGGTTGGGAAGGGCTCATCATCTATGGCTGCGTACGCGACGTGGATGAGCTGGCAGATACCGACCTTGGGGTGCAGGCACTGGCCTCGATACCGAGGAAGACTGAAAAGCGTGGCTTGGGCGATTTGAATGTACCGATAAAGATTGCTGGCGTTGATATACAGCCTGGCGATTTCATCTACGCAGACAACAATGGCATTATTGTGTCGAAACAGTCCTTGGTTCAGCAGTGATACAGGACTGAAAGCACGCACGAAAAAGCCGCGATTACCGCGGCTTTTTCATATCTGACAGTATCGCCTCAGGAAGCGACTTCTGTGATCTCAACACCGAGTATGTATTTGTCCTCATGAGGGTGAGCGCGCAAGACGCTGATGCGTGTTTCAAAGGAGGGGAAGGAGGGGTTGTTCGAGGGCATCGTGCTGTAGAGCTCTGTGCCAGGTGCAATCTCCTCGTCCACCAGTATTTCCATACCGGTGCCGCTCAAATTGCGACAGATGCCCTGAATCCGTTCGGCATCTTCATTCTCATCAGCAGTGCGACGAAGCTCGATGGGCGCATCGACTTTCATGCGAATAAAGTTTCTTTTCTCGCTGTAATCTCTCATGACTCAGGGTCTCTGTGGTCGTTTCCGTTCAATCTTGTTTTCTGGTGGCAGGGCGATAGGCCCGGGCCCTACCAGCTACTTCGCTTTTGCTGCCGGAACATCGGCAGTATGACAGCAATCAGAATTCCAAGGGCGACCAGGCCGCCACCGTGAAGCATTGCGTTGCTGTTCTTTTCTTCCTTCAAACGATCGTTTTCTGCAGTCAGCAAATCGACTTCGTTCTTCAGTCGTTCGTTGGTTTCACGGAACTCTCGGTTGGTGGCATCAAGTGCGATAGCACCTTCTGAAATACGCTTGAGCTCGCTCAGCTCCCGCTCCAGTGCTGCATTTTCCTTGCTCAACTTGGCCCGCTCGCCATCCATTGCTTCGGCACGTTCTCGCAAGGTCAGATTCTCGCTACGAATTTTTTCGAAATCGGAGCGCATCTGGTTGGTTTCTTTGGTCAGCTTCTCTAGCCGATCACGCGCAATAGGCTGATCTGATAGAAAGCGCGTTGGCAGGTAGCCTTCAACGCCGCCAGGTTCTCTGACTTTGCTGTAGCCTGTGTCCTTGTTGGTGGAGATGACCTCGACCGGCGTACCACTCTTGAGACCTCTGTGTACGATTCGATAATTGAGGCCTTCCCCACTGTTGAGCGGTGCAAACAGCGTGTCGTCGATATATTTGCGCTCGGCAAGCGCAGGGAATGATAGGATAAGACCTAAAGCACAGATGAAATTGATGAGCGGGCGTGTGATATCAGTTCGAACTACCGGCCCGGAAGTCTCTGAAACTCGTTTCATGTCGTGTCGATTTATTTGATGAATTTGAAATTGAAGGCAGTGCCTGACAGGTTTCGATGCTGTCGTGATGATCTGATCAGCGATCATCTGAAATATAGCATAGAACACAGAGTGCCTTTAAAAAAGTGAGAGTTGGAGCAGTATTTTGCAGTTGAAACAACATGCTTTTGATGGTCATTGTCATAGTACAGCCTCAGACGGGACAAATTCGCCGCGCGATCTGGCAGCACTGGCATTTGCACGCGGTCTGTCCACCTTGTACATGACAGATCACGACACGCTGAACGGCTATTACGAGTTGCTTGCGCTGGCTCAGGAAGGGGAGCAGGCGGGCGCCGATGAATCCGAAGCTGCCATTGTGTTCAGCACTGATGAAGCAGATCAGGGTTTGTTGGTCAGTTCAGCTGGCACTGATCACCAGATGTCCATCGAGCCTGGTGCGGAGCTCTCATGTGAGTGGTCGGGCAAGACCATTCACATCCTGGCATATGGTCTCGATATTCATCAGCCGGGTTTGAACCAGCTGCTTGAGACGCAGATGAGCCGACGTCGAAAGCGTGCCGATACTATCATCGAAAGAGTGGCAGAGGCGACAGGCCGTCAGGATCTGGTTGAGCATCTCCCGGATACGCCTTTGTTGGCCAGGCCGCATTTTGCCCAGGCCCTGGTCGCCATGGGCGAAGTACGCAATGAAAAGGAAGCGTTCAGCCGTTATCTCGGACAGGGCAAGGCTGGGGACGTGGTCGTGGACTGGCCAGAGATGGCTTCGCTCCTTGAGGAGTTGGCCGCCTGTGGTATCGCTGTATCTCTGGCCCACCCTGATGCCTACAACCTCTCGGCGACACGCCTGCGCCTGCTGATTGAAGATTACGAAGAGATGAGCAGTTCATGCGAGTTACGCGCGCTGGAAGTAGCGACCCCGGACGTCAAGCAGGGCAGGGCTGCCTGGCTGGCCGATCTTGCGCGCAAGCACGAACTGTTTCAGACTGCAGGGAGTGATTATCATGGCGCTCGGACACCCTGGCGGCGTCTTGGCCTGTTCCCGGAAATGCCGGGACTCAAGGAAGGGTCAGGGCCCGCGAACTGCCGAAGAGCAGTCCCCAGTCTGTTCGAAGCCCTGACCTAGAAGGCGGGTTACTCGCCGTTGAAAATCAGATAGAGATCGATCAGTCTCTCGGGAATGCTGAAGTCACCGTCAGCGCCCCGTTCAAGCAACTCAGCCAGCGAAGTCGTGGCCAGTTCAGTGTCATCTGACAGATCCTCCACATCAGCCACCGCAAGAATAGGTGCGATCAGCGTGGCGATCTCGTCAGCCTGCTCGGCAAACCAGCGGTCCTCCAGCGTCAGTACGATCTCGGTAAACCCGAGGCACCAGTTTTCGAGCGCTGTCTGACTGTCTTCGTCGGCAGCATCCTTGTCGGTTTCTATCTCATCGGGCAGGGCAGGCAACTGCTCATTGTCGAGTTGACGGCGTATATGTTTGACCAGCGCTGATGTGCGATCAGACAAAAAGGCCGCTTCCTCTGGTGAGCAGTTGACGCTATCTTCCCCAGCTTGCTTGCGCTCGTCTGACTCGATCGATTCTGCCCCAAGGATAAACGCGGCCAGATCGAAGGCATCATCATGAGACGGACCCACGGCCAGTGCACTGCACAGGCCGTGGAGTCCGACGCAGTCGATGGCGTCAGGAAAACGATCGGAGAAGAGCAGCGCCTCAAGGCGCTGCATGTCATCGAGAGAGTAGGGATAGGCCTGGGGCAGGCCGCTGGCATCAGCCATTGGCCGACGCCCCATCGTTATTCCCGTCGGTCTTATTCCCATTCGGCTCAGCCTGATTTCCCGAACCGTCAGACTGCGCTGCAGAGCCAGCCGCTTCCTGCTGTTGGCGACGCTTTCGCTCACGGGGATCGTTATGGGCTCTGACGACATTGCCATCGCTTTCGGAGCCTGAAGTCGACTCAGCCACGTTACCATCGCGCTCAGCGGGAGCGCGTCTGCCCTGAGCCGACTGTTGGCCCCGGGAGGTTCGAGCTGGTCGCTGCGTAGAGGCGGCGTTCTGTGGAGCCTGTGGGCTCACACGATTTTCCACTCGTCTGGTGTCGGCTGCCTTGGGGTCTTCTGCTTTCACTTCAGACTGGCTTGCTTTTCCCTCGCTTGCCTCAGAGGCCACGGCCTCTGCAGCCGCGCTCTTGGCTACAACGTCTCGCGTTGCCTGTTCTATTTTTTCCGGATTCAGAGTGGTGGCGTTGACCGAGTCGATAGGCGTTGGTGAACTGTCCCGCCCTCTCTGCTCGCCGCTGTCAGCTTGTGAGGCTGCCTTAGGCTCGGACTGTGCTTCGGATTTTGGGGTGTCCGGCGCTTCAGGCTTGGGCTCTCTTGGCTGTTTGGTTTGAGACTCGGCCTGCATCTGACCTGGCGCAGCATCGGATGATGCTACTGCCCGGGTTGGTTCAGGCGTTTTTACAGAGGAACCGCTGCCACGATTACGTCGCGGTCTGGCAAATTCACTGGCCTTTTGTGGTGAGTCTGCAGATTGCGCACCGGATTCGTCGCTACGATCGTTGGAATTGTCGTCGGACGACGAATCCTGATCGGTATTTCGGTTGTCGCCGGCCTGACGATTCTGTCGATTTCCTCGATTTCCTCGATTGCGACCACCTCGGCGCGAGCGCCTCGGCTCGCCATCAGCACCAGTGGGCCGATTGCCCGAGTTGCTCGATTGTGCATTTCCGGCACTGTCATCTGTCTTTGCCGTTTCACGCTCTTGTCTGCCACCAGTCTGGGCATCCGCTTGATTTGCCGGCGCCTGGGACCGTCGTGAGGCATTGTTGTCGCGCTCGCCTGAAGTACGGCCTGTCGCAGCACTCTGATCTCCGCGGCCTTCACCACGTGCGGGGCGCTCGCCGCGATTGCGAGCCGGACGGCTACGATCGTTGCGCTTATTCCTGCGACCATCCTCACGCTGTTCGGCTGGGGACTGGACCTGGCGCGGCTTCTGGGCAGCGCCCTCCGCCTTGGGTGGCGGGCTCTCAGGCGCCTGATGCGCGCCAAACATGGCGCCTAACTTATTCTTGAGCCTGCTCAGCAGACCCGCTTCCTGGCTTGGCTGCTCAGGCGCTGACGCTACACGAGTTGCCGGCGCAGGTGCAGGTTCGACTGTAGCAGCCGGTCTGGCTGCAGGTGCCGGCATCGGAATGACACCCTTGACTGCAGCTTCTTCACGAACAGGGCCACGCTTGAACATGAAGTCCATTGACTGATCTTCATCAGCCAGTTCTTCGGGCGTAACGGTATAGCTTGTTTCACCGAGATTACTCGCATCGTCTCGTATCCGCTGCACCTCGAACTGTGGTGTCTCGATTGACGGTGTCGGCACGATGATCAGTGACACCTTCAGGCGCTTCTCGATCGCACAGAGTTGTATGCGCTTTTCATTCAGCAGGTAGGTCCCGACATTGACGGGACAGATGGCGCGAACCTCAGTGGTTCGATCCTTTACTGCTTCTTCTTCCATCAAACGGATGATGGTCAATGCGAGCGATTCGATCGTTCGAATGGTGCCCTGTCCCTCGCAGCGAGGGCAGGTTTCAGAGCGGGTTTCCCCTAATGAAGGCCGCAAGCGCTGACGGGACATTTCCAGCAGGCCGAAGCGCGAAATCTTGCCCATTTGCACACGGGCTCTGTCGATTTCGAGTGCAGATCTCAGCCGGTTCTCGACTTCACGCTGGTTCTTGTTCGACATCATGTCGATGAAATCGATGACCGCAAGGCCGCCCATGTCTCGGAGCCTGAGCTGTCGGGCGATTTCGTCTGCAGCTTCACAGTTGGTCTGAAACGCTGTTTCCTCGATGTCGCCACCCTTCGTAGCACGGGCGCTGTTGATATCGATGGAAATCAGGGCTTCGGTTGGATCTATGACGATCGAGCCACCTGAAGGCAGACGCACTTCGCGCTGATAGGCGGTTTCGATCTGGCTTTCGATCTGATAGCGATTGAAGAGCGGGATGTCTTCGGCATACAGCTTGACCTTGTTTTCCATGCTCGGCACAACGGCCCGCACGAAGGTCAGCGCATCCTGATAGACTTCCGGGTTATCAATGAGAACCTCACCGATATCGTTGCGAAGATAATCACGGACCGCACGGATGACCACGTTACTTTCCTGATAGACGAGGAAAGGGGCCTTTCTGGCCGCCGTGGCTTGTTCGATGGAGCTCCATACCTGAATCAGGTAGTCGAGATCACCCTGCAGTTCTTCAGTGGTTCGGCCTACGCCTGCGGTACGGACGATAGTGCCCATCCCCTTGGGTGTCTCAAGACCGCGCGTCGCATCCTTGAGCTGCTCGCGTTCTTCGCCTTCGATACGACGGCTAATTCCGCCAGCCTTGGCATTATTTGGCATAAGGACCAGGTAGCGGCCCGCCAGGCTAATATAGGTGGTCAGGGCTGCACCCTTGTTGCCCCGCTCTTCCTTGTCGACCTGCACAATCACTTCGGTGCCTTCACGAAGAATTGGCTTGCCGCCTTTCTGATCGTTCTGCGGCTTGTCGAAATAATTCTTTGCCACTTCTTTCAGTGGCAGAAAACCGTGGCGTTCGGCACCGAAGTCGACGAAGGCGGCTTCCAGGCTTTGCTCTACGCGGGTAATTTTACCCTTGTAGATGTTTGCTTTTTTCTGCTCCCGAGTGGCGGCTTCAATATCCAGGTCGTAGAGTTTCTGGCCGTCGACCAGCGCAACACGCAATTCTTCACGCTGTGTTGCATTTATAAGCATTCTTTTCATTTGATGGGTCGCTGTTATTGTCCGTACAGACGGCGACATGACTGGCAGAGAGGCGGAGACCTGATTGATGCGCTCGTCGAACTCGTGGTTCGGCGGAGGCGCGACGGGCTCCGATATTGATCCGCAGCGAAAGGTGCTCTGAGCGGCCTCGATCTCTATCGAGGCGGTCGGCACGCGTCCCTTCGGTCAAAATTGCTGGCCTTACTACATGCTGCGGCAGGTGCCGCGCACCTTGAAAGGTCCGGCGTAAGTCTCTGTCAGTGCATAAAGCGGTCATGCACGTTCTGGTATATAGAGATATGGAGCGTATCGGGTCTTCTGAGAGCAGTGTTTCACAACCGGTGAAACCAAATGCAATCCGGTGACTTAAGCAGATACGCCTACGGTTGCCGCTAGCATCAGCCCAAGCACCTAGGAGGGATGTTCGCCCGCGTCTGGATGGTTTGGACGCTGATATCAGCAAGCTGTCAGGCTATCGCAATTGGATTTCGAAAGCGGGAACGGTATAGTTAGCGGCCCACGTCTCTCGTGCTGTTGAGTTCGGTTAGAGCTCGAAGTGACAACGAGTCGTGCGTGATGGCTGTCATAGACGCCGCCTGACAGATGGAATATAGCAATTGCAACGATTGTTTTCAATCGACGCCATCATTGTTTCATAATCCTTCAGCATTGTAAGCTGTTCTGGCGCCCGATTCGCGCCGCTAGCCACGCCCGACCATTTCAATGTGAACGGCAGATTCACCCGATTTTCCATTTGTGATAAGTAGGAGAGGTTTTGGTCAGATTCGTGAATATTACCGAGGACGCTGATGGGCAGCGGCTGGACAACTTTCTGTTCAGAGTCTGCAGTGATGTGCCCAAGTCGCGGATCTATAATGCCATCCGGCGAGGTGAGGTGCGGATCAACAAGGGCCGCTGCAAGCCGAGCAACAAGCTGAAGCTCGAAGATGTAGTGCGCATACCGCCCTTCAAGGGGCAGTCCACCACTGATGCGGAGGCGGGTCCAAGTACGGCATCGCCGTCTGAACGCTTCGTCGCGGGACGGATCGCAGCCGACGCCCTTACAGATATTGTGTATGAAGACGACCTGCTGCTCATCATCAACAAGCCCTCCGGCATTGCCGTGCACGGCGGATCTGGCCTGCAGACCGGCTTGATCGAGTCACTGAGACTGGTGCGCAAGGCCGATCATTTTCTCGAACTCGTTCATCGTCTAGACAGGGAAACCTCCGGACTGCTGCTGATCGCGAAAAAGCGGCGCGCGCTTTTACGCCTGCAGTCTATGCTGCAGGAGGGCCGGGTGGAAAAAATCTACCGCGCCTGGGTTGCTGGACAATGGCCGAAGCATGTTACTGAAATTACCGCGCCGCTGAAGAAGCTGGTCGGTCAGGACAAGGGTGTGATTGTGGCCAGCGATGGCAAGGCCTCGCAGACCCTGTTCTCGGTAATAGGGCGGACAGAGCACGCTACACTGGTAGAGGCGCGCCCGGTAACTGGTCGAACTCATCAGATCCGGGTGCATGCGGCCTATGCCGGCTGTCCGGTCATTGGCGACGAGCGCTACGGCGACAAGGCCGTCAACCGGCAGTTCAGCGAGCAGAACGTCAAGCGGCTCTGTCTCCATGCGGCCGAACTCGTGCTCAAGTGGGATGATGCGCCTCACCAGCGGCTTTCGGCACAGTGGAACCCTGATCCAGGCCTGCGTTTGCCTGAACATTCTTCTGAAAACTGATATTGATCATGGAAGCAATTAAATGACACAAAGAGTTGAAGATGGCTCGCACGGTCCTTCAAGGCCTGAAAGCGAAAAGGAATGGCGTCTCATACAGCGGGTGGTCACTGAAAGTGTCAGTGAGCAGCGTCGCTCACGTCGATGGGGCATTTTCTTCAAGCTGCTGACCTTCGTCTACCTGTTCATGATCTTCTTCGCCGTGCGTTTCAGCATGAGCGGTAGTGGTATCAACGTAGCGCCCGGTGAACACACGGCTATTGTCGATATTGAGGGTGTGATCATGGCAAGCGAGAGCGCTAGCGCCGATCGTGTGATTACCGCACTCAGAGCGGCTTTCGAAGCACCGGATGCCAAGGCGGTCGTGATCAGGATCAACAGCCCCGGCGGCAGTCCGGTTCAGGCGGGCTATATCTATGACGAAATCAGACGCCTGAGAGGCGAGCACCCCGACAAGCAGGCCTATGCGGTCATTGTTGATATTGGCGCTTCAGGTGGCTATTACATCGCAGCCGCTGCCGACATGATTTATGCCGACAAGGCGAGTCTGGTCGGTTCGATAGGCGTGACGGCGACGGGCTTTGGTTTCGTCGAGGCGATAGAGAAGCTTGGTGTCGAACGCCGGGTCTTTACCGCAGGGGCTCACAAGGCCTTCCTCGACCCCTTCATTCCGGTCAAGCCCTACGAACGTGAATTGTGGGAAGACGTGCTGCAGACTACGCACCAGCAGTTTATCGAGCAGGTGAGAAAGGGACGCGGCGATCGCCTCGCGGACGACAATGAACTGCTTTACTCGGGTGTCATCTGGTCAGGTGAGCAGGCGCTCGACCTTGGACTTATCGACGGTCTCGGAAGCTCGTCGTATGTGGCGCGTGAAATCATCGGCGCTGAAGAGCTGGTCGATTATACGCTGCGTGAAAATCCCTTTGAGAGTCTGGTTGGTCAGCTCGGCGTAAGCATCGGCAAGGGCATTAGCGCGCTGTTCGTCGAGCAGAGCTTTCCGCAGCTTCGCTAGGCCGACTGGAACAGACTGATCCCGGCACTTCTCAATATGCTCGCCAGACGGATGAGCGGCAGACCGATGAGGGCTGAGGGGTCGTTGCTCTGATAGCGTGAGAACAGGCCAATGCCATGGGATTCGATCTTGAAGCTGCCGGCACAGTCGAAGGGCTGGTCAAGGGTCAGATAAGCGTCGATCTCTTCATCGCTGAGCTTGCGGAAGGTCAGGGTGGTGGTCTCGAGGACTGTGACAATTCGATGCTGTGATCTGCAGAGCGCCTCAGCCTCGCTGTACCAGGATTGGTGTTCAAAGCCAGATGTAGGGCAAGCGTCTCTGGTCAGCGCCAGGTCGCGAGGTACCAGGACTGCCGCAGCGGTGTGGAATACTGCGTTTTTGCCGCTACAGTAAGTGAGTTGCGCAAAGGCCGCTGAATGGTGGCCAGGCTTGTTCAGAAGAGCGCCGTCGCAGCTGCCAGTCTGATCGCTCCCGATAATGACGGCATTTGCGTTCGCGGCTGACAGCGAAAGCGCTTTCTGAATGGCATGGTGGCAGGCCAGAGCGTCGGGCTCTCCCTTGAGCTGCTCGCGCAGCGAGTCCTGGGCTTCATCATACATTGGCGCGGTGCCGGAAAAGGTCATATTGAGCTGGCGCATGAGCGCTGCCCGGTAGGTGGACGTCGATGCGAGTATGATTGGGCATGGCTTGTGCTTTACTTTGACTGCGTCTGTCATTAAAATGCGCGCCCTATGAAAAAACCGACGGAAACGGATGCGCAAGGCGCCCCGAAGAAGGACTTTAAGGCAGCCGCTTCCTTATTGCCAGCGCGTATTGACGCCGACTCGTATTGCGACAGACGCATCAGTCTGAACGGCAATTTGCAGGTCAGGCAACTGAAAAGGCTGGATAAAGTCCTGCTGGATAGTAGTTCGCAAACGGTCAATGGCATCTTTGAATTTGATCGGGATGAGCTCAAGCAATCGATCGTTCGTGGCACCATCAGCGCCAGCGTCTTTGCTGAGTGTCAACGCTGTGGTCAGGCTGTCGGATTGAATATCGAAGCGGCGCGTGTCTTTGGACTGGCCCGTTCGGAAGCTGATTTCGAAGCGATGCCAGTCGAGTATGAACCGGTATTGCTGGACAAGGGCAGTCTCGAGCTGCACACCCTTGTCGAAGATGAATTATTACTGACAGTGCCTCAGTTCGTCTATCACGAGCCGCTGCCAGTTGAAGGTGATACTGGCGATCTACTACTCAAGCCGTGCGACCTGCAGTCCACAGTGTCCGTAGGCTCTGCCACCGCTGATCAGGAAGGAAATGAAGGCTTGGTCTCCGAGCCTGCGTCTGCCGCCAGCAGCACCGAAACGCACAGGCCCTTTGAGGGGCTGGACAAGTTATTGGGTCCAAAAAGGTAACCGATTCTGCAGGTGGTCTGCGAGGCAGGCCCGGCCGGATCTCATAATTAATTTTCCTGAAAATGAATTGAAAGGGGTTTCACAATGGCAGTTCAGAAAAGCAAGAAGAGTCGTGCGATGCGCGGCATGAGACGTTCGCATGACGCACTTTCTGCGCCTGCGCTGTCTACCGATCCGACTACTGGTGAGCGTCATCGTCGTCACCACATCACGGCCGACGGTTTTTACCGTGGCAAAAAGGTTATCGAGACTGAGCAGGAGTAAGCTGACCAGTCAGGCCTGCTGAGAAGGCAGCCCCACAATGGCTGCGAACTGCACGATCGCCGTCGATGCAATGGGCGGTGATCGAGGAGCCGGGGTTGTTTTTCAAGCTATTACCGATGTGCTTGAGACCGATCCCGCCCTCAGAATTATCGTCTTCCAGAAAGAGACCGTGTCTGGGCCTTCAATTTCCCCCGTTGTCTCTGATTCCAGTTTCAAGTCCATGATTGCCTCCGGTCGACTCGAGATCAGGCACTCTTCAAGTGTGGTCGACAAGTCCGACAAGCCTACCTACGCCTACAAGCACCGTGCCGACAGCAGCATGGCCGACGCTCTTCGCTGTGTAGCTGAGCGTGAAGCGCAGGCATGCGTAACGCCGGGCAACACTGGAGCCTTGCTCGTATTCGCCAAGGCCCTCGTCGGTACGCATACCAGCATCGAGCGACCAGCATTCATCAAGCGGCTTCAGCTAGGATCGAATATCTCCTATGTCCTCGATCTTGGTGCCAATGTCGACTGTCGCGGGGAGAGGCTGTTTCAATTTGCAGTCATGGGCTCTGCGCTCGTATCGGCCTTGCATGATATTGAAAGACCCCAAATAGCCTTGCTGAATATCGGCTCCGAAGACATCAAGGGGAACGAGCAGGTTCGGCTGGCTGCCCGGTTGATCGAGGAAGCAAAGTGGCTGAATTATCGTGGCTTTGTGGAAGGCGGAGCGCTGTTCAATTCGGATGCCAATGTGATTGTCTGTGACGGCTTCGTCGGTAATGCGGCGCTCAAGGCCGGGGAGGAGGTCGCGCGGCAGATTCTGAAGCAGTTCGATGTGATGCTGAGCGGTCACTGGTGGTCATTCTTTGTCAGGCGCCTGTCACGACCGCTGTTTGCCCGAATCCGCCGTGGCATCGATCCTGATCACAATAATGGGGCCTCGCTTGTGGGGTTATTGGGCACGGTCGTCAAGAGCCACGGCAATGCGGATCGACGGGGCTTTGCAGCTGCGCTGCGACAGGCGGCCTCTGAAGCTCGTTCAGAAGTCGCGCTCAGAGTCTGCCGCGAGCTTGATAGCATTGCTTTTAATGCTTAATGTAGGCGCCTTCCCAAAGTGATTCACCATATACAAGGTAACACTGCATGAGCTACGCGCTTGTCTTTCCCGGACAGGGTGCTCAGTCGATTGGCATGCTTCAGCCACTCGCCGAGCTGAGTCCCATCATTGCTGAAACCTATGCGGAGGCCTCTGAGGCGCTTGGCTATGACTTGTGGACCGTGGTCTGCGATGGTCCCGAGTCTAAACTCAATGCTACCGAGTTCACTCAACCAGCCATTCTGGTGGGCAGTATTGCTGTGTACAGAATGCTCGAAAGCAGACAATTCGAAGTCGAAGGATTTAGTGGCGACGCACCAGTGGCCGTGGCGGGACATAGTCTCGGCGAATACTCCGCCCTCTGTGCGGCAGGCTCTCTTTCTCTCGGAGAGGCGGCACGCCTCGTAGCCGAGCGCGGTCGTCTCATGCAGACTGCAGTCACAGGTATGGATACCGCGATGGCTGCCGTGTTGGGTCTGGACGATCAGGATGTCATCAACGTCTGTGAACATATTTCGCAGACCATGGGGGCAAGGGAGCTGGTGGCGGCGGTGAATTTCAATTGTCCGGGTCAGGTCGTCATTGCTGGCACCAGTAAGGCCGTTGCCCGTGCCTCCGAACAACTGAAGGGAGAAGGGGCGAAGCGAATCATTTCGATACCAGTCAGTGTTCCAAGTCATTGTGCGCTGATGAAATCAGCGGCTGACCAATTGGCCGAGGCTATTGAGACGTCCGTCAGGCAGGCGCCAATAGTGCCGGTGATCCAGAATCTCGATGGTGATGTCGCGCATGAGCTTGCGGCGGTCAAAGACAAGCTGGTTCGCCAGCTCTATACACCGGTGCAATGGGTAACGAGCATGCAGTCGTTGCTGCGTTATAAGCCCTCGGCTGTGCTCGAGTGTGGGCCAGGGGCGGTATTGACCGGGCTGCTGAAGAAAATTGATCGCACGGTAGCGGTAAGGGCCTTGTCGCGCGCTTCGGAGTGGCGTATTGCAGGTGAAGCGAGTGTGGAGGCCAGCTCATGACCGACAAAGACTCTGATAACAATGTCCCGAGCCGCACTGCATTGGTGACTGGGGCTTCCAGAGGGATCGGGGCCGCCATAGCAGCCGCTTTGGTGGATGCCGGCGTAATGGTGATCGGTACTGCCACCACTGAAGCGGGCGCAGCAGTCATCTCGACGGCCTTGAAGAGCCGAGGGGGAGCGGCAGCGCAATCCTCGACGGGTATGGTGCTGGATGTCAGTGATGCCGCGAGTCTGGAACGTTTGACTGAGCGATTGCAGATAGACAAGACCGTCATCAATATTCTCGTCAATAATGCGGGTATCACGAAAGACAACCTGCTGATGCGAATGAAGGATGAGGGCTGGGATAGCGTGATCGCGACCAACCTCAGCGGCGTATTCAAGCTCGCACGACATTTCAGCAAAGGCATGATGAAGCAGCGCTGGGGTCGCATAGTCAATATCAGTTCGGTTGTCGCAAGCATGGGCAATGCCGGTCAATCGAACTACGCGGCCTCCAAGGCCGGCGTGGAAGGATTGAGTCGAGCCATGGCGAAGGAGCTGGGCTCCCGAAATATAACGGTTAATTCAGTGGCTCCAGGTTTCATCGAGACTGACATGACGGCCGATCTGAGTGCTGACCAGCGCGAGGCGATGCAAAACGCGACCTCACTCCAGCGTCTGGGTCAGCCCGAAGAAGTCGCTGCAATCGTGAGCTTCCTCTGCTCCGATGCTGCGGGCTATATCACCGGCGAAACAATACATGTAAATGGTGGTCTGTATATGGGCTAGAGGCTTCGCCTCGGTCCTTTTTTGTTGTTACACTACGGCTCTGGCATTCGGAGCCGGTTTTAAATGAAGCGAGGAATATATGAGTACTGTTGAAGAACGCGTCAAGAAGATTGTTTGCGAACAACTGGGCGTGAAAGAGTCTGACGTGCAACTGACTTCCAAGTTCGTAGAAGATCTCGGTGCTGACTCGCTGGATACTGTCGAGCTGGTTATGGCGCTCGAGGAAGAATTCGAGACAGAGATTCCTGACGAGGAAGCTGAAAAGATTACCGCTGTTCAGGATGCCATCGATTACATCGTTTCGCATCAGTAGAACCTGATTGCTTCAGGGTAATGGAAGTGTCTGCTGGCGGCCTGGTCTGATAAACGACCTGCTGTCAGTATTTCCCATGCCTTGGTCGAATTCCCGGCTGGCGTCGATGCCGCTAACTGGTCACAGTTGAGCGGCGGCGTGATTTCAGAGCTGGATCGATGTTTCCGTTATGGGGACGGGCTTTTCGAAACCATACTTTTTGTTGATCAGGAGCCCGTGCTCTTTGATGAACATATCTCCCGACTAAGGCGAGGCGCGCGGGCTCTGGCACTCAATTATAGTGTCGAGTCAGCGCCTCTGCTCGCGCGCTGCCGCGCAGTCATCCATGCTGATCAAAACTCTGATGCCTCGCAAAATGTCGTTGTGCGGTTGCAGGTGTCCAGAGGCGAAGGTGGGCGCGGCTATGCGCCGCCGGTGCCACCTGCGCCGGTTCGCGAAGTCATTAGCTGTCACCTGCCGCCAAAAATTCCTTCAGTCCTGAAGCTTCGTATGCTCGACACCCGTTTGATGATCAGTCGTCTACTGTGCGGTATCAAGCACTGCAGTCGCCTTGAGCAGGTACTTGCTGCCAATGAGTTGCTGGTGACTAATGATGTTGACGGTGAGGACTGTTGGGAAGGCGTGATGCATGATGAGTTCGGCTTTCTGACCGAAGGCACTCGCAGCAATATTATCGTTGAAAGCAACGGGCGCTTGTTGACACCCCTGCTTGATCGCAGTGGATTGCGCAGCACCTTGCTGGAGGCCTTGGTCGCATTGGACGACAGAGACCCGGACAGTGTGCTTGCTACCCGAATGCGACTGGATCAATCAGGTGGCCTGCACATTCTTGATCCTGAGTACAACAAAGCTTTCTTGCCTGTCGACCAACTGCCTGCTTCGGCCTGGACAAGTTGCGTGCTGGCAGGCATGGCGGTGTGCAACAGCGTTATGGGACTCAGAGCAGTGAATGCCCTGGCTGGGGTCGATTTGCCACTCAGTCCGAAGATTGCCCACCTTGCCGTACAGCTCAACAAGCGGCTGGGCTACGCCTGATCGAAAATCGAACCGAGGTCCCTGATGTTGAAACGTCTACTGAGAATCTCTGCGCTGCTGATGCTGCTGGCATTGGTGGCTGCGGGGGCCGCATGGTACTGGTTGCAGAGTGCGCTGGAAGAGAATGGGCCAGCGCGGGAGCCAGTTGAACTTGAGGTCAAACAGGGTTCAAGCCTTCGCGCAGTGGCGGGAACCCTTGCGGACGCCGGAGTCATCGAACATGACTGGCTCATGTACTACTGGGGCAGGTACAAGTCTTATGATCGCGGCATCAAGGCCGGTGAATACCGCTTTGAACCCGGCATGGTACTGGAAGATGTGTTTGCCTTATTGCGCAGCGGCTCCAATGTGCAGTATCTATTTACAATTGTAGAAGGCTGGCGGACCAGTGAAATGCTCGCGGCGCTTGCCCTGCATGATCGAATCGAACACACGCTCAGCGCGCAGTCCGCAGTCGAGCTGGCCCAGGAGCTCGACTTCCCGGAAGCCAACGCCGAGGGCCTGTTTTTACCGGAAACATATAGCTACCGTCGAGGAGAAACCGACCGGTCTTTGCTGGTTCGCGCAAACCAGGCCCTGCGACTGGTCCTCGATCAGCGTTGGGAAAACCGCGCACCAGACCTGCCACTCAAAACGCCGTACGAAGCCTTGATATTGGCTTCACTTATCGAGAAGGAAACAGGTGTCGTCGAGGAACGTGAGCGCATCGCTGGTGTCTTCACGACCCGGTTGAAAAAGGGCATGCGACTGCAGACGGATCCGACAGTGATCTATGGTATTGGAGAAACGTACGACGGTAATATCACCCGCAAGCATTTGCAGACGATGTCGCCCTACAACACCTATCTCATCAGGGGTCTACCACCCACACCAATTGCGCTGCCAGGTGCTGCAGCCATTTCAGCGGCTACGCAGCCAGATGAAACGGGTGAGCTGTTTTTCGTTGCGCGTGGCGATGGCTCGCATAAATTCTCGAAAACCTATGCTGAGCACAATAAGGCTGTGAAAGAGTTTCAGTTGCAACGACGTGACGACTATCGTTCGGCGCCAGCCCCCCGTGTGGAGAACTAGCTTTGGGTCTGCATGATAAGACGGCCTTCAACGCCGGAGGCCGGAAAGGTCTTTTCGTCACTATTGAAGGCACTGAAGGCGCCGGGAAAAGCACCAACCAGCGCTTCATAGCTGAATTACTCGGCACACATGGTCAGGTCGAGCAAACTCGTGAGCCGGGTGGAACAAGCCTGGGTGAGGAGCTCAGGTCTCTCCTGCTGCAGGTGCGCCCAGACACTTTTAGATTCAGTGCCATGGCCGAACTGCTGATGATATTTGCAGCCAGGGCTCAGCATGTGGAAGAAAAGATTCTTCCGGCGCTTGAGGCTGGGGTGCACGTGGTTAGCGATCGCTTCACCGACGCGACTTACGCCTATCAGGGGGCGGCGCGCGGGCTGGATCTGGCGGTTATTCGCCAGCTTGAAATCAGCTGTATCAACGATCTTCAGCCTGATCTCACGGTTTTCCTAAAGGTCGACGCCGCCACCGGCCTGGAAAGGGTGCAGGCAAGGGGCGCAAGGGATCGCTTCGAGCAGGAGAAAATAAGCTTTTTCGAGTCTGTTCAGCAGGGCTACCTGCGTCGTGCTGAGCAGTTCCCGGGACGCTTTATCATCATCGATGCAAATCAGTCCCTGGCCAAGGTACAGAGCTCAATAGCCGAGGCTATCGAACGAGTGCTCGGTCAGTCCTAACACTTGTATTGTCCAATGATGGTACGGATCTCTTCAGCCTGTGCGCTGAGGGCGTGTGAGGCGTTGTGAAGCGTTTCGGATCCGGTTTTGTTCGTTACGGCCGCATCGACAATGGCTATGATGGATTTGTTCATATCCTGGGTAACATACTGCTGTTCATGCACCGCCTGCGCAATTTGAGTGCTGGCATCACTGATGGCGAGCACGTTGGACTGGATGGTCTCGAAGGTCTGATGAACACAAGCCATCTTGTCCACACTGTCTTCCGATACCGATTTGCTCTTCGCTACGATCTCCACGGCATCGGTAGCGCCAGACTGCAAACGTGTAACGATGTCATGAATCTGAAGGGTGGAGTCCTGGGTCCGCTTGGCCAGGTTGCGAACCTCATCCGCGACGACGGCGAATCCTCGTCCGGTATCACCAGCTCTGGCGGCTTCGATAGCAGCATTCAGTGCCAGCAGATTGGTCTGTTCGGCGATGTCTTCGATCACCTGTAAAACCTTTCCGACCTGGAGACTGTCATGCTTGAGTGCATCAATTGACTCACCAGCAGTGGTGACGGCTTTGGCAAGTTTCAGAATTGTCTGCTGACAATCCCCAACAATCTTTCGTCCTGCTACAATTTCGGTGGAAGTTTCGCGCGCCGTTTCCGCAGCCCCGGTAGCACTGCGCGAAATTTCATCCACTGATGCCGCCAGTTCAGTGAGGGCCGGAGCTAGTTGGTCGGTCTGCATATGCTGTAAATCGATGGAAGTATTGGTGTCAGTAGAGATTCCCTCCAGCTGCGTTGCGGCAATGGCGATTTCGGAGGACCCCTGCCCAAATTCTGAGACCATGTTCTGCAGGCGCTCCAGAAACCTGTTGAATGCCTGGGCCAAGGTACCGATTTCGTCCTTCGACTCAACAGGCATCCGTCTGGTCAGATCAGCTTCGCCACTAGCGATATCCTCCATCATGCCGGCAGCCCGTGCAATCGGGCGACTGATCAACCTGGCAGCAACCCAGCCGGTGGCGGTGCCTAGCAGGGCAACCAGTAATGAGAGCAGCGCTATGCCCCAGATCAGGTTTTGCCTTATCACTTCCACCGGGGCGAAGGCTTCTGCAGCCTCTATTTCACTCAAGAGGGCGAAAGTAAGCCCCTGGATCTCGAGTGGTCGATAAGCGGAAATGACTTCTTCATCTCGATAGTCCCGGTATCTCGCAATACCACTCTCTCCAGACAGTGCTGCGATTGCGCCATCGCTGCTCACCGTCTGCAAGCCAATCCCTGTGTTCAGTTTCTCCATTCTTGCCAGGGTGGCAGCGTCCGTATTCAACGCGCGCATGAGCTCGAGATAGCCCTCGGGATCTGTCGTCTGAAAGCGACTCTGGCTCCGGAGAGTCTGGTCCGGTCCGACCAGATAGGTCTCACCCGTTGCACCATAACCAGCCTCTTCCCACTTGGCGTGATGGGTCATGACTGCATTGATTCGATCGATCGGCAACTGCATGACCAAAACACCGATCTTGCTATCCTCCCGATATATGGGGGAGGCGATAAAAGCTGCCGGTGCTTCAAAGGAAGGGTAATAGGGGGCAAAATCAGTCAGAACGCTGTCATTTGCACTCTGTAACTGGTTGGCCGCACGGAAGGCTTGTCCAAGTCCGGAATTGGCATAGGGTCCATCGAGAAGAGACGTCGCGTAGTCTAGCTCCTTGAATACTGAATAGACGACATGACCAGTTTTACTGTCTACCAGGAAGATGTCGTAGTAGCCAAAGGCTTGAAGGTAATTGCGAAAGGAAGGGTGATATCGGCGGTGCGCTTCGTTATAGCGTCCTGGCCGCGTGTCAGCTACGAGACCGTCTTTTTCACCCAGTACCATGGGGTTCGAGCTGATATAGGCATACTGCAGTGCAACGCTTTCGTCAGATAGTCGCGGAATGAAATCAACCGCCTTCCTGGCATCCTGGGTATTGATGCTGGCGTATTTCGCCTGAAATTCATTGGTATAGTAGCGGCGAAGACTCGCTTCCTGTTCTTCTCGTGTGACATTGAGCACGTCAGGGAAGCTCTGGAAGGTATTGCTGAACTGCGTCATGGCTTCCACGATTGAAATGTCAGCAGACAACGCTTCGACCTGAGCCTTCATGGTGGCGAAATAATCGGAAATATTATTGGCAACGCCGGACGCTGAGGTTGTGAGTTGTTTCCCTGCAACGGTCTCTATTTCCTCCCTCGCATCCTTGATGGCAATGTAAGTACTCAATCCACCGACAGTGACTACAGAAGTAAGAACGAGCAGGAATGCACCCAAACTGAGCTTCGACTGGATATTCATACGGACTTACCGCCGAAAAAGTAAAATAGATTAAGTATTGAGCTTAGTGCAGCGGCGGGTTTTGAATAGCAGAGCTAGCAAAAAAAACCGGGCGCGCGGCCCGGTTTGATTCGATCGAAAGTTTGTGTGAGCCCTCTGGAAAGAAGGCTCCGCAGCTGACTTACGCCGAGAGGCGGGTCACTGATTCCTTCGACTTGTCGACATACTTTTCCATGGTGTGGAAGTTCATGTAGCGATAGATATCACCGGACATGCTGTCGATCTTCGCAGCGTACTCCATGTACTCCTCGACGGTCGGCAGACGGCCTTTGACAGCACCGATAGCCGCCAGTTCCGCAGAAGTCAGGTACACGTTGGCACCATCACCCAGTCGGTTCGGGAAGTTACGGGTAGAAGTGGACAGTACTGTGGCCCCAGCTTCGACTCGTGCCTGGTTACCCATGCAGAGTGAACAGCCTGGCATTTCAGTGCGCACGTCGTTCTTCTTGTAGATGTCGTAGTAGCCTTCGTCGATCAGTTGCTTCTCGTCCATCTTGGTCGGTGGTGACATCCACAGGCGAACCTGCAGTGGCTCGGAGTTTTGCTCAAGCAACTTGCCAGCCGCGCGGAAGTGGCCGATGTTGGTCATGCACGAACCGATGAAGACTTCGTCAACCTTGTCGCCAGCAACGCTGGAGAGCAGGCGGGCGTCATCTGGGTCGTTAGGTGCGCAGACGATCGGCTCCTTGATCTCGCTCAGATCGATTTCCAGCACTTCTGCATACTCGGCATCAGCATCCGCACGCATCAGCGATGGCTTCGCCAGCCAGTCTTCCATGGCCTTGGCTCGACGCTCGAGGGTACGGATATCGCCGTAACCTTCGGCAATCATCCAGCGCAGCATGATGATGTTGGACTTCAGGTACTCGGCAACTGAAGCTTCTGACAGCGTGATAGTGCAACCAGCAGCGGATCGCTCGGCTGAGGCATCACTCAATTCGAAAGCCTGCTCGACGGTCAGATCTTCCAGACCTTCGATTTCGAGGACTCGACCAGAGAAGGCATTCTTCTTGCCCTTCTTGTCGACGGTCAGCAGACCCTTCTGGATACCGTAGTAGGGGATCGCATGAACGAGATCACGCAGGGTGATACCAGGCTGCTTCTTGCCCTTGAATCGAACCAGGACTGACTCCGGCATATCCAGCGGCATAACACCAGTCGCGGCGCCAAACGCTACGAGACCAGAACCGGCAGGGAAGGAGATGCCCATCGGGAAGCGTGTGTGCGAATCGCCACCGGTGCCGACAGTGTCTGGCAGCAGCATGCGGTTGAGCCAGCTGTGAATGATGCCGTCACCAGGCCGCAGTGAAACACCACCACGGTTCATGATGAAGTCAGGCATGGTGTGCTGCATTTCAACGTCGATCGGCTTTGGATAGGCTGCCGTGTGACAGAAAGACTGCATGACCAGGTCTGCCGAGAAACCAAGGCAGGCCAGATCTTTCAGTTCGTCACGTGTCATGGGGCCGGTGGTGTCCTGCGAACCGACTGTAGTGAGCTTTGGTTCGCAATACAGACCAGGACGCACGCCATCAACGCCGCAGGCTTTGCCGACCATCTTCTGAGCCAGTGTGAAGCCTTTGGTGGAATCAGCCGGCGCCTGTGGACGACGGAAGACTTTTGAATGCGGCAGACCCATTGACTCGCGAGCCTTGTCGGTCAGGCCACGTCCGATGATCAGGTTGATTCGGCCACCAGCCTGAACTTCGTCGAGCAGCACGTCAGACTTGAGTTCGAACTCAGACAGCACGTCACCGGATTCAGACAGGATCTTGCCGTCGTAGGGGCGGATTTCAACGACATCGCCCATGTTCAGATCGTCAACAGGTGCTTCGAATACGAGGGCTCCAGCATCTTCCATGGTGTTGTAGAAGATCGGGGCAACCTTGTTGCCGATACAGATACCACCGGACTTCTTGTTCGGTACACCAGGAATGTCTTCGCCGAAGAACCACAGCACCGAGTTGGTGGCTGATTTTCGTGAAGAACCAGTCCCGACCACGTCACCAACGAAAGCGACCTTGATGCCGCGGCTGAGGAGATCGTCCAGCTGCTTCATCGGGCCAACTTTACCTGGCTCATCAGGGGTCAGGCCTTCACGGGCCATCTTGTACATGGCGCGCGCGTGCAGTGGAATGTCCGGACGTGACCAGGCATCAGGTGCCGGTGACAGATCGTCGGTATTGGTTTCGCCAGTGACCTTGAACACGGCAACGCGGATGCTCTCAGGCACTTTTTCGCGCTTGGTGAACCATTCGGCATCGGCCCAGGACTGCATGACAGCCTTGGCGTGCGCATTGCCAGCCTGCGCTTTCTCTTCGACATCGTGAAACATGTCGAACATGAGCAATGTGTGCTTCAGTTCAGTGGCTGCCATGCCCGCGTATTCGCTGTCGTCGAGCAACTCGACCATCGTGGCGATGTTGTAGCCGCCGAGCATATTGCCCAGTATCTTGATGGCACGCGCACGATCGATCAATGGAGAAGTGGTCTCACCCTTGGCGATGGCAGACAGGAAGCCGGCCTTGACGTAGGCAGCTTCGTCCACGCCAGGTGGTACGCGGTTTTCAAGCAGGTCGAGGAGATAATCCTCTTCGCCAGCAGGTGGATTCTTCAACAGTTCTACGAGCCCGGCGACCTGATCGGCGTCCAGGGGCTTAGGAACGACGCCCTCAGCTTGTCTCTCTTCTACATGTTTGCGATAGGCTTCTAGCACAGATCTTTCCTCGTGTCGGGACAAAGTACGAACGTCGATAGTTCGGCTGGCGCAAGTGGTCGCGCAGTTCGGGCGCATATTCTACGCGAAATGACCGCGTAAGTTAATCTTTACCGATGGCAGGGACGGCGTGGCGGTGGAGCGAGCCTCGAAGACCACTGGCTTCATGATAGCACGGGCGTCGGAATTCGAATTCGGATAAGCTTTCAGCTTCATGAAACAGGAATCAGCAGGAAGAATGCCAGTGGCTCACAATGCTTCACCGGACCAGATGCTGTCAGCGCCGCTGATGGCTATGCTCGCCGACATCAAATCCTTTCTTGGCGTCTCGACGCCGACGCTCTGGCTACAGGCAGCAGTCAGTCATCTGGATGCGCTGCTGGTCGACCATGCCCAGTGCGAGAAGAAGGCCGCAGCGGCAGCCATGCAGCTCATGTTCCGTTATCCGCAGGACGCTGAACTGTGCAGGCGGATGTCGAAACTGGCGCGAGAAGAGCTGAGGCATTTCGAGCAGGTCGCCGCGCATATGCAGGCGCGTGAGATCCAGGACCGCCAGCAGACCGCTTCTCGCTATGCGAGTTCGCTGAAAACCTATATTCGCAAGGATGAGCCGCATCGACTCATAGACGCATTGCTGGTCGGCGCCTTCATAGAGGCACGATCCTGTGAGCGCTTCGCAGCGCTGGTGCCCTGGCTGAGCGATACCGGGAGCACGGCCGATCTCGAGCTGGCTGACTTCTATCGCGGACTGCTGGCCTCTGAAGGTCGCCACTTCAGACACTACATTGAGTTGGCCGAAGCGCGGGCGGACTATTCGCTGGAGCCGCGCCTGGCCGAACTGCGAGCGGTCGAGAATACACTCGTCATCGCGCCCGACGACACCTTCCGCTTCCATAGCGGGCCGCCCATGCTCCTGGCCGGCTAATCGCGTCGGCTGTCAAAGGTCATTTGCCGGTTTCGCCAGGTGATCTGGCGACAGGCGCAACAGCCTGATGCCCTCGTCATTTGCGCGAATATAATGCATGTGCTCATGCCAGTCGCCAAGTACATAGCGTAGGCGAAGCTTAGATGCCGCTGCCGGCGTAGCGTGCAGGGCAGGGCGGTGGGTATGGCCGTGAATCATCAGGTGGCAGTCGCTGGCGTCGAAACACCCGGCCACGGCCAGGGCATTCACGTCCATGATGTCCTGGGCCTTGGTCGAGTTATCGGCCTGACTCATGGTTCGTAACTGCTGCGCCAGTTTTAATCTGTCTTCTACCGGACGCGCGAGCACCGTCTGCTGCCAGGCCTGGTCGCGGGTCAGGCTGCGAAACTTCTGGTAGCGATGGTCATCCGTGCAAAGGCTGTCGCCGTGCAGAAGCACGACCCTACGCCCATGGATATCGGTCACCCAGGGGTCAGGGAGCAACTTGCCGCCGCATCGCTGCGCAAAATCGTCGCCCAGCAGAAAGTCCCTGTTACCGTGCATCAGGAAAATGTCACAGCCGGACTGGCTCAGCCGCTTCAACCTGTCGGCAATCTCATTCTGCCAAGGTGCTGCCGCATCATCACCGATCCACGCCTCGAAAAAATCACCGAGTATGTAGAGGGCACCTGCGCTTGACTCGATGGCGTCGAGGAATCTGTGAAAGAACTGGAGAACACCTGGCCTTGTTTCATCCAGGTGAAGATCACTGATGAAATAGGTGCTGTGTTTCATCGCCACTGCAATGGCCGTCCCTTTACTCTGCCGAGTCGACGATCGTTGCCTTCTTGATGATGACATCATCAGCTGGTACGTCCTGGTGCATGCCCTTCACTGTCGTCTCGACCGACCTGATCTTGTCGACGATGTCCATGCCCTTCACGACCTCGCCAAACACGGCATAGCCCCAGCCTTCAGTGGTCTTGGCGCTGTGATCGAGGAAGCCATTGTCTGCCACATTGATGAAGAACTGCGCGCTGGCGGAATGCGGATCCATCGTTCGCGCCATGGCCACGGTGCCCTTCTTGTTGCCGAGACCATTGTCGGCCTCGTTCTGAATCGGCTCGCCGGTCTTCTTGGTCTGCATGCCAGGCTCAAAACCACCGCCCTGAACCATGAAGTTGGAAATGACGCGATGGAATATCGTGCCGTCGTAAAAGCCTTCCTTCACATACTTCTCGAAATTGGCTGCTGTTTTTGGCGCTTTCTCATGGTTGAGCTCTATGTAGATATCGCCCATGGATGTTTCGAGTTTGACCATTGGTGAGTCTTCCTGTGTGGCTTTGAAGTTCGATAGTAGTTCTGCCATTGCTTAGCTAGGCAACTTGCTGGAAAATAGCAGGTTTGATCACAGAGTTCACCTCTGGATCCTCATTCAGCGTTGATAGAGAGCATCATGGCAGATTCCAATGCTAGCGGCACGCCCACGGGCGAGTCAGGTAGCGAGTCCAGTAACGAAAAGCGGCACACTGATGTGCACAATTTCATTCTTGCCAGAGTGGACAAGGCGCTTTCGGAAGGGCTGGCTCCATCCGCCCTGCGCACACGCTTCCCACCGGAGCCGAACGGTTTCCTCCATCTGGGCCATGCCAAGTCGATCTGTCTGAATTACAGCGTGGCAGAGCGGGGTGATGGGGCCACCATGAACCTGCGCTTTGACGACACCAATCCTGAGAAGGAAGAACAGACCTATATCGACGCCATCCGTGAAGACGTGCTCTGGCTGCTGAATGAGGATGCCAGCGCGAAACAGCTCGACGATCTGCCGAGCTTCGGCGTAGAACGCTTTGCATCGAGTTACTTCGAAGAGATCTATCAGGCTGCACGGCAACTGGTGAACAAGGGGCTTGCCTTTGTCTGCAGCCTGACGCCGGAAGAAATGACGCAGACTCGTGGGACGCTCACAGCACCAGGGCAGAACAGCCCTTATCGTGAGCGCTCCGTCGAAGAAAACATGCAGCTTCTGGAAGCCATGAGAAATGGTGAGTTCGACGATGGTCAGCACACGCTGCGGGCTAAAATCGATATGGCGTCGCCGAACATCAATATGCGCGACCCTATCCTGTACCGAATTCGACGAACAGAGCATCACCAGACCGGCGCAATCTGGCCCATCTTTCCGATGTACGACTTCACGCATCCGATCAGCGATGCGCTCGAAGGCATCAGTCACAGCCTGTGTACGCTTGAGTTCGAAGACCATCGCCCGCTGTATGACTGGGTCATGCGAGAGGTTGATTTCGAGGCGCTCGGCGCACCTGACGTCCCTGCGCTGCCGGTACAGATTGAGTTTGCACGGCTGAATCTCAACTACACCGTACTCAGCAAGCGCAAGCTCAAGCGCCTGGTCGATGAAGAGATCGTCAATGGCTGGGCTGATCCCCGCATGCCAACGATTGCCGGTATGCGAGCTCGCGGCTTCACGGCAAAGGCGCTGAATCATTTTTGCCGCATGATAGGCGTCACCCGCAGTGATGCCGTTGTGGATGTGTCCACCCTCGAGTTCGCTGTACGCGAAGACCTCAACGAGCGTGCCCCCCGGGCGATGTGTGTGCAGGCCCCTTTAAAGGTCGTTATCACGAACTATCCGGAAGACCGTGAGGAAATGCTCGACGCTGCCAGGCATCCGCAGAACCCTGATTTTGGAACTCGCGCAGTTCCGTTTTCGAGGGAAATCTATATCGAAGCCGACGATTTTCGCGAAGAAGCCAACAAGAAGTTCAAGCGGCTCGTGCTTGGAAAGGAGGTTCGGCTGCGAAATGCCTATGTGATCCGCTGTGTTGATTGCATCAAAGATGCCAGCGGCAAGATTGTTGAACTTCACTGCGAATATGATGACAAGACGCTGGGGCGCGATCCTGAAGATCGCAAGGTCAAGGGCGTCATTCACTGGGTTTCTGCGGCGCATGCTGTGCCATTGACCCTGCATCTGTACGATCGGCTCTTCAGCGAGCCACTGCCCGAGGCCAACAAGGAAATCGACTTTCTGGAAGGCCTGAATCCCAACTCCTTGCAGATTGTCGAGGGCGCGCTCGGCGAGGCTTCGCTGGCGCAGGATGGCGGTGGCTTCCCCCTGCAGTTTGAGCGGACAGGGTATTTCATAGCGGCTGGCCCGCAGTCGCCGGGTGTCTATTACAGAACTGTGCCCCTGCGCGACACCTGGGCCGGAGGCGCTGATGACAACGGCTGATGCACTAGCTGGTGCAAAGACAGGCCAGCTCTTTATCCATGACACGATGAGTGGACAGAAGCGCCTGTTCGAGCCGTTAAAAGGCGCCACTGGCAGCAATCCCGCAACGGTCGGCATGTATGTTTGTGGCATGACGGTGTACGACTACTGTCACATTGGTCACGGCCGGGTCATGGTGGCCTTTGATGTGATCACCCGTCATCTGCGAGCATTGGGTTTTCAGCTGAAGTACGTTCGCAACATCACTGATGTGGATGACAAGATTCTCCGGCGGGCGGCCGAAAATGGTGAAGATCCTGTGGCCCTGACCGAGCGCTTCATTGATGCCATGCATGAGGATGAGCGCGCATTGGGTGTGCTGCCGCCAGACGCCGAGCCGCGAGCCACCGCCCACATTGACGGCATTATCAAACTGATCCAGCGTCTGATTAATCAGAACGCGGCGTATCAGGCCGCCAACGGCGATGTGTACTTTTCCATCGAAGCATTTCCGGACTATGGCAAGTTGAATCGGCGGAAGGTCGAAGAGTCAGTAGCCGGTTCGCGGGTTGAGGTGAACGAGGCAAAACGTCATCCGGCTGATTTCGTGCTCTGGAAAGCAGTGGCCGACAGTGATGGCGGGGGCGAAGGCGTGCCGCCCTTGAGCTGGGATTCGCCCTGGGGGCAGGGCCGACCGGGCTGGCATATCGAGTGCTCGGCAATGTCGTTCGACATGCTTGGTGAGTCCTTCGATATCCATGGTGGTGGGCCGGATCTCAAGTTTCCTCATCACGAAAATGAGATTGCGCAGTCTGAATGTGCCTCGGGCCAGCAGTTCGCCAATGTCTGGATGCATGCCGGGGCTGTGCGGGTGAACAAGGAGAAGATGTCGAAGTCTCTGGGCAACTTCTTCACCATTCGCGAGATTCTGGAAAAGTATCAGCCCGAAGTGCTGCGTTTCTTCCTCGTATCCAGCCACTACAGAAGCGCTATTGATTATTCGGAGCAGGGTCTCGTCGAAGCTCGGCAGGGGCTTGATCGTCTCTATCAGGCCTTGCGAGATGCTGGTGAGCAGGATGGAGCAGGCGTCGAAGCACTGAATTCAGAGCACATGGCTGCTTTCGACGCGGCAATGAACGATGATTTCAACACGGCCGGTGCGGTCGCCGTGCTGTTTACAGCGGCCAGGGATCTCAACAAGCTGCTCAGGGCTCGTGAGCCGCTCGGTAGTGCAGTGGCCACGCTCAAGGCCCTGGGCGCCCGCCTTGGGTTATTGGAGCAGGATCCGGAAGCCTATTTCCTCTGGTCAGCGGCCACCAGTGAGGCCGAGCTTGGCGAAGCCGACATTGAGCAGTTTATCGAGCAGCGGAAACAGGCCAAACTCGCCGGTGACTACGCCGAGTCCGATCGAGTGCGAGACTATCTGCTAGAGCGGGGTGTCAGGCTTCGAGACACCCGTGAAGGGACCAGCTGGCAGCGTGTGGATCCGTCCGAAGCCGCTAAGGCTTGAGCGTAGCCGCGAGCAGGGTATTTTCCAGCAGGGTGGCCACAGTCATGGGACCTACGCCACCTGGAACAGGAGTGATCAGGGCCGCGCGCTGGATTGCGGCATCGAACTCGACATCGCCGCAAAGCTTGCCGCAGTCGAGTCGATTGATGCCCACATCGATGACTACGGCGCCTGGCTTGATCCACTCTCCCTTGACCAGGCCCGGTATGCCCACCGCCACGATGAGAATATCAGCCATTGCGACCTTGTGAGCGAGATTGCTGGTGAACTTGTGAGTAACGGTGACTGTGCTGCCGACCAACAGCATTTCAAGCGCCATCGGTCGGCCCACGATATTCGAGGCGCCTACTATGACCGTGTCCTTGCCCTTGGGGTCGATACCACTTTTCTGCAGCAGTGTGATGATGCCTTTGGGCGTACATGGGCGAAGCGCAGGCATACGCTGAGCGAGACGCCCAACATTGTAGGGGTGGAACCCGTCCACATCCTTGCCTGGATGGATGCGCTCGAGCAGAGGAGCTGCTTCCAGGTGGGCAGGCAAGGGGAGTTGCAGGAGAATGCCATCAATTTCCCCATCTTCATTCAGTTCATCGATCAGCGCCTCGAGCGATGCCTGTGATGCGTCGGCCTCAAGCACGTAGCGTCGTGACAGGAAGCCGACCTCTTCACAGGCTTTGGTCTTGTGGCTCACATACACCGCAGATGCGGGGTCTTGACCCACAAGAATGACAGCCAGCCCTGGCACACGCAGGCCTTGTTCAATTCTCCTCTCCACGGCCAGCTTCACCTCGGCGCGAATGCCGGCGGCAATCGCCTTGCCCGGAATGAGTCTGGCGCCACCCTTCACAGCCTCTTCGAATATCAGCGTTGGCGCCGGGCGATGGTTGTGACTGGAAGTGGACTTGTTCTCGGGCTGCATGAATGGTCTCTTGCTGGGAAATCATTGGCCGAAGCTCCGCGCTAGCTGGCGGTGTCTTCGAGGCTTCGTTGGCGGGCACAAGTGTAGCGAAATTTACCCTTGCTGGTAAGCATTCACCGGCTCGCACCGCTTCGGCCGGGAGTCGGACAGGACAGGCTTGTATTGATTCTCCGGCCACCAGACCGTATTATCCGCGCTTCACTGTGACGGTACTACCGAAGAGCATGAGCGCCCGTAGCTCAGTTGGATAGAGCAACGGCCTTCTAAGCCGTGGGTCAGAGGTTCGAATCCTCTCGGGCGCACCATTGAATCGTGTTATCTTTACAGTGTAGCGACAACAAACATTTGACATCACGTCAGGGCGTTATTACTATCTCGGCCCTGAATATTGCTCGAATTGCGTTGAAGCAGCTCAAAACCGGTACTTGTGCCTGGTGAGAGTCAGTTAAGTGTAAGTAGAGTAAAATAGGTTCGGCGCCCTTTGGTAAAAGGGGTTGTAGCCCAGACGGCCGTCATGGCTTGAAAGGCGCAGCATGCTGGAGATGGTGGGCGTAGCTCAGCTGGTAGAGCTCAGGATTGTGATTCCTGCGGTCGAGGGTTCGAAACCCTTCGTCCACCCCAATTCGATTGCGAATTGACGACATGCGAAAGTGGCGGAACTGGTAGACGCGCTGGATTTAGGTTCCAGTGCCGCGAGGCGTGAGAGTTCGAGTCTCTCCTTTCGCACCAATGTCGGAATCCAATCGCCGCAATGCCCGGCAATTAAAATTGCTGAATGAATTATCGATACTGTTACCGAAATAACTACCGCAAATGGGGGCGCTGCCCCGATATCCGATCATATTGCTACAACAACGCGCCTGGCGAGCTGTCCGAAGCCAATCAGTACTGACCAGGCTTAGAGGACATTCATGCAGATCTCAGTAGAATCCACTTCCCCAATCGAACGCCGCATGACCATCGACGTGCCTTCGGCCACCGTCGAATCCGAAGTCAACAAGCGACTTCAGAAAGCCGCAGGTTCAGCCAAAATTAATGGCTTCCGCCCTGGCAAGGTCCCCATGTCTGTGATCAGGGGACGTTTCGAGCCGTCTGTGAGGCAGGAAGTCGTTGGTGAAGTCATGCGCGATTCCTATATCGCTGCGCTGCAGAAAGAGTCCATCAATCCTGCAGGTCATCCAAAATTCGAACCGCTGAACCTGAAATCTGGAGAAGACCTCAAGTTTGTAGCCATATTTGAAGTCTATCCAGAGATCGAGATCACCAACCTTGACAAGATTTCCCTGGTTCGAGAGTCAACTGATGTCTCTGATGCCGATATCGATACCATGATCGAGACCCTGCGAAAGCAGAGCGCGAACTGGGAAACGAAAACTGGTCCGGCTGAAGATGGCGATCGCGTCATCATCGACTACAAAGGTATGGTCGACGGTGAAGCGTTTGAAGGTGGAACTGCCGAGAAACAGGAAATCATCATCGGTGCGAAACGGATGATCCCTGGCTTTGAAGAAGGGCTGATCGGGCTTTCCGCTGGTGATGAGAAAACGCTGGAACTTCAGTTCCCTGAGGCATATCACGCTGAAAACCTGAAAGGGAAGGCCGCTCAGTTCGAAGTCAAGGTGCATACTGTTGAGTCTCAGCAACTGGCCGAGATCAATGACGAGTTCTTCGCCCAATACGGTGTTTCGGAAGGTGGCGAAGAGGCGTTTCGCGCTGAAGTGAAGCGAAACATGCAGCGTGAAGGCGAGCAGGCCATCGAAAACAGGCTGAAGAACAGCATTGTTCATCAGCTGATAGAGCATAACGAGTTCGCAGTGCCCGGTGCTCTGGTGAATCAGGAAATCGATCGTCTGCGTGAAGATGCTGTGCAGCGCTTTGGTGGTGGTGGCCAGATCCAGGCCAGCCAGCTGCCTGCGGAGCTGTTCAAGGACCAGGCTGAAAAGCGCGTAAAAACGGGCCTCATCTTCGCCCAGATCGTCAAGGACCAGGGTATCAAGGCGACTGACGACTTGGTTGATGAAAAAATTACCAATATGGCAGCCTCTTACCAGGAGCCAGAAGAGTTCATCAAATATTACAAGTCCAATGCAGAGCAGCGTGGCCAGGTCGAGTCTGTCGTCATGGAAGATCTCGTGGTCAAGCACATCATGGACAATGCCAAGGTGGAAGATGCTCAGGTAAGCTATCAGGAAGCTATCCGTAAGGAAGAGCCTGCCGGCCCCGCCGCAGCACCTGCCGATAGCCAGGCTGAGGCCGTTTCAGAAGATTAAGCTTCTGTTATAGCGTGAGCAGGTCGTTCGGCCTGCTATTGTCCATTTGGCGCTTCGCCGGCCCATTAGAGGGCATCTTGTAATATTAAAGCTATGCTTCACTACAGGGCCTGCCGGGCCCTGACTTTGATTGCGCTTCCCGGCATTTTTATCTAGTCTTTGAAAAAAGCCGTATCGGCTGACCCTGACGTATCAAAGACGTCGGCTATCCGACTCCGCTTTCACCTTCAATCGGAACTTGTTGAATGACTATGTCAGATCCAATGAACGCCCTCGTACCTATCGTCGTTGAGCAGAGTGCTCGCGGTGAGCGTTCTTACGATATCTTTTCAAGACTCCTGAAAGAGAGAATTATCTTTCTTGTTGGTCAGGTTGAAGACCACATGGCCAACCTCATCGTTGCCCAGCTGCTTTTTCTCGAGAGCGAAAATCCGGACAAGGATATCCATCTGTATATTAATTCACCAGGTGGTGTTGTGACTGCAGGTATGTCCATTTATGACACCATGCAGTTCATCAAGCCCGACGTGTCCACCATGTGTATGGGCCAGGCAGCCAGTATGGGTGCGTTTCTCCTGGCTGGCGGTGCCAAGGGCAAGCGCTTTGCCCTGCCAAACTCGAGAATGATGATTCACCAGCCGCTTGGAGGATTTCAGGGGCAGGCATCCGATATCGAGATCCATACCAAGGAAATCCTCTCTCTGCGAGATAAGCTGAACGGTATTCTGGCTAAGCATACTGGTCAGAGTATTGAGCAGATTGCCAAAGATACCGATCGTGACCGCTTTATGAGTGCCGATGCTGCGGTAGAATATGGATTGATCGACCAGGTTCTGGATGAGCGCAACCAGCCCGTCTGAGCAAAAGTCTAGCGGTTTGGTAGTAGGCCGCGCGTGAATGGTGTTCGTCCTGCCGGCCCGGCGCCGGCAGACAGTCGGGCGGGCGCGGATTCGGTGTTTATGAGGTGATATGATGGCTGATGACAAAAACGGCAAAGGCGAAGATGGCGGCAAGCTGCTGTACTGCTCCTTCTGCGGTAAAAGCCAGCACGAGGTCCGCAAGCTGATTGCAGGGCCTTCAGTTTTTATATGTGATGAATGCGTCGACTTGTGTAACGACATCATCCGGGAAGAGATTCAGGAATCCGGCTCGCAGGACGACTCAGATCGTCTGCCTACGCCGAAGGAAATCAAGGAAACGCTTGACGAATACGTCATCGGGCAACAGCGCGCAAAGCTGGCGCTTGCCGTAGCCGTTTATAACCATTACAAGCGGCTGAAGTACGAAGACAAGAAGGGCGAAGTGGAGCTGGGCAAGAGTAATATCCTGCTTATCGGCCCAACGGGCAGTGGTAAGACCCTGCTTGCAGAGACGCTTGCGCGCCTGCTGAACGTGCCATTTACCATTGCCGATGCAACCACCCTCACTGAGGCTGGTTATGTTGGTGAAGACGTCGAAAACATTATCCAGAAGCTTCTTCAGAAGTGTGACTACGACGTTGAGAAAGCCCAGCGCGGTATTGTCTATATCGACGAAATCGACAAGATCTCCCGTAAGTCTGACAATCCCTCTATTACGCGGGATGTCTCTGGCGAAGGTGTGCAACAGGCGCTACTCAAGTTGATTGAAGGGACAGTCGCCAGTGTGCCTCCTCAGGGTGGTCGCAAGCATCCACAGCAGGAGTTTCTACAGGTTGATACTTCAAATATCCTCTTCATTTGCGGGGGAGCATTTGCAGGTCTTGATCGAATCATCAGTGATCGCTCAGAAAAGAGCAGCATCGGTTTCAGTGCGGTGGTGAAGAGCAAGTCTGATTCCAAGGCTGTTGGCGCGCTGTTGAAAGATGTTGAAACCGAGGATCTGGTGAAATTCGGCCTGATACCTGAGTTCGTTGGTCGACTGCCTGTTATCGCGACGCTGACTGAGCTCGATGAAGAAGCACTCGTGCAGATTCTGACTGAGCCGAAGAATGCGCTGACGAAGCAATATGCCAAGCTCTTCGAAATGGAAGGCGTCGACATTGATTTCCGAGAGGATGCCCTGCGTGCAGTAGCTCGCAAGGCCATGGATCGCAAGACTGGTGCCCGCGGCCTCCGCTCCATCCTCGAAGGCGTACTGATGCATACCATGTACGACATTCCTTCGCAGAAGGACGTCTGTAAGGTCGTCGTGGATAATGGCGTGATTTCAGGTGAGTCAGATCCAATTCTGATTTATAAGAATTCCGAGCAAAAAGCGGCTTCTGCAGAAGACTGAGCAGTTTCCGTCATTTTCTCTCCCTGCCTATAGCACTGAGCGCCCTCACGCGGCGCTCAGTGCTTTTCCCCGCTTCATTCCTGTTGTTTTAAAGTTCTCCAGGCTGTCTTCGGCTTGCAATCCTGCTGTTCGTCCCCAAATAACTGACATCTTCTCTTCAGATTAAGCCTGAGTCGTAATGCTGAACCTCGTATGGTTCTGGTGTAGTCTACAAGGGCCAATTCTCTCAAGTCAGTTCGAGGTTATTTATGAGTGATTCTGCGTCAGTGGTCAGCATGTCGGTTCTGCCATTGAGAGATGTCGTCGTTTTTCCCCAGATGGTGGTGCCTCTCTTTGTTGGTAGAGACAAGTCGATCGTCGCCCTCAAGACGGCAACGGAAACCAGCAAGGAAATCATGCTCGTCGCCCAGAAAAATCCAGCAGACGAAAATCCGGGCCGTAAAGGCCTGCATTCGATCGGTACCGTGGCGACCATTCTTCAGATGCTCAAGTTACCGGATGGAACAGTCAAGGTTCTGGTCGAAGGCAGCAACAGGGCTGAGCTTGTGCAGTTCGATCAGGATGACTACACGGCGGCCACAGTCAGGCAATTTGCACCAGATGTCGCCAAGGGTGATCTCAGTGACCTGCTGGAGGTGATGAGCTCGAAGTTTGAGGAGTACGTCAAACTCAGCAAGAAAATTCCGCAGGAGCTTGCAGATTCGCTCAAGACCATCGACGAGCCCTCGCGTCTCGTCGATACCATATCTGCCCACCTAGAACTGAAGCTCGAGTCGAAGCAGGATCTGCTGGAAACGCGACAGCTGTCTGCGCGCATTGAGAAACTGATTCAGTATCTCTCTGGTGAGGTGGACCTCATTCAGGTTGATCGACGGGTCCGTGGCCGCGTCAAGAAGCAGATGGAGAAGAGCCAGCGCGAGTACTACCTGAACGAGCAGATGAAGGCCATTCAGAAAGAAATCGGCGACCTCAACGAAGCGGGTAATGAGTTCGACGATATCGAAGAGCGCATTCGTGCCGCGGGTATGCCCGAAGAGGCGCTCAAGAAAGCAACCGCCGAGCTGGGCAAGTTGAGAATGATGTCGCCCATGTCTGCTGAGGCCAATGTCGTGCGTAGCTATATCGACTGGCTGGTCCAGGTGCCCTGGAAGAAGCGCACTCGCGTCAAGCACGATATCGCTCGAGCAACGGAAGTGCTCAATGACGATCACTACGGCCTTGATGAGGTAAAGGAACGCATTCTCGAGTATCTCGCCGTTCAGAGTCGTGTCCGTCAGCTCAAGGGTCCTGTGCTTTGCCTGGTGGGGCCGCCAGGCGTCGGTAAGACCTCGCTGGGTCAGTCCATAGCCGAAGCGACAAATCGAAAGTTCGTCAGGATGGCACTCGGGGGTGTTCGTGATGAGGCGGAGATCCGTGGCCACAGACGGACCTATATTGGCTCTTTGCCAGGCAAGCTGATTCAGAAGATGGCGAAAGCTGGTTCACGCAACCCGCTCTTCCTGCTCGACGAAGTCGACAAGATGGGCATGGATCAGCGTGGGGACCCGGCATCCGCGCTTCTGGAGGTGCTCGACCCGGAACAGAACCATACTTTCAACGACCACTATCTCGAAGTGGATTTCGATCTCTCGGAAGTGCTGTTCATTTGCACCTCGAATACGCTGAACATTCCCTCAGCCTTGCTCGATCGAATGGAAATCATACGCATTCCGGGGTACACCGAGGATGAAAAGGTCAAGATCGCCCAGCGCTATCTCCTGCCCAAGCAGATGAAGAACAACGGGCTTGCAGTAGAAGAGCTGTCTGTCGAGGAAGAGGCCATCAGGGAAGTCATCCGCTATTACACCAGGGAAGCGGGCGTGCGAGGGCTTGAACGTGAACTTGCGAAGCTCTGCCGCAAGGTCGTCATGAAGCAGATTCAGGCGGAGTCTGGGGACAAGAAGCCGACCAAGGCAGCTGATAGCAAAGCGGGAAAACAGAAGACCTCCGGCAAGAAGCGCAAAGCTATCAAGGTGGCCGCTGGCGATCTCGGTGATTATCTTGGCGTACAGAAACATAATTACGGTAGGGCAGCGTCTGAGAACAGGATAGGGCAGGTCACCGGTCTGGCGTGGACGCAAGTCGGTGGAGAGCTGCTCAGCATCGAGTGCAGCGCGGTGAAGGGCAAAGGCAAGGTCATCAAGACCGGTTCTTTGGGTGATGTCATGCAGGAATCCATTCAGGCAGCCCTGACTGTAGTGCGCGGACGCAGTCAATTGCTGGGAATCAGGGATGATTTTCACGAAAATTTTGATATTCACGTTCACGTGCCCGAAGGTGCCACACCGAAGGATGGGCCCAGCGCTGGTATCGCCATGTGTACCGCGCTCGTGTCCAGTCTCAAGAATATTCCGGTGAATGCCAACGTTGCGATGACTGGTGAAATTACCTTGCGAGGTGAGGTGCTGGCTATCGGCGGCCTGAAGGAAAAACTGCTCGCCGCTCACAGGGGCGGCATCACAAAAGTTGTCATACCTCACGATAATGTGAAGGATCTCAAGGAGATACCGGATAATATCAAAGATGAGCTGGAAATTATCCCGGCGCGCTGGATTGACGAGGTGCTGGCTATCGCGCTGGAAAGTACGCCATTTTCCAAGGACACTGCAGAGCCGGCAGACAAGGATCGCATTGCCGAAGTAGACGGCAAGAAGCCGGACAAGGCCGCTGATGAAGAGAGCGATTCTGATCACCGTGCTCATCATTGAAATGTAAAAAGCCCGATAGATCTGACCTGGCGGCCTGAAAAAAGGGCGCCGGGTCAGTGAAATCGGTTGACCCTATTTTGGCGAGTTGGTATAACTTGCGCTCTGTGAAGCGTTGTGTATCAAGGGCTTCAGACCGATGTTGGTCTGTAGGCGCTTCGTCAAGACACTTCCGGCTTTGCCCATTGCCAGCTAAATTTTAACAATTCTAACCTTCAGTTCTAAGACAAGGGGTTCTTTGTGAATAAATCCGAACTTATTGATGCCGTCGCCGAATCTGCCGATCTCTCCAAGGCAGCCGCCGGCAGAGCATTGGACGCAATTCTGGATTCTGTGACAGATACACTTGCCAAAGGCGATCAGGTAACGCTGATTGGTTTTGGAACATTTGCCGTCAAGGAGCGATCAGCGCGGACAGGCCGCAACCCTCAGACAGGCAAGGCTATTGATATTGCTGCGTCCAAGGTGCCTTCATTCAAGCCAGGCAAGGCATTGAAGGATGCTGTGAACTAAGCATTTCTGCTAAGAAAGAAGGCGTGTCATAGCGCCTTTTTTTTCGTCTGCTAACTGTGCTGCTGACCAGTTGCTGAATCTGCGTTACACTCGTCCACCCTTCGTTAAGCTACCGTACCCTTTATGCTACAGAATATTCGCGATAACGCCCAAGGCACCTTTGCCAAGATCATCGTCGGTCTCATTGTCGTCACCTTTGCGCTTTTTGGTGTCGAATCGATTATCGGCAGTATCAGCGGGGAGCCTGAAGTGGCTGTGGTCAATGACGATCCCATTACCGATTCAGAATTCCAGAGAGCTGTCGAACTCAGAACCCGACAGCTCTACAACCAGATGGGTGAGGGCTTCAATCCTTCACTGATCGATGAGAACGCGCTCCGTCGCAGCGTGCTCGAAGACGAGGTGACCAAACGCGTACGTCTTCAGGCTGCCCAGGATCTGGGGCTGTCGGTCTCCGACCAGGTGATCAACCAGTTCATTCTGACCTGGCCTCAGGCGCAGGTAGATGGCAAGTTCAGTCAGGACCGCTTCCTGTCTGTGGTCAGTAGCATCGGACTTTCGCCCACAGCTTTCCGTGAAGAGCTGAGAAAGGATCTGATGCTCAACCAGCTGGCTAACGGCCTGAGTCAGACCGCTATCGTGACGCAGGCAGAGCTGGACAATATCCTGCGCATCGATCGAGAGCAGCGATCCTTCGCCTATGCGCGCCTTGACGCAGCTGAACTCGCAAACGACGTGACGGTCGGTGAAGACGAGATCAAAGCTTACTATGATGCCAATCAGACTGCCTATGCTTTGCCTGAGCGTGTCAGGCTGAGATATGTGCGTCTCAATAGCGATGATGTCGCCGCTGGTATCGAACCTACGGAGGCTGAGCTCAAAGCCTTGTATGAAGAAGAGAAGGCGACCCTGACCGGAAGTGAGGAGCGCCGGGTTCGCCACATCCTGCTAGAGGTGAATGACGACCGTAACGAAGAACAGGCTCTGGAGGCAGCAGCGGAGCTTGTGGAACAGCTTGAAGGGGGTGCGGACTTTGCCGAGCTCGCAGCCGAGCATTCCGAAGACCTGGGCACCAAAGACGAAGGTGGTAGCCTCGGACTGATCGCCAAGGGCACCTTACCTGAGCTCGACGAAGAGATATTTTCTCTCGAAGAGGGGGCGGTCAGTGAGCCAGTGGTCTCCGATTACGGTGTCCACATATTGAAAGTTGATGCCATCGAAATTGCTGACATACCAGATTTTGATGAAGCTCGTCCAAGGCTGCTGAACTCGATGCGTCAGCGTCAGGCGGAGAGTCGGCTGCTTGAGCAAAGTGAGAAGCTCGCTGACTTGAGCTACAGCGCGGGTGATCTCCAGGGGCCTGCAGAAGAGTTGGGTCTGGAAGTGCTGGAGACGCCCATGATCGACCGGACCGGCAAGATCCATGGTTCAGCTGATGCCGAACTCGATGCGTTTGAAAAGCGTCTCATCGGTAATCCTACTGTCAGGGCCCAGGCGTTTTCTGCCGATGTACTCGAGGACGGTAATAACAGCGAGCTCATCGAGGTCGATGACAGCAATAGTGTCGTCGTAAGGGTTGCTGAGCGGCAAGAGGCTTCAGTACAGCCACTGGCAGATGTCTCAGACGATATCCGAAAGAGTCTTGCCCGCGATAAGGCGCTTGAGCAGCTGCAGGCCAGGGTCACCAGGGAACTGGACACCTTCCGGGAATCTGAGCCCACTGAGGCATCAGCTCTGCCTGAACTTGAAGGTGCTGAGTGGACCGAGGTCGATAACAGTGCCAGACAGAATGGTGAGCATCCTGATGCGGCGCGACTGGCCTTTACCATGCAGCGGCCTGCCGAGGGCGACGCGCAGATACCTGTCGAGATATTTACTGAAGGGGGAGCCGTATTCGTGATTGCCCTCCAGGATGTCAGCCATCCTGAAGAAAAGCTGTCTACAGCGGAGCGCGGCACGCTGCGGGCCCTGCTGCAGAACAGGGTTGCCCAGCAGGAGCTCAGCCTCTACTACCAGCGCTTGCGGGAAACTGCTGAAGTCGAAAAACCCTAGAAGCGCAGCCCGCTGCGGGGGCAGTTTGCTAACTGGTTATCTTTAAACAGATCGATAATCGGGTACTGTTGCCAAAGTTTTGTGTAAGCAAATGTTATCAGCTACAGCGGGCGTTCTGACACGTTTCGATGCTGTAGCTGATCATCGAAAACCATACCGCCCGGCGCAGAGTTATGTTTCTGATACTCACAGGTTCGATACTGGCCTTCAAGACGGTGGACGAGTTCGTGCTCTCCCCGCCTTATGAAGACGGACAGTACGTGCATCAGTACGGCATCAATGTGAGCAACGCGGATCTGGCATTCGTCAGGTATAACTACGAAGTCGAACCGGCAAAGGTCCAGAAATTCCGCAACATTACCAAGCAGGCCTACGACTACAGTTGTGGTTCAGCTGCATTGACCACTGTTCTCGAGCACTACCTCGGCCGGACCTTCGAGGAGCGCCAGATCATGGAAGGGCTACTTCACTATGGTGATGCTGATCGCATCGTCGAACGGCGCGGCTTTTCGATGCTGGACTTCAAACGCCTGGTGACAGCGCTCGGCTATCCCTCTGGTGGGTTCAAAGCAGAAATGGAAGATCTCAGGGCGCTGGACCATCCGGCAATTGTCCCTATCGAATATGGTGGCTTCAAGCACTTTGTCGTCGTCAGGGCGGTCAGGAACGGCCGTGTCTTCATTGCCGATCCTTCGCTGGGCAACATGACCTTCACAGAAGAACTCTTCAAGGAGCATTGGGATCAGAATGTCTTGTTCATCGTGTTTCCCGGGACCGCGAAGCCGATAGACGGTCTGGAGCTGAGAGAGGAGGACATGCGCTTCATCGACGAACAGACCTTTACACTGAATGCCTACCGGCACTTTCCGGAGTTCCACGAGGCGACACAGTTCAAGTTACAGAATGCCTTCGAACGAGCAAAGAACAAACCCGATGGAACGGTTGAAAATACAAATAAGTTTCTACACTTCAAACGCAACTAAGCGCTGGCCGATGCGGTTCATACCGGGGGACATCAGCCTGCAGTGCAGAGAGACAATAACTAGAAAGGAATTTAAATGAGACACTGGGTAGTACGTCTTGGCGTTGTGACGACTATGATCATAGGCAGTCCGCATCTGCAGGCCGAGGAGGAGTCCTCGTCAGTCGACAAAGCTCGTGAGGCCTTGACTCAGGGCGAGGGCGATACGGATTCCGCTCAGCAACTGGAAGAAGTCTTTCAGGCGGCGGAGAAAAATTATTCGTTGCTGAAGAAGGGCAAGAAGTCACTGACCTATGCCTTTGACTACAGCTATTTCGGTGATCAGCGGCTCGATATCGATATTGTCAACGGGACCCCCCGCAACTTCGACGTCGTGCCATCTGCCCAGCACACATTCACCAATAGTTTCAGTATCGATTTCGGCCTGCTCGATAACCTGACCCTGTCGGCACGTATACCGCTTGTGGCGAAATACGACACCCAGGAAGAACGTGCCAACACTGATTGGGGCGATGTGACCCTCACCGCGAGATGGCAGCCCTTCGCCTATGTCCCGGGTGAAGCGTCCTACACGCTGTTCGGCGGCTTCAAGACCAAGACTGGTACCAGCCCCTACGAGATCGATCTCAATCGTCAGATTTCCACTGGTAGTGGTTACTACAGCTTCAGTGGCGGCGCGAGCTGGTCCAAGGTGCTCGATCCAGTCGTCGTCTTCAGTAGTCTCTCGCTCAGCTATGGTGTGAATCAGACCGACCTGAATCAGGTCCGTGGCAGTCTCATACTGCGTGAAGTCGAGCCGGCGAATTCACTGTCCCTGTCTACTGGCTTCTCCTATGCCCTGTCTTATGACGTGTCCCTCAGCGTGTCTTCCCAGTTGTCTTATTCAGATGAGACGAGGCTGAAACTGACTGGCACAGGTGGAGCCTCAGCGTCAATTACCGCTGAGGATCAGGTGAGTGGCCTGATGAGTTTCGCGCTTGGTATTCGCGTATCGGAGACGAAAATCATCAATACCAGCGTTGGCTTTGGTCTCACAGAAGAATCACCGGACGTGCTGCTGGGTGTCTCGATCCCCATCAACATCGACGGCCTGAAAGACGCTGAATAAGCCGGGGCTCATGCTATGAAATCGAAACTCGTCGCCCGGCCAGCGAACTGTGCCGCTCGCGCCAGTGGAAAGAGCTTCAGCAAAGGCGTGGCTTTTCCGCTCCTGGCGCTGGCGCTTGTGACGCAAACGGCACAGGCCCAGCTTGCTACCAACCTGATCACTTCGCCAAAAGCCTTGGCGCTCGGCAATGCCGTGACTGCGGACACGCCCGGGATTGCGGCCATTCATTTCAATCCCGCTGGACTGACTAAACTTGAAGGTCGCAATCTCAATGTGACATTGCTGAACATCAGGGCTAGCATCCAGACAAAATTTGATGCACCGCCGGGATATAACATCTTCGGCATCGACGGGGTGGAAAACGATCCAATTCTATCCAAGAGTGGTAACGGTCGAACCATCACGCTCGCAGCGTATCTGCCCGGTTGGGGTATTATCCGTCTGCCGAAAGGCCCGGGTGTTCTTCCATCAACGGGATTTTCATACAATCCGCCAGGTTCAAAATTCACCTTTGGCAACATGACCTATGCACCGGATCTTGTGGGGTATTATCGTTCCCACAACGATCCTGGTCGTTATCTTGCCAAGGCTGCGGTGCTGCAGCGCTTTACTTATCTTTCGCCGACAGTCGCTTACCAGATCGATGATCAGTGGTCTGTAGGGATGGGCATTCACTTTTCGCAACAGGCCATTGCCATCGATACCTTCGCACGGGCGCCAAACCTGCTGGTGGGTGTTGCGGAAGAACTGCAGACAGCTTTCAACTGTGAAACAGGCAACGAGCCGCTGGCTCCATTTCTCGGCCTGTGTGGTGGTGATATCGGCCCCTGGGACGACATCGGTGGCATTACCATCGAAACCCAGGAGACCCTGTCGCCGAAGTACGTGCTCGGTGTGACCTGGACGCCCACTGACTGGTTCAGCTGGGGTGCCAGCTACACCAGTGAAGCGAAAATGAAGCTCAAGGGCCAGTTTGAGGTCCAGTATTCGGAGGACTGGCAAGGATTCTGGCAACGTTTCACCGGCTCACTCTTCGGTGCTATCGGCGGTGCCATCTTTGGCTTGCCAAGTGGTGTGCCGAAGGAGTCTGGTAACGTTTCAATGGACTTCACGCATCCGGCTCATTTTCAGACCGGCGTGAGCGTCAAGGTCAATCATGGTCTGACGCTGAATGCCGATCTGGGTTGGACCGACTATAGCTCGTGGGATGCCTTCGACTTTACGTTCGACCGGCCACTGGAGTTTCTGGGTGCAGCACGACTGCTGTCTCCGAATGCTACAGAAACCACCTTGACGCTCCCGCTGGAATATCAGGACGTCTGGAACCTGGCGCTCGGGGCTGAATTTCACGCTACCAGCCGTCTTGATCTGCGCCTGGGCGTCGAATTCCGCGACTCGCCAATTCCACGGAACCGCCGCGATACTGCGGCGCCGCTTGGCGATGCCACACTGTATGGCGCAGGCCTGGGCTACAAATGGGATCGTGATTCAACAATTGACGTGGCTATAGGCTATTTGCGTTCAGCAGTCGAAATACCACCAAATACGAGTTTGAACGCCAACTCCACGGCCATCAACAATATCATTCTGAACCCGTATGCCGGTCTGAATATCAGAACCACGACCAAGATTGTGCAGGCCGCCATCTCGTTCACGACCAAGTTCTAGTCATGGGACAATTCGGCTTATGGCGATGTTACTGAGCTCAGGGTCTGCCTCCCTGAGAGGGCTTGTGCTTGTCCTCATGCTTGTTGGCACTGTTCAGCCGGCTCAGGCGGAGCGCTATGAAACCATCATTCGTGACGATGGTGGCGTAGAGGTTCGTCGTGTCGAAGCCCCCGAGGCGGAACGCGAGACTGTGCCGGTAGAAGCCGAAAGCGCGGTGGACAAGGCCGAGACGAGCGACAAGGCTCCTGAAAACAGCGAATCTGCGGCAGGGCCGTCAAGCCCCCAACAGCAGCCAACACCGGCCGATGAACGGGTGGTGGCCCCTGTCGAGGAGCAGGGTGAGCGCTTCGAGCCCGATGAGAGCTATATCGACGCTGCCGAGCTCGAGCAGGCTGGCTTCCAGCGTGATGGACGGCAGAAGTTCTACACCTATATTGATGAGGCTGGTCAGTTTCGCAGCAGGCCCTACGAGGATGTGGGTCAGGTGGCGCCAGCGACAGCAGGGGAGGTCGCCGGTCAGCAGATACTGGCTGAGGAACAATGGCTCCGACGGCAAGACGTCCCTGAAGCGGTGGATGATGAAGCTGCCAGAATACTGGGGCTCGATGAGGCGCAGCCTGAGCGTGATATCGACAGACTAGCCGAAGACTGTTGCACTGTGCTGCTCGATTACATGCGAAAACTGGAATACCCGGTCGATGACATCGACGGTGAGGACGGGATCGTGTTGAATATCGAGGCGGATGAGGCTGACTATGGCTTCGGGACCGGGCGCAGTCTCTTCAGGGTGATCAGTCTGGATGATCTGCAGGATAGCCGACGTGTGCGCCTGCGTTCCTTCGTCAACGCCAACAAGTCTGATCTCTTCTATCCTGCTGTGTTAACCCTGGACAAGAACTGGAATCCAGTACGCCTATTCAATGATATCGTGTACAGCTATGAGCCTGAGTCCTGGTTTCGAAGAGCCTATCTCGAGGGCTTCATCGAACTGGATCCTGCACAGGAATCATATGCCGTAGTGCTGTCGCGTCAACGCGACCAGTCGCGTAAGAGCGTGGTTTATCCTGACGAGTATGACCCTGATGTGCTCAGCCACGCCAGGCACGGCACCGTCCAACTCAGTCCTGTTGGCGGTCCCGGAGGGTAGGGGCTGAGCCTGTTGACGGCCCAGTCAGGCCCGTCTCGAAGGTTTTCCAGAAGCTATCCAGCAGCGCACGCACATCACCAGATGACGTCGAGAAGAGATGTTCGAGGTCCAGATAGTAGCGTGACAGGGCTTCGGCTGAATCGCGCATATGCTGGACACAGTCAGCTTCGTTCATCGCAGAGCCGCCCGCGGCCTTCGTATCCGACTGCCAACCGGCTGAATCCGAATGAGCGTTTCGAAAGCCAATGTGCAGGGTATGGATCAGCAATCGTGGCGCTCGCTCACGCAGGCGATAGAGGCTATGGAAGATGAGGAAATGCACCTGAAACAGCCCTAGCTGTGTGCGCAGGCTGCCGGCATTGATGAGGGTGTATGGTGCCTCGGAGAGCCTCTGTATGAGCTGTTGCTCGGTCATCGGACCTCGCTCGGCGACCAAAACTTCCTCAATTGCCAGTTCCAGCGCCCTGACCTGGCGATTCACTGCCATTCGGACGTCATCTTGAGCATCGGCTGAAACGCACTGGTCAAGGCTTCTGGTCCCGACCCTCCGGTTGAACGTATTTTGCTGAGATAGCGATCTGGACATTCGGCAAGCCACTTATTCAAGGAGAAGACAGTTTGATCAATTCGTTCAGACCTCGCATGGCCCACGGCATTCAAACGCGAACTTCCAGTCTAGGTCTTATCATCCTGCTTTGCCTCCTGTTTGGCAGTGCTCACCTCTCCGCAGCGCCGGAAGCTGATCTATGGTCTTTCTGGGACAAGGCTGATGAACAGTCGACCCGTCAGGTCGACCATGGTGAATGGTCAGCCATTCTGGAGCGGTATGTCAGTCACGATGACCGCGGTAATGCCCTCGTCGATTATGCTGCCGTGAATAAGCAGGACGCAGCGTCCTTGAAGCGCTATATCGCTAGCCTTGCGGAGATCGATCCCAGAACACTACGCAAGCCCGAGCAGATGGCTTACTGGTTCAATCTCTATAACGCGCTCACCGTGCAGCTGGTTATCGAGGCCTACCCGGTCTCCAGCATCAAGAAGGTCAAGGGTGGTTTTTTCAACAAGGGACCATGGGATGAGGAAGTCGTCACGATTGCGAATGAGGCGCTGACACTGAACGATATCGAGCATCGTATCCTGCGGCCAATCTGGCAGGACAAGCGCATTCATTATGCCGTGAACTGCGCCAGTATTGGCTGCCCGAACCTTGCCGCAAATGCCTACGAGGCCGATAAGCTCGAACAGCAGCTGGACGCTGCGGCAAGCACCTTCATCAACCAGCGCAAAGGTGTCGCCTCGCTGGGAGAAGGGCGCTTCGAACTGTCGTCGATCTACGACTGGTACGGCGAGGATTTTGGGACCGAGGCGGAGCTGTTTCAGCACCTGCAGGCCTTTCACAAGGACAGGCTGTTAACCGATGGCAAGGCGCCAGCAGATATCGATTACAACTATGACTGGTCGCTGAACGATATCGGCCAATGAGTAGGCTGTGGACGATTGGCCTCATGTAGTATCATAGCGGTTTTGCCGCTTCGAGGTTCACCCACGCCCATGTCGATCAATACAGATGCCGCTGAACGCTCCATGGATTCCACCGTTCAGTACACTGATGCCTTTGCAGATTCGGCGAGCGCGCGAATTCCCCTGAGAGCTGTGGATGACGCTGAAGGACAGCAGCCCGGACTGCGTCCTGGATCAGTGAATGCGAACAAGCTTGAAAAAAGAATTCGGCGAAACGTCGGCAAGGCCATTGCCGACTTCAGCATGATCGAGGCCGGCGACAGGATCATGGTATGTCTGAGCGGCGGCAAGGACAGTTATGCCATGCTGGATATACTTATGGCGCTACAACGCAGTGCGCCGGTTGAGTTTTCCCTGCTCGCGGTGAATCTGGATCAGAAACAACCCGGCTTTCCCGAGCACGTGCTACCAGCATATCTGGACCGCCTTGGTGTGGACTATCGCATCGTCGAACGTGATACCTATAGCATCGTCAAGGACCGTATTCCGGAAGGCAAAACCACCTGTGGACTATGTTCGCGACTACGTCGTGGCATTCTCTACAATTTTGCCCAGGAGAATGGCTGTAATAAGATTGCGCTTGGCCATCACCGGGACGATATCCTGGAGACACTGTTCCTCAACATGTTCTTCGGTGCCAAGCTTAGTGCCATGCCGCCCAAGCTCAAGAGTGACGATGGTCGAAACGTCGTCATCAGACCGCTGGCCTACTGTGCTGAAAAAGACCTCAGCAAGTTTGCTGAACTGAAAGCCTTCCCCATCATTCCTTGCAACCTGTGCGGAAGTCAGGAGAATCTTCAGCGGCAGAACATCAAGGACATGTTGCAGGGCTGGGAGCGCGAAACGCCCGGTCGACTGGACAATATGTTTGCCGCCCTACAGAACATTGCGCCATCGCAATTATGTGATACCCAGCTTTTCGATTTTGCATCGCTCCGGTCAGACAATACTGGCGGTGATGCTGCAGCTAAAGTCGACTGAAACGAAAAAGGGCCCGCCAGGGCCCTTTGGATCAATCAAACTGCCAGGTCACACTCTCGCGTGGGTGTTATGGCTGTGCTCGACGTGGACGCCTTTATAGTCAGTGAGCGCCACGACAACCAGCAGACCAACACCAGCGATGATAAAGAAGTTTCTGGCTGCTGCATCGTCCGCGAAACCAAATATCCACGGGAAGACGATCCAGGCCGCTGCCATGATCCCCTCCAGTACGCCATGCACCGGAAATGGCAATAGTTTGACGAGACCGAGTGGGTACTTTGTCACTATTGACGTCAGCAAATATATGACACCAATGACGTAAGACACAGTGGCGGCCACCTCGACAAAGCCGAACACGCTAGGTGCAATCAGAAATGCGATTGCCAGCAGATAATCGAGCACACCGTGAACTTTCGGATCTAAGACTTTCATAACCATACTCTCCCTGAAGTTTAGGTTGTATTCATCTACATATCAGCACTTTGCGTGCCATTCTATATGTGGAATGTGAAGAGAAAACCTGGTTTGCCGTCGGCAATCGACTATCGAAGAACTCGACAGCCACCATGCCAAAGGCCTGCCGGGGCCATCACGGATGTCATTGATATCTTTGAAGGTGGCCAGCTCAGTGAGCTCGAAGTGACCCGGGCGCCTCGCGGCAGATTGTAATTTGGACAACGCTTGGCCATGTCCCAGGGTAAATGAAGGCACTTTTTACAATCAGCCCATCGGTGGCAGAGGCGCGGATGACGGCAGAATTCGTATGCTGTAAGTTCAACTCATCGGATTTCAACAGCAGCGGATGGCCATATGAGCGAGAAAGTGACTGTATCGGCGACGGACGTGCAGCAGATCAAGGCGTCGGATCTCTTCATCCAGGCGCTCGAAAAAGAAGGCGTGAAATTCATTCTTGGCGTGCCTGGTGAAGAGAATCTTGACCTGCTCGAGTCGATTCGCAAGTCCACCATCGAACTCATTCTGGTTCGTCATGAACAGGCGGCTGCCTTCATGGCGGCTACCTTCGGTCGTCTGACCGGCCAGGTCGGCGTCTGCCTGTCGACACTTGGGCCAGGCGCAACCAATCTCGTGACCGGCGCCGCCTACGCCAAGCTGGGGGCCATGCCGATGCTGATGATTACCGGACAGAAACCGGTGAAAAAGTCCAAACAGGGCCTGTTCCAGATCATCGATACCGTCGGCATGATGATGCCTTTGACCAAGTTCACCCATCAGTTGATCAACGCCAATAACATACCGGCGAGGATCAGGGAGGCGTTCCGGCTGGCTGAAGATGAGCGGCCTGGCCCTGTTCATTTGGAACTGCCGGAAGATATTGCGAAGGAGCTGCCTGATCGCGATGTGCATATCTTCGAGCGCAGCTTCGTCAGGCGTCCATCGGCGAGTAGCGCAAGCATCGAAGAAGCGGTCAGGCTGATCGCCGAGAGCCGACACCCGCTTGTACTCATTGGCGCCGGGGCAAATAGAAAGAGAGTATCCGAGGCTCTGCAGAGCTTTATCGAATCATCTGGCTTCTATTTCTTTGATACGCAGATGGGGAAGGGTGTCGTGGACGAACGCCACGCGCATTTCCTGGGCACAGCGGCGCTCTCGAGCGGGGACTACGTCCACTGTGCCATTGATTACGCCGACCTGATTATCAATGTCGGCCATGATGTCGTGGAAAAACCACCGTTCTTCATGGAGCCTGGCGGCAAGAAAGTCATTCACATCAACTTCAGCCCAGCAGATGTTCATCGTGTCTATTTTCCTCAGGTCGAGGTCGTTGGTGATATCGCCAACGCTCTGCAGGATCTGGAACGAGCGCTGGCCGCAGCTCGGGTAAATCAGTCTCATGACATCCAGCACGATCTGGAATATTTCGAGAAGGTTAAAGTCGAAGTCGAGCGTCAGATCATGGAGCGCAGCGACTCTGAGGCCTTTCCGGTCCTACCACAGCGCCTGGTCGCCGATGTGCGCAAGGTAATGCCTGATGATGGCGTGATTGCGCTCGACAACGGCATGTACAAGATCTGGTTCGCAAGGAACTACAAAGCCCACAAGGCGAACACAGTGCTGCTCGACAACGCACTCGCGAGCATGGGCGCCGGCCTGCCGAGTGCCATGATGGCAGCCTATCTCTACCCACAAACCCCTGTGCTGGCCATCTGTGGTGATGGCGGCTTCATGATGAATAGCCAGGAGATGGAGACGGCCGTGCGCATGAAACTCAATCTGGTCGTGCTCATCGTCAATGACGCCGCCTATGGCATGATCAAGTGGAAGCAGTCACAGGAAGGCTTCGAAGACTTTGGCCTGAGCTTCGGTAATCCTGACTTCGTGAAATACGCTGAGGCCTATGGTGCTGCCGGTCACCGTGTTGAAGCCGCGGGTGATATCGTTTCACTGCTCGAGCACTGCTTCAAGGCCGGCGGTGTTCATATCGTCGATGTGCCAATCGATTACTCTGAAAATACCCGAGTGTTCACCAACGAGCTGTCTGAACGAATCTGTCTTCTCGCATGATGTACTCGTTCAGCTGCCGGCGCTACTGGAAGCCCTGATGATTACCGGCCTTTTTCTGTTCCAGAACGACCTCCGACTGGAAGATAACCCGGCCTTGCAGCGAATGGCGCGCGAGGTCGATCATCTCTTCTGTGTCTACCTCATCAATGCTTCGCTGTTCAGCCATACCGAGCTGCAACTGCGCCGCATCGGCTACCATCGCTGGCGCTTTTTGCTGGAGTCACTGTACGCGCTTGATTCTTCACTGTGGTCGCTTGGCCAGGAGCTTCACGTGTTTTACGGTCAGCCCCGCCGGCTGCTGCCACAAGTTCTGGCGGCTACTGGCAGCACCACGCTTGGGCTCAGCGCCCACCCAGGCCCCTATGAAAACGATACTATCGAAGCGACGAGACAGTATTTTCCGGACCTGACCCTTGTTGAAGAGTTTGGCAGTACGCTGTTCGAACCAGAACAGCTACCATTCGAACTGCCTGACATGCCCGATGGTTTTACGCCTTTCAGAAAACTTGTCGAAGGGCGCAAGCCACGCCGACAGACGACGCTGGGGAAGCTGCCAGCTGCTGGTGGGGTCGAGAGCCTCAGAAGTCTGGTGCCCCTGCGAGTGGTTCAGGCTGACGATGGCAGTCTGCTACTCAGACGTAGCCTTTCAGATGACAGTCCTCCAGACATTCCACAGCTGCACAAGCCTGAAGTATTGGCTGGACTGGAGGCGCCTGTTGCCGAACTGTCAGCGCGACTCAGAGGCGGGGCAGGTGCTGGCCTCGAGCAGTTGAACTACTACACGCTACAGAGCAGGCTGATCAGTCGTTATAAAGAGACGAGAAATGATCTCGATGGTTGGGATTTTTCATCAAAGCTGTCGCCCTGGCTGGCTGCCGGCTGCTTGTCGCCAGTTCAGGTGGCCGAGGCCGTTTTCAGGTATGAGGCAGCCCATGGCAGCAATGAGTCGACCTACTGGCTGTATTTCGAGTTGCTGTGGCGGGAGTATTATCAATGGCTGCTGTATAAATATGGCAAGCGCCTGTTCACGAAGAAGGGCATACAGCAGAAGCGCAAACTCACGACCTTCTATCCACAGGCGTTCAAGTCCTGGTGTGAAGGCAGCACTGAATGGCCCATCGTCAACGCGGCCATGCGGCAGCTGAAACTGACTGGCTGGATGTCCAACCGTGCCCGCCAACTGGTCGCCAGCTGTCTGGTAAACGAATTACAGGTGGACTGGCGCTATGGCGCTGCCTGGTTCGAGCAGTGGCTTGTCGATTACGATGTCGCGAGTAACTGGGGCAACTGGCAGTATCTCGCCGGGGTCGGCACCGATCCACGGGGGCAGCGACGTTTCAATCTGCAAGAACAGGCTGAGCGCTACGATCCGGATGGCAGCTTTGCCGATCGCTGGAAACAATGACTTGTATGAAGACCGGACGAACCAGGGGGCAGTGATGGTGGGCCTGGCAGGACTCGAACCTGCAACCAATGGCTTCGAAGGCCACTACTCTATCCAATTGAGCTACAGACCCTGAAAAGGCACTACCGACAAAAACTGGTAGCACACCCTCTTGGGCAGCGTGGATTGTAACAGACTTCAAATTTATGGCAATCGCCGATGCATCTGAATATCTGGCATATTTCAGCGCCGGTGGCCGTGGAGAGCGGCGATCAGTATTCAGCACTGGCATTTCTTGCTAGTCTAGGGACCTTGCCGCCGTCTCGATCCGGAATGCCCGTTTTATGCTAGAGCCGTTGAATACCCTCAGAGAAATATTCCAGGTGGCAGCCGATCTGGACGAGCCGGGTCAGCTCCTTGAACTGATCGTTTCCCGGGTTCGTCTGGCACTGAAGGCTGAAGTCTGCAGTATCTATTTGCTTGATGCGGTCGAGGACTGTTTCGTTCTCAAGGCGACCGAGGGTCTCGACAAGAGCGCTATCAATCAGGTGCGTCTGCCACGTGGTGAAGGGCTGGTGGGCTATATCGCCGAGCACCAGGCGCTGCTCAATGTCGAACGCGCGTCGACTCATCCAAATTTCGTATTCTTCCCGCAGACTGGCGAACAGGCTTTCGAGTCCTTTCTTGGCACCCCCATCGTCCATTTCCGCAAGTTGATCGGGGTGTTGACCATCCAGAAGCATGCTGCCGAGAAGTTCACGCTCGAGCAGGAGGCCTTTGCAATCACCATCGCGGCTCAGTTGGCTGGCCCGCTAGATCAGTCGCTGGACAATGGCGACCTTCATCTGCGTGATGAGCGTGTTCCGGACGTTAACATCCGCTTTCGTGGCGTCAAGGGTGCCAGCGGTCTGGCAATGGGCAAGGCACTCTGGGTCAAGCGCAAGCACACGCTTGCAGGAATTGTAGATACCAGACTGGCCGACGTGTCCGCCGACCGTGATGCCGACCGTGATGCCGAGATACAGCGCTTCAGAGTGGCGCTGTCTGCCGCCAAGGAAGACCTGAAAGAACAGAAAGAGCGCATGCGCGGTAATCTGCCCAAAGATGTGCTGGCGCTCTATGGCATGTACAGAATGATTCTCGAAGACCGTAGCCTGGCCGACGAAATCGAAACCTATATCAAGGCTGGCTGGACGGCGGCGACTGCCCTGCGCAAGACGGTGAAGAATCACGCTCGCGCTTTCGAAACCATGGAAGACGATTACCTCAAGGCGAAAGCCGAGGATATCCTTCATATAGGTCAGCGCGTATATGCCCAGTTACGGGGGGAAGAAGATGATATCGCAGCCGTCAGCGGCCCTACCATTCTGGTCGGTGCCGATCTCAGCATAAGCGACATTGCCGAATTTCCGACACAGCATCTTGCCGGTATCGTCTGTACCAAAGGCTCAGCACTCTCTCACCTTGCCATATTGGCCAACGCCCTTGGAGTACCTGCCGTACTCGGTGTGGGTGAGCTCGATCCAAACCGGATCGACAAGGCGGAAACCATTCTTGACGGCTATCGTGCCATCGTCATCTTCAAGCCGGTTGAACAGTTACAGCGCGAGTATCGCAAGCTTCTGACCCAGGAGTCGGCGTTACTCAAGGGTCTGGATGCCCTGCGGGATCTGCCAGCTGAAACGCCAGACGGCACGGCCATCACGCTTCTGGCGAATACCGGCTTGCTGGCCGACATCACGCCGGGCCTCTCCAGGGGTGCGCAGGGCATCGGGCTGTATCGTTCCGAAATCCCTTTCATGATGCATGAATCCTTCCCCTCGGAAGGCGAGCAGGTGGACATCTACCGGCCGGTGCTGGAGGCCTACCATCCCAAGCCTGTCTGCATGCGCACACTGGATATCGGTGGCGACAAGAATCTGCCGTATTTTGTCTTTACCGAAGACAATCCCTTCCTGGGTTGGCGAGGTATTCGCTTCACTCTGGATAATTCGAGCATTTTTCTTTCCCAGATCAGGGCGATGTTACGCGCTAATATCGGCTTGAATAATCTCAGTCTGCTGCTGCCGATGATCAGCCGGCTCGATGAAGTGCTCGAGTTCAAGCAGTTGCTGACAGAAGCTGTGCTGCAACTTGAAAGCGAAGGATATGAGATCGTCCTGCCAAGACTCGGTATCATGATCGAAGTACCATCTGCCATGCTGATTCTCGATCAACTGGCGGAACATATTGACTTTATTTCCATTGGCAGCAACGATTTTACGCAGTATCTGCTGGCCGTCGACCGGAATAACGTCAAGGTCTCGCAGCTCTATAGCTGGTTCCAGCCAGCAGTGCTGCGTGGGCTAAAGTCAGTGGTCACTCAGGCCAAGGCGCTGGGGCTGCCGACAAGCCTCTGCGGCGAAATGGCTGCCGATCCCGCAGCCGTTATTCTGCTCATGGGCATGGGTATAGACCAGCTGAGCATGTCGGCCTATACCTTGCCCAAAACGAAGTGGGTCATCAGAAGTATTCCGCAGTCAGTCGCCGTCTCGGTGTGGAATGAAGTGCAGTTGATGAAGACGGAGTCCGCCATTCGTCAGCGCTTGACCGAGGTGCTGGAGCAACATGGGCTTGGTGGTTTGATAAGAGCTGGCGCGCATTAGGAAGTTCTGGTATCGCTGATCGCGATACCGTCTATAAAAAAAATAATCAAATAGTGAGTACAAGTGTGAACGATACCGCTGCCGTCCCTGATTGGCGCGAGTACAGACTTGCGCAAATCAAGCGCAGGCTCAATCTGGTCTATGCTGCAGTGCTGATGTTCTTCATCATCTACAGCATACTGGACTATCTACTTTTCCCTGCACGCGTGGCGGCGGTGACCGTTTCACTTCGTCTGCTGGTAGTCACGCCGTGCATGCTACTGGTGCTGTGGGCGCATCATCGCGACTGGCCATACAACAGGTTCCTCACAGTCTATGCGGGCAGCTATCTGGCCGCCGGACTCAGTGTCGTCGCCGTGATTACCATCAGTCACTTGAACGCGGTGCCGGTGCCTTATGACGGACTGTTTCTCGCACTGGCTTTCGGTTACTACCTGATTGCACTGCCAGTGCTTCTCGCCAGTCTCATCTCCTTCGGGTATACCCTGGTATATCTTGCACTGGCCTGGGCCTATGATTTTGCGCATATTTCCTGGCTTCTGGAAGCCTACTTCCTGCTCAGCGCCAATATTCTCGGGGTCATTGGTGCCATTCTGCTGGAGCGCTCCGAGCGGCAGAACTTTCGTCAACTCTGCTATATCGAGTCAGCGCGAAAGCGGGCAGTGCAGGACAACCGCAGCAAGACCAGGTTTCTGGCCTCGGCCAGTCATGACTTGCGCCAGCCACTAGGTGCCATACAGCTGTTACTGAGTGGTTTAGGTGATCAGGTAAGGGCCCTCCCTGAGGCGCGGCCTGTTCAGCAGAGCTCACGGGCCCAGGGCGAGCCTCCAAGCCCCAACGTCGAAGAATTGTTGATGATCGTGCAGCATCTGAAATTATCGAGCGACCTGCTACAGAGACAATTACGCTCGTTTCTTGATCTCAGCAGCCTGGAGCTTGGTGTCATCAGCCCCGCGCTGCAGCGGTTTGGTCTGAACGATGTCCTCCGCGGGCTGGAAGCTGAGTTTCCCACTTTTCTCTTTAGTGTTGAAGACGGGGATGTCGACCGGCCTGATATCGTACTTGCCTCAGACCGAAGTCTGTTCGAAAGAATCTGCAGCAATCTGATGGATAACGCCGTCAAGCATGCCCGAGCGACGCGTCATGAACTGACCGTGCGCTTGCCGAAACAAGCGGGGGACAGCCTGGTGCTTGCCATATGTGACAATGGTACCGGGTTGAGTAAGGAGTTGATTGCCCATATCAACGACCCACCCGAAGATCGGAGCGAGTTCTTTGCAAACGCAAAAGGCACCGGTCTGGGACTGGTCACTGCCACCGAGCTGGCCCGGCTGCTCGGCATGCAGATTCGCGCCAGCCGTATCATGGCCTCGAGCGGGCCTGAGACGAGTGGCATCGAGCGTCGTGGAGGTACCCAGCTGATTATCGAAGTGCCTTCGGACCTGTTCGATGACGGCTGCGAACTTGAAAAACAAATCGCCTGAGCGTCAGCTATCGTTGTGCCCGAGGAGACCTAACTGAAAACCACGCCTTACACATTCAGTACGATTGTGAGCCTCCAGCTTGCTGAAGAGCGCCTTGAGATGGCTCTTCACGGTATCTTCCTGGCACTGCAATATGCTCGCGATACGCTTGTTCGGAAGACCTCGAGCCAATAGTCCCAGAACCTCTATTTGCCTTGGTGTGAGACTCGGTATGGCCTCGTCCAACTGAACCGTCGCTTCCACCCCGGTCGCCCGTGAGTAGTTCGACGGCGTGACGATCTTGTTCGACAACACGTCACACAGCGCCTGATCGACTTCTGCCAGGGGTGCAGATTTACTGATGAAACCATTCGCGCCGGCGCTGATAGCCATGGTGACATCACTGGGTGAGTCGTTGGCCGACAGAATGACCACCGGCAGGTCCGGTTGATGTCGCTGAAGGTGAGCGAGTAATTCGTGGCCGTTGCCGTCGGGCAACACCATGTCCAGCAGCAGCAAATTGAAGCCTGGCTGGCGCTGAAGCCGAGCGGAAGCAGCCTGCAGTGAATCGGCATACTCGAAGCGCAGGGGTCCGTGCTGGCTTCGCACCAGACTGTCCTTCATGGCGTTCAGGGCCAGGGCCAGACCCTGGCTATAAATCGGATGGTCGTCAACTGACAGTACGCTCAGCATTGGTGTCATGTCGGTCTCCATACTGGCTGACATCAGGCGGCGGCTCCAGCTCCAGGGCCAGACTTGCGAGTCACCTGGTCCTCAGCCACTTCAATGATGCTCTGTCTGAGATCTGAATCCAGCACAAAACGTGCCTCATCTGCGATGCGATCCAGCTTCCGGTTATAGACGATGAAGCCCTCTTCATTATGGGTCACCACCCGCTGCGAGCGCAGGATATGGATGAAATTGCGGAACAGGGTCTTGTCGAAGAACTCCGGCGCATTGAGGCCATATAGAATCGACATGCGCTCGGCCATGGCTGTGCTGCGCTCTTCCAGCTCGAGGTCGGTCAGGCGGCCAGAGCCGTGACGCCGCAATATGGCAATCACCGTATAGTAGCGCTCCAGAGTGGGCAGGATACTTCTCGCCAGGCTCTGCAGACAGACCGCCTGCAATGAGCCAGGTGGTGGCGCATGATAAACATCTCCGCTACTTGATAGCATGCCCGCTTCTATCAGGGCAGTCAGCCATTCGTCGACGCGGGCCGCCAGCTCATCCTCTGACCAGCGCAGGAACAGCTCAGAGCGAATATAGGGATAGATCGACTCCATCATCCAGTGCAGGCGCTCAGCCTTGAGTTCGTTCTCGTGCTGGAAAAAGGTCGCAATGAGGCCGGGCAGGGCCAGCAGGTGCAGAATGTTGTTGCGATAATAGGTCAGCAATATCGCATTACGCGCATCGAGCTGGACGATGTCACCGAGCTTCTGCGGACGTATTTCGACCAGTCCCATCTCTACCAGGTAGTCGATCCAGCGCGGGCCATCGACATCAGGGCAGGTCACGTCTGCACTGTAGGGGCAGGCGCGCAGCAGGCGTACCAGCAACTCACTTTGCCGAATCAGAATGGTGGCATCGATGGACTGCCTCGGCGTAGCCAACAGGAAGGTCGACAGGATATTCACGGGGTTAAGCGCGGCAGCTGAGTTGATACCGACAACGATACGATTGGCGACTTCTTCAACCACTGGCTTCAGCCAGCTGGGCCGGTCTGTCGGTTGCAGTGGTTGCTGCTCGCGCCACTCAGGACGATGCTGATCGAGCATGTGGGACAGATACATGGGCTCACCGAAATTCACGCTGACCTGGCCGAAGGTATTACGCAGATTCCTGATGGACTTGAATACTGACAGCAATGACTCCTGCTGTTTCTTCTTGCCGCGAAGCTCCCCGAGATACGAGCCTGCTTCGAGGATTTTTTCATAGCCGACATATACCGGCACGAAGATGAGCTCTTTCTTTGGTTCACGCAGGTAGGAGCGAACCGTCATTGCTACCATGCCCGCCTTCGGGGCCAGCGTTCTGCCAGTCCGGCTGCGGCCGCCCTCTACGAAGTATTCGACGGGAAAGCCCTTGACGAACATGGAGTGCATGTATTCGGTAAATACTGCTGCATACAGCTGGTTGCTCTTGAAGGTGCGGCGCATGAAAAAGGCACCACCCCGGCGGAGAAACGAGCCGAGTACTGGCATATTGAGGTTAATCCCGGCTGCAATATGCGGCACCATCAAGCCATTGTTGTAGAGCACATAGCTCAGCAGCAGGTAGTCGATATGACTCCTGTGACAGGGCACATAGATGATGCTGCCCTGTTGAGCGACATCCTTCACTCGCTCGATATTGCTGACGGCGACACCATTGTAGATCTTGTTCCAGACCCAGGAGAGCACGATGTCCAGAAATTGCACGGCACCAATCGAAACGTTGGAGGCGATCTCCTCGGCGTATTTTTTCGCACGCAACTGGGCCTTCTCCCGGTCAATCTTGGCGGTACGCATTTCGCGTTCAATTGCCAGCTCCACCTCCGGCATGCGAATGAGCCGCGAGACCAGTGTTCTACGGTGGGACAGGTCCGGCCCGACCACGGCCTGACGCATCATCCTGAAGTGAACCCGTAGCAGTCTGGCGGTCTTGCGCGTTGCTCGCGCAGTATCCGGAGAGCCTGCCAGAATATGACTGAGAGAGACCGGTTTGCTGAACTGCAGGAAGACGTTCTTGCCATGGACGAGGATGATGAAGAGCTGCTTGAGTCGGCCACTCACCGACCAGGCGTCGTTCAGGAGCAGCTTGAACAGGGACTGTTCCTTTTCCGGCGCGCGGCCCCAGTAGAGCGTGACCGGTACGACCTGCACATCCAGTTCATTGCTGTGGCTGGCCTCGATGAGCTTGCGTAGCCGGTCACTGATGGTCGGTGACGGCCGTTTGCGAAAGGTTCGGCCACGCTTCTTGTACAGAAAGAAATGACTTCTGCGGAGTGTTTCATTGCCCAGGTGAAGTGCAGCCTGTGAGCTTGGTAGTCCAGCCTTGAGGACTTCCTGCTCGAGTACCAGACGGTTGCTGAGAGATTTGTGCTGCAACACATAGACCACTGGCCTGGCCGGATCGAGACCAAGCTTGCTGGCATCGTTGCCGATGACATCGGTGCGTACCCAAAGGAAAAGAATCTTGCGAAGCAGCGTGAAAAAGTAGGAACTTATTATATGCATGGTTCTGTTGTCAGGCCCGGTAGCTCAGCGCAGGTACAGGCAATGATGAAGTATGCGAGCCGGCGCGCTATCATCCGGTACTCAATTACCTTATCAGAGCATCTTGGGCGGCAAGTGTAGCAAAGTCTTCCTACTCTTTAACCGGCTTTTTTCTGCCCGCCAATTTGACGGGCGACGGCTCGCAAAGCACGAGGGGACCAGCCTTGCCAAAGTTCGACACCTTATTGACGCCGCCCGGTGCAGTGGCCGGCCGTCCAGGCTTCCACGGGCGGCTGCCCTATACGCAAGCCTTGCTCGCAAAAGCCGGGCACGATCAGTTCATGCTGATCTCGAATTCGCACATCGTGCTGCCTGATCGTTCTGTCATGTCCTCGCAGCCAGGCGGGGGCTCGGCGCTGGAATTGCCTGTTCGCGAGTTTGCTGCAGCGTTGAGGGGACTCGAAGGTGTGGAAGTTGGGCATTTCCTGATTTATCTCGATGCCGCGCTGGCTGCACTGCCATTGCATCAGGCAGCGTCGGTAGAGGCTGACATCCTGCCGGTGCTGGCCGTCGACCAGGTGCAGCTGGAAGCGCTTGCCCTACCTCCCGGCTATGCGCTCATCCCCCTCAGAACGGCCCTGTTTCAGCTGGACCGGGCGGAACACCGCCTGTTCAATCGCCTGGTGCAATGGAGCCACTGGGTACTGCAGACCAGATACTGTGAGCAATGTGGTGGCAGGCTGGAGAATGCCGAAAAAGAGCTTGCCTTGTTCTGCCGCTCCTGCGTCCGTCCTGTCTATCCCCGCGTAGCGCCCTGCATGATCGCGGCGGTCTATCGACCAGGCGAACTGCTGCTGGCACAGAATGTGGCCCTCAAGAGTCGCGGGCTCTACAGCTGCGTCGCCGGATTCGTCGATCCTGGTGAGTCGGTGGAAATGACCGTGCATAGAGAGGTTCGTGAGGAGACGGGCGTCCTGCTCAAGTCGATCCGTTACATCGAATCTGAAGCCTGGCCCTTTCCACATCAGCTGATGCTGGGCTTTCTGGCTGAGTACGATTCAGGCGAGATCGTGCCCGAGCCGGGCGAAATAGAGGATGCACAATGGTTCAGTATCGATGATCTCCCACCGATCCCGCCCACATTGACGATATCGGGCAGGCTGATACGGCTGGCAGTCGACGAACTTCGTGAACAGGGGAGGCGCTGATTACGAATGACTGTCTGTGATGTTCTCATAATGGATTCAGGGAGTGGCGGTCTCAGCATCTGGCGGGCCCTGACAGCGTCCATGCCCGAACTCAACACTGTCTATCTCGCGGATTTCAATCATTATCCTTATGGTGAACAGTCTGAAGCTGCGCTTATTGCGCGGCTTCGCCACCTGGTTGGCCGATGCATCGAAGACTGGCAGCCAAAGATCGTTGTCATCGCCTGCAATACTGCCAGTACCGTGGTGCTGGACGCGCTTCGTGCGCAGTTTCCCTTGCCCTTCGTTGGGGTTGTACCGGCCATCAAGGTGGCCGCGCTGGCCAGTCAACAGCACTGTATTGGCTTGCTGGCGACACCAGGCACAATCAGAAGAAGCTATATCGACAGGCTGATTGAAGAGTTCGCGCCACATTGCAGGGTGGTCAGGGTAGGCAGTTCAGAGCTGGTGCATATGGCAGAGCGACAGATCCGGAGCGAGGGTAATCACAATCGGCAATCACTGAACGAAGATACCGCGCTGCTCAGTAGCATTATTGAGCCTTTCAGAGCGGCTGGCTGCGATCAGGTCGTATTGGGCTGTACCCATTTTCCATTATTGAAAGCGGCCTTTCAGAACGCCTTGCCAGATATCAACTGGGTTGATTCGACTGCAGCCATCTGTCGGCGAGTGGCCACCTTATGGTCAGATCATGGCAAGTTTAAGTCGGCCGAAGCAGGCCAAGGTGAGCCTGCAAGCCATCTGCTCCTGTTCACGGAACCGAAGCCAGCTGCCACGACCGACCAGCAGCGAATTGCTGTGCTGGACGACCGATGGACAGCTGCCATGCTGGGCATGGGCTTTCGAAAGATCGAACGCCTGGACTGAGTCTGGCGCTCGATATGTCGTTAGATCAGGCGGGCGAGCTTGAATACCGTGAGGAATTCGAGCGCCGGGATGCCGCGCCTATGGCAGGTATAAATCCTGTGGACATCGCCTCGGAAGCGTGATTTTGTAAATTCCAGGCCCTTGAAATTATACAGAAAGTTGCCCTTCTCATAGGTCAGTCGAAGCGCTTTTTTCAGCAGCTTCGATTCCTGCGGTTCATCCGGTCCGTCGAACATCAGCGGCACCAGACCAAGGTCGAGGAAGGGTACGCCTTCGGCCTTGAACTGCTCCATCGCATGCACGATCAGGGTATAAAAGATGCCCTGTTTGAAGTCTGCACAGGCGCGCGAAATATTCGGTACGTAACTGATGATCTCGTTGTTCTTGTAGATAGGATCGAAATACACGAAGCCCACAGCCTTGCCGTCCTGGTAGGCGTAGAAGTGACGCTCGTTTTCCTTGTACTCCATCTGCATGGGGCGAATGAAAAAACGGATCTCCTTCTTCTTGCACTTGCGAGTCTTGATCCAGGCGTCTGAAATCTCGCGGGTGTGATCATCGCTGTAGCGTTCCTGAACCGTGATGCCCTGTTTTTCAGACTGATTCAGCGCAGTACGGATGACCTGCTTCTTCTTGCCGCTCAACGACCACTTTGCCAGATCGATGCGGATTTCCGAGCCAAGCTGGGTGCCATAGAAATTATGACGCTCGTTGAGATAAGCAGCGACAGGCTTGGTGACCTGCAGGTAGACAGCGCTTGGAAAACGCTTGTTGAACAGTTCCAGCATCAAGGGAAACTGTTCCGGCGCAGAGACGGGATCTGCCAGTACGAATATCTGCGACCATTGACGCATGAAAGCGATGTACCCAATGCCCGGCACATCGAAGTATTCCATATTCGGCTGCAGGGTAGAGAAGGCCTGCGAGTGAATGCCATGCTGCTTCAAAATCTGCACACGCTCAGCAAAACTGAATTTGCCGATACCGCTATCAGGAAGATCCAGCGTACTGCTCAGGTCCAGAACTAGACTCGACTGGCTCATGGTATTCACCTCTGACTGACTCTTGGGGTTTTATAGTTATTCTTTCGGTATGACTCAGGCTGCCTGTTTGGCGGCAGGCGCTACGGCAGCCTTGTCGCCAAGAATGGACCAGTAGTTGGCCAGGCCAGCAAAGCTGAAGCGCTTGATGGACTTGATCTCGAGACCAGCGCGACGCATCGCGGCAGGGTAGTCGTAGATGTTGTGCAGCGCATTGCCGGCCGTGAGCCAGAACAGCGACACGGCCACGTACCAATAGGCTTTCTGGAACTGGCGGCGCAGGATGTTGCCCTGTGGCAGCGCAAAATCTCCGACGACAATCTTGCCGTCTTCCTTGGCCAGATCGATCAATTGCTTGAGCACGCGATCCATCATGTCTTCGCTGAAGACATTGAGGAAGAAGTTGCCAACCACCATGTCGTACTGAGCGAATTCCTCGAACTTGAAGATGTCAGCCTGCACTCGGCGAATATCGAGATGGGTCTTGCCCTGTTTAACCAGTTCGTCATCAAACTTGCGCAACATGGTTTCGGACAGGTCGATCACGGTCACACGGGCGCCTCGTTCGGCAGCGTGGATCGCATCCTTGCCATGACCAACACCAGCAAACAGCACGCTATCGCCAGCCTTCAGGTGAGCTTCATCGAGCATCGCGACCTTGGCTTCGTGAATCGCCTTGCCGCTGTAGAAAGCGCTGAGCAGGTCGTAGACCGGGCCCACGAACCTGTACTTGTCACGCGCTTCGGCTGGGCGCGCGTCTACAGAGGCGGTTGGGGTGGCTGACTGAGCTGGCTGTTGGGCGCTTTGCATAATGCTGTTTCCAAATTCTGCGGAGCCTTGAAGACTGATGTGTACATCGGCCTGGTGACTCACTGGTTGATTCAAGCGCTTCGATGAACTGAAGACGCCATGAAAGCTGTGGCCATACTATGTTACCGACTGTAATAGAACTGTGAGACAGGCCGCAAAATGCTACGAAAAGCTTGTGCTGGTGAAACAAAAAATGCTGTAATTTCAATAATCTGAAATAGATTGTCTGACAAACGGATAACCGATTGCGGCGGGTTTCACAGGTCGAGGCAGTGCTTCTCATCCAGCCTTGCCACGCCCACCCGAATAGGCGTCTACTTCAGCTGTATTGCAGATACCAAAAACAACTATTGATCTGTACCATTGGACCCTCACGCCAGATGTGACGCTGATCACAGGGTGTGAGTGGGATTACAAGGATGACAATCAATCAGAATGGAACGGGAGTTTCTATGTCTTTTAGTATCGCTACAAGTCTCGCAAACAAGACTGTGCTCATCACAGGCGTCAGTGGTTTCCTCGGAAAGGTCGTTCTCGAGCGGCTGTTATCAGAGGGGCCGAAAGACCTGAAAATCAAACTTCTGCTCCGCGGCTCGAGCAAGTTTTCGGACCCCCAGCAGCGGTTCGAACAGGAAGTTCTGAGCTCATCGATCTTTGATAATTTGCGCGAGAAGGGCGATCTCGAAAAGCGACTGGTTGCCGTCAGCTGTGTCGCAGGGGAATTGACCCAGCCGATGCTGGGTATGGGTGCCGAAGCGTTTGAAGCGCTCGGTAGTGAACTGGATCTGATCATCAATTCAGCAGCCAGTGTGAACTTCCGTGAAGCGCTCGATCAGGCTCTGCTGATCAACACGCTCAGTCTCAAGTCATTGATGTCGCTGAGTGAAGTGAATGGGCGTTGCAAGTTTCTGCAGGTGTCTACCTGCTATGTTCATGGCAAGCGACCTGGAGTGATTTTTGAGCAGAATAACGCGCCTGTAGGGGACGCAGGTGTGGAAGCTCGGCCGGGTGGTCGTTTCGACGTGGACGCGCTGATGCGTCATCTGCAAAGCGCTGCTGCAGCCGTAAAGGCAGCTGCGCCGGACGCTGAAGCAGCTGAACACGCGCTGATCGAACTGGGCGTTGAAGAATCCAGGCTTCGTGGCTGGAACGATACTTACACCATGACCAAATGGCTCGGTGAGCAGATGCTGTACAACCACTTTGGTGACAGCGGGCGTCTGACGGTGGTTCGACCAGCCATTGTCGAAAGCACACTGGCAAGTCCGGCTCCAGGGTGGATAGAAGGCGTCAAGGTAGCCGATGCCCTGATTCTGGCTTACGCCAGAGAGCGAGTGACGTTTTTTCCTGGCAGAAAGAAGTCAGTCATCGACGTCATTCCAGCTGATCTGGTGGCCAACGGTATCATCACTGCAGCGGCAGAATTGCTGACGCTCACCGAGGGACGACGGATTTACCAGGTCGGTAGCAGTCATCGCAATCCGGTCACCATCAATGAACTGGTGGAGCACGTCAGTGAAGAGGCCCAGACCAATCACGCGGCTCATGACCGTCTGTTTTATCGACGGCCCCAACGACCATTCATTGTGCTGCCAAGACCCGCGTTCAAGATGCTACTCTCAGGTGTGAGTGCAGGGCTCAGGCTGAAAGGCGTGATGCGCGGCATTTCGCAGAACGAGCAGAAAAAAATCGAAGCCACGAACAAGCTGGCGATGATATTTTCGTTCTACACCTCGCCGAACTATGTCTTCGACATGTCACAGATGTTGTCGCTCTCCAAGCGTTTGAGCGCTGATGAGCAGAAGCTGTATCCGGTAGATCCGGCGTCCTTCGACTGGCAGCACTACATGCGTAATGTGCATATCCCAGGTTTGAACCGTTATGCGCTGAAGCCAAGGAAGCCAGACAAGACTGTGAGTGGAGAAAGCTTAACGGAGTTGAATCTTTCCGCTGCCGGGTAATCCGCCGGGGCTGGCCACGCCTTCCTGTCCTGGTACGACGATCGAGGATGCTTGCTGACGGCGGTATTCCTGCAACTCCTTCATCGTCTCCTGCATGGATTGCTGGGCCGCGTCTGCAAACTGCGCGACGGCTTCCGACAACGATTCAGCCTTCAGTTCGAAATTGAGTGGAATGGCACCCGCGGGTGTCATCATCTGGGCCTGGCCGAAATACAGAGTAGTGCGGCCGGGGTCATTCTCGCCCTCGCTGGTCACTGGCGTCATTCTTCGAATTGTGCCAACTTTCTGGTCCGTGAATACTGCTTCCTGGTAGAGATGATCCGCGTCCATCGAGTTTGCCGGCGCTTCATTCTGTGTGTTCGACATAAAAAACTGTCTCCATTCGATAATGTCTGGCCCTATTTGCAGGCCACTCAGCCGATCACCATAACTTGGCTGCCGCCTGCACTCAAGTAAGGCTGTTCCGCCCGCTACCAGGGCAGACGCTCTCCATCCCAGGCTATGAAGCTGCCGCTGTCGTCCAGAGTCAGTTCGCCTATTCGTGCAAGCAGGTTGCCAGCGGCTGCCTCCGGTGAGTGGAGTGTCTTGCGATAGCCAGCGGTCACAAAAGGCTTGCTGAGGCCGGTCTTCACCGTGCCGGGGTGGAGCGCGACGCAGATACAATGAGGCAGTTTTACACGCCATTCCAGCGAAAGTGTTTTAAGAAACATGTTGTGGGCAGCCTTGCTTGCGCGATAGCCATACCACCCGCCGGTTCTATTGTCGGTCAGGCTACCGACCCTCGCAGAGAGCGAGACAAATGCTGAACTACCTTTGTGCTTGAGCAGACCCTCAAGCGCCTGCGCCAGCATCAATACAGGATAGGCATTGGCGGCGAACAAGGCGTGTAGCTGAGGCAGGGCAACTTGTCGCAGGGATTTTTCGGGTTTGATGTCCTCGGCATGGAGAAGACCAATGCAGTTGATGACGAGATGAACTTGAGACACCTGTCCGCTCATTCTTTCTGCCACTTGCGCGAAGCTGGTCTGCTCAGTGAAGTCAGCTTCCAGGCGAAGCAGCCGCTCATCATTGACCGTGGTGTCTGCTCGGGCGAGAGATCTGTCGATGGTAAAGATTCTGGCAATCACTTCATCCGGTGCCGTCAGAAGCGTTCGCAGCATGGCACTACCGATGCCGCCAGTGCTGCCGGTTAGAACGACATTTATTGGCCCATCCGTCCATGACAATGGAGGCAGATGTAGGTCGCTGTCACTGCTGTAGGACATACTGGAGATCCGCGGCGGGCCCGCCTCTAGGTACATTCCGCAGGCCCTGAGATGGGTGGGTTTACAATAAGCTGATACGAAATCGGGTACCGTAAGGGCCAGTTTCAACCTATTTGCACAGCATATACCCGAACGCCCTATGACCAAGATGTTCTCAGCCAGTGCCACCACTTCAAGCTTGAATTATCTATTCCGTTGTTCAGTGATCAGTCTGATGACGATCTTCAGTTATGCCAGCGTGCAGGCAGAGGCTGTGCCCACTCACGCTCTCACCTTTGAAAGGCCGACGATCCTGACGGCATTGCCACCTCGATGCACGGCCAGTTCCGATGCAAGCGCAAACCAGGAAGAAGACGAAGAGGCCGATAGCCGTGAGCCTGAATACACGGTGCGACCTGCCCAGAGCGCTCAAGCGCAGTGTGAGTCTTTCAAGGAGCTGAAGCTGGCGCCGGTGGAGGGCAGCCGGTTTCGCTACTGGCCACCAGCGCCGGACGCCGTCGATACAATGTTTCGTTCATCATCTGCAAGTTCTGATCCCGGCAGCGTGACGGGGGCGGCTATTGCCGAAGATCAATCAGAGACCAGCGAGGATCAGCCTGCTCAACCACTGATCGCCCTGTGCGAACGAAATCGATTCGGTCGCAGCCTCTGCGGCTTGCAGGACAGGGCAGGACAGCTTCTCGTCCCGCTGAAGTTTGACGAGGCGCGGCCGAATCCGGACAGTGATCTGCAGGCAGTGCGCTTCGACAACAGATGGGGCTATTTCAGTATCAGTCAGCAGCGACTGATCGTCGTCCCGCAGTTCGTCAAAGTCGGCGATGTCACTCAGGGTTCCGCGTTTGTCGAGACCTCGGACGAGCCCACGAGAACCTGGCTCATCGATGAAAATGGTAATCGCATCAAGGAGCTGCCGATGGGCGCGCGCATCAGCGGTGACTATGAAGATGGTCTTTCATTGCTTCGATTCGATGAACGTTATGGATATATCGACGAGCGCGGCAATGTCGTCATCTCTGCACAATTCGTCAATGCATCGCCGTTCAAGAATGGTCTGGCCTTCGTGCAATACAACGCAGAACCTGATCAATATGCGCTTATCGACAGAAACGGTGAGGGGCAGCTGTTCTTTCAGTTCCCGGACACACGGCTACTTCCGCTTGGGCAACAGCAGTATCTTGCCCTCAGTGGGTGCAACAACCGAAACGGCTGTCTCGCACGCTGTCTTTCGCTTGGCGAAAATGAAGCACTGAACGCTCAGGTGCTGAGCAGCAAGGCGCCGGTAGCGCTCGAAGTCACTTGTCTTGTCCAGGAAGAGCAGCAGGCGCTGAGCGATTAAGCGAGTGAGCGGGCGCGTCACTAGGCCAAAGGATTGAATAATCGGCCGAAAATTCGATCTTTGGCCTCATGGTAGATACCGTCGCGAAGCTGTCCAATAAGGGCTCTTCAAGTCCAGACGGAATTCGACTCTATGATACCGACAACACGACTCACCGCCCTGGCTTTTGCCACAGCAGTGCCCCTTCTTGGAATAGCTGAACAAGTTCTGGCCCACGGTTATGTGACCAATCCGACCAGCCGGAACTATGCGTGCAAGCTCGGCGACAATACCAATTGTGGCTCTATCATCTGGGAGCCACAGAGCCTTGAAGCCCCCAAGGGGTTTCCACAGGCAGGACCTGCTGATGGCCGCATCGCCAGTGCCGGTCTCGCTCAGTTTTCAGCGCTGGATGCACAGTCAGCTACCCGCTGGCTGAAACAGAGCATGAGGCCGGGACAGAATAACTTCAGCTGGACCTTTACCGCCAATCACAGCACCTCGAACTGGCGTTATTTCATGACCAAGCCCGGCTGGAACGTCAATGCGCCGCTGAGCCGGCAGTCCTTCGATCTGCAGCCATTCTGCAGCGTATCCGGCAATAATCAACAGCCTCCCAAGCAGGTCAACCATAACTGTAATGTGCCTGACCGCAGCGGCTATCACGTCATCTTGGCGGTTTGGGATATCGGCGACACCACCAACGCCTTTTATAACGTCATCGACGTGAACATGGCCGGTAGTGGTGGAGGTGATGGCGGCGGAGATAACGGTGGTGGAGATGGCGGCGAGCCTGGTCTGAGCTGGCTCGATGTCGGCGATATCAACCCTTTAATGTCGCTCTCTGCTGGTGACCTCGTGCGCGCCAGAGTCTTTGAGGGGCAGGGCGAAAACACCGGCCTTGAAGTGAGATTGCCAATCAACAGCATGGCCGAAGGTGAACAGTTTACCTGGCCGGCGGCGCTGGCTGAAAAGATCAATGCCGAGTCAGATGTGATCAGGGCAGGGCGCCTGCAGGACGATGGCAGCTTCGAGACCGCCAACGGCAAAAATGAGATCTACGCGCCGGCAGACTCTTCGATTCGTCGGGTCGAAATCACGATTGACAAGGCTGACGATGGCGGCAATGGCGGTGACGGTGGCGATGGTGGTAACGGCGGTGGCGACAATGGCGGCAGCGGTGACTACGACCATGTCTATCCAGAAGGGATATCAGGGTACAAGGCAGGCACAAAAGTGCTTGGCAGCGATGGCGGCATCTACACCTGCAAGCCATTCCCCTATAGCGGCTGGTGCACGATAAAGGCTCATCAGTATACGCCTGGTACGGGCTCGCACTGGCAGGATGCATGGTTTAAGTAGAGCTGTAAGGCTGAGTGGTGGATGTCCTGGAGGCTTGGTGCCCCAGGCCATTCAAAACGAACAGTGTGAAATCAGGTGTTGAGGAGAGCCGCCTCGGCGTGCGGAAGCGGCAACGTACAGTTAGAGCACGTCAGCTACTTGTCGGAGCAGTAAGTTGACAGAACTACTCCAGAGCCAGGCTCATACGGCACACCAGCATTTCGCACATAGCCCGGCAATCCTTCTGGATCGAGGTCAATGAAGGGCACGCAGGCGCCGTCTTCCCATTCGAAGACCACTGTGCCATCAATGGCACTGTCAGAGTGCATGTCGATTTCGAGGCTGGCTACGCGTCCACGGTTGTCGTACTTACGATGCAGCGTAAAGTCATAATCTGCAAAAAACTCGTTGAACTCAGCACCAAAGCCCGTCAGCGTTTTTTGAGTGAACTGCAGCTGCCCGTTGGCGTCGTAGCTGAATTCAAGCGTGGCGCTACCAGCCGAACTGGTGGAACTGATGAGCTGCAGCTGATCATCTGCTCGCCATGTAAAGTCGTGTCGCTCTCGTTCCGATCCGTCGACTTCGAGTGTTAATGATGAAACTTTTCCATCTGAGCCGTATTGGACTGTATAGGTTTCATCATCTCCGCTACTACCGTCCGAACTCTGGTCGGTGCTTGTGTAAGACGAAAGTCTGCCTTCGTTGTAGAACAGCTCATTTGCTAACACAGTTATGACAGAGTTATAAGTAACGGTCGCATCGATCTTTCGCAAAAGACCGCTCTCGAAAGTCCTGGTCTCTTCGCGAACGCTTGATTCGCTTCCTTCAGTGCGAGTATAAAGCACACCGACGAGTTGGTTGTCTGCATCATAGTTGAACTCCGCTATACCGATCGTATCAGCATCCCAACCGTAGTAGGCAGTGGTGTCGGGTTCTCCATCATCCATATATTGCCGCGTTAGGCCTGTCATAAGCCCAGATGGGCCATAGTCAAACTCAACGCTTTCATCTGCCACATCATTGGCGTCGAGAAACGCTCGGATTGAGGCCACGCGACTGGACGATATTGTTGCGGGCGTCTCGGATTGATCTATCGAGTCAGTGCCACTGCTGCCACCACCACAGGCAGCTAGAGAAACAGTCATCGCAGCGGCTACCGCCAACTGCAGCGGCAAGCGTCTGAACGAAAGCGTATTGAGATCGTTCTTCCGATCAGAAGGGTTGAATGTCATACAATATTTTCCGAGCCATGCAGGCGTTGAGTGAGGTGCACACATTGTGCTTAAGAAACAAAAAAGTGTTGGTAAAAATGTGTATTTATGTTGTTCGGTAGCGTTAACGATTTTTGATACGAGCGCACCCGTTAATGAAGAAGTGTCTGGTTCGTGTGTCGGAAGCCGAGAAATAAACCTTGCGGACAAGATTCACCGATACCGATCAATGGTCACGGTCTGCCAAACACCACCGAAGCGTGGTTGAGCCGGCACTGACCGCTCAGGCGGCCGTGAATATTTACTACCTGCGGCCGCGAGTCAGCTAGAATAGACGACGTCGCTCTTTCTCCATTCTCAGGGTTCAATATGTCAGACAAGTTCTTCTTCAAAGGGCGGCAGGATGCCCGCCAGCACCACACGGCTTTCGGCTACAAGGCGAAAGCTGGTTTGAAGCCAGGAAGTGAGAAATATCCACTCGCGCTGGTCGTAACGAGTGAGGCCCGAAAGCAGGAAGTCGAGGCCATGGCGGCCAAGGCCGAGGTGTTCATCGACATAACGGTAGACAGTAGTGAGGGTGCCGTCGAATCCATCAAGGAGCTGACGGCCATGCTGAACAAGGGCAGCACCGTGAAAGTGACCGCGCCACCGGCCCGGAATGAGCTGTGCCCTTGTGGGAGTGGCAAGAAGTTCAAGAAGTGTTGCGGCTAGTTCGCAGCGATCGTTCGGCTGCCTGCAGCGCCTGATTCTTTCTGAACGGAAACAGGTGCTTGCTCACCATGTCGTCGATCATCACCTGCGTGTAGCGCAGGTAGCCGGCGACAGATAGATGTATCTCGTCAGCCCAGTCCGACCTGTCCCTCAGTGCCAACGCCTCCGGATGCTCTCTGGCATCGAAAAAGTAGTTACGATGAGGGGCAGGACCATCAGCCTCGCTAAGACCGAGTCTAATGGCCTCGCTCACTCTGGCCTGCATCTCGGTGATCACCAGATTTCTGAATTCGCGTGTAGCAGCGAAGTAGCCCTTGTCTCGCATGGCCGGTGAGATCCACGGGCCGATGCGAATGGGCCCGATCCGAAGAAAACCTTCGTCCAGCGCAATGGGTGGCAGATACCCGTGGCCGACTATCAAGGCTTTCGGCTGATAGCGATCGCGTAGCTCGACCAGCTTCCTGTAGAACTGCCCCACCGTATGATCGACCAGGGCGAAGGCTGCTTCCTCGAGATGCTCGCTCGGAGACAGCAATGGGTTGTAGTCCTTGAGCAGCGCATGACTTTTTTCGAAGTAATCGTTGCCACCCGCACTGACCATGATGTAGTCGAACTGCACATCACGGGCGAGCTGTTTCAGCTTTGGCAGATGCCCGCTCAGCTGTCTGGTCGTTGCGCCGGATACTGCGAGATCGTACCAATTGGCGCTACTCCGTTGCGCAGCCATGAAGGTGCGCATCATGTTGGTCGGGTGGGCGATGAACTCGCGGTTCCGCCCCGGATAGTCCAGCCAGGAGTCGCCCAGCACCATGACGTAGGGAAAACTGCGATAGGGGATCCGTCTGGTGGACTGCACCAGATCGAGTGTTTGCAGGTAAACGTGGTGTCTGTCGAGAAGGCTCATGTTGATCTCCCAGTTCAGAGCTAAAGGTTCATCTGCTTCACACGCTTCGTGATCGTCTCGCCCTTGCGCTCGACCGCTACCAATTCACCAAACTCTATACGCTGCCATTCCTCGTCCTTTTCAGTCAGCGCTTCCGAGGCAAATATGGCGGATGTCGCTTCAGCATCAGGGCATGCATCGACCTCATAGGACTTCTTGTGCTTCAGATAGTTTCGACCTGTCAGCAGATACATCGGCTCCAGCAGCATCGACAGCGCGTAGTCGTCTGAATCTGGATCTGACTTGCGCAACGCCTTCCAGTCCCCCTTCACATCGAGTTCGCCCTTGTGGCCGGTACCGCAGTTGACGCCGATGATGCGATTGGGTGCAACGAGCGCGATCTTGAGCTTGTTGAGCGCACCGAGATCAAGTGTCTTCATCGCCTGAACGATGAGCTTGAGCATCGTCTCGAAGCCCTCTTGCACTTCATCGTCGCTATTGCCCTTGAGCAGCGAAAGCAGCAGCACATACAGGAATTCCGTATCGGTGGTGCCTTTCATCTGCTTGAGATACTTGTCCTTGCAGTGCTTGAGGAGTTCTCTCTGCAGAAGTTGCCAGTTCGCCAGGTTGCCATTCTGTGCAATGATCCACGGCGTGTCAGTGAACGAAAACGGGTGGCAGTTTTCGTCCGTCAGAACGGTTTTCGAGTTGTAGGCGGCTGCTCTGACATGAGCCAGCATGGTGCTGGCCTGCAGGCTCGGAATCACCCCCGGAACATTATCGTCGTGGAAGGCTGCTGTAGGACGCCGATAGATGAGGGGCGTTTCGGGTTTGCACATGTGTTCGCCATAAGCAGCAAAGCCCCAACCGGCGAGTTGAAGGTGCGGATGGCGCTCGGGATCGAGCGACTGGTTGATCAGGCTGTTCTCAGGTTCCATCAGGAGGCTTGCAAGGGGTAACTCAGGCCCAACATAGGCAAGAACACGGCACATAACTTATCCTTATCTGGCCTGTATAACAGGCTTGCGTCATTGTGGCAGGGAAGATCTGCCGCTCATTGCTACAGCAGCGGCAGTATCGTCTCCGCTGGCAGTCAGCATCAATGATTACGACGGGTGGTGCCGATAGTAGTTATTCCTGTACATCAACGACCACTCGATCATCTGGAGGGCCCTCAATAATGTCAGACATGTTCTACGCCGCCTATGGCAGTAATCTACACCCCCACAGGCTATGCACACGCGTGGAAACAGCCAGGCTGGTGGGCACAGGCCTGGTCGATGGCATGGGTGTGCGCTTTCACAAGCGTGGGCTGGACGGCTCGGCGAAGTGCAGCCTCATCGAAGTGGCAGAGCATACTCACGTGGCTGTCTATGCCATTGATACTGACGATCAGCCAGTGCTCGATTTGATCGAAGGGCTTGGACGAGGCTACGACAGAGCCGTCGTGGAGGTCAGCGGATTTGGGCCTTGCTGGACGTATATCGCTTCGTCGGAGGCGGTGGATGATGCACTGGTCCCGCATCACTGGTACAAACGGCTCGTGCTGCTGGGCTGCGAATACCACAGTTTTCCTGCGGACTATATCGAAGCGATACGCAGTATTCCGTCGAGCGATGACCCCCTTGTCGAGAGGCGTACGCTCAATCACGAGCTGATCACGCAATTGGAGCAGGCCATGCCTGCAGGTGATGCCCCTTGAAGCCACGCAAGGAACCCAGGCCCCTCGAAAGCCTGGGTGACCTGAAATCCTATGCGCTGTGGTTGCTGTCCAGCCGCGAGTACTCGCAGGCGCGAATGCTGACAAAGCTTTCCGGTCGTTGTGCCGACAAAGATCTCGTCGATGGCTGCTTAAGCGAGCTGCTTGAGAGCAATTACCTTTCAGACGAGCGCATGACCCAGTCTTATGTGCGGATGGCCGTGGACAAGGGCTCGGATGGTCCGATGAAGATTGCATCGAAACTGATGCAGAAGGGTATCGATCGTGCACTGATCAACGAATACCTGATTCCGGATGACGAGATCTGGCTTCGGAACGCTGCGAAAACGCTGAGCAAGAAATTCAAGTCTCCGGCTGACAGCCACGAAGCGCGGCAGAAGCAGGCACGGTTTCTGGCGAATCGGGGGTTCATGATGGATCAGATCAGATATGCGTTGGACAATGCGGGGGAAGGTGACGAATCACCTTTCAGATGAGCCCCGCAGCTTTCGGACCAGAGCAAGCATTCATAGCAAGCTAATAACGTGCCGAGTACCGCACCCCAGGCTAAGCGCCGGGTGCAGGGTCCGGCGTAGGTGCTGCAGTATGAATCTGCCTCGGCGGCACCGGCGCAAAATAGCCAACGATCAGAAGCAATATACCAACACCCAAGAAGGCGACGATTCTGGACACTGTGCCTGTCCCGGCCATATCGACTGTAAAGAGTTTCAGCACCACGGCTACCATCAACGCGCTACCGATGAGCCACAGCGGTCGCCACCCTCGACGAGTCGCTATGACCATGGCAACGAGGCCAATAGTGCTCCAGAGAATGCTCAGACCGCTTTCAACGGCGAAGGAGCGGAACAGCGGCTCGAAGCGATAGGGAATATCGAGCCAGTAGTGATAGGTTCGCAGCAAGGCAGCGTTCAGCCAGAGGAATGCCATGGCGCCGGGAAGACCGTAGGCAATCCGTCTGTCTTCGATGAACGTAGGGTCATACCGTAACACCCCGGCCATTACGACCGCCAAGGCCGACAGACTGATGACATCCAGCGGATTCAGCAACGGTAGATATGCCAACCCCCCAGCCGCACCGGGCGCGCCCAGGTTCGCAGCCACCAGCCATACAGAAAGCATTACCACCAGACAGCGTGGCAACAGCGTTACAAGCTCTGCAGAGTACTGCTGGAAAGGCCACGCCATGTTACGAAGCTGTCGTGAGATGACCCACGCCGAAACCAGGGTAAAGCCCCATGCTGAAGTAGCCCAGATGCCTTGCGGCGGTTGAAGCCACTTACTGAGCTGCCAGCCTACTGCCAAAGTAACGATAAGAAAGGTGGCAAGATGCAGCATCCCCAGTGGATAGCGCGCGACCTGCTCGAGGTGGCGCAACATCAGGTAGTGCGCAGCGAGTGCCATCGGGAAGATGACCCAGCCATAGTGGCTCGAGAGGTTCTGGTCGTGGGTAACATAGCTGAGCAGTGTGACGCCGAGTAGCGGAAGTATCAGCAGCAAGGGCTCCGAAAGCGGTTGCCAGCCTGTCCGCCTATGGAGCACGAAAAAGATCAGCAGAATGAGCGTAGCGTAGAGCAGGAAAGCACTCGCTACGCTGTCGGTGCCAAGTGACTGCTCGATATCACGCAGCCCGAAGCCTAGAAGCAGTCCCACAGCAAGCCACACGAGCGTATGCAATGCCGGGCCCATCGATTTTTCGATCTCGCTGAATGAATGCTTCGCGCCGAATATGGCCAGCCAAAGGTAGAGTAGTGCCAGTATCGCGGCAGCACTCATATTCGCGTTGAACAAAACACCTTCAGACTGTGTGAAGTCGTGGAGTGCGAATAGGGCAATCAGCCCTGCAACCACCGAAAAAAGACCCAGGCCAACTGTCGATCGCTCACGATTTCGACGAGCGACCAGCCAGGCGGCAGCCGCCGTCAGAGTGACAAGCAGCTGGATGAGTACAAGCTGTGAGAGGCCATGGAAGAACCGGTCGATCTCTATCAGTCCTCCGCCGAATCACCATGCGAAGCACCAGATGCTCGTCGCCGGGAATGCATATAGTCGCTCAAGCTTACTCGCACTGCCACCATGCCGCCTATAAAGCATCGCCGCAACGGCCGCGGCAACCGCTATCAGGACGGCGCCAATATAATCTGCATTGAAAACGAAGCTGCCGGCTGTCGCTGAACCGGCCCCCTCCCAGTAGAAGTAGCCGCTCAGTAGCATCAGACCGAGCCCGCTCAAACGAGGCAGGATGTGAGACTGCCGCAGCCCGACCCAGATGAGCGCAGCGCCTTCAGCCGCCCACACCGCCGAAGTCACTCTACCGTCGAAAGCCAGCGGGATGGCCAGTGTCAGAAAGGCGGTGGCCAACACCATATAAGCCTCCCGCAGCAGACCCAGCGGCGCCCGATGGCGAACAAACCAGCTCAGCCCAAGGTAGAGCAAGCCAAGGGCAGTGCTGGAGAACGCGATGAGATTGGGCACCTGATTGTTCGCTAGTTGAGACTGCACAGCCATGAACGCGATGGGAGTGCCAAGCACCAAAGTGCCGTCGACCAAGCCCCTCAGATTTGGTGGCTGCTTCAGCGCAAACAGCAGCGCAATGAGTGTGTACAGCAGAAAGAAGGCGACGAGGAAGGGTTCAGTCGTTGTGAAATAATCAGACTGGTAAAACCGGGCACCCCAGAGCGCACCGATACCGAAGGTGAAGACAAATCCCAGCCAGTTGAGCAGGCGCCAACTGCGATAGAGCGCGATAACTGCTATACCGACGTTCAAGATCAGGTAATAGGAAAACAACCCGACATGAGCCCCTTCACCTGATGACGCGAGAATTGGCGCCAGAAAGCCACCAGTGACTGCAGCAGCCGCCAGCCATACCGAGTTCTGCAGCAGCGCCAGCGCAACTGTCAACACGACCACGCCCAGCAGCAGCGTAAAGGCAAGGGTCGGGGCTAATAACTGGTGCAGGTGATAGGCAGAAAAGATACTCAGGTACAGCACACCAAGCGCGCCGCCCTGCATGATGAGCGCGTACCCCGGCCTTGCCTTGCGAAGTCGCCAGGCGATGCCCAGCATGACAGCCACTGCAGCGACTATGCCCACATAGCGCCACTCGAGACGGACCACCACATTTTCGGCGGCGAATTTGAGCAGGAAGCCGATGCCGAAGAAGAGAATCAGCACGCCCACTCTCACCAGGATATTGCCACCGGTGAAATAGGCGACTATCCATTGCCAGATCTTTTTAGCCAACAGCTCCGGCCAGGGTGACCTGCTTGAGTTGGGACGAAGGCGCGCTTTCGCAGCAGGCGCGAAGCTGGATTGCGATGTTGGCGAGGCAAGGGGTACCGGCGGTACTGGAGTGGCTTCATGAGGCGGCGCAGCTTCTGCGACTTCGGAAGCCAAAGAATCAGCATCCTTCATGGGGGCTTCTGGGGTCCGATCTACACGCTCGTGCGCAGAGTCCAAAGCGGCAAGCAGCTCAGCTCGAGTGTCCGCCAGATCTTTCGCCAGTGTCTGCAAGGCAAGAGCCTGACGCTTCAGACGTGCCTTGAAGTCGATGACCGAGGCCACGAGCCCGCCGAGCAGCGCACCCACTATGAGGCCACCAGGAGTGTCGAGCACTGACGCGATGAGCACTGCGCAAACGAAGACTGCTATTACATACACCATACCTGCGGCCCCACCTGCATTAACACTCGCTATGTCGGGTCAATCTACCCGAACATGAATTGTAGTGCAGTCGGGGTTCAGGCGCAGCGGGCACGTATCACGCTTTAGTGCACCACAGCCAGTATTTCGTCCCAGCCATGCAGTTCGCCAGATATGGTCTCGCGTGGACCGTCGAAGGTAACTGGGAGGACAGTAAGCTCACTCGCTTCAATAAGGTCGAAGCGGCGCCAGCCGGGCACTTCCCCGGACTCGCTGAAGCCCGCCACCTGATAGGACAGCAGCTGATGACGACCATTATGGACGCCCAGCACCTGTGGCTCGACGAGACGATTGCCGCCGTGATAGTGGAGTTGCAACAGATGCCTGTTATCGATGGCGTGTTTCAAAGCGCGAAGATTCAGTGCCGTCATTGAGGTGGAGCATCCCTTTGCCGATTCATGTCCTCAAGGGTACGGCCCTGTTTCGGCGGAAGTTTACTCTGTCCGGGGGCTGCCGTCTTAGCGAATAGCAGCTCTCAATATTGCCAGCCATCGACCAAAGCGCAGCATGTCCACCAGGGCAGCGGCGACATAGGTCAGTGCGGCGGCTCGGAGCACGCTTTTGGCAGCGGGATACTGATCCGGCGCGAGATATTCGCCTTCCATCAGAATAGGGAGCGCCTTGTTGAAACTCGCGTCCCATTCCATCGGCAGGATGATCATCTGAATCAATACAGACGCGAGCATGGCCAGCACGCCGGCCAGAACTGTGACCAGGGCAATCTGCGGTAAGTGAAAAATGGCAGCGAGGAGTGGTGCAGCGATGAGGATGCCAATCGCAATCTTCTGAATCGTCATGGCGAGCGGGGAATAGTGCTGGCGCAGGTGGGTGATCCGTTCCTGCCGGTGGTACTGGATGGCGTGTCCGACCTCATGGGCCGCCACAGCGACCGCTGTCAATGAGCGGCCATTCATGATGTCAGGCGACAGGCGTACCTTCCTGGCCACTGAATCGTAGTGATCGCCGGCGTCTGTAGCCTCCACCTCGACATCACCAAGGCCAAAGCGCTCGATGAGATGTCGAGCCAGTTCGCCGCCCGTGCCAGGCAGCTCATCCAGCGTTCCGCCATGCCTGGCCATAACGTGACGAATCCAGAGATGCGGCCCGTAGATCAACAACAGTACGAAAATGAAGACGAGAACGAACAGCATGTCTGTGAAAGCTCTTGATGAGTCCTGGAAAAGTCTAGCAGACTACGTCGAACGCTGGCTGGACTGTTTCTCGTGGGAGCTGGCAGGAAGCAGACGGAGCTAAGGGCTTCTCTGCAGAGCGCTACGAAGCTTAGTCAGAGGGACAAGATGCAACTTTACGGCCCATTACTCGCCGGTGTGGTGCTGCTGGTTATCGGCATAGCCGTCTTTGCTAGCAGCCAACGTAAGCTCAAGCTCAGGCAGCGCATAGAGCGCTCGTGGTCAACCACCACAGGGCAGTGGATTCGAATTGGAAAAAGAGTCTCCCTCACCAGCTCTCCAACAAGTCGTGATCCCGATGCAAATGCCTACTTGCTCGATTGTGAATTCACCTACACCGTTGAGGGTAAGCACTATTCATCGACAACGCCCTTATTGTATGAGCCCTATCTCAGACACGATATCGATACGTTTCTCTCAAAATACAAAGCAGGGCAGAGCTTCACCGTTTTATATGATCCGTATCACCCTGAGAAGTCAGTGATCGAGACGACCCTGTATGGCAAGAGCGGCAAGCATCAGGTGTTCTTCTCAGGCCTGCTCATGATAATCGGCATTGTCCTGCTGATATCACAAGCCGAGAGCGTTATCACCATGCTGTCTCATCAACGATGACAGGCTCACATGTGAGTGCCTTGAGGCTGATGCTCGCCTTGTCAGCCACGCTCTCCTATTGGTGGTGGGAGGCTCGGGCAACCGGCAACATTAGAATAGATTTGATCGAGCTTTATCCGCTCTAGCCGTCTTGAGTTTCTGTTAATATTGGTGGAACTGCTGTTCGTTGAGGGCCGATCAGGTGATCATCCAGACATCCAGACATCCAGTACATTCAAAAAGAAAGTTCCGGTCGAACGGCCAGTACTCAATTCTGGTGGCGCGCGCCCAAAATCGCCAGCTGATATCACCGATTCCCCCGAAGACGTGTTCGAACTCTGTGCCTTCGCTGCTGGGCTTTCCGGCCTTGTTTATGCGCCAACTGGGGTGTCCGAATGGCGGAGCAAGGGCTGGGTTCAATTCGATTTCAAGCAATTTTTGGACACCGAAGGTGTCAGTCGGTTTCAGTCTTTTGACTCGCACTATCAGCAAGCCTACATGTTTGTCCTTGATCGGCGAGCCTGGTTGGGGATTCGGGGGACCGACGAGGGATCAGATTGGCTAATGAACTTGTCCTTTGTGCCGGGGCGGCATGTTGGGTTTCGCAAGGCCTTGAGGGTAGGGCTGCAATCCGAGGTGATGCGGTGGTTGCACGCAAACCACGATGCCTTCGACTCGCTCGTGATCACGGGCCACTCGCTGGGCGGTGCCTTGTCGACGCTAGCTGCCGATCACATCTCCATCTCCAACCAGTCGAACGCATCGCCCCGCCCGCCGCAAATCGGCATCGAGGCAGTGATTACATTTGCGTCTCCGCGGGTCGGGTCTCCTGGGTTCGCTCGGCAGTATCGGGATCACAAACGAGTCGGGTCTGAGCGAACGCTTGGCGAGTGCACCTATCGATTTTCGAACGCTGGGGATATCGTCCCGAAGGTACCGCCAGCCGTCTTTGGATTCAGGCACGTGGTTGAGAGCATTGATACTCGAAAGATCAGTGATTCGGAGAAGACGATTTCCAGGACCGTAAACTGGAACCTGGGCGCATCAAGCCGACAAGGCTATATTCCCTCAAATCCGCTCGATCCCCTGATGACTTCACCGAGGCCAACCACTGTCAGGGAAGCCTTCGTCGACGCTCATGGTGCACTCTCCACCACCCTCATGGCGGTGCCGTTCGCGTATCTCATCCTCTCCGGCTTTTGGGCGTCAGATAGAGGTGCGATGCACATGATGACCTTGTATGGCAACGCCTTTGGTCGCCATCTCGCGTTCGGGGCGGTCGAGCCTCCAAAGGACCTGCGACCCTGGTCACTGACTTCGAAAATCATCCTCGGGATGCTGCTCATCGTAGTAATGGCGCTTGTTCTGGCGGTGATCTATTTCACGCTCGTATTGTCTGGCTGGTTTATGTTCTGGCTCCTGTTGGGACTGCTTGGGCTCACGGCTTACTACTACGTCGAGCGGAATCGCAAACCCGAATCGATGTCGACCTGGGTCGGCCAAGGGTCGAGCACGTCTCACTTCTCCCCTAGGCAGGGCCCCAATCAGGACCTGATCGACGAGCTCCGTCGACGTCTAGAGGCAGGTGCGGAAGGTGGGGACGGTCCATCCGGTAAGGATGGGCCTGCTTCAAGAACACCCATCGGGTAGGTCTCTGTCTGGCGCTGTGTTCAAAATATAGAACGGGCTCGGCCCAGGGCGCGGCAGCCGCCACCAGCAACTGGAGATTCTGATACGTATGGTAAAGATGGCCGTGCAGCCACTATTCCTGCCGAAGTCTCACGCGAATTAGTGGCCCTTCCGGTTACTTTCAAAAAACAGGCCGCCAGCCCGCGCTATTGCTCAAACCATTCCACCAGTAACTTGAGACCCGATCTCACCGAGCGCTGGGACTTACACACCGAAAAAACATCCCCCTTGTAGTATTCTAGAGTTTTTGCTCTAATTCGTCGCATCATCCAGCCATAACGGAAGCAGTCGATGCGCAAACAGGGCTTACACCTCGCTTTTACCGGCAAGAAACTTTACGTCACCATCATGATGGAAACGGTGGGGAGGGCGCTGCAGGCCCTGTCCCAGCAGGATGCGCTGGTGCAAAGCGAAGTGGCCGGCTTGCCACAGGGTTTCATCTTCTGCATGCGAGTCGGCACCGGTCAGCCCGCCTTGATGGTCATGAAGGACGGCGATGGCACCCTTCGCTATCTCGGCGCCAACGCCCAGGCCGAGCCGGACCTCACCATCAGCATCAAGCATATCGAGCTGGCGTTTCGCATGCTGTCCTTTCAGGAGAGCACCAGCCAGGCTTTCGCCAACGACCGTATGATCGTCGATGGCGACGTGTCCTATGCCGTGCGCATGGTGCGCGTGCTCAACCGGCTTGAAAGCATCATCCTGCCAGATATGGTGGCTCGCCTGGCGGTAAAGCGGGTGGATCGTCTGCCGTTCACCACCAAAGTACCATTGGCTCTGAAGGTGTATGCCGGCGCGGCCACAGCCTTCGTTGGCGACCAGCTCAATCATATCAAAGCCAGCATAAGCGATCTTTCACCTGCACTGCCTATCGGCAAGCACTGAGCACAGGAACACAACATGAAGTCTGCACAGAACAAGGGTTATTACGAGTTTTTCTGTCCTGTAAAAACGATAGCTGGTGAGGCGGCGCTGGAGCATCTGGCCTTCGAGTTGTCTTCGATCGGTTGCAAGCGCCCGCTGCTCATTACTGACAAGGGCGTCGTCGGCGCCGGTCTGACCGCTTACATCCACGCCGCCATGGACAGTGCGCAAATGGAGTTTGTCGGCACCTGTGACGATGTGCCGCCGGACTCATCAGTCGAAACGGTAGCCAACATCGTGGCGCAGTATCGCAAACTTGCCGCTGATTCGCTGGTGGCCGTCGGCGGCGGTTCCGTCATCGATACGGCGAAGGCGGTCAATATCCTGGTGTCAGAAGACAGCGACAATCTGGCTAAATTTTCGGGCGCCGGTATTCTCAAGCATCCCCTGAAGCCGTTCTTCGTGGTCCCGACCACAGCGGGCACTGGCTCGGAGGTCACGTCGGTGGCCGTCATCGCGGACTTGGCGAAAGGCGTGAAGCTGCCCTTCAGCTCGCCCTTCCTGCTGCCAAACGCAGCGATCATCGACCCCCGTATGACGCTGACCCTGCCGCCGCACATTACGGCAGCGACAGCTATGGACGCCATGACGCATTCCATCGAGGCCTTCACTTGCCTCGGCAAGAATCCGCTCAGTGATGCCTACGCCAGTGCCGCGATCAAACTGATCAGCGAAAATCTCGTAGCGACGCTGCAGTCACCGAAAGACAAGCAGCTGCGCCTGAAGCTGGCGCAAGCCTCCACCATGGCGGGTATAGCCTTCTCGAATTCGATGGTCGGTCTGGTGCATTCCCTCGGTCATGCCGCAGGCTCCGTCGCTCACCTGCCGCACGGCATGTGCATGAGCATCTTTTTGCCATTTGCGCTCGAGTACAACCTTGAGCAAGGGCAGGGACGTGATGTCATCGGTGAGCTTCTGCTGTATCTGGCTGGTCCTGAAGTCTACGCGGCCACGCCAAAGGACGAACGTCCCGAAGCGGCGATCGCAGAAATCAGAGGGCTTCGAGATGAGCTGTATGCCTTATGCTCATTGCCACGAACGCTGTCAGAGACTGGCAAGGTAGAGCGCTCGCAGTTGGCAAGAATTGCCGAGCTGGCGCTGGATGACGGCAGTATCATCTTCAATCCAGTGGAAGCAGATTATGAAGATCTGCTCAAGCTACTGGAGCGTGCCTACTAGAGGAGGCCCGCAGACCTTCGAATACCAGCTTCAGTAATCGTCGTTCGCGGCGCCATCGCTATCGACCTGTACGAAGAGGACGCCCAGGCCATCCTCTTCAACCCTGACGACCCGGCCGGTGACGAGCTCACCGGGTCCGGTTGGCAGGCCAAGCACCCGCAGCTGAATAATTACGTTCTTGTGCGAGAGTAACTCATTCTTGATCTTGATGAAGGCGCCAGATTCGGAAATGTCCCGGGTCTGCGATTGCATGACGCCCGTGTCCGGATGCACGACCTCCACCCTGAAAGAAGCCTTGATACGTTGATGTTGCCGCAGCTCCTTGCTTTTGGCCGCCGCTGCAAAGTCTTCATCGTCAAGATCCAGGTCATCATGATCGCCCTGGTCCTGCTTGTTTTGTCCGAGTAAAGCCTCGAAGTCATCGTCGTCGTTGTCCAAAACACCGTCCAATCTGAATTCGTCTGCGTATTGCTTAGTCGTGCAGAACGCTGCGCCGACCAGGCCCATGATTGAAGTATAGTCCATGACTTACGCAATGAAATGATCGCTGCAAACCAGCCCCCACGACTTCACACTATCGAGCTGACCGGCAACGGACTGTATTGTTCCGCGCTCGATGCCTACGTCGACCCATGGAAGCCAGTGGCCCGAGCCATCATAACCCATGCGCATAGTGACCATGCGAGCATGGGCCATGGCCGTTATTTCGCCCACCACGATTCGCTGCCGATACTTCGACACCGCCTGGGTGACGATATCGATGTTCATGGCTTCGACTATGGCGAGCCACTCAGTGTCGATCACGCGCTGAATGACGCACCCGTAGTGACCTTGCATTCCGCAGGCCACGTGCTGGGTTCGGCGCAGGTGAGAATTCAGAACACCGAAGGCGTCACTGTCATCACGGGTGATTTCAAGATCGAGGCAGATCCGAGCTGTGCCGCCTTTGAGTTGGTGCCGTGCGATCAGCTCATTACCGAAGCGACCTTCGCCATGCCCATTTACCGATGGCCACCCATTGAGTCGGTAGTGGCCGACATTGTGGCCTGGTGGCGTCATTGTGCAGAACGTGGCAAGACTGCTGTGCTTTGCGCCTATGCCTTTGGCAAGGCTCAGCGCATTCTCGCAGAGTTGCTCCGTTATGCCGAAGCGAGTGGCGAGCCGCTGCCGGCACCTGTGGTCTTGCAGCACGGCGCAATGGAGGTGCTCACTGAGCTGTATAGAGCTGCCGGAATAGCCATGTATCCGACCCTGGCTGCGAAAGACGCTGAAGTGGTGGCGGGACAGCTGGTGCTCGCCCCACCAAGTGCCAGTGGCTCGACCTGGATGAAGCGCTTCAGAAAGCCCGAGGTCGGCTTCTGTTCCGGCTGGATGCAGGTGAGGGGCAACCGGCGAAGACGCGGGTACGATCGTGGCTTCATCATCTCGGATCACGCTGACTGGCCCCAGCTGATGCAGCTTATCGATGGCAGCGGCGCTTCAGCGGTATTCCCCACGCATGGCAACACCGATATTCTGGTTCGCTATCTTCGCGAGCGTGGCCGGGCCTGTGAGCCCCTGGCGACCGCTTTTTCGGACGAAGAATGAAGGCCTTCACTGCGCTCTTCGAAGCGCTCGACACCACCACCTCGACCAACGAAAAGATTGATGCGCTAGTGCGCTATTTCAGAAGCTGTGACGCGGCGGACGGTGCCTGGGCCGCCTTTCTGCTCTCGGGCCTGCGATCCCGTCGTGCCGTATCGAGTCGTCTCCTGCGCCAGGTACTGGTGGACCCCTGCGGCTGGCCTGAATGGATCGTCGACGAATGCTACAGCCATGTTGGCGACATTGCCGAAACCGTGGCGCTTCTGTTGAAATCCTCGCCGGGTATCGAACCCGTGTCAGCGCTCGAGCTGCCGGACAGAAGCCTGGCCAGCTGGATGGCTGAGCTGCGCGCACTGGTCAACAAGTCTGACGAAGTGAAGCGTGAGTGGTTCGTGGCCAACGTGCTGCCTCAACCGCCTGTTCAGTGCTTCGTGCTGTGCAAGATGGCAGGCGGCAGCTTTCGCGTGGGCGTGTCACGCGGCGTGGTGGCCAAGGCCCTGGCAAAAATCGCAGAGCTTCCGCCAGCCGTCATCCAGCATAGGCTGGCCGGGCAGTGGGAGCCGAGCGCGGAGGCCTTCGAAAGCCTCATCAGCCAGACCGAAGAAGCCGATCCAGCCAAGCCCTATCCCTTCTGTCTGGCCTATCCTCTCGAGCCCGGTGAGAAAAGCATACATGACATCCTGGGAGATCGTGCACACTGGCTGGCCGAATGGAAGTACGATGGCATCCGCGCTCAGCTGATCCGGCGTGAGGGCACTGTGATGATCTGGTCGCGCGGTGAAGACATGATCAATGCACAATTTCCTGAAATTGAACGCGCGGTGGACGCCCTTGCGTACGATTGCGTGCTGGATGCAGAGTTACTGGCCTGGTCCGACGAGCCCGGCGTAGAGGCGGAGGAGGGCGCAGGCCTGGCAGGGCTTGAAGGCCGTCCGTCAGACTTCAACCAGCTGCAGAGGCGGCTTGGCCGGAAAAAAGTGTCGGAGAAAATGCAGCGCGATATTCCCATCGTCTGTCTCATCTTCGATTGCCTCGAGTTCGAAGGTGAGGATTTGCGTCAGCGTCCGCTGACTGAGCGGCGTAGCTATATCGACAGGATTCTGCAGGCACAGAACGGCACAGATGTAGCCTTCAGGCAGCTGCGATCGCTCCCGCCCGTGGTGGTCGATGTGAGTGAACAGGATACTCGAGCGGAACATTGGCAGGGTCTCGAGTCGCTACGGCAGGAAAGCCGCGAGAGAGGCGTGGAGGGACTCATGCTCAAGCGACTCGACTCTGTTTACGAAGCAGGGCGTGTGCGGGGCGGCTGGTGGAAGTGGAAAATCGAGCCCTACACCGTCGACGCCGTCATGCTCTACGCCCAGGCCGGTCATGGCCGCCGCTCGAATTTATACACGGATTACACCTTCGCCGTGTGGGACGGGGAAAACCTGGTGCCCTTTGCCAAGGCCTATTCCGGTCTGACCGATGCCGAAATCCGTCGCCTCGACCACTGGATCAGGCGCCACACCATCGAACGTTTCGGCCCGGTGCGCTCCGTGGAGCCGCTGCAGGTATTTGAGCTGGCCTTCGAAGGCATAGCGCGCTCTACTCGACACAAATCAGGGATTGCCGTTCGATTCCCACGAATATCGAGATGGCGGGAAGACAAGACCGTAGACGACATCGACACCCTCGAAACGATCAGCGCACTCATCGACCCGCCAGCCAGTAGCGATTGATGCAACTGCCTTCAGCTATCACGGAGTGGTTCAGTGCTCGCGGCTGGCGTCCAGCGCCGTTCCAGCTTCACACCGCCGAGGCCTTTGCGGCCGGTCGTTCAGGGCTCCTGCATGCGCCGACTGGTAGTGGCAAGACGGTAGCAGCCTTGCTCGGGCCGCTCGCAAGCTCGTTAGAATCCGGGGGCACTGCCGGCCGTATTCAGATTCTCTGGGTCACGCCGCTTCGAGCACTCGCCACCGACACCACCAACGCCATCCGCACGATGGTTGCCGATCTGCTGCCAGACTGGCAGGTGATGAAACGCTCAGCCGACACCTCGGCCTCTGACCGACAGAAGATCAGACGCAGACTCCCGGAGATTCTGGTAACGACCCCCGAGAGTCTGTCTTTGCTGCTCAGTTATCCAGACAGCCAGCAGCAGTTCAGCAGCCTTCAGGTGTGCGTGGTCGATGAATGGCATGAACTGCTGGGCAGCAAGCGTGGTGTGCAGCTTCAATTGGCAATGTCCCGACTACAGGCGCTAGCGCCACAGATGCGTCGCTGGGGGCTGTCGGCGACACTCGGCAATCTCGACGAGGCGCTGGAGGTGCTGTGCCACGGACTTCCGGCCTCTGAAGGGGGAGCCCCATTGCGGATAGAGGGTGATGCCGTCAAGAAGGTCGAAATCGACACGCTCATTCCGGCACAGATCGAACGTTTCCCCTGGGCCGGTCATCTTGGTCTTTCGCAGCTAAACGGTGTGTTGGCCAGAATAGAAGCGGCGCAGTCGACCCTGGTGTTTACCAACACACGCTCGCAGGCCGAGCTCTGGTATGAAGCCATCATCAAGGCTCGGCTGGACTGGCTCACCGTTACGGCAGTGCATCATGGCTCGCTGTCGAGAAAGGTTCGTGGGCAGATTGAAGATGGTCTGCGCAGTGGCTACTTCAAGTGCGTGGTGTGTACTTCGAGTCTCGACCTTGGTGTCGATTTCAGTCCAGTCGAGCAGGTGATTCAGATCGGCAGCCCTAAAGGCGTCGCCAGATTATCGCAGCGCGCTGGCCGATCAGGTCACCAGCCAGGCTCGACCAGTCGCATACTCTGCGTCCCCTCGCATGCCTTTGAGTTGCTGGAAGCCCTGGCAGCGCGTGAAGCCGTGGAACTCGGCAATATTGAGAAGCGACCGCCGCTGCGCCTGTGTCTCGATGTGCTGGTGCAGCATCTGGTCACACTGGCCTTGTCCAAGGCCCTGATTCCGGATCTCATTCTCGCTGAAGTCCGCCGTACTCACGCCTTTGCCGGCCTCAGCGACGAAGCCTGGCAGTGGGCGCTCGACTTCATCAGTCGTGGCGGTAACGCGCTGCAGCACTATGACGAGTTCAGCAAGGTGGCGCCGGGAGAAGACCCGACCCAGCCCTGGACGGTGCCCTCGCGACGTATCGCACTCAGGCACCGCATGGCGATAGGCACTATCACCTCGGATGCGGAAATCAGCGTAAAGCTGATCAGGGGCAGACGTCTGGGACAGGTGGAGGAATCCTTTATCGCAAAGCTCGCTCCGGGTGACGGTTTTCTCTTCGCGGGACGGGTGCTCGAATTCGTCAGGCTGAAGGACATGGTGGCCGAGGTTCGGCTGGCCAGAAAGAAAGGCAGGATCATTCCGCGCTGGTCGGGCAGCAAGATGCCGCTATCCACCCAGCTGGCTGATGGTGTGATCAGCTGGATGGGGCGGGTGAGCCAGGCGCTCGAGTCCGCGACCACTGACCCTCGCGACCTCACCGAGGCAGTGAGGGCACTCGAAAGTTTTCCGCGGGAAATTCTGGCGCTGGAGCCTTTGCTGCGCACGCAACAACGTCTTTCGGCCTTGCCGGCACCCGGTCGCTTACTGGTCGAGGCGGTTCGGACGCGAGAGGGGACACACTGCTATCTCTATCCCTTCGCCGGGCGTCTGGTCCACGAAGGTCTGGCCGCCATCATTGGCTACCGGCTGACCCAGAAAACACCGATTACCTTCAAGATGACTGTGAACGATTATGGCATCGAGCTGCTCACAGCCAGGGCCTTACCCTTTGATGAGGCGGGCCTGAAGGATCTATTCAGCATCGAGCATCTCGACGACGATCTGCTTGCGAGCATCAATAGTTCTGAGTTTGCCAAGCGTCAGTTTCGGGATATAGCGCGGATCGCGGGGCTGGTGTTTGGTGGTTATCCCGGCGCGGCAAAATCCAATCGTGGCCTGCAGATGTCGACTGGCGTGCTCTTCGATGTGCTCAGGGAGTACGATCCCGAGAACGAGCTCATCAAGCAGGCCTTTCGAGAGGTCCTGCACGAGCAGATGGAGTACGAACGCCTGCAGTCAGTTCTGCTGAAGCTTCAGGATATGCAGGTCGAGCTACAGACGCCCGGACGTCTCACGCCGCTGGCCTTTCCGCTCTGGGCCCAGCGCATACGCGAGCAGGTCGTATCCTCCGAACAGTGGCAGGACAGGCTGGAGCGCATGCTGGCCTCACTCTACAAAGGTCTGTGACGTATTTTTCCCCCGCACTGGAGGTGCAAGAGGCTATTTTTCTGGCATACTGTTCACCTGTACAGTCTTTCGTCTTCCAATGATTCAGCTGGAGTCAGTGTTCGTGATCCTTGACCGTGTTCAATAGCCAGCTGGTGAAGTCGCTGCATCAGAACGGTGGGCCCATGTTTGCGCCCGTCAGTCATGAGATACGTGGGCATGAATTCAACTTCATGGCTGGCGGCGGTGTGTTTTGGGTAAATACGGCGACCTTGCTGCTCGCCGACCTTCACTTCGGCAAGGCTGAAGCACTGCAACGACGTGGTGTGCCCCTCCCACACGGCTCCGACCGGGCTGACTTGGACAAGTTGCGCACCCTGGTTGAGGCGACTTCGGCGAGAAGGCTCATTCTGCTCGGCGACATATTTCACGCCAGGCCTAGTGGAACTGAGGCCATTTTCGCAGAGTGGAACGCCCAACCGCCATTGACCACTAGCAGCACACCGCTGGAGGTACTTGCCATTGTCGGTAATCACGACAGACATGGCGCCGCGAATATTTCAACATCAGTAGTCAGGGCGGCGACTGCGCAGCTTCATGGCTTGAGCTGGCTCCCCAGCTATTCAGAGGCCGGTTTCAGTTTCCATCATGAACCCTCGGAGCGGCTTCCCGGCACCTATGGCTTCTGTGGCCATATTCATCCATGTCTCTCATTGGGTACCGTTGCCGATCGGGCACGCTTTCCGGTATTCTGGATTCAGCCGGAACTGTGTGTACTGCCAGCCTTCGGCGCTTTGACTGGCGGCTCGGCCGTCAGCCTCGGCCGTGCGGATGCCGCCATCATTCTCACGCCTGCAGGCCCACGCTGGGCCGCTCGTGCCCGGTCGGCGGACTGCTCCTGATCGTTGCATTGAGAGAGGGCCAGTAACGCGCTACCGTCATTATTATCACTGTTACACGCCGAGCGAGGGGGTTGATCATGTCGGAAAAAGAGAACTTTTTCGCTGAAATGGCTGACGTCAAGCCGCTGGAAGAACCCAGTCAGGTACTGGTGAAGAAAAGCGCCGAAATTACCCCGGGTGTTATAGCTCGCCGAGCTGCTGCGACTCGTCGACAGCTGCTCGATCAGAACCATCTCCGAACTGACGAAGTCCCGCTGCTCAAGAGCAACGATGTGCTGTCGTATAAGGTGACTGGTCTGCAGAACGGCGTCTTCAGGAAGCTGAGACTCGGGCACTACCTCATCGAAGCAAGACTCGATCTGCACCGCCGCACGGTAGAGCAGGCGCGACAGGAAGTCTGGCAATTCATTCGCGACTGCAGCAAATATGAGCTGCGTACCGTGATGATTCTGCACGGCAAAGGTGACCGTAACCTGGATCAGGCCGCTACGCTCAAGAGTTACCTCAATATCTGGTTGCCTGAGTTTCCTCAGGTGCTGGCCTTTCACAGTGCTCAGGTCCAGCATGGTGGAACAGGTTCCGTCTATATCATGCTGCGCAAAAGTGAGCGGGAGAAGCAGGAAAATCGTGAGCGCTTCGGCGGTAAGGCTTATCCCACCGGCGTCTAATACCTGTACCTGCGGGTAGTGTCCTGTCGTTTACAACTGACCAAGGGTCATTTAATCTCCGCATCAAGAACAATCATGAGGATAAAAGATGCAACTGTCTGTCAACGGCAGCCTGGTGGAGGTCGCGAGCCCCCCGGATACGCCACTGCTGTGGGTCGTGCGCGACGAACTGAAGCTGAAAGGCAGTAAGTATGGATGCGGTATGGGCCTCTGTGGTGCCTGTACCATGCACATGAATGGCACACCAATTCGTGCCTGCATCACCCCGGTCTCGGCGGCCGAAGGCATGAAGATCACCACAATCGAAGGTCTCGGCAGCAAGGATGAGCCACATCCACTTCAGAGTGCCTGGCTGAAGCATAGCGTGCCGCAGTGCGGCTATTGCCAGTCCGGTCAGCTGATGAGCGCAGCAGCGCTGTTGGCCCAGCACCCACAGCCCAGTGATAGCCAGATCGACAACGCCATGAGTGGCAATATCTGTCGGTGTGGCACCTATCCCAATATTCGCAAGGCCATTCATACGGCAGCGACTGCGGAGTCATCTCCAAGGCCAGGCAGCGACCCAGTGAACGCTGCGTCGACTTCAGCCGTTCAGTATTGGGAGCAATCGTAATGATCAGACAGTCTGAAGTCGCGAAAGGCCTGGTCGACACAGAGGCCAGTACCGCCAGCAGCATGAGTACAGGCGGCGTCAATCGGCGCAGTTTTCTCAAACTGACTGCCGGAGTGAGTGGGGCGCTATGCGTCGGTATCAGTCTGCAGGGCTGCGCAACTTCGGCGCTTGAATCCTCCGAGGAGCATTCGTTTCGGCCAAATGCCAGCATCGAGGTCCTGCCGGACAGTCAGGTGCTGGTCACCTTGGCGCGCGTCGAAATGGGGCAGGGGACCATGACGGGTATCAGTACCCTGGTGGCCGAAGAGCTCAACATCGACCCGGCGCAGATCAGGATACTGTTTGCGCCACCGGCTGATGCCTACGTTCACCCCGAGTACGGTTTACAGATTACTGGTGGTAGCAACAGTCTCAGTAGCAGCTGGCTGCCAATGCGCGAGGCAGCCGCGACGACGAGGCTTGCACTGACCGAGGCAGCAGCCGATCTGTGGTCGGTCGAGGCAAAGTCGGTTCGCTGTGATCAGGGCCTGTGCTATCACCCTGAAAAGGACACGACACTTACCATCGGTCAGCTTGCCGGTCTGGCAGCAAATCGTCCGCTGCCCAAGGATGTCGAACTGAAGCCTGCCTCGGAGTTCCGCCTCATCGGACAATCGGTTCAGAGACTCGATGCTGTTGCCAAGACATTTGGCGAAGCCCGATATGGCATCGATGTCGAGCTCGAAAACATGGTGTACGCCTATATTCTGCGTGCCCCAATGATTCGTGGCCGTCTCAAGGAGTTCGACGCCAGCCAGGCAAACGATATGCCCGGTGTAGTGAAGGTAGCAGCCGTGCCAAGTGGCGTTGCCGTTATCGCTGAGAGCTGGTGGCAGGCAAAGCAGGCGGCAGAGACCATCAAGGCCGATTGGGAGCCTGATCCTGTGGTCGGCGAACCTGATACGGCTGACATCTTCAGACTCTATGAAGAGCGCATCACTCAATCGGGTTTCGACCGTGTTCGTGAGCAGGGCGATCTCGACGATCTGGCTGCAGAGGGCTCGGTCGCGCTCGAAGCCGAATATAGAGCACCATTTCTTGCGCACGCCACGCTCGAACCGCAGAACTGTGTCGCCTGGTTGCGAGATGGTAAATGCGATATCTGGGCACCGACACAGGGTCCGGATATTGCGCGCTTCGTGGCCCAGCGTGAGACGGGTCTGCATCGCGACGATGTTCAGGTACACCAGACCTACATTGGCGGTGGCTTCGGACGTCGGCTCTCGCAGGATTATGTGGCAGATGCTGCCTCCGTCGCTGTTCATATCGATCGACCGGTCAAGGTGATCTGGAGCCGTGAAGACGATACCCGGCACGATATCTATCGCCCAGGTAGTCTGCATCGCCTGAAAGCCTACGCCAGGAAAGATGGCGGTATCGACGGCTGGCAGCACAAGATTGCGGCACCAAAGGTCATCACCTATTACATCGAAGACGCGGCTGGCGTTCAGTTGCCAGGCTGGGCAGGCGGAACACTGACCTCAATGGTGGCTTCGCTGGGTCGCCTGATTACGCCGGATATTTCTGCCTTCGAAGGCGCTGACGACATCGCCTACGGTTTTGGGCATATCCAGGTCGACCACCATGTTGCCGATGCTGGCATTCCGGTGACCTACTGGCGGGCGGTGGGTCACTCATTCAATGGTTTTGTCGTCGAGTCCTTCATCGATGAACTCGCTGAAGCCAATGGTCAGGATCCGCTCGCCTACCGGCTGCAGCTGTTGTCAGCGAGCCCGCGACACCAGGCGGTGCTCGAGAAAGTGGCTGCCATTGCCGGCTGGCGCTGGGATCCAGAGCAGAAGCGCAGCCTTGCGCCAGCTGCCCGTAATGAGAGTGGCAACATCGTTCAGGGCCTGGCCGTTCACAAGAGCTTTGGGACCTATGTCGCCCAGATCGTAGAGCTGGAGCTGAATAATGTCGATGAACCCACCGACTACCGCATCAGCAAGGTCTTCTGCGCAGTCGATTGCGGCACAGCGGTCAATCCCGACATCGTGCGAGCGCAGATGGAGAGTGGAATCATCTTTGGCATAACGGCAGCAAAGTACGGCGATATCGAGTTCGACAAGGGCCGTGTACGCCAGTCCAATTTCCACGACTACCAGCTGTTGCGCATGAACGAGTCACCAGAAATCGAGGTGGCGATTATCGACAGCGATGAAGCGCCGACAGGCGTTGGGGAACCGGGTCTCCCGCCAGTAGCCGCTGCGATCGGCAATGCCCTGTTCGTGGCTACCGGACAGCGGCTCAGGCAGCTGCCGCTGCGGCTTGGCTGATTCGTGGACTCATCTCGGTTGCAGGCGTCATCGCCCTCGCCACAGGCGACCCCGGGTATTTTTGCTCAGGTCAGGGAGCGCTTCGCGGCTGGGGATGAGGTCTTTCTGCTCACAGTAGTGGAGACCTTCGGTTCTTCGCCTCGTCCGCCGGGCGCCTGCCTGGCACTGTGTCGCAGTGGCACAGGGCGGCTGCAATCGGCAGGGTCAGTATCTGGAGGCTGCATCGAGGCGGAGTTGCTGCAGTATCTGGCGGCGCATACCGGGCAATCCGGCAGGCCGCTGCCAGACTATGCGGTTGAAACCATCTATTATGGCGACAGTGCCACGCTTGACCCGGCTTCCCTGAATCAGCATTTCGACCTGGACACATTTGCCCCGCCCGAAGGCGCGATTTTGCCATGCGGTGGTAGAATGCGTCTGCTTATCGAGTACTTCGGACAAGGGCAGGCGGCCGCTCATCGGGCCCATTTCGATGCCATCGCCCAACGCCTGCTCGAACGAAAGAGTCTCGTGCGAACAGTAGACACCGGCTCGCAGGCCTATTCGCTGATGCCGGACGATGGCCATCTCCACCATGCAGCCGCTAACCATCGCTTCAGCTTTCACCTGCGGCCGTCCTGGCGCCTGCTTCTCATTGGTGCAAACGATGTTTCGCGGCGGCTGGTACCCATCGGGCTTGATCTCGGCTTTGAAGTCACGGTGTGCGAACCCCGCGACTGGTTCTATCAGCTCGCAGTCGATAGTGCCGAGTGGCAACAATTGCCAGAAGGTACACTCTTGCAAACCCTGCCGGACGATCTCGTGGATAGCCGGTTTTCCGATCGCTGGTCCGCCATCATGGCGCTGGGACACGATCCCAGAATCGATGATATGGCGCTGCTTGCAGCGCTCGCCTCCGAGGCCTTCTTTGTCGGCGCCATGGGCTCGGCGAAGACGAGTGCCAAGCGTCGCGAGCGTCTGTCTTCACTCGGACTGAGTGTCAGCCAGATTGAAAAACTCAATGCGCCCATCGGTGTGGATATAGGCAGTAAGACCCCCGCCGAAATTGCCATTGCTTCCGCTGCTACGCTGATTGCTGCCCGCAGTCGAGCGCTAACGACCACACCAGCGAGTCACTGAGTTTATGGCCTGGCTTATGTTAGCGGCAGGTTCAGCCCGACGTTTCGGGGCTGCAAAGCTGCTTGCGCCGCTGGCTTTCAGGGATACATCGGAAGAGGGCGCGAAAGAAATAACGTTGATAGAAGTGGCCATCGCCAGTCTCAAGGGCACACCGTGGCCAATCTTCGTCGCCGTCCGTGAAGATGATGATGCGCTGCGTGCCTTGCTGGCTGAGCAAAATGTGCAGGTACTGCCGGTGTCGACACGAGGCATGGGCGACACCATCGCCGCTGGTCTGCGTGCGCTGTTGACGGTCTCGCAGGGCTGCCCCGAGGCGGTCGGCATTGCGCTGGCAGACATGCCCCTGCTGACGCCCTGCCTGCATAGGGAGCTCATTTTACATGCAGATGGCGACGGCATAGTCAGACCCGTGCACACCCCCAGCGGCAGAGTCGGGCATCCAGTGATTTTTGGCCGCCGCTATTTTGCTCAGCTCGAGCGCTGTTCTGGTGACTCCGGCGCGCAGAGCATCGTGGCTTCTGTTGCAACATCGATACACCTTGTGCCGACGATCAGCGAGGGTTGTCTCGTCGATATCGATACGCCCACCGACCTGCAACGAGCACAGCAGCTGTTCACAGTCCCGACTTGAATAAGCCGGCTACCCGCGTGCTGCCACGACACCGGCCAGTTCCGGAAACAGATCCAGTTGAACGCCGCCTTGCGAGTCGCCGGTCTGACGAAATCTGACACCAATGCCAAGCAGTCGAACCGCTCGGTTTTCCCTGGCCAGAGCCTCGCTGAACAGCGCTGCGTAGTTTTCTGCAGTAGCATCCGTGCCCACACGCTCAAGCGTAGTCGTGGTGAAGTTGTCGAACTTCACCTTCACGAAGCTCTTGCTCACCTGGAAATGCTCGGGCAGGCGAGCCAGACGCGTATGCAGTTTATCCAAAAGATCAGGCAGGCAGCGGTAACAGGCCTCAGCATCGGCAAGATCTTCAGCATAGGTGTGCTCTACAGACAGTGACTTGCGAATTCGGTCACTCGTCACCTCGCGTTCATCACGACCGTAGGCGAATTCATGTAGCCGATGGCCGAAGCTACCGAACTGCTTCATCAGGTCGTTGAGCTCCCATGTCCTGATATCTCCACAGGTCTCTATACCATGACGCTGCAAGCGTTCTGCGGTCACCCGGCCCACGCCGTGGATCCGCTTTACCGGAAGATCGGCTACGAAGCTGTCAATGTCCTCGGGGCGAATGACCTTGAGCCCGTCCGGCTTGTTCCAGTCGCTGGCGATCTTGGCCAGAAACTTGTTCGGCGCAACGCCAGCCGACACTGTAATTTGCAGGGCCTCGAACACACGCTGGCGAATCTCCCTGGCAATCAATGTTGCGCTGCCACGACATTGCGTACTGTCGCTGACGTCGAGGTAGGCTTCGTCGAGCGACAGTGGTTCGATCAGTTCGGTATAGTCCTTGAAGATCGACCGCATTACCGTCGAAGCGCTACGGTATTTCTCCATGTTGACGCCCACCAGCACCAGGTGAGGGCAGAGGCGCATGGCCTCGCCGGTCGACATCGCCGACCTGACGCCGTAGCGCCTTGCTTCATAGCTACAGGTGGTGATCACGCCCCGCCGGTCTGCACTACCGCCCACTGCTACCGGCAGACCACGTAGGCCAGGATCGTCGCGGATTTCAATCGCGGCGTAGAAGGCGTCGGCATCTATATGTATGATCTTGCGGCTTCTGGTCATTCGCAGGGTCAATCGCTTGAAGATTCAGGTGTTCAAAGAAGTATTCCGGCTGTCCTGGCCGCTGTCGGCAGCGCAGATCGCCCAGTCGCTCATGATGTTTACGGATACCGTCATGTTCGGCCTGCTTGGATTGGCCGAACTTGGCGGCGGCGGTCTGGGTGCCAGTATATACCTGTTCATCATTACAGTAATGACCGGATTGTTTTCGGCGCTTGGCAACGAAGTAGCGATCCTGTCCGGTTCGGTCAAGATTCCGCAACAGCAGCGCGTCGAACGCATTGCCATAGTCGTTAAGGCGGGCATTTGGCTGGCGCTCGTAACGGCGGGGGTGCTGGCAGTAGCGCTGCAGTTCCTGCCAGCGCTACTGCCGCTGCTGGACCAGAGCCCGGCCAACATTCCCCATGCCGCTACCTATCTGCAGATGTCGGCGCTCATCAGTTTTCCGGCGTTTGTATTTCTGATTTTCCGTGGACTGGCTGCAGGACTGGGGCGCACGCGCAGTCTTATGCGCATCAGTCTGTTCTGCTGTGTGCTCAACACGCCGGTCAGCTACCTGTTGATGGGTGGCGTCGGCAGCTGGGACGGCTTCGGTGTAGCTGGTGTGGCCATGGGTACTGCAGTCGTCCAGTTATTGATGTTGGTCCTGTTGCTCCGCGAATTATGGCGGGATGAGCAGGTGAAGCCTGTACTCGAGGCCCTTCGAGGCGCTGCTTTTGATATCAGACAACTGGTCCCGTTCTGGACGCTCGGTGTACCCATCGCCCTGGCCTGGGCCATGGAGATCGGGCTATTCACGATGGCGACGATTCTGGCCGGCACACTGGGGCTGGTGGCGCTGGCCGCTCATCAGATCGCCTTTCAGACTGCTTCACTGTCGTTCAACATATATATCGGTATAGCTCAAGGCACGGCTATCCGGGTGGGGCAGTGCTTTGGTTCAGGGCAGATCGCGCTGGCTTTTCGCTATATGAGAGCGGGCCTTGCTCTGGGAGCGCTCTTCTGTGCGATTGCTGCGGCCGTCTTCGTGCTGGTGCCGCACTGGCTGGTGGGTCTGTTCACCCTCGGCGTCGATAGTACCGCGTCGGCAGCCGCTTCAGCGACCGACTCAGCAGACCAGGCCGCACAGTTGCGAGCGCTGAGCATACAGTTGCTCTTCGTAGCGGCCATCTTTCAGGCGGTCGACTGTGTGCAGGTTATACTGATGACGGTCACCAGAGCCTTCCGTATGGGCACATCCCCTACGGTAGTGGCAGCGGTCAGCTATTGGCTGATCGGCTTCCCAGCGGCCTGGGTGGGGTTGCAATGGCTGGGTTTGATCGGGATATGGCTGGGACTGGGTCTCGGCCTGGCTGCAGCGGCACTGGGCCTGGGTTATCTTCTGCGTCGTTTTGCCAGGCTGTCAGGGCAGCAACAGCTCGAATACCGCGCCTGAAGAGGATGCGCCAACCTGGCCATTGCTCAGGCGCACCTTGCCGGTCAGCGAGTGCCCGCTATGAAGCTTCGCTATCCTGTCGGCGAAATAAAGGCCGAGGTGAGTGCTGCCAGAGCGAAAGTCACTACTCAGGTGAAACTCGTCAGCGGCATCCAGCATCTCGCCTGGAAATCCGGTGCCATCATCGGCAATTGTTATGAGAAGACCATAGCCAGCATCGTCTGCGGCATCGGGCACCCTGGCCGAAACCACTATGGTCTGCTTGCAGTAGCGTATGGCATTTGCCAGCACATTATTGATAATGCCGCTCACGAGGTCTCGATCGAAAACGGCCGCAAGCCCCTCTTCACACTGGATCTGGCAGTCGACTCCGCGCGACTGGAACAAGGGCTCATATCGAGCCAGCTGCTCGAGCAGAAAGTCATCAAGATCATGTTCATCCAGGGTGATACCAGCCACACTGTTCTCAAGCTTGTACAGCGTCAATAACTGCACAAGGTCGTTATTCACCCGTGAAGCCTCGTACTGTAGCGTTGAAATCCGGTGACTGGCGGGATGGTTGGCATCGATATCCGGCAACAGCACGGCGAGCTCATCGATGCTGTGAAGTAGAAGGCTCAGAGAATTCTTCATGTCATGGACGCTGGAGGCCATGACAAAGGCGAAATCGATGGGCTGTCCCTGGTTGCTCATGCGCTGGCCCCGCTGGAGGTGACCTTGTTGAAGCGTTCCTGCAAATGGATGAAGCGCTTGTACTGCTTGTCCGATGCGTCTATTCGCGAGAGGGCCTGCAAACTTGACCTGCCGGCTTCCACGAGTCGTTTGTCCAGTGGCTTTTCCGAAGCCATTTTCACCAAGGCCTGAATGAAGTTGAGATTGAGGCCAACCTGTAGCGGGGTGATGGCGATGGCCTCCTCGAAATAAGAGATCGCCTCTGCAAAACGGTTCTGTTCGTAGGCCTGTATGCCGTTCTTGTTGCGCTCTCTGGCAATGAGCTTTTCCTTCATGCTGACAGGTTCTTCGATCAGTTCATTGATCTTCTGCAGCACCGCAGGATTGTCAGCATTGGTTTCGGCCAGTCGCTTCAGCAGCGCATCGCCCTCTTCATTTCTACCGATATCGAACAGACTCTGCGCCATATCCAGCAGAACGATCGGGTCCAGGGTCGCTTCAGGATTTGCCGTTGCCTTCTCTACTACCGCTTGAGCTTTCTCGAGTGCATCGGAAGCGCGATGCTCCTTGCCTGCCACCTGACAGTTTCTCGCTTCCGCCATATGCGCCCGCATCACCACGCCCGGGTCGTGGGCATATCGGCGTCTGGTGCGGTCTAGTGCCTGCGAAGCTTCCTTGAGCATGAGATCGGTGTCTCGCTGCAGATTCGGATCGTCAGGCGTTTCCATCGCCTTTTTCGTGGTGACATCGGCGATCACCTGCGCGTACTGCAGGTAAGTATCCGAATTTTCCAGGCAGCTTTTATCGCTCAGTTTAACAGCCTGCTTATAAGCGCTCATCGCCTGCTCGAGATCACCGATATCTACGCTCAGCTCGGCCAACTTGCGTTGACGTGTCAATGCCATTGGAGAAATTGCAGTGGCAGCCATGAGCGACTGCTGCGCGAGCTTGTACTGCTTTTGCTGTCGATGCGCCTCGGCCTTGAGATCGTAGGCTTCCACGAGTTGCGGATTTTTCTGCAGCAGGAACTCAAACTCTGCTTCAGCTTCCGCAGCGTTACCTTCAGCCAGAAGAACACGGGCGAGGCCAAGACGGGCCCAATCGATGTCGCGGCCCTTGAGGATGTCATTGTAGATTTTCTTGGCGTGCTGGTAATCACCCACCATATAGAACAGGTTTGCCTGCGTCTTGTAGAGCCAGACCTTGAACTTGGAGCCGATGCGAAGATGCTTGGCACACAGGCTGATAGCCTTCGAATAATCTTCGAGGTCGATAGCCTTGTTGATATCGAGCACGGAATCCTTCAGCTCGATCAGCTTATCCATGCGGTTCGCCAGCAGGGCCCGGGTGATTGGCTTGGTAATATAGGCGTCAGGGGAATACTCAAGTGCACCGAAGACCATGTCACTACTGGCTTCCGCACTAATCATGCAGAATATATCGGTGTGTCGAAGCAGTTTGCGGTGTCTCAGTTCCTCGAGTACTTGCTGGCCGTTCTTGCGATCGCCCATGTTGTAGTCGCAGAAGACGACGTCGTGATGGCGGCTCAGGCAGGCTTCAATAGCCTCATCACCATTACGCGCACTGTGAACATCTGACGCACCCATGCTACGCAGCATTTGTTTGAGGGAAATAACAAAGCTGTCGAAGTCATCTACTATGAGAAACTTCTTCCGTTCATAAGCGCGAAAGAACACTAATTATCCTCTAGGATACCAATCATCTCGTTCATCATGAGTCTCATTTCGCCAACCTGAGCTTCAAGCACGTCCACCTGCTGAGCTTCCGTGGCCAGCGCGTCCACCTTCTGTGAAAGCTGCTGGAGCTGGGCCAGTTCTACCGCTGGCTGTCTGGCCGAAAAGCTCTGCTCCAGATGTGCAATCTTGGAATCGAGCTGATCGATATGTGTTTCCTGGGCCAGCAATGTGGACAGCATGATGATTGCAAAGGCTGCTAAGCCAAGCGTAGCCCATTTGAAGCGTTTGACCAGTGCCCTGTCCTGGGCGTGCAGCTCAGTGACCACCGCCTCCCTGATATTCGCTTCGATGGAAGCGATCTGCTCGAAGCTCAGCACAGGGCCATGCGCTGAGGATCTCGCGAACTCCTGGTCGTTCGCGCCGGTGACCAGGGCATTACGAAATTTACGTGAATCAAAACGCGGCGAAACGTTTTCCTCGTGATTCATCTCGATGTCGACCACATCAAGATCGTACTCTGGATTCATGGCCTCCGAGCTGTCTGCCGAATCGAGATCGTAGATTGGTGCCTTGGTATCCGAGCGCAAATTGGCACGCTGCAGCAGCATTTTTTCAACGAGTTCGAAAAGGTCACCGCGTTCCACTTGCTTGGTAATGACACCGATGGCCCCGAGAGCCTTGGCTTCTTCAACATACTTGGCGGCATTCTGCGAGGTGTACATAACGACTGGAATGTCGGCAGTTGCTCGTTGCTGTTTAAGCAATTTGAGCGTCTCGAAGCCATCAAGACCGGGCATGAGGTGGTCGAGAAAGATCATGGCAGGCGGGTTATTGGCGGCAACCTGAAGTGCCTCCTCCCCAGAGCGGGCCTGCCGGGTCGAAATATCCATGCTCTTGAGGATACGGGCGAGCATGAGACGGGCTGTCGCTGAATCATCGACGATGAGTGCTGACTGCGCTTGCAAAGGGACCACTCCAAACAAAGACTAAGGGCTGTGGTAAGCCGGGAGAGCCAGTCAGAGCCGGGTAGGCCGGAACGGGCGAGCTCATTGGTTAGCAGATTGTAATCTTCTAACTATAGCCCAGCCGAATTAATTTTCGTCGGTTGATTGTCGGTTATTAGAGGCAGTTCTCGAATCTTCTTGCGGTTGTTGATTCGAGGACCGATTTCTGGAGGATTTTGAAGAGCTTCCGCTATTTCTATCACGCTCTGAGCCCACTGTTCTGCGATATTCGCTAGCGGCCTCATCGTGCTGACGCGCTGTCGCAGTCTTGAATCGTCGCGCGTTGTCTTCGGCTTTGGCCAACGAGCGTTGAAGGGTCGCGTTCTCGTTTCGAAGCCGTTCATTCTCGTCAGTGAGTCGTTCACTCTCCTGAATGAAGTGCAAACTCATCTCGAACGACTTCCTGGTGAAGCCCAGGACGGTCTGAAAGCCCTCGTCGCTCAGCGTTCGCGCTGCATCATGGCGCCGGTAGATATTGATGAACTGTCGCTCCCGTTCGTACTGCAAAGGAAGCCGCCCGAGCCCCCAGTCGTTCAGCAGACGCCAGATTTCCGGGTTGTAGGTACGGGTATACTTCAGGATGAACGGAATGGGATCATTTCTCGCCAGTAAGGCAGACAGACGCAGGATGAGTTCGAACGACAGGGTCGCAGTACCGTCTTCAACGGCCTCCCAGAAGCTTCTGTCCTTCAGGTTTACCGCATCACTGATTTCGGTAATTGTGAGGCCAGTGACCTCTCTGAGATCCTTCAGCGACTGTCCTGCCGCAGCCATGAGCCTCAGCTGGTCCTGACTGTTCAGTATCGACTTTCCTACCTTGTAGGAGCCGCTACCGGTCTTGCGGGCCAACTTGAATGCACCGCTAGTCAGGCCTCCCAGCCTGTTGACCCAGCTGAAGGCGCCGCCCTGTCGATCCCTGGCCGGCGGATCAACTTCAGCTTTGACTTTTTTCCTTGTCTCTTCCGGTTTGCCCGGCTTGTCCGTTTTGCTCATGAGTGCTCAGATTCAGGTCGGGGAGTGTGTGGCAACCCGGCTTTGTGCATTCAGCAGGTCTATGAGGATCTCACCCGACTCTTTGGTAAACAGGTCAGCTTCGTCATCGTCCTTGTCGGTCCTCATTGCTTCGGCTTCTACGAAGGTCTCGTAGGCTTTGAAATCTTCAAACACATCCTCACCGCGCGCAGTTCGCTTGGCGTTCACGACCGAGAGCTCCTTCTTGCGCTGCTTTTCGAGTTGAGCCTTTCTGCTTGCCAGAACCAGGCTCAATTCCTTTTCTGCCTTCGCTTCCGCGAGGAAGCTGATCTCCTCCAGGATTGCCTGATACTCCTTGTTCTTCAGCATTCGACTTTCATGCTGACGGGCCAGCTCTGGCAGATAAAGATCGAATGAGCTCACTTTTTCAAAGTCGGCCGCTGCAATCTGATCCCAGGGCAGGGCTTCAGGCAGGGCGTCTTCACCAATCTCTGCGACATCGATCGCTGAAGGGAAGGTGATGTCTGGCAAGACACCACTGTGCTGGGTACTGCCGCCGGACACACGATAGAACTTGAACTCGGTGATCTTCAGCTGACCACTGGCCAGGTTTCGTACTGACTGAACGGTGCCCTTTCCAAAGGTCTGGTTGCCAACCACCAGACCACGACCGTAATCCTGGATGGCTGCGGCGAAAATTTCAGACGCTGAGGCGCTCATCCTGTTGACCAACACGACAAGTGGTCCGCCATAGACGACATTCTTGTCAGGATCATTGTGAACGGCGATGCGGTCATCACTGGTGCGAACCTGAACGGTTGGACCCTGCGGAATGAACAGGCCGGTCAGCGTGATGGCTTCCTGCAGGGCGCCACCGCCATTGTTTCGGAGGTCGATGACCAGACCGTCGATATCACTCTGCTCCAGTTCCTTGAGCAGTTTGCGAACATCGGCGGTAGTGTGTTTGTAATCCGGGTCGCCAAGCTGAGCGCCCTTGAAATCGGCATAGAACGTCGGTATTTCAATGACGCCAACCTTGTAGTCCTTGCCGTCACGTTCGATGTCGAGCACTTCCTTGCTGGCAGACTGATCTTCGAGCGCTACACGATCCCTGACGATCTTGAGTACTCGCGTTTCATCATCACTGGCGGCGTTTGCAGGAATGACCTTGAGGCGCACGATAGACTGCTTTGGCCCACGAATCAGGTCGACCACCTCTTCGAGGCGCCAGCCCACGACATCTACCAGCTCGCCATCATCGTCCTGACCGACTGCGACCACCTTGTCAGCCGGCTTGAGCTGACCGGCCTTGTCTGCCGGTCCAGCCGGTACGAGTCGTACCACCTTGGTATATTCGTCGTCTGTCTGAAGCACGGCGCCGATGCCCTCGAGCGAAAGCGACATGTTGATATTGAAGTTTTCGGAAACACGCGGGCTGAAATACTGTGTGTGGGGATCGTAAACGCCAGTGAAGGCATTCATGTAGCCCTGGAAGACGTCTTCACTACGGGTCTGGCTGGCCCGACGGAGCTGACTTTCGTAACGTTTTGTCAGGGTTTTCCGGATTTCATCATCCTTCTTGCCTGTCAGCTCAAGGCTGAGAATGCTGTTCTTGACACGCTTGCGCCAAATTTCATTCATGGCTTCTTCACTGGATGGCCAGGCTTCGTCAGCTCGGTCGACCAGTATCGTTTCATCTTTTTCGAAGTCGAGCTTGTCACTGCTGTTCTCGAGCAGCTTCAGCGCAAAGGTGATGCGATCGTAGAGACGCTCCTGAAGACGATTGTAGATTCGGAATGCCGGATCGAGCTGACCGGTCTTCAGAGCACCATCGAGGCGGTGACGGTAGACTTCGAATTCCTTGATGTCACTTTCGAGGAAATACAGCTTCTGGCCATCGAGGTAACTGAGATAATTGTCGAAGACCTTGGAAGAGACTTCCCGGTCGATTCGCAGCGTGCGGTAATGGCTGTACTGAAGCTGCCGCGCGATGTCCCTGCTGACCTTCTCCTGAGCCACACTGGGTGACAGTGTCTCCCCAAGGAAAGCCTCCCGGTCGGTCACTCCGCTATCTGGCTGCGGCTCCTGCAAGGCAAGGGCTGGCCCGCTACTCCATAGCGACAGTAACAGAGTAATACTGGCGAGACGGAATGCAGAGCCGACCCTTGGTGTCAGGGTGCGGGGAGACGGCGCGCCGCAGAAGCGGCGACTTGCGTGTAGAAGCTGAAGCATGTGATCGACCATTGTGAAAATGTACACGATTCAGTCTAGGCTACCATAATCTTCATCACTAGCAACGTTGCTTATTTGTATAGCGCTGGTTCACAAAAAAGGGCCTAACGGTACTGCTTTCCGGTGTCAGCCATGCTGATCAGACTGGCCGGAGGATCGAAACGATCGCCGAAATCAGTCTTCAATGACTGACTGCGCGACACGAACTTCGTCAGTCCAGTATGATTGATGAACTGCAAGGCGCCTCCCGTCCATGGCGCGAAGCCGATGCCGAATATGCTGCCAATGTTGGCATCAGCCACACTATGCAAGACGCCCTCGTCCAGGCAGCGTACTGTCTCCAGCGCCTGAATATAGAGGAACCGGTCTTTCAGAGTCTGCAGGTCGGTGGCCCGAGTGAGTGCATCGTCAGTCCAACGATCCGCAAGACCACTCCAGAGCTGCTTGCCGAGACTGCCGTTGGGCAGCTTTACCTGATAGTCATAAAAGCCGCCGCCTCCAGCCTTTCCGGTGCGCTCGAATTCGTCGACCATGACGTCAATAACTGCCTCGGCAGGATGCTTCTGATAAGTTCCGCCTGCCGCCTTGATGTCAGCTTCGGTCTGCCGTCTGATATGACGCATGAGCTTCAGGCTGACTTCATCGGAAATGGCCAGTGGGCCTATCGGCATCCCAGCGAGAAGGGCAGCATTTTCAATACTCGCCGGATGAATACCTTCACCAAGCATGGTGATACCCTCATTGACGAAAGTGCCGAAGACGCGTGAGGTGAAAAATCCACGACTATCATTTACGACGATGGGTATCTTGCCAATCTGCAGAACGAAATCGAAGGCCTTGGCGAGTGTCTCATCCGAAGTCTTCTGCCCCTTGATGATTTCGACCAGCTGCATCTTGTCTACGGGTGAGAAGAAATGTAGCCCTATGAAGTCAGCGGGCTGCTCGGAAGCACTGGCCAGCTGGGATATCGGTATTGTCGACGTATTGGTGGCGAAGACGCCGCCCGTGGCCAACATGGGCTCCGATTCCCTGGTCACCCTGGCTTTCAGATCACCGTCCTCAAACACTGCTTCGATAATGAGGTCGCAGTCTTTCAATGCTTCGACCGACACGGTCGACTCTATCAGCGCCAGTTGCTGATCACGCTTCTCCGCACTGATGCGCTTGCGCTGCAGCTTTTTGTCCAACAGATTTTGCGTGTAAGCCTTGCCCTTGTCTGCCTGTTCCTGCGATACATCCTTGAGCACCGTCTGAATGCCTTTGGTGGCAGTGGCGTAGGCGATACCTGCGCCCATCATGCCAGCACCCAGTACGCCGACTTTGGTGATCTCGAATGATTTGCCGCCATTCACGCCCATGTCGAGCTGTGGCCGACTCTTGCCCGCTTTGATGGCGTTTAGCTGGAACCAGAAGGTGCCGATCATGTTCTTCGCGACCTGACTCGTGACCAAGTGGGTGAAGTAGCGACTTTCGATGCGCTGAGCGGTCTCGAAGTCCACCTTGGCACCTTCAACAACGGTGCTCAGAATAGCTTCGGGTGCGGGATAGCAGCCCTTTGTCTTCGCCTTCAACATCGCCGGTGCGATGGCCAGCATCTGGGCTACCTTCGGATTGTCGGGAGAGCCGCCAGGCATTTTGTAGCCTTTCTCATCCCAGGGCTGTTTTGCCTGGGGGTGTGCAGATATCCAGCTTACAGCGGCATCGATGAGTTGGTCAGCGCTATCGACGGTCGCGTTCAGCAGGCCGAGACTCAGGGCTTTGTCGACCGTCAATTGCTGGCCTTCTATTAGCAAGGGCAAGGCCTTTTCAATGCCGAGAAGACGAGGCAGTCGTGTGCAGCCACCGCCGCCAGGAAGCAGCCCGAGTGTCACTTCAGGCAATCCCAGCCGATAAGCACTGCTGCTGACAGCTATGCGGCCATGGCAGGCGAGGGCCAGCTCCCAGCCACCGCCGAGCGCTGCGCCATTTATCGCAGCCACAACCGGTTTGCCAAGGGTTTCGAGCTGTCGTAGAGGTGTTGTGATCTGATTTGTGAGCATGGTCATGAATCGCTCAGCATCAGCTGGCTGGACAGCGACGAGCTCCTTCAGATCTCCACCGGCAAAAAATGTGGACTTGGCTGAAGCCAGAATAACGCCTGTGATATTGGCTTTATCGGCCAGCAGGCGGTCGACACATTGTCCAAATGCATCGCGGAAATCCTGATTCATGGTGTTGGCTGATTGGCCCGGCATATCCATGGTGAGCACGACGATGCCATCGTCTCTGCGGTCATATTGAATGGCGCTCATTGCTTAGCCTCTATTGTTGGGAGTGGTGCCTGGTGACAGGAAAACTAGAACTCGCTGCTGCGTTCGATGATGGTGGCGATGCCCATGCCGCCGCCGACGCAGAGGGTGATGAGGCCGTAGCGCTGTTGTCTGGCGTCGAGTTCATCGAGCAGCGTGCTGACGAGCATGGCGCCAGTAGCGCCAAGCGGGTGGCCCATGGCTATCGAGCCACCATTGACGTTGATCTTTTCCATCGGCACATCGAGTTCGCGCTGAAACTTCAACACCACAGATGCGAAAGCCTCATTCACCTCGAACAGATCGATGTCAGCCACTGTGAGGCCGGCCCGCTCCAGCGCAATTCGAGCTGCAGGCGCGGGTCCGGTCAACATGATTGTAGGGTCAGTGCTGGTAACTGCGGCACTGATAATGCGGCCACGCGGACGGAGGCCCAGTGCCCGTCCAAGCGTTTCCGAACCGATCAACACTGCCGCTGCGCCATCCACGATGCCGGAGGAGTTGCCGGGCGTATGCTGGTGGTCAATGCGCTCCACCCAGGGGTACTTGTCTCTGACCACTGCGTCGAAGCCCATATCGCCCATCATCTGGAACGAGGATTTCAGCCCGGACAGCGCCTCCATGCTGGCATCTGCACGAACCAGTTCATCGCGCTCCAGAATAATGAGGCCGTTGCTGTCGACTACAGGCACGACGCTGTTGCTGAAGCGACCATCCTTCCAGGCAGCGGCCGCCTTTTGCTGGGAAGACAACGCGAAGCGGTCGAGCTCGTCGCGGCTGAAGTGTTCGATAGTGGCGATGAGGTCAGCGGAAACACCCTGGGGCACGAAGGCTGTCTTCAGGTTGGTGGCAGGATCAAGGGCCCATGCACCGCCGTCGCTGCCCATCGGGACTCTGGACATGGACTCGACTCCACCAGCGACTATGAGCTGCTCCCAGCCGCTGCGGACCCTGGCGGCCGCCTGATTGACGGCCTCGAGGCCAGACGCACAGAAACGGTTTAGCGTAACGCCCGCCACTTGCTCATCCCAGTCCGCCACGAAGGCGGCGGTCTTGGCGATGTCGGCACCCTGATCACCAACGGCAGTCACGCAACCCATGACAATATCATCGACCCGACTGGTATCGAGCTCATTCCTGTCTTTCACGGCTCGCAGTGCCATGGCCAGCAGGTCAACCGCCTTAACCTCGTAGAGCGAGCCGTCGCGCTTGCCTTTGCCTCGGGGTGTTCGCACTGCATCAAAGATGAAGGCTTGTTGTGTCATGGCTGGTGCTCCGAAGAATGGATTTGAAGGCTGGCCATACCTTAGTTGAAGCGCCCGAATGCCGGTATGACGTAATCCGACATTCGGGCTGGCCAGTGCGACCAGCCGGCCGCCTCATTGGACGCTTAGGGAGTAATGAGTGTTTGAGTTTAAAGGTCGTCTGCGAGCTGCTTAACCGCAGTGCTATCACGCTGCTCTGCGGCTGCTTTCAGTGCCTGCAGACGATAGGCTGCATCATGGCGGGCGTGTCGCGCTGGTTGAACGCCGTGTCCGTTATTGCGAGCGAACACCTGTGTGAACTCAGCGCCGAACAGCAGGATCAGGCTCGTGTAATATGCCCATAGCATCACCAGGATAATCGAGCCAGCCGCTCCGAAAGCCGCTTCCGGATCAGACTGGCCGAAATAGAAGCCGAGTAGAAATTTGCCAAGCGTGAACAGGATACTGGTCAGGAGGGCGCCAAGCCACACTGAGCGCCACTGCACTTTGGCGTCTGGCAGGACCTTGAACATAAGCGCGAAAAAGACCGTGAGCACGGCAATACTCAACAGATTGTTCAGCAGGAAGAAGATGACGGTAGGAAAGCCTGGCAGCTGGGACTGAATCCAGCCGTTCAGCAGCGAGAGCGCAGCCGACATCATCAGTGAGACGATCATGAGGAAAGCGATGACCAGAACGATACTGAAGGCGGTAATCCGACCAAGTGCCATCTGCTTGAAGCCGGCCGAAGGGTCCACTTCGACGCCCCATACTGCATTGATGGACTTCTGGAGTTGACTGAATACCCCGCTGGCACCGAACACCAGCGTGGCTATACCCGCAAGCATGGCCAGCAGGGAATTGGTCTCCTGGCGTGAGTTTTCGACCATGGTGGCAATCTGTTGCCCGGCGTCGGGCCCTACCGTGTTGGCAATTTGTTCGGCCACAACTTCGTTGACGTACTCCGGGCTCCACACAAGACTGGCGACAGTGATAACGATGATGACAAGGCCGGGAATGGAAAATATCGAGTAATAGGCAAGGGCGGCACTTTTCTGAAAGGCGTCATCAGCGAGCCAGTCGGTGAAGGTTTCCTTGAGATAGCCTGCAAATCGTGGGGTCTTCATGTGCTGGAACAACTCCTGGTTAGCCTGTTGCGCCGCCAGAGAGCAGCGCCCTACGGGCTATACGAAGAACAGGGCCGACCCCGTTCAGTCTGCCGGCCTGCGAGACCGCCAGCATTCAGCGCCAAGCCAGATGAGTCGCAGCTTCTTCACGGTAAGGTCGACGAACTCCTGGCGGAACGTAGGGGAAGAATCTACCTGGTCAAGGAGGTCGGTGGTGCTCTCGAATACCGCTGCAACGATGAGTTGCGAGACCATCTGAAGATCGGCGCTATCAACTTTCCCCAGCATGTGAAGTTGACGGATATCGGAAGCCAGTTCATTGGCAAAAAAGCTGAGCTCGTTACGAATGGCTGCTCTCAACCGTACGGTGCCGCCCGCACGACACTGGTACATGAAATAGAAGTGATTACGATGATGGCAGACGAAGTCAGTGAACAGCTGAACTGAACTTCTGGTCAGTTCGCCTGAATAGCCATCGGTCTGGCGAACGGCTCTCAGCTTTCGCCGAAGCATCATGCCGAGATCGTCGACGATGTCCAGGCCAAGTTCTTCCATGTCAGTGAAATGACGATAGAAGGAGGTCGGCACTACCCCAGCATTCTTTGCAACTTCCCTGATGCTGATCCCGGTGAAATTTTCACCTTGCCCAACCAGCGTCAGCGCCGCATCAACGAGAGACTGTCGCGTCTGTCGCTTCTTTTCTTCCCGACTCAGGATGCGTTGACTGTCCAGAGGGTCACCATGCGCTTGATAAATGGCGATAGCGCGTTCACTACCGACGAATTGTGTGTCTGATTGTACACTAACGACCATAAACGTCGCCATATCGAAAGCGAGCATTGGGGCGTTGGTTTTACACTTTACACCTTGGCATATCGGTCGTAAGTGTTGAGTAAGTCATATCATCATCACAAAATTTCAGTGTACAAGTGTTGACTGAGGCCGCGCTTCAGCTTAAAGTGAGTGCACACTCGTACACAAAGTCCGGGCGCATCCGGGATGGAGCAAGCTCATGTTCAAAGCAGGAACGTTGCCGTTAATCGCTACCGGTTATCATGCCATACAGGCCATGGCGCACACCGTCGAAGTTTCAGTCACGACGCTGCACGAGCGCATCAAGGACGCGCCAGGCATTTTGCCCCCTGGTTTGCTGGGAAGCTACCTGAATTTCCTGCTATGTGAAATTGATCCCAGGCTCAATCAGGCCAGAGTGCCCGCGGTTGTTGAATCCGTCATTGAAGAGACTGAGTCCGTGCGTACTTATGTCCTTCGTCCAGCCCGTCGCTGGGGCCGTTTCGAAGCGGGGCAATATACCCGAATCGAAGTCGACATCGATGGTGTCCGTGTTAGTCGAAACTACTCGATGTCATGTTCTCCAGCGAAGCTGGACAAAAATCGCTGCATAAGTATTACAGTTAAGCAGGTCGAAGGCGGCAAGGTGTCCAACTGGATGGCTGAACACTGTGAGGTCGGGGACATTGTTCATCTCGCAACCGCACAGGGTGAGTTCACCCTGGACAATTTTCGGCGGGCTCAAGAGCGCTTCGGCATAGCTCGCATCAAGGCGCCTTTGTTTGTTGCCGCAGGCAGTGGAATCACACCCATCATGTCGATGCTGGAGAGCCGTCTGCATGCCGACCCCATGGCCGATACCCATCTTGCATTCTTCGTTCGCAATGAGCGGGAAGTGATCTTCGCGAATCGTTTGAAGCAGCTTGCCGAAGAGCATGCCGGCTTCCAGCTTGACCTCGTCTACACCGACTCGGAGGGCCTCGTTTCAAAGGAAAAGCTTTTCGAACTGGTGCCGGATATTGAGCAGCGCTCAGTGCACATCTGTGGTCCTCAGGGATTCATGACACTGGTGACTGACGAAGCCACTGCACTTGGTGTGGTCCCGGAGGCCATCTTCATCGAAAGTTTTGGCGCTGCGGTACCGGCGTCGGCATTGTCCCTGGATGCCAAAGCCACACTCAGTTTTGCTAGCAGTGGCGGCAGCATCGAGTCCGAAGGCGGCAAAACCCTGCTTGAACTTGCAGAGGCGGCAGGCCTCAAGCCGAAGTTTGGCTGCCGCAGTGGTATCTGCAAGGAATGTCTTTGTGAGAAAGCCTCGGGCCCAGTCTTCAACCGGCTGACGGGTGAAATAAATTCCGAGCCTGGCGTGCACGTTCAGGCGTGTATCTCAGTGCCCATCGGCCAGGTAGCGATTGTGGGCTGGTAAGGCCTGCTCTTCACCGGTCGGAACAGACACTTTTTTTAATTTTACGTTCGAGCCGCAAATAGGGAGTACACATTATGGACATGCAAACCAGGTCACTCAGCTTGATGACACGGGAAGAGCTTGACAGTTTTGGTGCTGAACTCGATGACTTGCGTCACGAAATCATGGCTGATCTCGGTCAGCGGGATGCCGACTATATTCGAAGTATCGTTCGTCGTCACAAGTATACCGAAATCGCTGGACGTTCCCTCATTCACTTTAGCCTGACCCCGTTCTCCTGGATGGCCGGGGTGGGCTTGCTGTCGTTGTCCAAGATTCTTGAGAACATGGAGATCGGGCACAACGTACTCCATGGCCAGTACGACTGGATGAATGACCCGGAGTTGAATTCACGCAGTTATGAGTGGGATATCGTCTGTGATGCCGAATCGTGGAGGAAATATCACAATTACGAGCATCACACCTTTACCAATATTATTGGCAAGGATCGCGACTACGGCTATGGTCTGTTGCGCTTGAGCAAGGATGAGCCATGGAGGCCGTGGCACCTGACTCAGTTCGGAAATTACGTCGCGCTTTCGGTGCTATTCGAGTGGGGTGTGGCGCTGCATGAACTCGAAATCGATAACATCAAAAATGGTACGGTGAAGCCCAAGGACAAGCTTCCCTTCCTCAAGCGCTTTGTCGACAAGACCAGTCATCAGCTAGGCAAGGATTACATACTGTTTCCTTTGCTGGCTGGCCCATTTGCCCCAAAGGTGTTCGCCGCAAACCTGATTGCCAATCTCAATCGTAATCTCTGGACGTCCACTATCATATTCTGTGGGCACTTTACCGAAGATGCGCAGACCTTCCTGCCGGAAGAGTGTGAGGATGAGTCCAGGGGGCAGTGGTATTATCGTCAGCTGCTGGGTTCAAGCAATTTTACTGGCAGTCGCTGGCTGCATATCATGAGTGGTCACTTGAGCTATCAGATCGAGCATCACATGTTTCCGGATCTGCCTGCACACCGGTATCCCGAGATTGCTGCTCGAGTGGAAGATATCTGCCGGCGATACGGCGTACCCTATAACACGGATACCTTCCTTAATCAGTACAAGACCGTGGTGACCCGCATACTGAAGCACTCGGTGCCAGACAGTCTGACGGAGCCCGGTGGCGCGCTGGACAAGGTTGGCAGTGCAGTCAACCGCGTGCTGGGTAAATTTCTCGGTCAGCGGACGGCTGCTTCATAACAAATAGCTAGATCAAGCACAGGGAAAGTCATATGTCGCAGCCACCTGCTTCCGTGGCAGCACAACTGTTGGAGCGCCACGTCGCGCACGAACTCGAGCACTTCGAGAGCAGCAGCCTTCTGGAATGGTTCAAGGGCGAGTCAAACGGGTTGATGCAGTGGCTTCGGCAGCGTCGTCTGGAAGAGATCGTGACGGCCCAGCAAGTCAAGGACATCATCCAGCGAAACGTCGTCGACCGTGAAATTTCAGGGGCCGGCGTCGAAATAGGCGGCGAGGCGGCGACTCATCTCTTTACTTCTGAAGCCCACCGCCAGACCCAGCTCAAGCAAATCATGAGCACCTCGCAATTTGCAGGCTTTGCAGAAAAGGTGCTCGAGTTGCGTGAGCAGCGCATGAAAGGCATCAATCACATTATTGACCTGCCGATCTATAAAGAGCTCATCTCAGGCGTCATCTACAAAGCTATCTCACGCTACATCGCTGACACCAGCATGATGAACGTTCGGGGTGTCTCTTCGATGCTGAAGATGGGGCGCGGCGTCATGAACAGGACGATGCCTAATCTCGAGAGTGCGGTCGAAGAAAATATCAAGAAATTCATTAACAGGAACATTGGCTTCCTGCTGCGCGAAAGCAAGACATTCTTCGAAGAATCCTTCACGGACGAAGACCTGAGGGAGTCCGCAATGGACCTCTGGGACATTGCAGAGAACAAGACGCTTGGCGAAATCCAGGAAGGAATGGACAGTATCGATTTGTCCGAGTTCGTGGCCCTGGGCTACGAATTCTGGCTGAACTTCAGGACAACGCCATACTTTCGCGACAGCTACGAAATGATGGTTGACTACGTTTTTGCCAAATATGGTGAAGGTGATCTGGGGCTGTTGTTCGATGATTTTGATGTCACATCCGAACGCATCGTTACAGAGCTGGAGCCAATACTGCCCTCGTTGATGACAGCGCTGAAAGAGAGTGGTCAGCTTGAAGCTATTGTAAGGCGACGGCTAGCCAGCTTCTATCAATCACCAGCTGCACTCGAAATACTGAGCACAGCTCCGCCGAAAAAGAAAAAACAATCTAAGTAGATAACTTTTTATTGCTTTTGTGCCTATCGCTCTCCCTATATAGTCCCTTCACATCAATAATTTGAAGGGAGTGTCGTAAATGCAATGGGAAGGCTGGTTTGCGCTGGTGCTCACCGCAAGTGTGTTGCTGCTGCTCGCGTTTACGAAGATCCGCGCGCACATTGCCATGATGGGCGCCCTGACCATTCTCAGTGTGGGCGGCCTGCTGACACCAACGGAGGCCCTGGCCGGTTTCAGCAACAGTGGTCTGATCACTGTCGCCGCCATGTTCGTGGTCGCAAGCGGCATCCACGGCTCTGGTGGTATCGATATCCTTGTCAATCGGGTGCTCGGTGCGCCTGAAACGCACCGGGGCGCATTGACGCGAATCGGTGCGCCAGTGGTTGTGCTCAGCGCATTTCTGAACAACACGCCGGTCGTAGCTACCATGATCCCCGCTGTCAGCGCCTGGGCACGCAAGATCGATATCAATCCTTCAAGGCTCATGATCCCGCTGAGCTACACGGCCATCCTCGGCGGCACCGTCACCTTGATTGGCACCAGCACCAATCTCATCGTTGACGGGCAATATCAGGCGCTGACCGGACGGGACGGCTTTTCCCTGTTCTCGATAACCGCAGTCGCACTGCCGGTCGCGGTGATTGGGCTGCTGTTCATGTGGCTGGTATTTCCACGTCTGCTGCCGGATCGAAGCCGCAAGGACACTTTCGAGAACCTCCGCGAATTCACACTTGAAGTCCAGGTGGCCCACGATGGCCCGCTCGTTGGCGCTTCTATCCAGTCCGCCGGTCTGCGAAATCTCAAGCGAATCTTCCTGGTGGAAATTGAACGCAATCAGAATATCCTGACTGCCGTTTCGCCTGAAGAAACGCTTAGGGGTGGCGATCGTCTGGTATTTGCTGGCGATACCGAAGCGATTTCGGACCTGCTCAGGATCAAGGGTATCATTCCCTCCGCCGACCAGTCCGAGGCCAGCACCCTACGGACTGATCGCGCTGAACGTTGCCTTGTTGAGGTGGTTGTCTCCCCGCATTGCTCCGCAGTTGGCCTGGCCATTCGTGAAGCCCAGTTCCGTGATCGCTACGGCGCTGTAGTGCTGGCTGTCGCCAGAAACGGCGAGCGCGTCAAGGGCAATCTGGGCAGTATTCGGCTGAAAGCAGGCGATACACTCCTGCTAGAGGCGCGGCCGGCCTTTGTGAGCCGACAGCGCTACAACAAGGACTTTTTGCTCATCAGCGATCTGGAAAAGGAGACGCCCCGCCATAGCAGGGCAGTGCTGTCGTGGGTCATCCTGTTGGCGCTCGTGCTCGCTGCCACCTTTGAACTGCTGTCGATGCTGAACGCCGCGCTCATGGGGGCGGGTCTCATGCTGCTCACCGGTTGCTGTACGGTGTCACAGGCGGAGCGCAGTCTGGATCTTGAAGTGCTTATCACGATTGCCGCTTCGCTTGCACTCGGTGCAGCGCTGGAAAAAACAGGCGTGGCTGCTTTCATCGCCACACAGTTGACTGAACTCAGTGATGGTCGCCCCTGGCTGTTGTTGTTGCTGGCTTATGTGACTGTATCGTTGTTGACAGAGGTCATTACCAACAATGCGGCGGCAGTCATCATGCTGCCTATCGTGTTGAGCCTGGTAGAGCAGTCAGGCTTGAACGCAGAACCCTTCGTCTTCGCAATAATGATGGCTGCCTCTGCGAGCTTCGCGACGCCGCTAGGTTATCAAACCAATCTGATGGTGTACGGGCCAGGTGGTTACCGCTTCAGTGATTTCCTGCGTGTAGGTATCCCCATGAATCTCCTGGTCGGTGTGAGCACCGTGGCCATACTCGTCCTGTTCTGGCCTCTATCACAGGCCTAACAAATGGCCAGAACTCGGCTAGACTTCGTGAAAGCTTGAGCCGCTAACATGGAGATGAAAAGTGACAGTTCTGGATAACATGTACAACTATTACGAGCGGATGGTCATCGAGGAGTTGGCGCTCCAGCTCGCAGGCCGCGAGGCGGATCAGGACAAGGTCTGCGATATGGCATGCATCTCGCTCAACACCTTACCGCCGCGTTATATCCGCCATAGTGTAGACATGGCGTTCTTCCTCCAGCCGGACGATCTGCGCAAGATGCGCGACGCAGTCGCGCACAGCGTGCGCGAAGCCATTCGCAAAGTCAGCCCGGAACATGCAGACCCTGCCAGCGAGACCTGAACAGTTCACCTAGCTGCTTCGCGGAAGGCGCTTTTTCAAGATCTGGTAGCGACTGTCTGGCAAGCAGAGCCGCGGCCCCCAGCTCAAACTCGATGAGCAGCGCCTCAGGGACACCGTCAGGCGCGGTCGAAGACCGACGCTGATGTGGGTACGCCGTGTCAGCGAGGGGCCGATTGCGTTGCCCGATTTCTGCGAGGCGCTGCATCTGTAGTGACATTCGAACAGGCTGGTCTTCCTGCGGTGTGTCCACGCCAGTGAAAATTTCAGCTCGAACAATGGCTTGGCGAAGACTGGTTTCCAGGAGCGTCGCTTCGGCGCCTGAGTCAAGCTCATCGATCAGGCGTCTCGCTTCATACAGGATATGCGCTGAATCCAGCCAGTCCTCGCTGCGCGCCGGTCCAAAGACAGTGTCGATTGAGCTATTCAGCCTGCTTTCAAGGTCACCAGCTTCTGCATGTTCTGGGCCTGCCTCGCACAGAGCTGTCGCAAATTCGCTCAGACGTCGCCACGCCAGGTTGGTCTTGCGTGATTCAAGCTGTCGTTTCGCCTCGCGGACCTGAGTCAGCAAGCTCTCGATCCGTTGGTCGAACTTTCGATCAAGACTCTTCCCTCCTGCGGCGGATCGCCCGGGTGTATCCGCTGCCAGGGTCCCCATGCCAGTAAGCCTATCGGCACGCACGGCCCTGATCGCCGCCTCCGTTTCGTCAAGCGTCTGACCAAGTGCCTCTCTATCGGCGGCCGAAAGATCATCAGCCGCGGCCCGGGCCGACAGGCTGGATAATTCATCTTTTAATGTGTCCAAGCGTGAGTTGCCGGTCTGCTCCAGGCGGTGCATGGAGTCCCGCTGGACTGCTGCCGCAGAATCCCGTCGTTCGAAGCTTTTATCGCACAAGGCGCGGAACTGCTGCCAAAGCTGCCTGTCGTCCTTCCGCCAGGTCTGGGGCAGGGCCTTCCAGCGAGCCTGAGCCGCTTTGACGGCATCGGTGAGCTGTGAGACTTCAGCGTTGGAGGTGCTTTCGAGCAACGCGCCCACGTCCTCGATCAGTTTCAGGCGACCTGCCTTCCCCGCCTCACGTGCCGCGATCAGCGGCGCCTCAACTTTTGCCATGAGTTCGTCGAATGATGCCTGAAGAGGCTTCTCTGCGCTTCTATCGACCGGAAACGCGGTGCGCCACTCTTGCCGGGATCGCTCCACGATTGTTTCGAGGGCCGACAATTCGACCGCATCCGGGCTGCTCTCTACAATGAGCTTGCGCAGCGCGGCGAGAATATCTTCCCGCTTCTGCTGGTTGAGTTTACGCAAGCGCTTTTCTTCTTCAAAGTAAGTGCTGCAGCTTTTCTGTATTGAGTTCATCACTGACTGGAATCGACCGTACAGGCGTCTATCAGGACAGTGTCCCAACGCTTGCCACTCTGCTCGCAAGGCCTTCATGCGCTGTGCCTTGTCTTTCGGTGCAATCGATTGATCATCGAGTCGCTCAGCCTGCGCCAGCAAGGCCTCCTGCTTGGGCTGAGTGGCAAATGAGGCCCATTGACGCAGTTCATGCAGCCTCTGGCCGAGTGCCCGGCGCTCGCTGTCGAGACTGCGGCTAGCTGCTTTTGCCAGCCTGCTGCCGTCGCGACCAGCAGCCTGAGACGCCGCAAGCTCGACCGTAGAGATGCGCTCATCAAAGGTCTTCAGATATTGGGCAGTCAGTCCCGATTGGCCATCTTCAAGCGCCCTCGCAGCAGCGTTCAACAGATCCGCGAGCCCAGTTTTTTGTGATGCCAGCTCATTCTTCAGTTCTGCCAGTGCATTTTCCTGCTCGATATCCGCAGCGGTGGTAGCATCCGCTTCTTCTTTGGCAGGTGAAGGTTCATCAGCATCTGCCACTGCCTCAGGCTCCGCCTCTGCCTGAGCTGCCTCTGCCTGAGCTGCCTGTGCCGCCAGCGTCAATGATTGCTGTATCTCTTCAAGCCGGCGCATGGCAGCCTCGAATGACTTCAGCAGGTCTGCCGGCGGAGTATCGCAAGCCGCTTCTTCGCAGGCATTTGCCCAGCGATTGGCCTGTGTGCTGATGAGGGCAGCAAGCGCTGGCGCCTGGTTCGACGTGGGTGGGGATGCTTCCAGCTGCTCTAGCGTGCCTTCGAGAGCCTCTATCGTCTCCCTGAGTGCCAGCTTGCGATCCACCCGCTGGACCATGGACTCGGCCTGCAAGAGCAGATCGCTGACCCGCCTCGTCATGTCAGCGACCTGTGGCTCGTTCGAGGGGCCAGCCCCCACGACATTCTGAAAGCGCTTTCGCAGGCCAGGTAAACGTTCATCAAGCCGGTACCATGACTCACTTTGAATCATGGCCTCGAGTTCATGGGCGATGGCCGACAGCCCCTGAAGGCAGTGGCTCACGGCCTCGACTTTCGATTTTTGCTCGTCGATGCGCGCACGAACAATGTTGTACGCGCCTTTGTCCTTGCGTTTGAGTACTTCCGCAGTCTGCTCTAGCAGGTCTATGTCTGTTAGCAGAGCAGCAGCCTGCTGTCTGACTGTTCCTCTGGGGTGCTCCATGGCCATGCGGGCCACCGGCGCCTGACCGCAGGCTACTGCGTGCCTGAGCAGGTCCTGCGACTGCGCACCCAGCTTCCCGTGAGCCAGCAGCAGATGAAGCAGACGGGTTTGCCTGCCTTCATCGAGCTGGCCGAAATGTTGTTCGAAGTAGTCGGTCAGGGCGCTTAAATGTTCACCCTGCAGGGCAATGACGTGCTGTTCCGCCGCTTTGGAAATTGTCGCGTCCGCATGGCCAGCGAAATTGAGCAGGACGCCAGGGTCCTCTATGCGTGCCAGACCGGCCTTGACTACCGGTTCCGCTGAATCCTCAGCAAGCACCTGCAGGAGAATCTTCCGGTCGGCTTCACGCGCCCAGTCAAGCTGGCTCAGCGCTTCTGCACGGACTACGGGGTCCGCATGTTGCCAACGGGGTTTGAACAGGCGCGAAAGAATACTGGGCATGATCGGCACTCACGTGTTGTTGTTTTCGGTTCAATATCCGGCAGCCTACATGGCGAGTATAAAGCCGCCGGACACCTGCTCGAGCAGCACCCGCCTCACGGGTGCTGCGCCGGCAGTAGAAGATATGTCATCGCCATGGGTAGCCTGGAGTGGAGTGGACCCAGCTGCAGAATCGGGCTCGACCTGTCCTGTCGCTGCAAAGGCCTTCAGGGTTTCACTGGCCTCAGGCGAGATTATGTCATGCAGCCGTCCGGTGTCGTCAAGCCACGCAAGGACATCATAGAAGCGCCGAATATTCTGCACATAGTGCACCGGCTCCCAGCCCCTTGCCTTGCCGTAACGGGTTTTTTCGTACCATTCCTTATTCTGTAGGAGCGGCAGGTACTTCATGACGTTGATCCACTTGTTTGGGTCATCGCCCTGCTGCCGGGTAATCTCCTGCGCATCCCTGACGTGGCCTATACCTACGTTATAGGCGGCCAGTGCAAGCCAGGTTCGATCAGGTTCGACGATATCGTCATTGAATCGTTGATGCAGCCCTCGGAGATAAACCGCTGCTCCTCGCACGCTCGATTCGGGATCAAGGCGATTCTTTATACCCACTTCCTTGGCCGTAGTAAGCGTTAGCATCATGAGCCCCCTCACACCGGTCGGCGAGCGCGCGTAGGGGCGCCAGTGAGATTCCTGATAACCCATCGCAGCCAGAAGGCGCCAGTCAAGATCGTGCTTGGCGCTGGCCGCCAGAAAGAAGTCGAGAAAACGGCTCAGCCGCTCCTTGGCATCCCGCTGGAAAACAGCTGCGTTGACGTAATCGAGCTGATCAATATGGCCGAAATATCTGTCTCGAAGTAAAGCCAGCGTTCCGTTTTGCTCGATCTCGCCAAAAAAGCTGTTTGCCGCCTGGAGCAGGCTGTCATCTTCACCGGATGGAAAAACCCAACTGACATCAAGAGGATCCATCAGTTCGAAAGCCTTGTTCACCTCAGGAAACATGGCCGAGTGTATGCCGTATTCGTACGAATTCATGATCGCGAAATCGTGAGCTCTGGCGTCGATAAGGCTGAGTATATCGGCCGGATCGAGCGTGTCGCGCTCCTCCCACAGTAGCTGAGGGTAATCGGAAGCCTGCATGTTCATCAGATAGTCAATCTGGGCTGTTCTGGCGGGAACGAGTACCGACTTGCCAAGCAGGTCAGCGATGTTCTTGGGTCTGGCGGTGCCACGTCTATACAGCACCAGGGGCTGAAACTGCTTGTAGACCGGTCCGAAACGGAATTCCGGATGAAGGCTCCGTGCGGCTTGCTGGCTGAGGCCCGTAGCCGCGATATCAGTGAAGCCCTGTGTAATGACATCGTAAAGTTCCGGCACACCCTGCGTAACACGAATCCTCGGTTCGACACCAAGATACTCGGCAAAGCGCACGGCCAGTTCGTACTCAAAGCCTGCCGGGCCGTCATCGGTTTCATAATAGGTGAGGGGACCCACTCGCGTCGCAACATGCAGGACGCCTTCGCTTTTGACTTTCTCGACCTGATCCGGGCGGGTACAGCCGTTGAGCAGGGAAGACAGTAGCAGGCAGATCGCTATTACAGGCTGCAAATGGCCGCGGCTGCCACTGCTGCGTGGCGGGATTCCGCGACAGTCAGTCTGGCTCGATGCCGGCGAATACTTTATGATGCTCACCTTCCTTTCCACCTGCTCCGGTCAAAAAACCTTCGATATGCACGAATTCAACGGGTCGTCAGCGCTCTCCAGTTTCCGAAAGCAGCGCCTGCTCAATCGCCTGCAGCAAGCCCATGGTACTACGATAGTCGATATCGAAGCGCGCCACGTCTATTTTCTGGAAAGCGAAGACGATCTCAGTCTTCGCGATCGCCAGCTCGCCGCCACTTTGCTCGAAGCAGAATACGTCGAAGCCGGGCAGTGGCCTGACCAGCCGCTGGACGCGCCAAAGCAGACTGTGCAGTTGGCTAACGCCGCTCATGGCAAGGAGCGTAACCTGTTTCTGGTTTTACCGCGCCAGGGCACGATCTCGCCGTGGTCTACCAAGGCCAGCGACATCCTGCATAACTGCGGACTGCACAGTATAGCCCGAGTAGAGCGGGGCACGGCCTATTCTGTGATAAGTGAAAACAAGCTCAAAGGCAAGGTCCGCAAGCAGATTGCGGGGCTGCTCCACGACAGGATGACCGAGTCCGTGTTTCACGAATTCGCTGCCGCTTCTCTGTTATTTACCCACCGCTCGCCTGGGGCCTTTGCCTCTGTGGACGTGCTCGGTGGTGGGCGAAAGGCACTTGAAAAGGCTAATCAGGACATGGGACTCGCCCTGGCGGATGATGAGATCGACTACCTCGTCGACGCTTTTTCATCCTTGCAGCGCAATCCTACCGATGTCGAGCTGATGATGTTTGCCCAGGCGAACTCTGAACATTGTCGTCACAAGATTTTCAATGCCAGCTGGGTAGTCGATGACGAGACTTGTCCTCATTCACTGTTCGGTATGATACGCAACACTTTCAACAGCGCACCCGATGGCATTCTGTCGGCCTATTCCGACAATGCCGCCGTCATCCAGGGCGCCACTGGCGAACGCTTTTTTGCCGACCCTGCCAGCGGGTCCTACCGTGCAGTGGTTGAGCCTGCGCATATTCTGATGAAGGTGGAAACCCACAATCATCCGACGGCTATCAGTCCCTTTCCCGGCGCAGCAACCGGTTCAGGCGGCGAAATCCGTGATGAGGGCGCAACCGGTCGAGGTGCAAAGCCAAAAGCAGGCCTCACGGGATTTACAGTATCCAACTTGTTTATTCCTGGCGCGGAACAGCCATGGGAGGACAGTCCTGGTCGCCCGGAACGCTTCGCCTCGCCACTGGAAATCATGATAGAAGGACCTATCGGCGCAGCAGCGTTCAACAACGAGTTTGGTCGCCCCAATCTCTGCGGCTATTTCAGAACCTACGAGATGATGGCGGCGACTGTAAACGGTCTCGAATGGCGAGGCTACCACAAGCCGATCATGTTGGCCGGTGGCCTCGGAACCATAAGAGAAGAGCATGTTCAAAAAGGTGAAGTGCCGGCAGGATCACGTTTAGTCGTACTTGGCGGCCCTGCGATGCTCATTGGGCTTGGCGGCGGCGCGGCCTCCTCTGTTGGTGGTGGTGCTTCGAGCGAGGGTCTGGACTTCGCTTCTGTGCAGCGCGGCAATCCCGAAATGGAACGGCGTTGTCAGGAAGTGATCGATCGGTGCTGGGAGCTTGGCAGCTCGAACCCCATTCTCTTTATTCACGATGTCGGTGCCGGTGGGCTGAGTAATGCCCTGCCTGAACTGGTCAAGGATGCCGGTCGTGGTGGTCAGTTTGAAATTCGCGACATTCCCTCCGATGAGCCCGGCATGTCGCCGATGGAAATCTGGAGTAATGAGTCCCAGGAGCGATACGTACTGGCGATTTCGGAGTCCTCGGTCGAGCGCTTCGATCAGATTTGCGCCCGCGAACGTTGTCCATATGCAGTTGTAGGCGTGGCCACTGACGAGCAGCACATCACCCTTTGCGATCAATATTTTGCAGACAAGCCTGTCGATCTGCCGATGCAGGTCCTCTTCGGCAAGCCGCCGCGCATGGAGCGCAGCTTCAGTCGAACCGGCTTTACCAAGGCGACCTTCGACTCTACCCGCATCGATGTCAACGAAGCCGTTGACCGCGTGCTGTCTCTGCCCTCAGTCGCCAGCAAGAAATTTCTCATCACCATCGGCGATCGAACGATCAGTGGCCAGGTCTGCCGGGATCAGATGGTGGGCCCCTGGCAGGTGCCGGTAGCCGACTGTGCCGTGACCATGACCGGTTTTACCGGTTTTCGCGGCGAGGCCATGGCGATGGGGGAGCGCACCCCGGTGGCCACGATAGATCCCGCGGCCAGTGCACGAATGGCTGTTGGTGAAGTGATTACCAATATTGCAGCGGCAAGAATACGTCGGCTTTCAGATATACGGCTCTCAGCCAACTGGATGTCGGCTGCATCGCACCCGGGCGAGAATGAAGCGCTTTATGAGGCTGTTCATGCCGTCGGCATGGCGCTGTGTCCGGAGCTTGGCATTGCGATTCCTGTCGGTAAGGATTCAATGTCCATGAGTACGCGGTGGCTTGCAGATAGTGAGCGAGGGTTCGAAAACCAGAGCAGCGGCATGCAAAAGGAGCTCAATGTCATTTCACCGTTGTCCCTCATAGTCAGCGGTTTCGCGCCGGTGCAGGATGTGCGCCGCAGCCTGACGCCTCAGCTTCTACCTATTGCTGACAGTACGCTCATCCTGATCGACCTCGGCTTTGGTCGTAACAGGGTCGGTGGCTCCGCGCTCACACAGGTCTTCAAGGCAACCGGCGCAATTGCGCCAGACCTGGATTCGCCGTCAACCCTGGCCTGGTTCTTCGAAGTCATTCAGCATCTCAATGAAGGCGACTACCTCCGCGCCTACCATGACCGGTCCGACGGCGGTCTCCTGACCACCCTTGCCGAGATGGCCTTTGCTGGTCGCTGCGGAATATCTATCCAGCTTGATCGCTGGGTAAAGGACAGCTCTCACATCGTCAGGGAACTGTTCAACGAAGAGCTCGGCGCTGTGCTTCAGGTGGAGTCTCACCATGTCCAGTACGTTCACTCGATGTTCGTGCAGGCAGGGCTGGAAGAAGCCTTTCTGGAAATCGGGAAAGTCGTGCCAGATTCTGACCAACTCACATTCAGCTTTGCAGACGATATCATCGTACAACGGAGCCGAGCCGCTCTCGAGCGGCTGTGGGCGCGAACCAGCTATGAGATTCAGCGGCTGAGGGATAATCCGGAATGCGCCGATGAAGAGTTTGCCACAGTCGACGCGAGTGATGACGCTGGCCTCAGAAGCCAGCCCAGCTTCGACATGAGCGATGTAAGGGCTCAGGCCGCGATTGTCCAAAGATCTGGCCTCAGTGGCGTGGCGGTCGGGCAGGGGCGGCGTCGCATTGCCGTTCTGCGGGAACAGGGCGTAAACGGACAACTCGAAATGGCGGCTGCCTTCGCGTCCATGGGGCTGGACAGCGTCGATGTTCATATGACCGACATTCTCTCCGGCAGGGTCTCGCTGAAGGACTTTGAAGCTCTCGTGGCCTGCGGTGGCTTCTCATATGGCGACGTTCTGGGTGCAGGCAGTGGCTGGGCCAACACGATACTGCATAACTCACGCGCACAGGATGAGTTCCAGGCCTTCTTCGAGCGTCCCGAGACCCTCGCACTTGGGGTTTGCAACGGCTGTCAGATGCTGGCGCAGATAAAGACGCTGATCCCTGGAGCCGATCACTGGCCTCGCTTTTCGCGAAATCGGTCTGAGCAGTTCGAGGCAAGACTCAGTCTCGTCGAGGTGTGCCGCTCTCCATCGATCCTGCTTGATGGTATGGCAGGCTCGATTCTTCCAATTGCCGTGGCCCATGGTGAAGGCCGTGCTGACCTTACTGACAAGCAGGCAGTCGAGTTACAGAACCATCAACTCGTTGCACTGCGCTACGTTGATTCAGCTGGCAAGCCGGCGACAAGTTATCCTGCGAACCCGGGTGGCTCGACCAGGGGAATCACTGGCATGACTACTGCCGACGGTCGGGTGACTATCATGATGCCTCACCCTGAGCGGGTATTCAGGGAAATCCAGCATTCCTGGAGCCCCCGAGCGGCCACCGGGGAACGTGCTGACAGGATAAACCGACTGTCGGAATTCAGTCCATGGGCAAAGCTCTTTCTCAACGCGGCAAAAGGTTGATATGTCCCCGATGGCGCTCGCCGAGCGCCATCGCGGTGCATGACGGTAACAATTCATGCCTAAACGTAACCAAATGTAAGTGTCTGCTACTGAATGTAATGTCATTGCCTAAAAAATAGACTGGAAGCGTTTTTCAAGCGTTTTGCAAGCCCGAAATCTGTCATTTGCCGGTTTTTTTTAACAAGAGGCTCTGTCTTATCAACAATGTGGCATATCCGAAACATTCCTTGTCAAGCCCTCCGAGCATTTCTTTTCAACTATCGTTATTCAACTTAAGTTGTTGATAATTAACGATTAAAGTAATTGGTTAAAAGTCGAACAATTCGGAAACAAGCCGCTGCTCACAAGGCTTACAGGCCTCCATCAAAAACCTATCCACAGTGATATCCACAATTTCTGTGGAGAAATGTCGAAAGACCTTAGAAATGAATCATTTTAGAGTGCCTGTGGATAACTTATCCTTCTTCCGTCTCCAAAGTTGGCATGAATTAATAAAAATCTGGCACCGCTCCGAATTCATTGTAATTTTTACATTGATTCGTTGCTGACAAGCCCTATATTTGCCCCTTGGGGACCCTCATTGTTACCCAATGTATCCGCGCCCGCGTAGCAGGTTCAGTCAGTCTTATCAGCCTGATCCCCTTATACTCGCCAGGTATCTCCACGCTAAAATGAGGAGGGCGGGCTTAACGCCCAGGGAGGTAATCAATGTTGAAGCTGACCGTATACATTCCAGACTTCGCGCTTGAAGACGTGAAGTCAGCACTGTTCGATGCTGGAGCTGGTGCTTACGACAACTACGATCGGTGTTGCTGGGTCGTCAGAGGGGAGGGGCAGTTCAGGCCTTTGAAGGGCAGCGACCCTGCCATAGGGAAAGTTGGAAAGAGCGAGCGAGTGGTCGAGTACAAGTTGGAGATTCTGGTGCCCGACAATCTGGTTATCGAGGTGGAGAAGGCTATCAAGCGGGCTCATCCATATGAAGTGCCCGCCTACGACTTCGTCAAGCTTCATCAACCAGAACCTTGACGATCAGCGATCTGGCTTCCATTGCGCTGTGAACTGGTAGGGCTCGCCTGGGGCGCTGGCGACAAACCCCGGTCGCGCTCGCAGACTGAAATAGTAACGCAAGGTCTCGGTCACCGTTTTAAATGCCAGGTCATCCCATGGTATGTCTGCTTCAGAAAACAGTCTGGTCTCCAGGCTTTCGACGCCCACGCTGTGTTTACCCTCTATGAGATCCCCCAGATAGTACATATGCACCTGCCCGATATGCGGCACGTCGCCTATGGACAGCAAGCCGTGGAGTGTGACCTCGCCTTCCGCCTCCTCTCTGGTTTCCCGCTGCGCCGCTTCGGCCACCGTTTCGTTGTTTTCCATGAAGCCGGCAGGCAGGGTCCAGTAATTTTTTCGAGGTTCAATGGCCCGGCGACACAACAGGACGCGATCCTCGTACACGGCAACGGCGCCAGCGACGATCTTGGGATTGACGTAGTGAATTTCGCCGCACTGGCCACACACGGCTCTTGAGCGGTTGTCGCCCTCAGGGGTACGATCCTGGGTGGGTTGTCCACAGGACATGCAGAAGCGAATGATCTGATTCAAGGCTAGTTACCAGGTTGTTTGATTCGATGGCAAAGTCAAAGCAGCACAGTGTACTATTGATAGAATGACCGACTACGAAAAACTCCAACGTTACCAGTTCAGAAGTCTCACCAGCAAACTTCCTCGCGCCGCTGTCATGATGCTACTGACTGAAGAAGATGATCCTCACGTCATCCTGACCCGGCGATCCGAAATTCTCAATACGCACCGAGGGCAGGTGGCCTTCCCAGGCGGTATGCAGGATCACGGCGATGCGACCTTGTTGGCAACGGGTCTCAGAGAAGTGTACGAGGAAATCGGCCTGCCCGCATCAAGCATCAAGCATCAGGCAAGACTGAGCGATGTCTGGTCGAAGCACGGGATACTTGTCACGCCCTTCGTAGGTTCCGTTGCCCCTGAGCTTCCCATGCGAATCGATACCTTTGAACTCGAGAGCGTTTTCAAAGTTCCGCTGGCATTCTTCCTCAATGAGAAACCTGCTCGACTTGATAACCTCGGATTCGGCAACCTTGAGCTGAGAGTGCCTGCCTGGTATTTCGGTCAATATCATATATGGGGGATGACGGCAGTCGTGCTCATGGAATTCTTTCATGTCGCCTTCGAGCAGATGCTCGGACACGTCAGCGGCGACCTGCAGAGCGAGCTTGATCGTCTCGTGTCCTGAGTGGCCCTGCCTCAAACGGAGAAGCGCAAATGATGTACAACATAAATGGCAAGCAGCCGCAACTGGATGGAGAGGGCCACTTCATCGCGCCGAACGCCACCTTGATTGGCGACATCGTACTCAAGGCGAAAAGTAGCGTCTGGTTCAACGCCGTAATCCGCGCGGATAACGACCTGGTGGAGATCGGCGAGGCGTCCAATATTCAGGATGGCGCGGTGCTCCATACCGATCCCGGTATCAAACTCATTATAGGCACCGGCGTGACGGTGGGGCACAAAGCCATGTTGCACGGCTGTACCATTGGCGACTACTCCCTTATAGGCATCAATGCGGTGGTGCTCAACGGAGCAAAAATTGGCAAGCACTGCATCATCGGTGCAAATGCCCTTATAAAAGAGAATCAGGTCATTCCCGATGGTAGCCTGGTCATTGGATCACCTGGCGAGATTCGAAAATCGTTGACTGATCAACAGAAGAAGTTTCTCGAAGCTGGTGCCGCGCACTACGTTCACAATGCAGCCCGCTACGCCAGGGACCTTCAGGCTGTCGACTTCAAATGAAGTCGAATCCGAGAGTAGGCACTCAATCGGCGCCCGCACGAAAAGACCGTCCCGGAGCTGAAGCCCCGGTTCGCTCCCCCTGCGTCAGCATCTGTTGTCTCGATGAAGATGATATCTGTGTTGGTTGTTATCGGTCTGGCGACGAGATCTGCAACTGGTCCAGTCTCAATAATGAACAGCGGCTTGCCGTGCTCGAGCAGGTAGCCGCGCGTGAAAAGAAGAGTGGCCGATTGCTTTGATGTTCTGCGCGAGCCCGACACTGTTTTTAATAGCTTCAATGATTATCCCGACTCGGTGTTTTCTATGACCCAAGCCCATGAACAGACTGCCTCCTCCAAACCACTCGTGATCGGCACGCCATCGCGTAAATCTGCGCTTCGAGTCATGCTGCTGGGCTCCGGCGAGCTCGGCAAGGAGCTGATCATGGTGCTTCAGGGGCTCGGCATCGAGACCATAGCAGTTGATCGCTACGCCGGTGCGCCTGCCATGCAGGTCGCTCATCACGCCCGTGTGATCGACATGCTCGATCCCGCTCAACTCCGTGAGCTGATCCTCACGGAGGCGCCAGACTATATAGTGCCGGAGATCGAAGCGATCGCGACAGGCGAGCTGATAAAGCTTGAGGAAGAAGGGTACAGAGTTATTCCCTCGGCCAGAGCGGTCAATCTCACCATGAACAGGGAAGGTATCCGTCGGCTTGCGGCGGAAGAACTCGGACTGCCGACAACCCCCTATGCCTTCGCGGATACAATGGCGGAGGCGATGGAGGCTGCTGGCCGACTCGGTTATCCCTGCGTCATGAAGCCGGTTATGAGCTCATCAGGCAAGGGGCAGTCGATCATACGCTCAGCAGACGATCTCCTTTCCGCCTGGGAGTATGCCCAGGCAGGAGGGCGTTCAGGTGAGGGCAGGGTCATCGTCGAAGCCTTCCTCAGTTTCGACTACGAAATCACCCAGCTCACCTTGCGTCACGCAGGCGGCGTAAGCTTTCCGGACCCAATCGGTCACATTCAGGAAGATGGCGATTACAGGGTCAGCTGGCAACCTCAGCCAATGTCCCCGGCAGCCCTTCATGGCGCCAGAGAGATCGCTGAAAAGATTACGGCGGCCCTGGGTGGTTACGGTATTTTTGGCGTCGAACTGTTCGTCAAGGGGGATAAGGTCTTTTTCAATGAAGTCTCACCCCGTCCCCACGACACCGGGCTGGTCACCCTTATTACACAGCGTCACTCGCAATTCGCGCTGCACGCGCGCGCGCTGCTCGGTATAGCGGTTCCGGACATTCAGCGTGCGACGTCGGGAGCGTCGAAGGCTTTCCTCGTCGAAGGGCATAGTGGCGTCGAAGGTGTCAGTGTGTCGGGCGTTGACGAGGTTCTGGCGATGTCCGACGTGGATCTTCGCCTGTTCGGCAAACCCGAGGTCAGCGGACGGCGCCGCATGGGCGTGGTTCTCGCTAGTGCTGATACCGTAGAAGCGGCGCGTAGCCTTGCCGAATCAGCTCATGCGAAATTAATTGCTGCGGTATAAATCTATTTAGAACATATAGTTATAGCATTCTCAAATGTTCTTGATTTGTATAGTTTCCATGACTTTGAAAATAATTCAAATCGGGTGTTGATCTTCCGATCCAGCTGCGTATAATGCGCAACTCCTTCGGGGCAAACAGCAAA